>CAZTWV010000130.1:0-2575 GCA_964618295.1 uncultured Anaerolineales bacterium | reverse complement strand
CACCACCACGAAAAGTCGGGAAACAATCTCAGGACTGCATTTTTCCTGAATCTCGGATTCACGGTCTTCGAGATCATCGGGGGCGTGCTTACCAACAGCGTGGCCATCCTATCCGATGCATTGCACGATCTGGGTGACAGCCTGTCGCTGGCCATCGCCTGGTATTTGCAAGGTGTATCCCGGAAAGGCGCCACCAATCGCTTCTCATACGGTTACGGAAGATTCTCCCTGCTTGGCGCGCTCGTCACGGCCATCGTGCTCGTAACCGGTTCGCTGTTGGTGCTTTCTGAAGCGATACCTCGTCTGATCGATGCCGAACCGACGCACGCTCCCGGCATGATTCTTTTCGCGTTGCTCGGTGTTGCGATAAACGGCTTTGCCGTCTGGCGGCTGCGATCGGAAAAAGACATGAATACCCAGACGGTTGCATGGCACCTGATGGAAGACGTGCTCGGCTGGATTGCCGTTCTCGTTGTCGGCGTCATCCTCCTGTTTTCCGACCTCTATATACTCGACCCGATCCTCTCGCTTCTGATTACCCTGTACGTTTTGTTCAACGTAATAAAGGTGCTACGGGAGACACTCTCCCTGTTTCTGCAGGCCACACCAAAAAACGTCGACCTGGAGAAGGTCGTCGAGCGGCTCGCCGATCTCCCGCAGGTCCGGTCGACCCACCACACGCACGTCTGGTCGCTGGATGGAGAAAACCACGTGCTGTCCACCCATCTTGTCGTATCGGATGAGGCGACGCGTGAAGAGGTTATCCAGCTCAAGCGGGACAGCAAGGCGATCGTGGAATCCATGCAGCTCGATCACGTCACCGTTGAAGTGGAGTTCGAGAGTGAAGATTGTTCGATGCGCGCGTCCGCGGAGTGACCAGCGCCCGTTCCGGTAAAAGTTATCCCCGCTAAGTTTGATACGCGCGTCCGGGGGAGTGACCGTTATGGTTCGGTACCCGGCAACAAGCAAATGGCATCGCGACGGCAAACGCCGGCGACTTGACCGGGTAGCGGTAAATCGCGACCAGCCGTCCTTGTGGTTTCATGGGTGCTCAACCTGCCTCGTGACGCACAAGGGTCCGGCTCTCCGGTGACTGCACCTGCAATACGCCGTTGAAGAGGAGAACGGATTCTTCCTCGCGGAATCTGCCGAAGCCGGGTACGATTCCGAGCCTGCGCCACTTGCACTTGCGTGGACTCCATACGGAAAGATCGAAGCGCTTGGGGACAATCCCGAAGTGGACGGCAACCGTATGCCAGCGGTTTGCGCGCAACTTGAATTCGAGATCCCGTGCCGTTTCAGCGGTTGCCATGCGGAAATGATCGATGATGGGGATGCAGAAAGGTATGAACCGGGCGAAAAAAAACCAGTAAGGCCTCCGGGCGGCCGTGAATATAGGAAATGGAACCAGAAAATGGGTTGTGTCGGGCGGCGACTAACTATATACTATGGTCCGCCGGTTACGCATCGGCCAAAGGCCTGTCAAGGTTTGTCTATGCCACAACGATCACACTGCAAATCGCCGTTCCGACTATCCGGAACACCGAACGCCGGATCGATGGGCAAGAGCGAACGAGGGGCACGGACCAGGCGAAAAGGCATGCGGCCTCTCGTACGCGGCGGAAATGTGAATTCCAACCACCGTCCTGACCGGTTTGCCCGTTTTTTGTCCCTTTCGGCGCAGGCATGTATCGTCATGTTCCCGAGATTGCCGAAGAACACCGGATGCTGGGCGATGAACTAAGTCAATAAGAACGAACAGGCTTGCAGGCAAACTACACACCGTCAAACGGAGCAGGTAACTGAAAGCGCTTCAATCGCCGAACGCGGGGAAATGGGCACTGTTTTCTCCCCGTCGATATGTTTGCTTCATGTTACCTCCATATGTAGATTGGATTAATATATAGGCCTGTGTACCACCGCCACCATCACCGCAAAAGGGTCATATGGGCAAATGGGAAGTTCTATACGGAAGCCCTTGCGGAATTTGACACTTTGAACACCTTAGCGCTCGCGGCGACATTGTTGATGCGGGCGTCATTTTTGAAATCAACCATCACCGTCCACAACCAAAAATCCTCAAAGTCAACAGACGGAGGGTCTACATGAAGAGAGTCACAAAACTTCTCGCTTTGGTTGTCCCCCTGCTTTTCGCATCTCAGGCGTTTGGACAGACCGGTAAGATTGCCGGTCGTGTCACGGATGCGGGAACCGGAGAAGGACTTCCCAGCGTGAACGTAGCCATCGAGGGTACGACCGTCGGTACGGTCACCGACGTCGAGGGCTATTACACAATCATCAACGTTCGTCCTGCGACGTATTCAATACGGGCGTCCTTTGTTGGTTACACCCCTGAGATCGTCGAGAACGTTCGCGTCAGCACAGGTCTGACGACCGAAGTGAATTTCGATCTTAACGAGCAAGTCGTTGAAGGGGAACAGCTGGTCGTCACGGCCGAGCGTCCGATTGTTCAGTTGGACGTATCGGCGAACGTGGCAAGCTTGAACCCGGCCGAATTCGTCGACCTGCCGGTCGCCGGCGTGAGCGAGGTGATCGACCTGCAACCGGGCGACGA
>CAZTWV010000129.1:0-2639 GCA_964618295.1 uncultured Anaerolineales bacterium | reverse complement strand
TGCTGATGAATTTAAAGAAGCCATAATTGGTAAATGGCAATCTGTCTTTGAGCATTCAGAATATGAGAATGTTATATATCTTGAATTAAACGCCAATGGTAAAGCAAAGATTACTTTAGAGAAAGATAATGTAAGTAATTATTATCAAGGTAATTACACGATTGATTTTACTCGAGAACCTACTGAGGGTAAAGTGACACTTGGAGAAATAACTACTTCGATTCAAAACAATATTATAAAATTGACAAGAGTAAATTTCGGACTTCACAATGCAATGCCTATGGATTCGATGTATTTAAGAATTGACGAAGCACCGTATGGGGTTCTTGATAGAATAAAATAACATTTAAGGAATGGTAAGTAAGAATAGAATTCAAATGAGAGACTTTTTAATAATTTCGTTGGCTTTTGTTGTGTTGATTATTTCAAGTAGTTGTGAAAAAGAAAAAACTGATGAAACTAATGTGATTAGACCACTTATTGAATTTACAACTACTGATATACCGACTTTTTACGGGATGACTCAGACTAAAACGATTGATAACTCATTTTTTGGTGCGACAAAAATGATAGATGATTCTTATTATGCCGTATATGTGTTTAAATGGGTATCAGAGACAAACTTTGCGTATTTTGATATCACAATAATGGAAAACCATGATAGAGCTATTACGGCTTTGACAGAAAAACATTCCTATTATTCAAATCCATTTGTTGCAGAAAGTATTGATGAGCCTGCTATTGTTGGAGATGTTTCATATATGAAAGGGCGTGAATTTATACGAGATAATCTTATTATTAGAATCCATACAAATGATAAATTTGATGACAAGATTACCGAAATTGCCAAATACATTGATTTAAAATTATTAAAAAGTCAATCCTTCACAACTATATCTCAAGTTAGACCAATAATTAATGATTTTGTAATTGAAAAAAATCCTGTTCTTGAGAATAGTCAGACTAAATTAACTATTAAAACTACAGACCCAAATGATAAGGGTATAATTTTTCAATGGAGATTTGATAGTAATTCTGGATACGGAGGAATAAAACAAGATGATTCTATGAATTATTATTATATTTCTACATGGATTGATTCTGAAAAAGATACAGTCGGACTGACTTTAATTGCTACAAATGAGTATGGATTTTGTACGCATTCAACTATAAATATTGTGACAAAAAAGGAATGATACTAAATAAACCCAGCCCATAACAGCAATTAAACCCAATGCCTGGTCAATCGCAATCCGAAAAATTATTCTTAAATTAGCTTTAATCTGAGCATATTTTGCGGAGAAAGTTTTATTTGCGGAGAATAAGATGTATATTTGTCGCATAAATTGCGGAGAATGAAAATTTATATACACGAAAAAGAAAACTGGACTGACTTCACTTGGGATAATAAGAAAGTGATGATAAAACTTGGTGAAGCTAGAAATCAACAGGGCAGACTTCTTGGTAAAATGGAATCACTAGGCTTTGATTTGCAGAATGAAGCGGTTTTGAATACTCTTACTTTAGATATTATAAAATCATCTGAAATCGAAGGCGAGTTTTTGGAAATTGAACAAGTACGTTCTTCAATAGCTCGTCGACTAGGAATTGATATTGCCGGAGCAGTAGAATCGGAACGCCATGTTGACGGAATAGTTGAAATGATGCTTGACGCTACACAAAGGTATGATTTACCCTTGACTAAAGACAGATTGTTTGGTTGGCATGCTGCTTTGTTCCCATCAGGTTGGAGTAATCTATATAAAATCACAGTTGCAAACTGGAGAAAAGACACGACTGGTCCAATGCAAGTTGTATCGGGACCTATGGGAAAAGAAAAAGTTCACTATCAAGCTCCAAGTTCAGATAGGATAGAACTAGAAATGAAAAGATTCTTAGACTGGTTTGAAAACGAGGAAGAAACAGATTTGGTTCTAAAAGCAGCTATTGCTCATTTATGGTTCGTGACAATTCATCCATTTGACGATGGAAATGGACGAATTACAAGAGCAATTACAGATATGATATTGGCACGTTCTGATAAAAGTATTAGGCGTTTTTACAGTATGTCTGCACAAATTAGAGTTGAAAGGAAACAGTATTTTGAGAAACTTGAAAAAGCACAAAAAGGAAATACCGATATTACAGAATGGATTTTGTGGTTTTTGCAATGTTTAATAAATGCTATTGACTCCACAGAAGAAACTTTATCTAAAATACTTCATAAAGCAGAATTTTGGAAATTACATTCCACCACACTTCTCAATGACAGACAGCAAAAAATAATAAACAGACTGCTTGATGGATTTGATGGAAAGTTGACAACCTCTAAATGGGGTAAAATTAACAAGTGCTCACAAGATACGGCTCTTCGAGATATTCAAGATTTGATTAAAAAGGTTATCTTGCAAAAAGAAGCGAGCGGTGGACGAAGTACAAATTATGAATTGAAAAGAATGCCAGGCGGTAACATGCTATAAATCCAATATCCACCGCGTGCCTCATGGAAAGGAATGCAGATAAATAGAAATTTCGTACTTTTATTAGACGATAGTGGAAGCGGCTACAGTATTTATAGCCATTCGTGTGCCTTGAACCAATTAACCTGAACAGTTGATTGGGTGCTGTTCAGATGATGG
>CAZTWV010000128.1:0-2683 GCA_964618295.1 uncultured Anaerolineales bacterium | reverse complement strand
GCAGGCGGGACGCCCGTCCCACCGGGGATGGGAATGACGGGCGGGACGCCCGTCCGTAAGCGTTTCATGAACCGGTGAGGATTCACTTTTTCGCCCGCCCGGCCGGACAATTGTCGGGCAGGTATTGCTCAAGTTGACTGGTCGGCGTGGCGGGCAGGCGGCGGATCAGGTCGTGGAGGTAGGCCAGTGGCTCGAGGCCGTGCAGTTGGGCCGAGCCGATGATGCTGAACAGGCGGGCGGCGGCCTGGCCACCGGCGGGACTGCCGGTGAACAGCCAGTTCTTGCGGCCGATCGCGACGCCCCGCAGGCTGCGTTCACAGGGGTTGTTGTCCATCGGCCGGTGGCCCGCCTCGAGGTAACGACGCAGGGACGCTTCCTGGTTCAGCGCGTACGTCAGTGCCTCTCCGATCGCGCTGCGCGGCAGCTGTTGCGGTTGCTGCTCGGCGCACCATGCGAAGAACGCATCCACCTTGGGTTTGGCTTCCGCCTGCCGCACCTGCAGGCGCTGCGCGTCGGAGGCATCCTTGATACCGGCTTCGATGTCGTAAAGCTGGCGGATCGATCCCAAAGCATGGCAGGCCGGCGCCGAGGCACTGTCGCGGGCATCGTGGAACTTGCGCCGCGCGTGGGCCCAGCAGCCGATGTGTGTCATGCCCCACGCCCCTTCAGGATCGAACAACCCCTGGTAACCGGCGAACGCATCGCATTGCAGTTCACCACCGACAAACACCGCCTCACCCTGGTCATCGCGGAACCATCGCTCCGGCCCGGCACGCTGGCGGTTCTGGGTGTAATCAAAGATCACGTAATGGCCCGACGTGCCCGCCTGGCCCAACGCCGTCCAGAACCGGCAGGTCGTGCACCGGCCCCGGCCTGCGGAACTTCCGGGGGGTTGTTGGCGCACTGGTGTATCATCATGCTGAATGATCCGACTGTGTTCGAGCATCCGCCGCTTCATCAGGTCCAGCAGCGGCCCGAACATCTTGCCCAGCCCCTGCATCCAGCGACACATCGACGCCTTGCTCAGCTCCACGCCGTGACGCCGGAAGATCTTCACCAGCCGATCCAGCGGCAGATGGTCCCCGTATTTACGCACCGCGATCTCGGCCAGCAGACTCGGCGCCGCCAGGCATTTGGCCAGGCCCTCGAGCGGAGGCGGCGCCACCACCACCTCGGGATCATCGCCGGCCAGGTTCTCCTCCACCCGCCGGTATTTCAGACGCACGTGCCGTTCGACGTACACCTCGCCGGCCCGGAACGCCAGCTTCTCGCTGATCTCTTCGCCGATACGGATCAGCCGCGGCCGGCCAGTGAGAGGGTCGACCCGCTCATCCTCGGGCAGATCGTGGACAATCTGTTCACGTCGCAGGTGCTCGGGGATCGGCTGACGCTTGCCGCGACGACCATTGCGCCGGGCATGCGCGGCCACCGGCACCGAGGGCCCCTCGGAAGCGGCCTCACGCCCGGACCCGACCTCCGCCGGACTGGATTCATCGAACAGCTTCGCCTGGGCCGGATCCTCGTAGCGTTCGGATTTGCGGCCGAACAACTGACGCTTGCACCATTCCAGTTCACCACGCAGCTTGCCGACCACCTCAATCAACTCCGCGATCGTCGCCTCACGCTGTCGCAGTTGTTCGGTGAGTTGTTCGATCGTCATCCGTGACGCCTCGCTCGGTTCCTCGCGGCCGCGGCGTGTAGCGTTTATGATGCCGCACACTGCTCAAGGCGACACCGTCCAGGATCAACCGCAGTTGCCGGGCGCTGATGAGCACATCGGACCGCCCCGCGGTGTTCGCGGGCAATTCAAAGCGGCCCTGCTCCAGGCGTTTGTACCAGATCGCCAGCCCATCGTGGTCGAAGTACATCAGCTTCATCCGGTCCCGACGGCGATTGATGAACACGAACAGGCCGCCCTCGGTCACCGACACGTCCTGCAGGAACGTCTCGATCAGCCCGCACAGGCCATTGAAGCTCTTGCGCATGTCCGTCGGCGCGGTGAACAGATAAATCGGCGCTCCTGGAACAGCATCACCGAAGCTCAGCATCACCGATCACCCTGGCGAATCGGTTCATGCGAAGGCCGGCGCCCTGACGACGCAGCGCGCAGCAGCCCCAGCACTTCGCCCAACCGCTCGCCGCCGACGTGCACCTCCACACCGTCCACAAACCGCACCACCACCGGCGAGCTGCCAGTGGCGTCATTCTCCGTGTCGCCAGAGACCCGCAACCGCACAAACGTCTGATCCGCCGACGCCTCGACCTGCTGCGGAGGTTCCGGGGATGCTTCCGGGGCTTGCGGAACTTCCGAGGGCGCCAGACGCTTACGCCAGGCGTGAAACGTGGAGACCGCCAGGTCATGCTGCTGACAGAATGACACGATCGACACGCCCGAATCCCGCTGCGCCTCGATCAACCTTGCCCATTGCCCGGCGGAACGTCGCACCCGACGCTTCGTGCCAACAACCACATCATCATGATCGATATCCATCCCCTCAGCATGACCACTCAACCATGCGAAAAACAGACGTGGTTCATGGAACGGTTACAGTCGTGCAGCTCTCGAAGGAAGTGTATTTCAACGCGCCGGGTTGCCCGGGGAGCAGAGAGAATCGCTCCGCGCAAACTGACGAGTCGCATTCCGCCCCCGGCCAACGGACGACGAACGCACGACCCACCGAAG
>CAZTWV010000127.1:0-2697 GCA_964618295.1 uncultured Anaerolineales bacterium | reverse complement strand
TTTTAAATAGCTGATAATCAATTTATTATGAATTGTCATTTTCAAGTTGGGTTAAGTGGAGCAGCAGACCCTGGGTGCTTCGGGGGAGATCCGGTGAGGATAGGGTTCAACCCGGAAGATTCCCGACTTAACAGAAGAGCGATCCCCGGTATTCATTCACTTTTAATGCTGAAGGTACTGCCAATTCCAAAACGTGCAAAAGCTCCTGCAAAATAGAGCGGCAGGAATACAATGTTCTCATCTTTGAGCACACCTGCCCAACAAATTGTTCGGCAAGTTGACCCCTGTAAATTGCCAGTAAATTTTTATGACTAAGGGCTTCGTTGTAATCAATTCCCATCACCCTGTTCATTAGACCAACATCAAGAAATATAGTAATCTATATTTAGAAAACCAATGCTAATTATAATTACTGAATTTAGAAAACCAATCCAAATTATGAAGAAATATTGTAGTTTTGTTTGTAAGCAGAAAAATAGTGAATTATTATGTGTTATGCACAAAGTGTTCAACCCTTTGTCCAGACCATTATGAAGACTGGGGGTTACCCTTACGTTGATACGGACCTTGGGTATTACCACCGATTTCCTCTCGCTCCAGCTTTCCAAAAACAATGTATCCCCTGGAAACCTTTCCATCCGCGATGGTCAATACCAGTACAATATAAAATTTGAGAATTAAATCATCGAATAGAGCAAAACAATAAGTGAATATAAATTGTTAAATTTGCAAGAGAATGAATGATGGAAATTATGGATTTACAATCAGCCAAAATAAACGTGATGCAAAAGATAATGAATGTATCAAAAGCATCATTGTTGGATAAAATCAGCGATATTCTTGACGAAGAAATGGTAGTAGGTTACACAACAGATGGGCAACCATTAACAAAGAACCAGTATAACGAACGCTTGTTAGTTGCCGAAAAACAAATAGAATCAGGGGATTATATTACACAGGAAGACCTTGAAAAAGAAATAGAGAACTGGTAATGGGCAGCTAGATGTATTAAGAAAAAAGTAACACACAACCAACCCAATCTCAGCCCTTCTGCAGCAGTTTTTTTGTCAAGTCTGCAGTTATTACATACACCACATCCGAACGGAATTATGAAGCATTATTATGATAATTTGTATTTTTGGTATTTGCTGACTTTAGCAGCAGAATATATGCATTTAGTAATTTAAGTTGCAAGTCAATTATGAGCAAACTGGTGATTTTTCCGATTTTAGAGCATTGTTATTTTCTGGTTACAGCCTTGATGATGTGATCCGTCTGGCCAACGACAGCTCCCTGCAGGCATTCATTGCTCAGAATACGTATATGGCTGAGTTCTGGGATTATAAAAACAGGGGGTTACCTGTATGTTGATACGGACCTCGGGTATTTGAACAACCTGAACCAGCCGGGGGTAAGTCAATACTACTCTACCCCGGTGAGGATAGGGTTCAGCCAGCAATTATTTGGATACAACCAGTACAAATGGCTGAGCAAAATTGCCCCTGTTGAATTTGAAGCGGCCAAAAAGCAGCTTATTCAGGACATGGAGAATGTATCGATTACTGCGGTCAACTATTTTTTCTCGCTTGCGGATCATGAACCTGGGATGTATTATGTTTACTTCAGAATCAATTTATTATCCTTGATGAACCAGGTAATTGAAGCCTAACTCGATTTATCATATTAAGCAAAACTTGGGTTGAGAAAAACTGAATTGGCATAATAGCAGTAAAGTGTGTCGGAAATAAGTAGTAGTTTTGTTGAAAAGAAGTATTATGGGAGCGTTAAGATTTTAAGACAACAGTTTATTGAAGACACATAGCTCAGAACATATCGATCACAGCCTTGGATTTTTCAGAATTTATTACTTGAACGGATTCAAAATGGTTAGTTTCTTTTCAATCTTTTGTCCATCTTGCATGTCTTCAGAGTAGAGCGTTTTACAGTTACAGGATAGTGCTGCAGCAAGAATTAGTGAGTCGTAAAATGAATATTGGTATTTACCGGCAATTTGGCAAGCAAGTTCAATTGTAACAGGTTTGTTTAGGTGAATGTTAAACCCGGAGCTTACTTCTGAGAGTACAGATTCAATTTCTTTCCAGTTCAGGTTGAATTTTCTATTAAGGGTATTTGAGAGTTCCGTTAAAACCTGGGTGCTGATAAATGTGTTCGACCTGTTGGCGATATTTAAAGCTTTACGTTGTTTTTCCGGCTCATCACCAGTATAGCAGTAAACGAGGATATTTGTGTCAATAAAACAATTATCGTTCATTTGCCTGATCCCTGTTAAATTTATAACCTTTGGTATTTAGCTTAATTGCTGAAAACATTTTGTTGCTTTTACTGGAATAGATAATATCTTCAGAAGGTTCATCCACGGCAAAGGCAATGACTTCCATTTTTTTTCCGATATACTTATCGGGTATATTGAAAGAAAGTATGTTTTTATCGGGTATCAATACAGTACGTATCATAATATTATTTTCTATAAAGATACAAATTTCTCAAAACTCTCAGGCAATTGCGATCGAAGAACCTAATCGTAACTTTCCAGCAGGACCTCTAGCATTTTCTTTCTTTCAAAAGAGACTGAGGTACCCGGTCCGAAGATCGCCATTACACCCGCAGCACAGTCAGGAAATCAATTTCCAGGATTCGTCCTACTATTAAGTGGAGCAGCAGACCCTGGGTGCTTCG
>CAZTWV010000126.1:0-2704 GCA_964618295.1 uncultured Anaerolineales bacterium | reverse complement strand
GTGACAACGCAGGCAGGGGTGGGGTCAGCCTTGCATTATTGCGTTTTTGAAAAAAGCCTCAAAAACACAATAACACAAGACCGACCCCCGGACTCCCGGGTGCCGGCACCTGAAATTCAACTTTCATTACAACAAATCCTTGTATTCATAACCAAATGATTTTACACTGAAAACCAAATACTGTCTGATACTGTTTTCAGCAGCAAAAAACCCATAACCTAACGCCCAAAACCCAATATCTATAATTCAACCATGCTGACCAGACTGCATATAAAAAATTTTACACTTTTCAAAAACTGCGATCTGTATTTTTCCGATCACCTGAACATTTTTATCGGAGAAAACGGCACGGGGAAAACACACCTGCTGAAGCTGCCCCATGCCATCATTTCCAACAGTGCGGAAGAAGCCACCCGGAATGCCAATACCAATGCCCTTCAAGGCAGCCAGCCTACAAAAGGGGCGCTTCAAAGCGGCATCGCCGCAAAACTGGTGAATGTTTTCAGGCCGGATGCGCTGGGACGATTGGTAAAGCGCCGGCAGGGGCGGGAAAAATGTGAAGTAAAACTGGGTTTTCATCAGTCGGACCTGAATGTCAAAATCGCATTTGCCACAAACAGCAAAACCGAGGTTGAAGTCCTGGAAATGCCTTCAGCCTTTATCGACAAAGCACCGGTGTTTTTCCCCACCCATGAGCTGTTGACCGTTTTCCCCGGGTTTGTGTCTCTGTATAAAAACTATCACACCGGGTTTGATGAAACCTGGTGGGAAATGTGCCTGCTCCTCGGGGCGCCCGCAGTCAAAGGTCCCCGGGAAGCCAGGGTAAAAAAAGCGTTGCAGCCGCTGGAAACTGCCATGGGCGGAAGTGTTGTCCTGGATGCAAACGGCCGGTTTTATCTGAACATTCCCGGAAGCGGCAAAATGGAAATGCCCCTGGTGGCGGAAGGATTGCGGAAGCTGGCCATGATCAGCCGTCTCATTGCCACAGGCTCTCTTCTGGACAAAGGGTACCTGTTCTGGGATGAACCTGAAACCAATCTCAATCCCGGGTTGATTAAATTGATTGCCAAAGTGATCATTGATTTGTCCAAAAGCGGTATCCAGTCCTTTGTTTCCACCCACAGCCTTTTTCTGATGCGGGAAATGGAAATTCTGCTTCAGGCCAAAGAATATAAAAAGATCCGGCCTAAGATTTTTGCCATGGTCAGAGACGCGGATGACATTGTGGATATTGAGCAGGCAGACCATTTTGACGGCATCAAAAACATTGCCTCCCTGGATGAGGAACTCATGCAGTCTGACCGTTTCATGGAAATGAAATAAATGAATATAGACGGGATTGATTTTCATTTTCCTCAGGGCTGGGAAATAGCAGAATATGATAAATGGCGGTTTTACAGAAAACAGTTCCAGAATGCCGTGGTCGGACACAAAGGTGTGGATGTGGTCGCCATCAATAATCACAACACCCTGTGGCTGATAGAACTCAAGGATTACAAAAGACATCCTCGAAAAAAAGTCATCGATCTTGCCGAAGAGGTTGCTCTCAAGGTCAGAGACACGCTCGCCGGTCTCATGGCGGCGGCATCCAATGCAGTGGATGAAGAAATAATTTTTGCAAAAAATTGTTTGAAAGCTGAAAAAATTCGAATTGCCTTGCAGCTGGAACAGCCCCAGAAGCATTCAAAGCTTTTTCCCAGGGCAATCAAACCAGTGGATGTGGAGCAAAAATTGAAAAAAATGGTTAAACCCATTGACGCGCATCCCATTGTCACTGAAGGTGAAAACCCCCGATCCGGCATCGAGTGGCAGGTGTCTTCTTAATTTTGATATCACGCCTGATTGACCGCATTTTCTTAAAACTTAACACTTGAAACTTAACACTTTCTCCCATGAAAAAAATTCTCAGCATTGACGGCGGCGGCATCCGGGGCCTGATTCCGGCCCATCGCGTTTTCCGAAGCCAAAGACTGGGGCAAGGCCGGGTGGCTGGCACCGCTGCTTCAGACCCATAAGGCGGAGATGTTGTTTGACTTGAATGCCCGGGACTATTACAATATGGATAACCCGGTGGTAAAAATACTGTTGCCTAAAATGAAGTATGAAAAGCACGAACGTATAGAGGTCATCCGTCAGGCGTATAAGGGGTTGTTTCAACTGGTCACTGGAGGGCTTTTTGACAAATATGTAGATTTCATCGATGTGTATTCGGAAATAAGCGACCCGGAACAGAAACAACTTTATGAGACCATCATTCAACATAAGGAGACTGCCATGTTAGCCCAATATATAAGAGAAAGAGGCAGGCAGGAAGGAAGGCAGGAAGGAAGGCAGGAAGGAAGGCAGGAAACTGTGATCGCACTGGTCCGCAATGCCGGCAAAAAAGGACTGTCTGAAGAAATGATCGCACAGCTTTTCGATCTCGACATTGATCTGGTCAAACAGATACTGAACAACGAACCTGTCGAAATCCCGCTGCACCTGCTTTCAGACAATGAACAGTAAATATAATGAAGAGAGGTGATTTGGCATGAAATATCAGGTGAATATCAAAAAGACTGAAGAAGGATATGCTGTTTGGGTGCCTGGTCTGCCTGGGTGCTGGTCCCAGGGATCGACGGAAGAGGAGGTCCTTGAAAACATCAGTGAGGCCATTCAGGATTATCTTTATACTGTGAATTTGCTGACTGCTGAAAATGATGAA
>CAZTWV010000125.1:482-2737 GCA_964618295.1 uncultured Anaerolineales bacterium | reverse complement strand
GAGGTATAACCAAATGTTGTGGATGCTCGAATGAAAAAGGCGGCGTACCTTGGATGGGTTCAATCGCATCCAGTCCCCTACACAGGAGAGTACGCCACCATGTCACACGCTACCCGCGAACCGCTCGCTTTTCCATCGTCGTCCGCCTCGGATGGCCAACCGGTTACGGCTGACCCGCTGACCGATGTCCTTCGTCGCGGCGCCCGGCAACTGCTCGCCCAGGCTGTCGAGGCTGAGGTCGAGGCATGGATCGCCAGCCGTGCCCACGTCACCGATGAGCATGGCCGTCGCCAGGTTGTCCGCAACGGTCACGCCCGGCCGCGGACCGTCGTCACCGGCCTCGGACCCATCGAAGTGACCATGCCGCGCGTGCATGATCGCCGCCCACGGCAGGAGCGCGAGAAGTTCACCTCATCCATCCTGCCGCCCTACCTGCGCAAGGCGAAGTCGATCGAACAACTGCTGCCTTGGCTGTATCTCAAAGGCGTCAGCACCGGCGATTTCAACGAAGCCCTCGCCGCACTGCTCGGCCCGGATTGTCCCGGCCTCTCGGCGTCGACCATCGTGCGATTGAAGCAGACCTGGGAAGGTGAATATCGCGAGTGGAACCGCCGCGATTTATCGCACAAGCAGTACGTCTACATCTGGGCCGATGGCATTCACTTCAACGTGCGACTGGAAGAGGATCGCACGTGTATCCTTGTTTTGATGGGCGCCACGGCGGATGGCCGCAAGGAATTGATCGCCGTGCAGGACGGCTATCGCGAGAGCGAACAGTCATGGAAGAGCCTGCTGCTGGACGTGAAGCAGCGTGGGTTGACGGTGGACCCGAAACTGGCGATCGGTGACGGTGCGCTGGGCTTCTGGAAGGCATTGCCGCAGGTGTATCCGACGACGCGGGTGCAGCGTTGCTGGGTGCATAAGACGTGCAACGTGCTGGACAATCTGCCCAAACGTCTGCGCGGCGAGGCGAAGGATCGGCTGCATCAGATCTGGATGGCCCCCACGAGGAAAGCAGCCAATGAGGCGTTCGATCACTTCATCGCGACGTACGAAGCGAAGTATCCCAAGGCCGTCGACTGTCTGCGGAAGGATCGCGACGTGCTGCTGACGTTCTACGACTTCCCGGCCGAGCATTGGATTCATCTGCGGACGACCAACCCGATCGAAAGCACCTTCGCGACAGTGCGCTTACGGACAGACAAGACCAAAGGTTGCGGCAGCCGCCTCGCGACGTTGACGATGGTCTTCAAGCTGGCCGAGTCAGCGTCAAAGAGATGGCGACGCCTGAACGGCCACGAGCTGATTCAGGACATCATCGCCGGCATCACCTACACCGACGGAGTCAAGCAACACGCCGCTTGATCAGGAACGCATCCACAACATTTGACCATTGCTCCGGCCGGGTCGTTCAAATCCTCTAAGATTCGGTTGAAAATGCGTTGCTCCCGGACTGTAGCCGACAGCAGACCTTTGACGTTCTCCATCACGAAGATTGAAGGCCGATGTTCGGCAATAACTTGAAGGTACTCCACATATAGGTACTGCTTGGAATCCTCATCTGCTTTGTAGTCGGAGCGGCCTTTGTTCCGGGACCGACCAGCGATTGAGTATGCTTGACAGGGCGGGCCCCCGATCAGAACCCACGGGTCCTGTCGCTCCAACGCTGCTGCGATTCGCTCACGGACGGTGGATCGGTCTTCCTTGCCTAATTCAGCATGCCATGCCTCACACTCTGCGCTCGCGGACTCGGTAGGGTAGCAAGAGAACAATTTGCCGAGTCGCGTGGATAGAGGTGTGTCGCTGTCAGCGAGCATGTCGTAGTAATGGCTTGGGGCATGATCGCCGAACTGGCGTAGGAAACTGCGCAGATGCAACGTTGTGTGGGCGTGTAAATCCTTCTCGATCGAGAGGTTTACCTGAAAAGGCCTTTCGCCAGTCGCCGTTTGACAAGCGCTAAACCCCTCGCCAAGCCCTCCGGGTCACGCAAACAGGTCAATGACTGGGATTGATCGATTTGATCGCATTGTCTCAGCTCTTACACGGTGCTGCCGAGGATATGCGAACATCAGGTCCTTGGCACCCTGAGGAAGCCAAATCACACACTTGGAGCCACTCCTGTCGCTGCTGCTCCCAGTCCGGCTCGGCGACAATCGGTCGGAGGTGTCGCTCCCGAACCAGATCGCGACCCTTGACCGTTCTCGGCATGTTCAAAAATGGCCTCCTGAATATCGGGTGCGATCAGGTTCAGGTCC
>CAZTWV010000125.1:0-472 GCA_964618295.1 uncultured Anaerolineales bacterium | reverse complement strand
ATTGAAGCTGCAAGCGCTGCAGGCCGGTCTGAAACGCCTTTTGCCTTTCCGTGCGAACAACCGCACGGCCCCATTGAAGCAGGTTGGTGAGTTCCGGCACGTCGTGGCTGGCCTCCTTTCCGTGCGAACACGGCCCTTGATCTTGCGCGGCAGTTCGAGGATCGCTTCCTGAATATCGGGTGCGATCAGGTTCAGGTCCATGATCTGCGTGATGCGGGGGCGGGTGGCCGGGAAGTGATTCGCGCACTGCGGCAACCAACGCTGTCCCGATGGCTCCGGTTCGATTTCGGTTGATGCGGGCTTCTCCTCCATGGAACTTGTCAAGGGTTGACACGGAAAACCGTAACGTGTCAGTGGCAGTTGGCACCTGATGCGGTGCCCGAAAAAAGTGACCCCGTTGGGGGTCACAATCATGTGAAAATCAAATATGTCAACAAAGTTAATATTTTTCAAACTTTAATTTTTTTTGAAA
>CAZTWV010000124.1:0-3096 GCA_964618295.1 uncultured Anaerolineales bacterium | reverse complement strand
ATGGGCTTTCTCGCCTTGCGGCTGGTGGGTCTGGATTGCGCTCTGCAGCGCCTGGGCCCGGAATACCGCCGCCTGGATGGTGGCGATGTTTTCCGGTGTGGCGCTGCCTTTGGCTAACAGCTCCAGATCCTGGGCCATGCGCGTCACGGCCGCGGCCAGGAAAGAGCGCGTGGAGCCGCCCACGGTGAGCGCGTATTCGGTCAGGGCCTGGGGATCTGTCAGGCTCTCACCGGTGGCCAGGTAGTTTTCGATCGCTTTGATGTACTGGTGCTTGGTGGACGGCTGCAGCGCGGGGTCGTTCTGGATGGTCCGGATCACAAATTCCCCCAGGTCAAAGTGCTGGAAACCAGGGATTTGCGCGATGGATTTTTTATCTTGGGTATTTTTGCATATCCCAACAAAAAGGTATAGTCCAGTTGACGGTAAACAGCTCAAGATATGAACTCTTAACACAACCATCCCGAGTTAGTAGTATAAAGGGAAAGGGCAGGGGAGTCCTTGCCGGCTGTGGAGCCGACCAACCAGAGATAGGTTAAGAGACAGAATAGGAGCCCCTTGTGTGTAACGGGCTCCTATGGGTGCAGTGAAATCATATAAGGGGAGAGAAACAGGTCGAAGGCACTGTCCTTTATTGCTTTAAGGCTAAATCTCATTCTCTAGATGGGAAATTTGGCATTCGACCAAGTTGTTAGCTCTCATTTTGTTCTGGTCTCTAAGAACCCTATGCTCATGAACAATAACAGCCCCGGGAATTCTCTTAGCTGGCCAGGAGCCGGCCCATGTGTTAACTTAAAATCGGATCATTGACTTCTATCAGGTAATATTTCCCAAATCTCTGTCCCTGTTTTACCAACGAAGTCAGGCAAACGTTCTATCCACCATTTAATTTCTTCTCCTAATTCCGGACTGGCTTGCTTCTCAATTTTGGTCAAGATTTCGATTGTTTGTTCTACCCACTCTTTGTCTAAATATGGATTCTCATTTAGCGTTTGATTGCCAATCATAGATTCTAATAATGGTTGAACTTCTAATGCCAAAACTTTGACCTCTTGACGAAGGGTTTCCTCTTTCATCAGCAACTGCATGATTTCTAGCGCGTGTTTATAGACGCTATCAATATATTCATCGCCTTTGGCCGAGGATAAAAAAATCTGATCGCGAATCTGACTAAGTAGAGCCGAGAAAGACTCACTTCTCTCTGCGGGTTCATCTTTCATCAACACTTCTTCTGCGGGGGGCCAAATGGGGGTTGAGGTAGGTTCTGGACTTGGTGTATACGTTGGCGTAATGGTTGGGGTTGGTGGAGGAGTGGAGGTGGGCGTGGGTGTAAGAGTGGCAGTTGGAGTCGGTGTTGGGGATGGCGTTGATATTTCCCCAGAGAAAGGTCCGATCTTCTCCCTGAAGCCATGTTCCAAATCCCACTCAACAATCAACCCGCAATCATTGCCAGGCCCTTGGGCAAATTCTACTCGGAAATCATGTAAGCCTAGGTTGAGATAAATTGGTTCGCTTGGATAATTATGAAAACCCTGTACCAGCCAACTTTCCAGCACTGGCGTACTCATATTATCCACATACAGGCGCGCACCGTCATCCAGGTTTTTAAAGCGGAAAGTGTAATTACCATCTTGTGGTATCTGTAAATCTCCTTCCCATATTGCGCTCCAAAAGGTACCATTCACACCAGGTGCAGGAGAATTGGTACCTGTATTAAAAGCAATAAATGACTCAAGGCGAGAATGCGCAACAGGAGTGGTTAAAGTATCCCAAGTAATGGGCCCATCTAATTCCCATTGTCCGTCATCTGTATCATTATGGTAAGATGTCAAGATACCGTTTGAATCCAATCCGCGCGGTGCGCTTATGTCTATACGTTCAATGTGAACACCCCGAACATTATCTCCAAACCAATCAAAGTGAGTGTATGGTACTGGGCCAATATTCTCCGAGTGGCTGGCAACATATGGGATGTCGCCAACAATATCAACAACAATAACAGCGTGATCCCATAGATTATCGCCTTCCTGCTCGTATTGAATTACATCGCCAAGCATCAAGTTGTCGATCGTTGTCTCACAACCTTCTGGTCCTTCATTGAATAAAGAAAGACTTTCATTAGTAACAAAAGTATAGAATGCGCCAACATCATTCCAAGCAGTGGCACGGTGAGTGGAATCGGTTAAATACCAACCTGAAGTGCTGCCCTCGTCTGGGTTACAATAACTGTGAATTTCTGGGTCGCAGTATGCCATTGATGACCAGCCGCCCTCATAAATTGATTGAGAAACATAATTCGTGCAATCTCCATGCTCTCCATCATCATAGTTAGGATAATTCGGGTTATAGTCTTCAGGAGCGATGTGTGCAAGCGCATAGTTTACAGCACCGTCAAGTTCATCTGCGTCTTCTGAATCATCATGTCGCTTATAGTTAAGGGTTGAAGCGTCGTATGGCAAATTGCATGAGAAATTTGCTTCTACCCTCTCTGTGCGCGCCGCAGATATTGGTGAAGCCTGCATAGTGGACAATACCTCATTTGTAGAAATTCCTGTTTGCCTTAACATACGCCATAAACTATCTGTGTAGTCGTCAGAGATAATTTTCCACTGACCACCTTCTTTTTGCAGATTGATTGTATGTACAAGCCCGTACATATAAGTGATGAGTGGTTCTTCTGGACTGAGCTTTTCTGATAGCTCGTAAATCACTTCATTGCTCTCGCTCACCGATACTGTGATATTACGATATGAGCTATTTGCTGAGAAATCAATATAATCAAGAGAAAATTTGTAACTTGTGTATTTGAGATGATTCAATCTAGCGTGTTTTATCTCAATAGCCAACTTGCTTTGTTCTGCGTCCAAAAAAGCCCTTGCTTTAGGAGTGTCAGACACAAGGTCGTCAAAACTATCTAGTTGCAATGTGTTAAGTGCTCGATAGCGCAACTCAAAATAGGATTGAATAACGCTCTTTATTTCATCTGGTACAGTAGAATCGTTTACCTTCTTAACACTAATCAACTGTGGTGTTGGCGTATTAGTTGGAGTTGCCCCGGTTAGGTGGACAGTGGTAAGCTTTCTAAAAGGAGCGAAGAAA
>CAZTWV010000123.1:0-3105 GCA_964618295.1 uncultured Anaerolineales bacterium | reverse complement strand
CCCAGCACCCTAAATTATCAGACTCTTTGACCTTTTTTCAGTGGGGTCATTAATAGAAAGACAAACGAGTTAGCAAGGAAGGCAGCATATTCCCAGAAACTAAAAACAAGCACACGGGTGGTGGGGGACATCCTGCTTGGCCCGAGATTTCCGCTGACGATCCCGGCAGCCACAACAGAGAGAACCCCGCTGACGTGAAACTGTTCAGCGATAATGTAAGATCCAAATGCGAGTACGCTTGTCAGGGTAGTTTCAATCAAGGAATTGTTGATCATGCTGATTGCCCTGGAGACAATTGAGCCTAACAGAAGGCCGACAATCAAACCACCTCCTGCGGTGGTAAAAAAATTGAAAACACTATCGCTGATGCTGAAGGTTCCCGTAATTGCAATTGTTACCATTAAATTGAAAATTACAATCGCAGTTCCATCATTAAATAAACTTTCACCCTCAACAAGCAGGAGAAGACGTTTCGGGACACCGAGCGTTCGGAATAAAGCAACAACTGCGACCGGGTCGGTGGCAGCAATTAAAGAGCCAAAAACCAGGGCGCTGCTCAAGGCGAAGTTCGTTCCCCAGGACAGGACACCACCAACCAGAAAGGTTGTCAGCAGTACGCCCGGAATTGCCAGGCTGAGAATGGGAATAATATCTTTAAATAGATCTTTTGCTTTGACGTGAAATGCAGCTTCAAATATTAGCGGAGGCACAAGAAGTCCGAGGAAAAGCTCCGGGCTGACGTTAATTTCCTGTGGTGTTCGGATTGAAAGTATAAGCCCAATCAAAACCAGGCCTACGGTGTAGGGCAACCGTGATCGCTCCGTAAGGATCCCAACCAGAGAGGCAATAAAAAGTAAGCCAATTGCAATCTCAATCATCAAAATAATATCTGGGCCTTCTTCCTCCTCTTCCTGCAGAAGAAAGGATCCTGATACGGATGGCTGAGCACCTTCCATTGGTCCTGCCGCAAGTACAGGAGAGTTCCCCGCAGCGAATAAAGCAAGACTGGATAACAGTAAAATGATTAGAAAGGGAAAAGCAAAACTTCTTTTCAGCATTCTGGTGTGAGTCCTTTCAATAATGAGTGAAAACCAATCCTGGTCGAAAACTAAGGGAGAGTCCAGCTGCTGGCACCAAAAACATCAATAAAAAATGCTTCAGCTTCTTCGTTTGTCATTGGCCTTGGTTTTGCATTGTCAACAAACAGGATGGGGATCAACTCGGTATTGATGTGTTGGCCCCGGTAAAATGTGTGGATATCAATAAAACCTTTATCCTTATTCTGGTGCTGATCTGGATTATACTTTGCCAGATACCATTGATCAAAGAACAAGTTCCCTAAACCGTAATGAATGAACGATGAGGGCAATAGTTTAAAACCCTGAGGGTGATGTGCCTGACTCCCACTGACAATTTTTGCGCCGGCGTCCGCCAGGGATCCGAAGTCAAAAATCTGGAGGGCAACAGGTTTGTAGCTGTCAATTTCTTCATGCTGCATAGTTGCGATCACTAAATAACCTTGGCTTGAAAGCTCAGCGATTTTAGGAATCATCCAATCAAAATCACAGCTGGAGGCTCCTGGATTAATTTCTGTTGCAGTAGCGTAGCGCTCATGACTCTTGCCGTTACAGCCGATGAAAGCAAATTTATTTCCGTTATGAGTGACGAATGCAGGTTGAATACCCTGTTCATAGGTGGCACCTCCACCGTAAGTCAACCACCCATTTTCCTGATATAACTGGAGGGTGTGAATCATAGCTTCCGCTCCCCAATCTCCAAAATGATCACCGCTCAATTCGACGACATCTGTTCCAACATCTTCCAGCAGCGCCAGATATTTGTCGTTGGAGCAGAAAAATAATGATTCCTGGTTTGGATCAGGTGTTGGACAGTCCTCCGCAAAGGGAACTTCATTGCTTATATGGGTGAGATCCGCAGACCGCAGGATATCACGCACTGCTTCGCCTGGATACAATACACCTTCTTCCTCCATGATAGCAGCCGTATCACGGACCAGGGCGGTGACACCAGTCATTGCAATCCTGGTTAGATTGTCGGGCGAAAAATTGGTGATTGGTTCGGTAATAAGTGGCTTATGTTTTAATGATGTTTCCTCAAAGGATAAATTGAAAGAAAGAGGGTAATCAATCAAAATTTCTGTTTCGAGCGGAGATAAACCATTAATAGATATCAGCTTCCAGAGCGGCTGAAGCTGATCTATCGGTATGATTGCGAGGCTGTTAGGATTATCCCAGGTTTCAGAAAGCAGAAGATCCTTAGAAACAATCTTCACAGTTTCAGAACTATTCTCTCCCCACTTAGCTTGAAATACATCTGCAGTTTCGAGGGATGCGTAAAGAGAAATGCCGAGCTGATCTGATTTTCCGAGCCATAAATGTTTTAATTGGGTAAGACTCAGGTTTGTACGATGTGTTGGGAAGGGGGCGACAAGAGCATAATACCAGGTGCCGATAGGGTCTTGATCGGAAATAACTATATGAAAATCAGCAGCCCTTGAATCGCTTGAAATCTCGAATCCGTAGGATTCGATGAAAATGGTACTGATTGCGGAAGGAAGGCTCTCTTGAATCCAGAATATCGAGTTCTTTACAGCGGGGGTTGCAGTTGGTGTATCAGGCAATTCGGGAGATGGTGTTTTTGCGGCGGGGGTGCTGGTTTTGGATTGGATGGGGGAGGACTGAGGAGGAATCGGAGCTGTGTTATCGCATCCTGAAATGGACAGTGAGAAAATGAAGATACTGAAAAATATATGGATTGCTGTTTTTTTCGAAAAGATTTCAAACTTACAAACCAGTCGAAAGAAGCTTCGGAAGTATTTTGGGTGGAAAATGCTCATAATCGGGGTAGGATCATTGTATATTCCAGGCAGGATTCATAAAGGGCTAGAGTTTCTTTGGTCTGAGCGATGAACGGACAATTTGATAGCTGGCGATTCTCAAAATAACTTCCAGTGATACCTTCGATCTCTGTAGATGTTGCCAGCCAGACAGGAGTGTCGGCGCCCTGCTGTGGTGTCTGGCTTCCCCCAAAACCTAAATTATTACTGAGTGTGGAGTTGACATCTCCTGGATGGCAGGCATTAAT
>CAZTWV010000122.1:0-3154 GCA_964618295.1 uncultured Anaerolineales bacterium | reverse complement strand
GTTCTCCATTTTACCTGGATTAGACTATTTACCCATACAAATTAGCGAGGAACCTTAAAAAAGAGCTCCCTGCCGGGGAGCTCTTGTCATTGATAATCGAGATTGGTCAGGAAATCCGGGAGATGAATCAGGTTTCTTGAGATTGGAACTTGAGCAGCTTGCAAGCGCTCAATGCTCTGATGCCCATTAGGTATTAAGCAGCAGGAGATCTCTAATTTCTCAGCAACCTGGGCATCGTGGAGGGTGTCTCCAATCAGCAGGGTTGAGGCTGGATCCAGTTTAGAAGATTTCAGATGAGCCCGGCCTGATTCAAGTTTTCCAGCAGCGTGATGATTGTCTAATCCATGTAAGGATTGAAAATAAGTACCTAGCTGATGGTCAAGGACTGCTTGTTCTAGATAGGTTTGTTTGCTGGCAGAAAGAATGGATTGAGTGCATCCCAGCTCTGCGATCGCGTCCAGTGTTTTTTTTGCTCCAGACATTAATCTGCAGTGTTCCCGACCGACTTCATATGATGTGATAAACACATCGCTGAGTTCTTCAAAAGAGCGCTTGTTGAAGTCAAATCCAACCTTGCTGTAGTAATCCTTGACCGGGAAACCAAAAACATTACGGTATATTGATCTTGAGATTGGCGGGAGATTCTGTTGTTCAAGCATTCCGTTGATGATTAATACACACAATTCTGTATCGTCAAGCAGGGTCCCATTCCAATCCCAGATAATATGGGTGAATTTCATTAATTGTTACTCCGTTCAGTTGGATATCATTTGGCGCCGGCTGGATCATGGTTTGGAATTTTAGAATTTATGCAGTCAGAAGTTTTGGTCTGAGGCGCATTTGCTAATCCCAGATGAAATTCAATTTTCCCATAACGGAATTTAACCCAGGCGATAGTTGCCAGGATTCCCAGCGCGATCCCTATCAAGCCAATAAAACCTGCTTCAGGGCCAAATGGCCCACCGGTCCAGTTTGTAGGTCCAAGTTGAGCAACAGTGATCAGGCTTGCTGAGTTGTATACTCCACCACTAACCGGGAAACCAAAGACATTCCCCTGGAAAAAATTCCATGTAATATGCAGGCCAATTGGAATTGCAAGCTCACCCGTCAGTAAAAAACCTGTTGCCAGAAATATTCCAGCAATTCCAATGTTGATTGTGCTGGTCAGGTTTGCATTTGGATTTGTGGCATGCAGGATCCCAAAAACCGCGGAGGAAAGAAATGTTGCGAGGATTAATGCAGATTGCTTGCTGAGAATCTTTCCCGCAAAACCTTCCGCGAGATTGGTTAGTTGATACCCGCGGAAGTAAAGTTCTTCATAGAATCCAACAAAAAGGAAGATACCTAATGGCGGTAAAATTGCTAGTACAAAAGATTGTTCTGGATCGTGAGTAACGAGAAATCCAGTGATTTCAACCCATCCAGCGGCAAGTTCAATTCCGAATATCAGCAGCATTAAAACTGCTCCCAGTGCCAACCCGAATCCAAAATCAATCCACCACGATTTATTGATCCTGAATCCAAAGTCATTGAACTTTCGTTTGTCAAGGATAAGTCCAGCCAGCCAGACGCTCAGGGACATCGCTAAACCTGTTCCCAGCAAGTTCATGAAAAGCAAAAGTTGATTCTGCATGATAAACTGCTCTAGATTTCCTGGAGTGGACAGCAGCTCGGTAGATAAGCCGCCCTGACCGGCTAGAATTGCAAAACCAACCACACTTAAAGCCAGCTGAAAACCCAGCATAAAAATTATCAGAATCACTCCCTGGATGAGCAATCTCCAGAAAGCTCGCAGGCGAAGTTCTTTGTGGTTCCAAAAGAAGTATTTGAGGGAAGGCATAGAGTTTTAACCTTGATCCTTTATTGTTAACCATCAGAAGATGGTGTGAGGGCTTGATTGATTTTATCACGATGAGAAAATTAATATGCAAGAAGAACGAATGGCGGGATTGATCAGGAGGGATCTACAAGATAGTGCTCCCGAAGTTTGAGAATATCACCCCGGCTCAACTCTAAAGCCTGTTTTGTAAAGGATTCAAATCCCCCCCAGTTATCATCAATGGATTTGAAAGCCGCTGACAGCCAACTGGAATCGACTTCATTCATCCGCTGTAAAAAACGGCCGGATTTTCTTCCTCTGAGAAGGGTGACCATCAACAGCTGACGGCGGCGGGGAGCAATTCGTCCGGTACTGAGCAGGTAATCATCCACAACGAACTCATCAGGAACGCCAAGTATTTTTTGAATAAGGGCAGCAGCAAATCCAGCGCGGTCTTTACCTGCTGAACAATGCCAGAGAATAGGAGTGCCGTTTGAATTTTTTACAACATCAAAAAATTTTTTGTAGGCATGTGTGTACTCGTTGCCAAGCATTTGATACATTTCACTCATGATCCGAGAAGGATCAAGCTCATTTAATGTCCTCTTTTCAATCCGTTTCCGGATTTCGCCCGCAAAGGGAGGCATCTCATTTTCCTGGATTCGAAAGTGGAATACATCAATATTTGAATCAGCAGGAAGGCGATCAGGCTCTCTTTGAGTTTCTTGTTCCGACCGGAAATCGATCACCTTTTGGATTCCCAGGGAGGATAGTTTGCGGATATCTCCTGGCGTACTGTTTGCAAGATGCCCTGATCGGAACAAGACCCCGGAGCGGATCACTCTTCCATCTGCTGCAGGCAAACCACCCAGATCTCGAAAGTTGGAAATTCCTCGAAACTTGATAAAGCGGTGTTCATCTTTGGTTGGGAGCACCTGAGAATTCAATTTATTCATTTCTGGACCTTTGTTAGTTGAAAACAATCAGTAACTGAACATTTTCGCTGGTTCGGAAAAACGATTTCCGGTTGTGTATATAGACGTGTCCTATACTTCGGAAGAATTATATACTACAGCTGGTTGAAACAGATTCGTTCGTGGTTTTTCTTGGCACACGGCCAAAACAGGCGGTAGAGGTAATTATACAGATTCAAGTTAACAGTTTGTTAATTGAAGTTTAATTCTTGAAAGTCTTCATTTGCAGCAAACTCCTCTCAAAGATTTAATATTTTACCTAACTTGACAATGTTAAATTAGTACAGATGTTCGATTGTTAAGAAAGAGACCTCTGAAATAACACCACTTTAAACGCCTTCAAACACAAAACTTCGTTCAC
>CAZTWV010000121.1:0-3244 GCA_964618295.1 uncultured Anaerolineales bacterium | reverse complement strand
AATGGCGTTGACACCTGATTTTTTAGAACAAACGTTTTAATCTAACATTGTCAAGTTAATCAAACCAGAGCAAATAATGGTCATATTTCTACCCAATTGAACCCTAATTTCCTTGATGGCCGGTGTTACAATTTATTTGACTGGTTGAAAACAGGAGGAGACTGAGAGATTAATGATTATTCATTCTGCGTCACAATTGCTTACTTTGAAGGGAGGTCCTCAGCGGGGTGAAAGCCTCGGTCAGCTTTCGTTGATTAAAGACGGCGCAGTCCTGGTCCAGGAGGGGGTGATCAAGGAAACCGGGAAAAGCGCCGAACTGCTGGCAGCTTATCCGGAAGAAAATGGCCTGGATGCCGGAAACCAGGTTGTAATGCCTGGATTTGTGGATCCGCATACCCATCTTGTGTGGGCCGGGGATCGAGCATCTGAATTTGAGCTGCGGGTCCAGGGCAAATCCTATCAAGAGATTATGGCAGCTGGAGGCGGGATTGTCTCCACGGTCAAGAAAACACGTTCTGCCTCTCCGGATGAACTGAAGACAGAATCCCGAATGCGGCTGCAGACCCAATTAAAGCACGGCACAACCACCCTGGAAGCGAAAACTGGCTATGGGCTGAATTTGGAGACTGAATTAAAGATGCTGCAGGTTCTACTGGAGCTGGATCAAGAAGGGCCGCTGGATTTAGAGCTAACTTTCCTGGCTGCCCATGCTGTCCCGGAGGAATATTCTGGAAAAACTCAAGCCTACACTGATCTGGTGAGTGAAGAGATGCTTCCCGCTCTGGCCCGTTGGTGGCCGGAGCAGACGTCCAAACCGCTCCCGTATGTCGATATATTCTGTGAAACCGGGGCTTTTGATCTGGACCAGAGCCGCCAGGTGCTGGAAAAAGCACTCGATCTTGGTTTTCGGATTAAAATCCACGCTGATGAGTTTGATAATTTAGGTGGTGCAGCCTTAGCTGCTGAACTGGGTGCTGCTTCGGCGGATCATCTGGTGGTGACTTCTAGCAGAGATCTTGAACTGCTGGGTCAATCTGACACAGTCGCTGTCAGCCTGCCCTGCACACCATTTGGATTGGGACATCAGGAATACACCCCGGCAGGAGAAATTCTCAAGGCAGACGGCCTGCTGGCAATTGCCACAGACCTGAATCCGGGTACAGCCTGGTGTGAAAGTATGCAGTTTGCAATTGCCCTGGCCTGCCGCTATCTGCACTTAACTCCGGCCCAGGCGATCGCAGCCGCGACAATCAACGCAGCGGCCGCAGTTGATCGAGAGGATCAAGTTGGATCCCTGGAGGCGGGGAAACAGGCCGATATTTTGATTCTGGATGTTCCTGATTTCCGCCATCTTGGTTACCGCTTCGGGAGCAATCTGGTCAGGACTGTGATTAAGAAGGGAAATTTGGTTTGGGAGAGGAGGAAAAATGAGCTTATTGGATAACACCTTATTTGTTTGGATTCTGATTGCCGCTGCGGGCCTGTTTGTGCTCCGGGTAGTGCTGAAAGTAACAAAAAAACTGCTGACATTAGCAATTATGCTCTCTCTTGCAGTGGCGGTTTACCTGATTTTCACCCAGTATTTACTTCCTGGAACTACCCCACTGCCTTAAAAAGTTCAGAAAATTAGAAAGCATAACATGAGATTGAGATGATCACCATCGATGATGTAAAAGGGTATTATCCTACCGCTGATCCGGTCCATGGTTTTTCCCACATCCAGAGGGTATTGAATTTATGCCGGAAGATTGGAGAAAAAGAAGGAGCAGACTGGGAGATTCTGCGGGCTGCAGCCCTGCTGCATGATTTGGAAGGGGATCTGGACAGCCGTGACGGTCACCAGCTTGCGGCAGCAGATAGAGCAGAGGAGATTTTGGCCCGGGATGGTTGGGAGCAGGAATCAATCGAAGCTGTTAAACACTGCATCCGGGCTCACCGATTCCGGGATCAGCGCGAAAAACCAGGAACCATCGAAGCTAGGGTCTTATTTGACGCAGATAAACTGGATGCAATCGGTGCAGTAGGGATCGCCCGGGCATTTGGTTATGCGGTGCGGGCCGGGCAGGATCTTTATCAACTGCCGTCAAAAAAGTTTCTTGAAAATTCGGAACGAGAACCCGGTGAAGCTCATACTCCGTATCATGAATATCTATATAAATTAAAGCGGATCCAATCCAGGCTTTTTACAAAAACAGCCAGAAAAATCAGCCAGGACAGGCAGCGGATCATGGAATTATTCTTTGAACAGTGGGTCAAGGAAGTGAGATGGGAAAAAAAAGGGAGCAATGACTGAGATGTTGGAGACTGTTTTCACCTGAGCTAGATTTTATTTTTAATGAAACTTTCCAGTTCTTCCAGGTTGATCCGGGAGGTCAGGTCCAGGCTTAGCGGGGTGACCGCAACCAGACCTTCTACCAGTACGTCGTAGATATCTGTTCCAGGTTCGGATTCCTTCCAAATTTCTGAAACATCATACCCAATTCCTTTTTGTCCCAGTTCGGCGTTGATCCGGGATGGAATGGGTTCGTAAAAACGGAAGGGGGAAAGCTTGCTGGTTTTCCAGGGAGTTTCCTTTGTTGCGGAGGCCGGGACTTCTACTTTCAAGACATAGACATCATCCGGCATATTTTTTGAGAGCAAGATATTTGAGAATATTTGGGTGAAGTAGGAAGCTGCCTGGAAGTCAACCTCAGTTGAGTATGAAAAATGATCTGATCGATCTACTTCCAGAGAGATGGCCAGGGAAGGGATACCTGCGGCACTGGCTTCCAGGGCAGCGCCCACAGTTCCGGAAACTGTAACCCCGCTGCCGACATTGAGACCATAATTTATACCGGAAACTACCAGGTCTGGTTTTTGGGGCATGATATCGAGCATACCGTGTAATACCGCCTGGGCAGGAGTTCCCCCCACCGCATGCACATTCCATTCTTTGCCGTTAACCGAGACCTGCTCCTGACGGATTTCCCCATCCGATGTTGAGGGCATACTCCGGGATGTCCCGGAAGCCTGGTCGCGGGGAGCAACAACTGTGACCCATCCTAATTCATCCAGAGCTTCAGCGGCAGCCCACAATCCAGGAGATTGAATACCATCGTCATTTGTCAGCAGGATTTGAAAATCATTCATAGTGTGCCTCAACAGTTTAGGTGATGAAAAAAAGAGCGGAATTAACCGCTCTTTCTCAGCAGCACCCTCGGCGTGATTCGAACACGCGACCCCTTACTCCGCAAGCAAGTGCTCT
>CAZTWV010000120.1:0-3291 GCA_964618295.1 uncultured Anaerolineales bacterium | reverse complement strand
TGCAGCTGACTTCCCCGGCGGCCCGCAAAGCCGCGGTTTCCGCCCGCAAGCGGTCGGCTGCTAGGGACTCCAGGGACTTCCAGCCTGCTCCCAAACGGACAACCCACCGGAGTCCCCGTCCTGAACCCACGTATCAGCCGCTTTCAGCCCAGGGCTCCAGCCGGACTGATTCCCGGGGGAGAATGCATTAGCTTTTGATCCAAATTGGAAAAAGAAAAAAACCCTCTTATGTTGAAGAGGGTTTTTTTGTGTCGGGATGGTGGGATTTGAACCCACGACCTCGCCGACCCGAACGGCGCGCGCTAGCCGGGCTGCGCCACATCCCGATGCCGCGAAATTATAACCCAGCTTCGTGGGATAATCAAGCATATTGGTATCAAGTTGATTTTACCAGTGATAGGCTGGATAAGAACTTTCAGGTTTCTTGAAGATTTGTGAAAGCAGTACTCCGCTGACAAATCCGCCGATATGAGCCCAGAATGCGACACCACCAACATCCGGGCCTCCGATGGTCATTACACCCTGGAAGAACTGCAGCAGAAACCAGACCCCCAGTACAAGGCTGGCAGGAAGCATCGTTAACCGCAGGAAAAAACCGAGAGGAATCAACGTCAAAACCCGCTGCCTGGGGTACAAGACCAGATAAGCTCCCAGCACGGCAGCAATAGCCCCGCTGGCTCCAACAGTGGGAACCTGGGATAAAGGATTGGTAATGACATGAGCAAGGGAGGCAATCAAACCGCCCAGGATGTAAAAGATCAGATAGCGTACGGAGCCCAGACGGTCTTCAACGTTATCACCAAATATCCAGAGATAAAGCATGTTACCGCCAATATGGGCTAAACCTGCGTGCATGAACATGCTGGAGAAAATATTTGAGATGTTTTCAAGGGAGAAAGTTGAGGTTAGCTCAACCGGGATCAAGGCAAATTGGTAGACAAAGGATTCATTGGCCTGAACCAGCAAGGTTTGGAAAACAAAAACCAGGATGTTTAGGGCAATCAGCAGGTAAGTAATAATTGGGAAAGTATGAGTAGGATTATCGTCGCGGATTGGAATCATGGTTGGGGTTCTTCTTAGATTTGATAGGATTATTATTATCCGCATTCTACCATAATGGGAGATTGAAAATTGGGAGTAAACATATCCTGAATACTTCTTCCCACTTCCCAACCTTGACACGATTGAGAGCTCTGGTAAACTACCTGAAGTATGGATATAACTGTTTTTCTGCTGATTAATCCCGTCCCTACCAGCCAGATTCTGATTGGGTAGACTTAACGTCTGCAGAAGACGGTAGTTTCAAGTCCGGATTACCACCCTTCAGACTGCTAAGTCGAGGGGTTTTTTATTTTGAAAGATGGTTCAGTGGTAGTTAGTTGAGGAGAGAATTGAGATGAGGATGTCAAAATTGTTCAGCCAAACGTTGCGGGAAGCTCCCTCTGATGCGGAGATTCCCAGCCATCAGCTTCTGATCCGGGCTGGGTATATCCGACAGCTGGCATCCGGTATCTTTACATCAATGCCGCTTGCCAAGCGGTCTTTAACCAAAATCGAAAATATTATGCGGGAAGAGATTAATGCAATTGGCGGCCAGGAAATGTCCATGCCGGTTGTTAACCCGGCAGAGATTTGGAAAGCAACGGGGCGCTGGGCAAAGGTTGGGCCCGAAATGGGTCGCTTCCTGGATCGGAATGAACGCGACATGGTACTGGCAATGACCCATGAGGAAGCAGTAGTGGATGTGATCAAAGATGAGATCCAATCTTACCGGCAGCTGCCAGTATTGATCTACCACATTCAGACAAAATGGCGGGATGACCCCCGTCCCAGGGCAGGTTTGATCCGGGTTCGGGAATTCACCATGAAGGACAGCTATTCCCTGGACCGGGACTGGGAAGGGCTTGATCAGCAGTACCGCGATCATTATTCCTCTTATTTCCGGATATTTGGGCGCTGTAAACTGCCGGTGATTGCCGTGGAATCCGATGTGGGAATGATGGGTGGCAATATGGCTCATGAGTACATGTACCTGACTCCCGTTGGGGAAGATACGCTTCTGCTCTGTGACAGCTGTGGATATTCCGCTAACCGACAAATTGCTGAGTTCCAGAAACCGGAACCGGATCAAGCTGAACCACAAGAACTGAAAAAAGTAGAAACTCCGGCTGCGAAAACCATTGCAGATTTAACTGATTTTCTTGGTATCCGAGCCCGCCAGACTGCAAAAGTAGTCTTTATGGTAGCCACAATCCTTGAAGGGCAGGAGGAAGTGGAAAAACTTGTTTTTGCAATTGTCCGGGGTGACATGGACCTGAATGAAACCAAGCTGACAAACGCGATTTCGGCTAAGGGATTGCGCCCCGCGGAAGAAAGTGAAATCGTGGCTGTCGGGGCTGTACCTGGTTATGCATCCCCGATAGGACTGGAAAAAGTTATGGTAGTGGTCGATGATTTGATCCCGGATTCAGCCAACCTGGTTTCGGGTGCCAACGAAGAAGGATATCACTACCTGAATGTTAATTACGGACGCGAGTTTAGTGCCGATGTGGTCACTGACATTGCAGCTGCCCGTGATGGAGATGCCTGCCCGGTTTGCGGCGAGCTATTGAAGGCGGTCCGTGGAATAGAAGTCGGAAATATTTTCAAGCTCGGCACCTGGTACAGCGAAGCAGTCGGGGCGACATTTCAGGATGCTGAAGGAGAAGAGCTACCGATTGTGATGGGATCGTACGGGATCGGGAGCGGAAGATTGCTGGCTTCGATTGCTGAAGAGTATAATGATGACTACGGGTTGATTCTTCCGATTACTGTTGCACCTTACCAGGTTCACCTCGTTGTCTTGAGTGGAAAAAAGGATGAAAACAATCAAACACTGCAAGCTGCGGAAAAACTTTACCGGGATTTGATAGAAGCCGGCGTCGAGGTCCTTTTTGATGACCGGGATGAAAGCCCCGGTGTTAAATTTAACGATGCGGATTTGATTGGTATTCCCCTCCGGCTGACAGTTGGAAGCCGTTCCCTGGAGAATGGGGGTATAGAAGCTAAATTGCGGGATCAGAAAGAGAAGAATATTATTGGATTGGAAAATGCTGTAGAAGATGTCCATGGAATAATTGAACAGATGTACCTGGAGATCGAGGAGAAAATCCCGAGCGTGACTCTTCTTGAATAAATTGATTATTCCTGGAGAAGTTGAGACACCTGCCGCCTTTCAAGGCGGCAGGTGTTTTTACTTAACACTTTAGTGAGTTGAGGGCGCGAAGCGCCCGAAACAAAAAACCACCAGCT
>CAZTWV010000119.1:0-3562 GCA_964618295.1 uncultured Anaerolineales bacterium | reverse complement strand
GATTAGGACTTTTTAACTTTGCTGGGCAATAGGACATTTTTACTTTGCCCTGACACTGCGTCAACAAAAAACGAATTTGGGGACGCAGTCATATAGGTGCAATTTTAGTGCCATGTTTTATTAAATAACTGCCGGACTCAGCCCTTTGATTGACCGGGTCCCCGGCTTCTGTTACACTTAGGATTGGTTCAAATCCTGAGATCTGATTCTGGAATCCAACTATGGCAAAAGTACTATATTTAAAATGGAGGCCTGGTGACTGGTCAGAAGTGATCGGCCAGGATCACGTTATCACCACCCTCCAGAATGCAGTTAAGCATGACCGCGTTTCCCACGCCCAACTTTTTTCCGGTCCGCGCGGGACAGGGAAGACCAGTACGGCCCGGCTGCTGGCAAAGGCAGTTAACTGTCTGGAACAAGAAAAATCTCGGCGTCCGTGTAATCAGTGCGCACACTGCCAGGCGGTGAATCGAGGAGATTTTCTGGACTTAATTGAGATTGATGCCGCGTCTAATACCAGTGTGGATGATGTCCGTGATTTGCGGGAAAAAATTAATTTTTCTCCCAATCAGGGCCGCTACAAAGTCTACATTATAGACGAAGTCCATATGCTTTCCAAACCAGCCTTCAATGCCTTATTAAAAACATTGGAGGAGCCTCCAGATCATGCCATGTTTATCCTGGCTACCACTGAAGCCCATAAAATTCCAACCACGGTGCTTTCCCGCTGTCAGCGGCATGATTTTCGCCGGATTCCAGTTCCTGCGATCGTTGACCAGCTGAGTGCAATGGCAGAAGCTGAAGGCATGGATGCTGCCCCTGAAGTGCTGGCATTAATTGCGCGCCAGGCAACGGGCAGTATGCGTGACGCAATTTCTATTCTGGATCAGCTGGCTTCCACGGGGGATGCAATCACCCTGGATCTGGCTCATCATGTGCTGGGGACGACAACCGACCAGGCAGTACTGGATCTGGTTCAGGCCCTGCTGGCCGGAGATGCTGCCGGGGGATTAGACACACTTAATGAAGCCTCGGAGAGTGGAAGTGATCCAGCTCAATTTACCCGTCAGATAATCGGTTATTTCAGGAATATGCTGCTGGTAAAAATGGGCAGTGAGGAACGGGTTGATTTACCGCGGGAGATGAAACAGATTTTAATGGAGCACAGCCTGAAATTCTCGGTCAACCAGATTTTAGAATTGATCAGAATCTATAACCGGGTGGTTAATAAAAGAACCGGTTCCTGGCTCCCAGGACTGCCTCTGGAAATGGCATTTGTCGAGAGTCTTGGTATTCTGGGTGGTGAAGTTGGAAGTGATTTTTCCACTCCACCAGGAAATAATCCAGGATCTCAGCCCGGATCCAGCTCTCCGCCAACACCGCCTCCTCAAAACGCTCCAGAAGGTGGAGGGGGATCAGGTGAGGAGCCTGGGCCGGCTGGGACTAAAGGGGATCCAAAATCCATTTTGCGAGCCTGGAATCAAATCTTGAGCCAAATTGCCCAGACACATCCAGCGCTGCATGGACTGCTGCGGTCCTGCCAACCGCTCGGGATTCGGGATCAAAAATTAGTGCTCAGCTTCCGGGATGAAACCATGCTGGAAAAAATGGAAAAGCAAGAGCACATTCAAGTTTGCCAGCGAACGATAGAACAGGTGATTGGTATTATGCTTCCCATTCAGTGTGTTAGCAGCGGAGCCGAGCAGGGTGGTTTGCCGAGGAATGTTGATCCGGACGGCCTCGTCGCTGCTGCAGTGCGTGATCTGGGTGGAAAATACGTTTCAGGTCAGGATTGATTCGAACGGGATTGAAATACCATGGGAATTTTTATAAGTATTCAGTAATCACTGGGAGGAAAAATGGCGAAAAAATCCAAACCTGGCGGAATTCAGGGCGGCGGTCGAAATGTGATGGCTCAGATTCAGCAGCTCCAGGAGCAGATGGTAAAGGCCCAGGAAGAGCTGGCGGATGAACAAGTAACAGGGACTGCAGGGGGCGGTGTGGTGAAGGTAACGATTACCGGTGACCAGCAGGTTCTGTCCGTCGAGCTTGATCCGGCTTTGCTGGAGGAAGAGGATCTGGAGCTGGTCCAGGATTTAATCCTGGCAGCGGTCAATCAGGGATTGGATCTCTCCCGGGAGCTGGCCGCAAAGAAACTCGGGCCTCTGGCTGGGGGCGGTTTGCCTTTTTAAGCTGAAATCAGGGAGGCATAATGCTGCCGGATCCAATTCAAAATTGTATCAATGCTTTTTCCCGCTTACCGGGCGTGGGGCCAAAAACAGCTTCACGTTTGACATTCCATTTGCTGCGCCTTACAGATGATGAGCTTGCCCTGCAGCTGGCAGACGCCCTGAGAGAGCTCCGTTCCGGGACGGAGATGTGTCCCTCCTGTTTTTATATTATGGAGGCTGGAAGGGAACTGTGCCCGATCTGTGCTGATCAGAAGCGGGATGAAAGTTTGCTGTGTGTAGTTGAAGACCCCCTGGATGTAGTAGCCCTGGAACGGACCTCTGGATTTCAGGGGCGCTATCATGTTCTGCATGGTGCGCTGTCGCCGGTTGAAGGGATCAAGCCGGAAGATTTAAAGATAATTGAGCTGTTGGAGAGAGTAGCCCGGGGCGGAACACAGGAAGTCATTATCGCTACCAATCCATCCATGGAAGGGGACGCCACTGCGATGTATATTCAGCAGCAGCTGGTGAACAGCGGAGTGCGATTAACGCGGCTGGCCCGCGGTTTGCCGATGGGGGGAGATCTTGAATATGCTGATCAAAACACACTGCTGCGGGCCTTGATGGGCCGGCAGGATGTGGATTAAAGATCTGCAAATCCACCCAGATATAGATTGCTGGAAATTAGTTCAAATTTGCCCTTGACACGTGAAGTTAATCCTATATAATGGCTCAGGTAAGTTGAACAACGATTTCGCCGAGAGGCAAATCAGAACAACTGAAAAGCGTAGGCCCTGGGCAGTCGCCAGCGATGGAGGACTGTGAGACCGACGTCACAAAGTGGGATGTCGGCGGGTCTATTGTACTCTCAAAAGAGAAAAGCCCTTGACTCAATAAGACCGGGGTGATAGAATAGACCCTGCTCTAATGAAAGAGGGCCTTGAACCTTAACAGCTGAATAGTGATAGAAAGCCAACCAGCAAGCAAAACTTTGAGATAGATCTTCGTAAATCAATCCCACTTTGTGGGATAAAATTTTTTGCGGAGAGTTTGATCCTGGCTCAGGATGAACGCTGGCGGCGTGCCTAATACATGCAAGTCGAACGAAGATGTTCTTGTGTTCGCACGAGAGCTCTTAGTGGCGGACGGGTGAGTAACGCGTTGGTGACCTGCCCTAAAGAAGAGAATAACCTCGGGAAACTGAGGCTAATACTCTATGTGCTTCTTAAGATTAGACGCTTTTGAAGGAAAGGTTCTGTGGACGAAAGGCCACGGTGCCACTTTAGGAGGGGCCTGCGTCCCATCAGTTAGTTGGTAGGGTAATGGCCTACCAAGACGATGACGGGTAGGGGACCTGAGAGGGTGACCCCCCACACTAGCACTGAAACACG
>CAZTWV010000118.1:0-3614 GCA_964618295.1 uncultured Anaerolineales bacterium | reverse complement strand
GAGCGCGTCTCAATGGCATTGAGAAGGTCGTGGGTTCGAATCCCACTGGGTCCACAGAAAATGACACCCCGCTTCGGGGTGTCTCCATATTCAGAATGGGAGTAGTAGGACATCCGCAAGAGAGGTTGAGTCAAGGGCTGAAAACTCACCGCCAGTGTCAGCGGAGCACGCAGAAGTCTGAACTCGCCCGCCGCATGTTTGGAGTGTGGAACTGGATTTGAAATCATCAGAATCCAGCGGATCTGCCCGATACAGCAGCCCCAAGTGGTTGACCGGAAGGTCAACAATCAGGGTGGTACCACGGAGAAAACTGCCTTCGTCCCTGAACGGCGAAGGTTTTTGTTTTTAAGAAACAATAAACCAAAGGATGATGCTCGAATGAAATCAGAATACAACACCCAGTCGATCGAACCCAAATGGCAGAAAAAATGGGAGGATTCGGGGATTTACGAGGCGGATATTGATCCCGAACAGGAAAAATTTTATGCCCTGACCATGCTTCCCTATCCTTCCGGGGATTTACATATCGGGCACTGGTATGCCATGACTCCTTCCGATGCCCGGGCCCGTTTTAAACGGATGCAGGGATTTAACGTCATGTTCCCAATGGGTTTTGACGCCTTTGGTCTTCCGGCGGAAAATGCAGCGATCCAGCGCGGAATTCATCCCCGGGAATGGACCTATGACAACATTGCTCAGATGAGAACCCAGATGAAAAGTATGGGCGCAATGTTTGACTGGCGGCGGGAAGCTGTCTCGGCTGATCCATCTTACTATCGCTGGACCCAGTGGCTTTTCATTCAACTCTACAAAAACAAGCTGGCCTACCGGAAGCATTCACCCGTTGATTGGTGCCCGCAGTGTAATACCACTCTGGCCCGGGAGCAGGTCCATGGTGAAGATCGCCACTGCGAGCGGTGTGGAACCCAGGTAATCAAAAAGGACCTGGAGCAGTGGTTCTTTAAAACGACTCTTTATTCCGATGAACTCCTGGATTTTTCCAGCATTGATTGGCCGGAGCGGGTTCAAACCCTGCAGACAAACTGGATCGGCCGCTCTGAAGGGGCAGATGTGGTCTTTAAAACAGAAGCCGGAGATGATATTGAGATCTTCACAACCCGGCCGGATACGCTGTGGGGGGCGACCTTTATGGTGCTCGCCCCTGAGCATCCTCTGGTGGAGAAAGTTACCACGGCTGATGAGCGGGAGGCGGTGGAATCCTACCAGCACGATGCAGCCCTGCAAACTGAAATCCAGCGGGCAGCCGCAGACAAGGAGAAGACAGGAGTATTCACAGGAGGATATGCGATCAATCCTGTCAATCAAAACCGGATTCCAATCTGGATTGCTGACTATGTGATGATGAGCTACGGGTATGGGGCGATTATGGCGGTGCCGGCCCATGACGAAAGGGACTTTGAGTTTGCGAGAAAATATGATCTAGAAATTATCCCGGTCATCCAGCCTGAGGGGGAAGCCCTGGAAGGGGAAACGATGAATGAAGCGTATATTGGTCCGGGAGAAATGATCAACAGTGCGGACTTCGATGGGACGGAAGTCAGCGATGCTAAAGGTCGAAAAAATCCCGGGATCAACAAGGTCATTGATTGGCTTGAAAGCCAGGGGATCGGCAGGGAAGCGGTCAGCTACAAGTTGAGGGATTGGTTGATCTCCCGCCAGCGATACTGGGGGGCACCCATTCCGATGGTGTTCTGCCCGGATTGTGGTTGGAACCCGGTCCCGGATGAGGATTTACCGGTGACTTTACCCGAGGAGGTGGAATGGCTGCCGACTGGTGAGAGTCCTTTAAAACTGCATCCAGATTGGAAAGACACCACCTGCCCGGCCTGTGGAGAAGCAGCTACCAGGGAAACAGACACCATGGACACTTTCATGTGTTCCTCCTGGTATCACCTGCGGTACCTGAGTCCAGATTACGATCAGGGCCCATTTGATCCGGATGAGTATGATTACTGGATGCCGGTAGATATCTACACTGGGGGAATCGAACATGCCAACATGCATTTGATCTACACCCGTTTTTTCCATAAAGCTTTGCGTGATATGGGGATTACCTCCGGTGATGAACCCATGAAACAGCTTCGAAATCAGGGTATGGTGCTGGGCGAAGATGGGGATAAGATGTCTAAAAGCAAAGGAAATGTGGTAGCTCCGGATGATCTTGTGTCACGATACGGGGCGGACACAGTTCGGGCGTACTTGATGTTTTTTGCCCGCTGGGACCTGGGCGGACCCTGGAACAGCGGGGGGATAGCAGGCACAGAGCGCTGGTTAAAGCGCAGCTGGACTTTGGTAACGGATCCGGAGGATGCTGGTGAACCCGATGCTGAAACTCTCAGCTCCATGCGGCGGTCTGTACATGAGACTTTAGAAAGAGTGACCCGGGATTATGAACGCTTTGAGTTTAATACCACCATTTCCTCCTTGATGGAGCTCTTGAATGATCTGTACGAGGCAGCCAGAAATGGCGCTGTCGGTTCGGAGGCCTGGGAGGAAGCGATCAGATACTATGTTTTAATGATGGCTCCTGCCGTTCCTCACATCGCGGAAGAGCTGTGGACTGAGGCGCTTGGAAAACCATATTCAGTTCATCAACAACCCTGGCCTGAACTGGATCAAGAGGCTCTAAAGAAAGAGGAAATAATCTTGATTGTTCAGGTCAATGGTAAGCTTCGGGACCGGATTCAGGTACCAGCCGATATTAATCAAGAGCAAGCGGAGCAAGCCGCTCTGGACAGCGAGGGAGCAGCTCCCTTCCTGGAGGGAAAACAGATCAAGAAGGTGATTGTTGTTCCGGGCCGATTGGTCAATATTGTGGTCTGATCAGTAACCCCGGTTATCAAGCCGGGGTTTTTTGTTGAGGAGGCGAGCATGAGATTTGAAAATTTGAACTGGTTTGACCTGGAAGAGTATCTGGAAAGAGATGACCGCTTGATGTTTATACTTGGAGCTTGTGAACAACATGCCTATTTAAGCCTGCTGACAGACCGAAACATCCCCAGAGCCCTGGGGGATGCAGCCAGCCAAAAGACGGGTGTTCCGCTGGCACCAGCGCTGAACTTTGGTATTTCTCCCTTCTTTCTTTCATACCCGGGTACACTCAGTTTGCAGGTTGAGACATTGATTAAAATTGTTCAAGACCTCCTGCAGTCTGCGTATCAACAGGGATTCCGGCGCTTTTTGTTTTTGAATGGTCACGGCGGGAATACACCGATCAGGGAGAAACTGTCGGAAATAATAAATCAGGCACCAGGGATGAAAATTGATTTCTATTCTTGGTATGATTCGTCAAGGGTCCAGGAAGTGGCAAAAACTCATCAAATCACCGGTTATCATGCCAGCTGGTATGAAGCTTTTTCATTTAACAAGGTGAGTGAGCTTCCGGAAGATGAAAAAGAACCAGTGGCAGTCCCCGGGATCATTGATAGTAAAAGTATCAGGAAAATCCTGGGAGATGGGAGTTTTGGAGGGAAATATTATGTATCGGACCAGATCATGAGGGAGATCTTTGATACTGCCTTAGAGGATATTTTACAACTTTTGGCTCTCCTGAATAAACCTATCAGAGAGAAATGTTGAAAGGTTGAAACCGA
>CAZTWV010000117.1:0-3621 GCA_964618295.1 uncultured Anaerolineales bacterium | reverse complement strand
CTCTACCAGGACGTGGTCACGGCCCTGAGCGCGGCCGTGGCCGACGGGCGCTGGCCGGCCATGCCGCGCGTGGTGGGCGGGCGCTACGGGCTGTCGTCCAAGGAGTTCACGCCGGCCATGGTCAAGGCCGCCCTGGACGAACTCGCCCGCGACAAGCCGAAGAACGGCTTCACGCTGGGCATCGAGGACGACGTGGGTCACACGAGCTTAGCGGTCGACCCCGCCTTCCGCCCCGCGACCGAGGGCGTCACAAGCGCGCTCTTCTACGGCTTGGGCGCCGACGGCACCGTGGGCGCCAACAAGAACTCCATCAAAATCATCGGCGAGGGGACCGACTTCTACGCGCAGGGGTACTTCGTCTACGACTCCAAGAAGTCGGGCTCGCGCACGGTCTCCCACCTGCGGTTCGGCCCCGAGCCCATTCGCTCGACGTATTTGATCCAGCGGGCCGACTTCGTGGGCTGCCACCAGTTCAACTTTCTGGACAAAATCGACGTGCTGGCGCACGCCGCGCCGGGCGCGGTGTTTTTGCTCAACAGCCCGCACGGCCCCGACGACGTCTGGGACCAGCTGCCGCGCGAGGTGCAAGAGGGCATTATCGAGAAGGGGTTGAAGTTCTACGCCATCGACGGCTACCGCGTGGCCGAGGAAGCCGGCATGGGCGGGCGCGTCAACACGATCATGCAGACGTGCTTCTTCGCCATCTCCGGCGTGCTACCGCGCGACGAGGCGATCCAGAAAATCAAGGAGTCGATTCAAAAGACCTACGGCCGCAAGGGCGAGGAGATCGTCAAAAAGAACTTTGAGGCCGTGGACCGGGCGCTGGCCAACCTGCACAGGATCGACGTGCCGCAGGAGGCCACGAGCCAGCGCGAGCGCCCGCCGGTCGTGCCCGCGGGCGCGCCCCCGTTCGTGCGCGAGGTGACCGCGGCCATGATGGCCGGCAAGGGCGACGCGCTGCCCGTGAGCGCGCTGCCCGCCGACGGCACCTACCCGCCGGGCACGACCCGCTGGGAGAAGCGCAACGTGTCATTACACGTGCCCGTCTGGGAACCCAATCTGTGCATCCAGTGCGGCAACTGCGCCTTCGTGTGCCCGCACAGCTGCATCCGGGCCAAGCTCTACGGCGAGTCCGAGCTGGAGGGCGCGCCCGAGGGGTTCAAGTCGGCGCCCTTGCGCGGGCGCGGCTACCCGGACCAGCGCTACACGCTGCAGGTCTACGTGGAGGACTGCACGGGCTGCACGCTTTGCGTCGACGTCTGCCCGGCCAGGGACAAGTCGGTCTCGGGCCGCCGGGCCATCAACATGGCCGAGAAAGCCCCCGTGCTGGAGCAGGAGCGCGCCAACGCCAGCTTCTTCGAGACGCTGCCCGAGGTCGAGCGCGGCCGGGTGGACTTCTCGACGGTGCGCGGCGTGCAGTACCTGGAGCCGCTGTTCGAGTTCTCGGGCGCGTGCGCCGGCTGCGGCGAGACGCCCTACCTCAAAGTGGCCACGCAGCTGTTCGGCGACCGCATGATCGTGGCCAACGCGACGGGGTGTTCCTCGATCTACGGCGGCAACCTGCCCACCACGCCCTGGGCGGCCAACCGCGCCGGGCGCGGGCCGGCGTGGTCCAACTCGCTGTTCGAGGACAACGCCGAGTTCGGCCTCGGGATGCGCGTGAGCGCCGACAAGCGCCTGGAACACGCCCGCGAGTTGGTGGCGTCCTACAAGGAGCGCATCGGCCCCGAGCTGGCCGAAGCCCTGCTGGGCGCCGGGCAGCGCACGGAAGGGGGGATCCTGGCCCAGCGCGCGCGCGTGGCGAGGCTCAAGGACGTGTTGCGCGAGCTGGACGACCCCTGGGCGCGGCAGCTGGACTCGCTGGCGGACCAGCTCGTGCGCCGCAGCGTCTGGATCGTGGGCGGCGACGGCTGGGCCTACGACATCGGCTACGGCGGGCTGGACCACGTGCTGGCCAGCGGGCGCGACGTCAACGTGCTCGTGCTCGACACCGAGGTCTATTCCAACACGGGCGGGCAGGCCTCCAAGGCCACGCCGCTGGGCGCGGTGGCCAAGTTCGCCGCCGCCGGCAAGCCCTCCGGCAAGAAGGACCTGGCGTTGATGGCCATCGCCTACGGGGACGTCTACGTGGCGCGCGTGGCCCTGGGCGCCAACCCGCAACAGACGCTGCTGGCGCTGCGCGAGGCCGAGGCCTATCCGGGCCCGTCGCTGGTGCTGGCCTACAGCCACTGCATCGCCCACGGGATCAACATGGAGCACGGCCTGCGCCAGCAGGAGCTGGCGGTCAAGAGCGGCTACTGGCCGCTGCTGCGCTACAACCCCGAGCTCAGAGACGTGGGCCAGAACCCGATGGAGCTGGACTCGACCCGCCCGGCGGTCCCGCTGGAGGACTACGCCTACAACGAGATGCGCTACAAGCTGCTGCCCCACACCCATCCCGAACGGGCCAAAAAGCTGATGGCGCTGGCCAAGGCGGACGTGGAGGCCAAGTGGGGCACCTACGAGTACCTGGCCCGGCGCGAGGCACCGCCGAGCGCGGACGGGCAGGGAAGCGAGGAGCGCGCATGAACCTGAACACGAGCTACATGGGCCTGGAGCTAAAGCACCCGCTGGTGGCCTCGGCCTCGCCGCTGGCCGACTCCGCGGACAACATCAAGCGCCTGGAGGACGCGGGCGCGGCGGCCGTGGTGATGTTCTCGCTGTTCGAGGAGCAGATCAAACACGAGGCCGCCTCGGTGACCCACCTGCTCGAGCGCGGCAGCGAGAGCTTTCCGGAGGCGCTGAGCTACTTCCCCGAGCTGTCGGGCGAGTTCAAGCTCAGCTCGGACCAGTATTTGGACGTGCTGCACGCCGCCTCACAGGGCTGCGACATCCCCGTCCTGGGCAGCCTCAACGGCGTCACCACCGGGGGCTGGATCGACTACGCGCGGCGCATGGAGGAGGCCGGCGCGGCGGGAATCGAGCTCAACCTCTACCACGTCGCCGCCAACCCCAACCTGCCCGGCTCGGCGGTCGAGCAGCGCTACCTGGACGTGCTCAAGTCGGTCAAGTACGCGGTGAAGATCCCGGTGGCGCTCAAGCTGAGCCCGTTTTTCAGCGCGATGGCCCACATGGCCAAGCAGTTCGACGAGGCCGGGGCGGACGCGTTGGTGCTGTTCAACCGTTTCTACCAGCCCGACTTCGACCTGGAAGCGCGCGAGGTCGTGCCGGACCTGCGGCTCAGCGCGCCGTTCGAGCTGCGGCTGCCCTTGATGTGGATCGCGATCCTGTATGGGAAAGTCAAGGCGTCGCTGGCCGCCACGCGCGGCGTGCACACGGGGCTCGAGGTCGTCAAGTACCTCATGGCCGGCGCCGACGTCGTGATGACCACCTCGGCGCTGCTCAAGCACGGGGTCGAGCACCTGGGCACGCTGCTGGACGAGCTGCGCGCCTGGATGGAGGAGCACGAATACGACGCGGTGGACCAGTTGCGCGGCGCCATGAGCCAACGTCACGTCGCCGACCCCAGCGCCTTCGAGCGCGCCAACTACATCAAGGTGTTGGAGAGCTACCGGGGCGAGTACCTGGCGCCCTAGTACAGGGCCACGCTGTTTTTACTGCGTAGGGGTCCCATTCATGGGA
>CAZTWV010000116.1:0-3791 GCA_964618295.1 uncultured Anaerolineales bacterium | reverse complement strand
GTTAATTTTTTAAGATTCGCTACTTTTTACCCCCTTTTTTCAGTGAAGCCAAGGTTATATCTAGAAGATTACAGGGTTTCCTGTATTGTGCTACAATTCAGGGCTGCAAAGATGCCCCAGTAAATTTCAATCATTATTCAATCAAATATGGATGAGGCACTAAAGTGAATAAGGGATGCAAATAGGAATTGTAGGACTACCTAACAGTACGAAGACCACGATATTTAATGCTTTGACGCACAGCCAGATCGAGACGGCAATTACATCTTCCGGTAAAGCTGAAGTCAACCAAGCTATGGTTGAGGTGCCTGATCAGCGGATAGATCAATTAGTTGAGATCTTCAATCCGTGGAAAATCTCGAGAGCCCAGGTTCAATATAATGACATTGCTGGGCTCAGGATTGGGATAGGTGCCGAAGGTGGTTTGGAAGGGGAGCTTTTGAACACCCTGGCCCGCAGTTCCGCCCTCCTTCATGTGATCCGGGCTTTTACGGATGACAAGATTCCTCATCCTTCGGGATTTGTTGATCCGATCAGAGATCTAAAAGCGCTTGATTTTGAATTTGTAATTTCAGATTTAGATCTTGTGGAAAGAAGGCTGGAAAGACTGAACAATGACCTGAATCGTAAAGGGAACTACCAGGAACGGAAAATTGATTTAGCTGAAAAAGATTTGCTGGAAAAAATCAAAGATGGGCTTGAAAATGAAATTCCCATCCGGGAGCTTGATTTGAATCCGGCGGAGCAAAAAATGATTCGGGGTTATCAGCTGTTGACTGCAAAACCGGTGCTGGTTGTTCTGAGTGTAGGCGATGATGGCAGTATTGATCCGGGTGATTATCCGATCCAGACAGGAAAAAATCAGGATTTGGTGTGCATCAGGGGATCCCTCGAAATGGAAATTGCCCAGCTGGATGAAGAAGAAGCCCTGGCTTTCCTTAAAGAATATGCAATTGATGAGCCGGGATTAAACCGGATGATCCGGTTGAGTTATCAATTGCTGGGTTTGGAATCATTTTTTACCGTGGGAGAAGACGAGGTTAAAGCCTGGACTATACCCCAGGGAGCAAGTGCTCTTGATGCCGCGGGAGTAATTCACAGTGATCTGGCGCGGGGTTTTATCCGGGCTGAAGTGATCAGCTGCGATGATTTGCTGGAGGTGGGCGGTCTATCATCAGCCAGGAAGCAGGGAAAATTGAGGCTGGAAGGGAAGGATTATCCTGTTCAAGATGGGGATGTGCTGACAATTCGTTTTAATATCTAAATTGGCAAATCCCGAGTAAAGACAAAAAAAGCTAATCAAAAACCGCCTGCCAGATCGTTATTTATTAGTTACACATTCTTGATCTGGTACAGAAAGGATTCGGAACCAGGTAAACAGGGCAACACCGACCATCAGAACCGCACCGACCACTCCGGGAGCTGCGGGGCTGATGCTGCCAAGCAAGAATGATCCGATCAGCGGTGAAATTACTCTGGTGAAACTGTTCATGGAGGAGGAAAGACCCAGGATTCCACCCACTTCTGTATCAGCAACACTTTTTGTCAAGGCGCTGTTATTGGAAACTCTCAGCATGCCAGATGCAAGTGAAAGCGGCAGAAGAGCGATCAGGAGAATGGGCACATTGGGCGAGAATGCCCAACCGAGTAAACCTGCGGTCAATAAGATAGATCCGCCAAAAATTAAGTTTTTATCACCGAAGCGATCGCTGAGAAATTTAATGCCTCCCCCCTGGATTATGACAACAAGCACACCCACATAGGTCAGGACAAAGCTGGTAGTTTGGGCCGTGAGCCCGACTTTTTTCTGGGCGAAAAGTGAGAACATGGTCTCAAACATGGTAAATGCCAGGCCGTACACCAGGACCACAGTTAAAAGCGGGCCAACACAGGGTCTTGTCAAGGCATTCCTCAGGGCTGAAAAAGTAAATTCTGGTTTGGGTTGATCAGCCTTGGCTGTTCGTTTTTCTTCAGGTAGAGATTCTGGAAGCCAGATTATAGTACCAATCAGATTGAGGGCAGCCAGGCCGGCTGCAGCGAAAGCGGGACGGGCATAATTACCACCAGCGCTGAGTATCCCCCCAAGAGCAGGGCCGAAAATAAAGCCGAGTCCAAATGCTGCTCCAATGAAACCAAGCCCTTGGGCGCGATTTTCTTTCGTCGTGCTGTCTGTTATATAGGCTTGAGCCAGGGATACATTCCCTCCAAGAATTCCATCTAGAATTCTGCTGATAAAAAGCATAATTAATGAGTTAGCCCAACCAAGAAGCAAAAAACTGAGCACAGTCCCGGTAATGCTGGCTACCAGCAGCGGTTTCCTCCCGTGGCGATCAGACAGCCTGCCAAGGATCGGGGCTCCAATCATTTGTGTAATTGCGTTGGAAGATAGTAAAAGCCCAACCATGAATGAAGATGCTTGAAAGTCTGCCGCATAGTAGGGGAGCAGGGGCAGGATCAGGCTGAATCCAAGAACATCGATAAAAACAAAAGTTAGGATAAGGATTAAAGATCGTTTCATTATCTGATCCTGGCTAGTTGATAAACAGGCTTATTATACTTCAGAAAATCAAGTCTGAAACATCAGGCATTTAGATATAAATTCAAAAAACTTAGAGATAAACAAATTAACTTAACAAGAAGCTGCCTATTTTTTGATTAACTTCATCTGGTCGATCATACATTGCGGAATGACCTGTGTTTTCAATGATGATTGCCTTCAGAGTTGGTAGTTTTTGGTTTATTTTACGGGCCGCACGGCGGGAATTGTACAGCATTTCATGCTCGCCGAGGATTACCAACCCTGGAGTTTTCAGCTGATTGAGAACATGCTTTGGCTCTGCAAAGAACAGCTTTCTCAGTACCAGGAAGAGGTTGATGATTTTTACCCGGCCAGTCCCAGGATCATAAAGATGAAGGGTTTTCCAAGCCTGAAATGCCTGGTGGCAAGCGCCATAGCTCTTGCTAGATTCCGGTCAAATTCCTCGGAAGCGCTGCTGGGGAGGAACGACCGGGTGCTGAGCTCTTTTTCAAGTGTGTTTTCATCTTTTTTCTTGCTGAGGACATTCTTCAGAAAGATGCTGATTGGAAAACGGGCATTTACCAATCCTGTAGGACTAAGCATGACAATTTTTTTGACCCGCTCTGGGTGGCGAAGAGCAAAGCGCATTACATACCAGCCGCCGGAGCTAACACCTGCCAGGTGTACCTGTTTGAGATCAAGGCTGTCCAGAACATCCAGCAGCCAATCTGAATAACCTTCTTCAAGAAATGGAGGCGGGTTTTGATCACTGCGTCCTGGCTGCCCCGGAGTATCCAGCGCAAAGATCCGGAAATTGTTTGCCAGGGCCGGGATCTGGTGATACCAGAGCGGGGCGCTGCCGGCAATCGCTTGGACTAGAATCAGGGGGTCTGTCTTGTCATTCCCAGCTTCCAGGTAGTGAGTTTCCCCAAACCGGGTTTTGATGTATTTTGATTCAAAGGGAAAATCAAAGTTCTCGACCAGGTTGTCATACCAGCGTTTTATTGTTTGATAACCTTTTTTAGATTGATAAAGATCAAGCACGTTTGAATCCAAAACGGATCTCCCTTCTAAGTTTTTCACTCATCCTGTATTGATTTCGATTATATGCTTTTCTAAATTCTTTTGCTTCGGAAACAAATTCTGAAGCAAGATTAATTAAGATCATGTTGAGATACTATTTTATAATATTTATGAATTTTGACATCAAAGCTGACCAAAGACCTGCTATTAGAAGTCAAGTAGAACTTTAACAACTCAATACCTAACTTCG
>CAZTWV010000115.1:0-3809 GCA_964618295.1 uncultured Anaerolineales bacterium | reverse complement strand
ATCGCCCGCATCCAGTTTGTTGAAGAAGACCGGGGCGAAAAGCTCGTCGAGGTACAGTCTTGCCTGCAAATAGCCCAGACGCGCATCCATAATCTGGACGGCGCCCGTCGGGGATAACTCGATATTGCTTCCCTGGGTGAGGCCGCTGTTCAGAATGAGAGATCCGTTCGGCGAGAATCTGTAATCCATCCTTGCAGACACGGCGAGGTTCTGCACCTGGAAGTCGCGTGCGCCGATCAGCAGCGTATCGGGATCGGCGCCCGCCAGCAGTGCCGTTTGCCGCGCATCGACTTCAACCGGATCGCGGTATTCGAAGTCGTCACCTTCCGCATACTGGGCAGAGATTCTGAAGGCGAGCCGGTCGCCGAAGACCCGTGAGTGGGAAATGCCTCCGGCAAAGACGTTTTTCAGTCCGACGCTTGCGCTGATGCGACTTCCCCTGGTGTCGAATGGAGACTTGGTAATCACGTGCACAACCCCGTTTGCGCTGTTGGGTCCGTACAGTGCGGAGGCGGGTCCCGATACGACTTCGATTTGTTCGATGTCGAAGTTGCCGACCGGAATGAGCTGCAGGGCGGTCAGGCGAATTGACGGCACTTGAGCGATACGGTTGTCAACAAGCGTGAGTAGTGAGCTGGCGAGATTGTCATTGAAACCCCGGATGACGACGCGTGACTGGGAAAGACCGGTTGAGATGAGATCAACCCCGGGTGCGGTTTTAAGATGATCGGCCGCAGTTAGCGCGGTACGCGACTCCAGTTCATCCGCGGGTAGCACCGTTGTGGCGGCAGGTGTTTCGAGTAGTTTCGTCGGCGTACCCAACGCCGCTGTGACCGTCAGTGGATTGAGGGCGGTTGCCGACGGTTCCAGCGCGACATTCAGCGTACGGGATTCACCGGACGCGAGCGAGAGGGTGGGCATGACAAAGGTTTCGTAGCCGACAAAAGAGACGGTCAGGCGGTACTGGTCCTCGATGATTCTCCGAAACCGGTACCGGCCCTGAATATCCGTTGCGGCTCCCGTCTGGACGTCATTCGAACGCAAGATGACATTGGCGCCCGGCAATACGTCACCGGAGGCGGCATCCGTAACCGTTCCGCTGACGGTGACGGTCTGGGCCGAGACCGTCACCGTCAGCAAGATTGAAAGAAGCGCCACCAGACATCCGGTTGCGCGGACAGTGTTAAAGCCGGAAATCATGATGAGTTGCCAAACATGGTGCCGGTGTCGGGTGCCCCGACTACTCCGGAGCAACAAGGTAGGCAAAGCGGTGGTTCCCGATGGCCGGTACGTGCTCACGGTAAGCGTTCAATGGGTGGGACCCTCCGGCAGCGGCTGACGCGTATCGGGCGGAAACCGGACACTTTTCGAATGGTGTTTTGCCACCGTATTTTTCATCGGTAAATCGGACCCGTCCATTTCAGCTTCACCCGATGGGTATCATGAAGGCATTTTTCGTCGGTTTGTGGGTACTCTCAGTTTTGATGAACCCTCCGGTTGACCGACCTGAGGAGCACCGCGCCGGTTTTCTGGTGGAGGCCAACGGTTCGATAATCCCAGACAATACCATGAGTCTCGTCGTTTCACCCGGCGAGATGGTGCGTTTCAGGGTTATTGGAGACGCGGAAGCCTACTACTGTCTGAGTAAGCAAGGGATACTCCGTACAAGAGGCCTCCGGCGTTGGGACTGGCGGGCGCCCGACCGGCCGGGGTCTTATGTCGTGCAGTTGCTTCGCGCCGCCTCTACAATCTGGTCGAGCGTCTCGAGACCGATCCGCGATATGCCCATCTGGTCGGCGGTCTGGGGCGGTACGGCAGCACCCGTACGCACGGGCCGTTCGTGCATGTCGATACGAGGGGATACCGGGCGAGGTGGTAGGGGAGGGTGTGGACGTGTGAAGGTATGGAGCTATCGAGGTGAAAAGGTGACGCGTATTCCCGAACGTCCTGAGCGGAGCGAAAGACGCCGAATATCCCGAACGCAGTGAGGGGTGCCGAATTTCCGAATTCCATGACTACCGGCGAAATGATTCACTACCTTTTGTCATATCCAACGATACGCTTCTCCACACCGACACAAATTCCAATGCGTGGCTCCTCCGTCATATCGAATCCGGTAACTGCCGTATTCTCGATAGCGATGATCTTCCTCCTGGTTTCCTGCGGATCCGGTGCTCCCGGAATCTTCGTAGAATCGACCGACATCGGAAGCCCGATTCTTCCTGGGTCCACGCGCTATCGCGCTTCATCGGATACCTATGTCATCGAAGGGGGCGGAGCGGATCTGTGGGCCGATGCCGATGCGTTCCGTTTTACATGGAAAGAGGTCAACGGGGATCTGTCGATGTCGGCGGATGTCGCCTGGGAGGACAACGAAGGACACGAACGCAAGAAGGCCGGACTGATGATTCGGGCTGGTCTGGAGCCTGACGATCCCTATGTCGATGCAGCGACGCACGCAAACGGGCTGATCGCCATTCAGTACCGCATGGAGAAGGGTGGCCAAACGGCCGAACTGCAGACTGCTGCACGGGCCCCTGCGAGAATGCGTTTCGAGCGCACCGCAAACATATTCAGCCTTTTCGTGGCCGATTCGGAAGGCGTCTTCCAACCGGCGGCCTCGATCGAGATTCCACTGGAAGAGCAGGCGCTGGCCGGGCTGTTTGTATCGGCGCACGATGCGGAGACCACGGAAACAGCCACCTTTTCCAACGTAGCGTTGGAGGAATCGGGCACCGTACCGGAAGAACAGCGCGTCGTCGAAAGCACATTGGAAATCATAAATATCGAGACCGGCCTGCGGCGCATCGTCTACCGCGCCAAGGATCATTTCGAAGCGCCCAACTGGTCTCGCGACGGATCCTTCCTGCTCTTCAACCAGGACGGCCGACTCTACAAAATGCCGGTAGAGGGAGGCGCCGAACCCGAGATGCTCGACACCGGCTTCGCCGATCGCTGCAACAACGATCACGGATTCTCCATGGACGGCACGCAGTTGGCGATCAGCCACGGTGTCGAAGGGGAGGGCTCGATCATTTTCGTTCTGCCTGCCGAAGGCGGAACGCCTGTACGCGTTACGGATAACGGACCTTCGTACTGGCACGGCTGGTCGCCCGACGGAGAACGCCTGGCCTATTGTGCCAGAAGGGGCGACAACTACGACGTGTATACGATTTCGGTGAACGGCGGGCCGGAAACCCGCCTGACCGCCGCAGAGGGACTCGACGACGGACCGGATTATTCGCCCGACGGGCGGTACATCTACTTCAACTCGGTGCGCAGTGGTCTGATGAAGATCTGGCGCATGAATACCGACGGATCCGACCAGACCCAGATGACGTTCGGAGAGGAGTACAACGACTGGTTTGCACATCCATCCGACGACGGTCGCCGGCTGGTCATGATCTCCTACGACAACTCCGTGCCGCCCGGCAGCCACCCGCCCAACAAGAATGTCGCGTTGCGTCTAATGTCCGCCGACGGCGGTGAACCGCGTACGATCGCTCGGTTCTTCGGTGGTCAGGGGACGATCAATGTGCCCTCCTGGTCGCCCGACTCAAAGGAATTTGCGTTCGTGTCGTACCGGCTGGTCAGGCCATAGCATATCCTTGCCCTTTCTTTTGGTGCAATAGAAAGGAGGTATGTTGAAGCAAACGACAAGTATCCAAGGAAAAACGCGGGTAAAAAAACCCGCAATCTCAGATCTCTTTTGCTTTAGCCACCTGTTTGCCGTATCTATCCTTGTTACTCAATTTGGCCGAGGTTGATTGCGCAGCCGGCAAGGCACCAATCTTTCACGAGCGTCGCTA
>CAZTWV010000114.1:0-3862 GCA_964618295.1 uncultured Anaerolineales bacterium | reverse complement strand
GGGAAACGCTGCCGGGAGGCTAGGGTGCGCCCGTCGATGGGTTCTGTTGGGGATTCATCCAAAACCCCGGATTGTTCCCAAAGAACTTGGCCAGGCGCAAAGCAGTGTCTGGGGTGATTCCCCGCTTTTCGTTGATGATTTCATTCACTCTCTGATAGGGGACGAGAATGCCATTGGATAAATCCCTCTGAGTGATACCAAGCGGATCGAGGAATTCTTCTCGAAGCATCACGCCCGGGTGTGTTGGTACACGGTCAGTTGGTATACGAACCATCTCTTTACCCTCCCAAACCTTTAATGGTAATCAGTAATCTCGACGTCTACGGACCTGATTGCGTCCATATGAAACAAATCCGATACTGATTATTTATTCTTACACTATGCTGCCCTTTTCGATCACCAGATAGTGCTTCTAAACGATTGCCAGGAGGTGTTGCTAAGTCACCTAACTCGACAGCGGAGTCCAACTGATCCAATTTTCTGTATGCCACCTTCCAGATCTGATTCGGGCATTGTTTTCTGGCAGCGGCGCTGTTTTTGCCGTTGAAGATATCTTCAGTGCCATGGTCTGCAAAACTGACGATCAGGGTAGCATGTTAGCTCGGATACCATGCTACATCAATAGAAAAAAACTCAATTTTTCCTAACGGATGATCTCACCTGCAGCCGGGTTTTGTTTTAACGATCTTATACCCCTGGCCACCCACCATAACCGGCTGTCATCCGCAGCAAAGCGAAGGAGAGCGGGGGTTAGCCCGCTCACATGGATTATTTATGACGCCGCATTTCCCACAGTCCAAGGGATAACCAGACCATAATACCTACTATGCCAGCAAAACCACCAATAAGTGGGTTTATGGTTGGAAAAACAAGAGTCCAAATGCCTAGTTTCTGACTGTTGAATACGCCGTGAATCCAACCAGCCAGGATCGAACTCCTTTGGCGTAAAGTTAACTCGTTTATGTAAATACCCAAGGTGATCGTCAAAGCTATGAAGGTTAATGTACCAAGAACGGGTTGACCGGGATATGTGAATCCAATTAAGATAAGCGGCAGATGCCATAGCCCCCACACAATTCCTAGAAGCAGGTAAGCTTTAAGTTTACCTAACACCATTAACTTGGGCAGTAAGTAACCACGCCAGCCAAGTTCCTCGCCAAATCCAAACAGTCCGTTAAGGAAGGGGGTTATGACTAGCGTCACTACAAATAACACTGGGAGGACAAATGCTGAGGAGGTAATGGTGGCAAGATCAGTCCCGGCAGCCGGACGGAAGTTTGTCAAGAAGTGCGCTAACCCCCAATCTGGCTGGCCCAGACCAAGCAACCAGGTTAACCCATATATGATGACAAAGCAGATTGGCACGAGTAAGCCTGATGTTAAGTAGGGTTTCCAAGACCCAAAGCGAAAGTTCACGATGCCGAATCCTTCGTGAGTTACAAACTTGATAGTTAATACCGTTGCCAATGCTGGCACCCACATGACTGCAGCGACTATCAACTGGCCGTAGATAGCAGGAAACTGTGATATGCGAAACCCGCTTAAGATTAATCCCCCTTCAATCGCATAAGTAACAACAAACGTAATAGATAGAAAGGAAAATATGCCCTTGGGGTCAAGTTTTGAGTCTTCCATAGGAATATCGGGCTGTTTCAGCATTCAGGTATTGTGAGTGGGCTAACGGAAAAGCTCCTGCTCCGCCGTCGTTGCCCTCTGAAAGGTTTGTGCAAAAGCTATTTGTTTGATAAAGTGTAGAACTGCTTATTCCAGACATGGTTCTAATGTACTCATCTGATCGGAAGATTATGGATTATTGAAGCAATTTTGCTTCAATAGGATGAGGATTCCCTAGATTGTTGTTAGAATGTCTATTTTTGAATCCATAATAGATTTTTATGATTTCACAGTCCATTTCCAAAAAGCAAAACTAACCTCATCTGTTTTGATAATTTCCTTATGGACTAAATCAAAACCTGCAGCACACAATTTTTGCTTGAGGGCGGTGAGTGCCTTTTTGGATCCAGGAACTCCTAAATCCTTCACAATAATGAAATTACCTTTGGATTTTAGGATTCTAAGAATCTCACTTAATCCTTTGGGAACATCTTTCCAATGATCAATAGAGTCAAAAGCGAAGACAAGATCTGCGATGGCATCATCTAAGGGTATTTTTTCTGCTGAACCAACCTTGAATGCAACCTGATTTCTATTCTTATCATCTTTTGAAAGACCTTTTGCAATCTCGATCATTCGCGGAACAGGATCAATCCCGATCAGGTTTCCTTTGCTAACCTTGGCCGCGGTATAGCGAAGAGCAGAACCAGTACCGCAGCCTACATCAATAATTGTTAATTCATCTGATAAATCTAGCTGCTCAACAGCCAATCTATTGGTAGGGTAATCACCATAGTTTGCTGCATACCATTCTGCCGTTTCGGCGTTCCATTCAGTCATAAGAAGATAAATAGGTCGTTCTAACGAGGGCGTGAGCTGCAGGCGGAGACTTGACGGAAAAATTTTGGGACTGAAATCGCCTAAATTACATCGCGTTCCTTCTGGTGGGGCGATAGCCCCGCCTGTCTGCTCTACGTGGGGTTAGGTAGCATTCTCTTGTCATTTTATCCGGGGAAATTTTCTTTCCCTAATCTTTTTTGCAGGATGAACACCACAGCCCAGGGCATAAGCGCAATTGCCAGACCCGCGGATTGAGATGCGACCAAAAAGGATGATAACCAAAAAACAAAAACATTGCTCAACGCATGAAATACTATGCACAAGAAAACGCTCTCGGTTTTGTTGTACAGCCAAGCATAGATATATGTCATTCCGATTAATGCCATCACATTCCCAGCAAGCGACATCAAAATCGTGATCACAATTTGTAGCCCTGAAACATCTTGCAGTATCGAAAGTGTTTGAATAATTACGATTGGAAAATGCCAAACCGACCAGATCAAACCCAAGAGCCAGATATACTTATCACCATCCAATCGAGTTTTCAATCTCGGCAAAAGATACCCTCGCCAACCAGGTTCTTCTCCCAAACCACTCCCCAACAATTGCAGCACCAACAAGAGCAAAATATACCAAATTGCTAAATTGTTAAACGCAAATCCGGCCAATAAACCAAAAACGATTACGGGGATTGCCACAACTAGAAATGTAACTGATAAGGCGATTACATACCATCTCCAATCAATTTTCCACTTTCTGATCTGGTTCCACCAATCCAAAAGCCCTATCCGACCGCTATCCATCCAAGTAGCAACGAACCCACCAATCAAGGGGCCATAAACACCTAAGAAAAATGCGACTGCCAGCCATTTGTGTTGCGCAGTTTCAAATCCAGTTTGATACAAAATATGATAAGTATCAAAATTGGGCATCATGTAACCTTCACGCAACCCAATGATCAATCCAGGCAACCAACACACCCAGGTGATTCCATTTGCCAGGATTAAGTAGATTGGTAAGGCATATTTGTTTGTTTCTCGGTTAGTTATTTCCATTGAGGTTTCCATTTTGAGTGAATTATTTCTGGAATTATAGTCTACATATTCCTATGTTCGATTCATCTTTATTGTTTAACCCCACATTTTTGCTACCTAACATAAAAGCTCAACTGCCGCCATTACTGCCTTTATTGTACAAAATCCTGGATCACTAACTGCAAATTTACACCGCTTCCCTCCGCCGTAGGCGGTCAGGTGGAGCGAAGGTTGGGTAGCCCATAGAGATTGAACAAGCTAATTTCCTAAACATTTTTCAATGAGCAGACTTCTAAGCTCATCCATCTTCGTTTGATAATACCCTCTGTGACTTATGAGGTAAACTGAAATGTGCAGCTTGGCAGTATGGTATA
>CAZTWV010000113.1:0-4158 GCA_964618295.1 uncultured Anaerolineales bacterium | reverse complement strand
CTTTATCGCTTAGCTACGAGAGATAGCCTGACGGGCTTACTGAACCGAAGGGCCTGGTATCAGAAGCTCGAAAAAACACTGAGTGATAAAAAGAAGATTGATGAACCTGTGGCTTTGGCTCTCTTAGATATTGATCATTTTAAAAAAATAAATGATTCCTTTGGCCATCAAATTGGAGATAAAGTATTAGCCAGGGTTGCGGAAATAATCGGATCTAATTTAAGGGATACGGATCTTTTGGCCAGATGGGGAGGAGAGGAATTTTCCATTGTTTTTCCGGGCTTAGATCAAAACAGCTCTAATAAGATATTGGACCGCATCAGGAAACAAATAGCAGAATCTGTAATTTCGCTTGATTCGGGTTCTGTGGAGGTAGCGGTAAGAATCAGCGGGGGACTGGCTGAAGCTTCCGCACAAAAAGGTTTGTATGAAATTAAGGAACTTATCCTCCATGCTGATCAGGCTCTTTACAGAGCAAAGGAGTTGGGAAGGAACAGAATATCAAATTTCAGCTATGATAATTTGCGAAATTAATCATGAGAAATAAAAAACTAATGAATCGATTCTATTTTGAAGACTTTAATAAGAATGATCTATTTGTCAGCCCGGGCAGAACCATTACAGAATATGATGTAATGGCATTTGCCGGGATATCTGGTGATTACAATCAGCTCCATACAGATAAGAAGTATGCTGAAGCAGCCCAGTTTGGTGAAAGAATTGCTCATGGTTTATTAGGCTTGAGTATAGTGAGTGGATTGGCTGCCAGATTGGGATTACTTGAAGGAACAGCTGAAGCGTTTCGGAGTTTGGAGTGGAAGTTTATGGAACCAATTAAATTTGGCGAAACTGTCTATGCTGAATTTCTTGTCGCTAAAAAGCGAATCCTGCCGGGAAAGAAAAATGGATACATCAGCCTGGAGGTCAAATTAATTAATCAGAATGATGTTCTTGTCCAGAGGGGGAAATGGTCCATTATCGTCAAAACTGAACCCCTAAAATAGTGAATTAAGGGTTAAAAAAATCTAATAGGGCGGATTTCAAATCAGGAAATTGAAAGGTATATCCTGAATCAAGTAAATTTTTTGGAATAACTCTCTGTCCCTTCAATACAACATCGGAAACTTCTCCAAATAGCATCCGCATTGCAAAGCCAGGTACTGGCAACCATGAGGGGCGTGAGAGTACCCCTCCGAGAATTTTTGAAAAGTCTTTATTGCTAACCGGCTCAGGTGCGGTAAAGTTGAAAACACTATTTTCTGTGTCAGACAGAAGTAAAAAATTAATGGCTTTGCAGAGGTCTGTAAGATGAATCCACGAATACCACTGCTCGCCAGAACCAAATGGGCCTCCAACAAAAAGATTGTGCGGGAGTATCAGTCTCGGAAGAGCGCCAGATTCACGACTCAGGACAATCCCAATTCGGATTACTGCCCGCCTGACTCCAAGACTTTCGACTTCTTGAGTAGAATTTTCCCAGGCCAGTGATACTTCTGATAAAAAGTCTGATCCGGCAGGTGAGATTTCTGTTTGAATCTTGTCATCTGTTTGAAATGGGTAATATCCGATAGCGGAGGCCTGAATTAAAAGGTTCGGTTTAGCAGCAGAATTTTCAATTGCGCGAGAAACTGCTTTGCCGGATTTGACCCTGCTGTTAATTATTCCTTCTTTTTTTTCCTGAGTCCAGCGTGCAGGAAAAAAATTCTTTCCTGCAATATTTTCACCTGCCAGGTTAATGACTGCATTACTTTGAGCAACTTTTTCAATCCATGGTCCGTCTTGGTCTGGGTCCCAAAGAGTGTACTCTACGTGAGGAAAATCTTTTGAGGAGCCTTTTTTTGAACGACTTAAGATAGTTATTTCAAAAATATCCGGTGAAAGATGTTGGATGAGGGCTGATCCGATCAAACCAGTTCCGCCAGTAATAATCACTTTCATTTTAGATCTCCTTGTCCATTTGAGAGTTTACTTTACGCTTGAGCCTTTTCAGCCGGGCCGATAGATCAGAAAGCTGCTTTGTGCTCAAGCGTTTTTCTTGGTGGTGATCTAAGGCAGAAAGCGTCCAGTGAATAGCTTCTTGATAAGAACTGTAATGATGTTCATAGGCTTTGGCAAGCTCAATCTGGGCAGATAAGCTTCCGTTTTCAGCTGATTTTTCCCAATACGTCAGAGCCTGGTCGATCTGGTTGCTTCCTTTGTAATAGGAAGCAAGTAGAAGATTGGCTTCTTGTTTGTCGTCCGGTGAAAGAATTTTAGATTCTAATGCAAGCTCAAGTAACTCTTTTCCTTTTTGATGAGAGAGATGAAAATATATATAGCGAGCAATGTGGACCAAATCTTCCTGATGAGGGATTTGTTTTTGTAAGTTTTGATTGACCCTGGAAGGAATAAAAGAAAGGAGAGCTGCCAGAGATACAATATCAATTTCATTATGATAAAAAACCTGTTTTAGAGGCTCTGGGTCCCTATCAGATAGATACTGAAGATAAACTTCAGATACTTGCCAACCAGGGATGTCGCTGTCGGATCGTTCTACACCTAGAAGTCGGTGTTCAACTTCACCCAGGGAGCAGGTGGGTAAATAGTTTTTCCAAATTCTGCGGACCAGATGCAGGAGATCAATATGGTCAAACCTGGCAAGGGGATCCGGCCAACCATGAAGCTTGTAACGAGTCTTGAGACGGGGGAAATCAAATGACTTGCCATTATAGGAAACAAGGGTGCTCAAAGGGGCTAAAAAATTTTCTAAAGCAGTTAATTGGCTTGGTTCAGAATTTGGATCTTGCAGAAAAAACTGAGCGAGGTGAAAGTGGTCTCCTTCAAATCTACCGACCCCAATCAGGAAGGTATAGATTCCTGTACCGCCTGATAGACCTGATGTTTCTGTATCGATATAACCGATCTTATCAGGAGGGGTTGGGGATATGGAAAAACCGGGTTCACTATTGTCAAACCAGGAGAGGTTTTCAGCTGGAACTAAGGGGTAATTTCCAAACATTTTACCAACGGGGTAATAACGGTGCAGGATGAAAACATCTCCCCGAGAAGTTTCTTCCCAGGAACCCTCGATAATGTTAACTAACTCTTTTTTCTGACTCGATTTCGATCCAGTTGTTGTTATTTGACCGGAACCAACCCTTACTCCAAGGGCTTTTAGCCTTTCAGATAAATCAGCCATACACGGATTGTACTATATGGGAATTTGAGGCGGAGAATCTCAAGAATTTATGGATTTTCGAAGCCTTTTCAGACCGGTTTGAAGGCTAGATTTTGAGCAGGCAAAATTAAGCCTGACATGACCTTTTCCGTCTTCACCAAACCAGGTTCCAGGATTTAAAGCTACCCGGGCGTTCTCTAAAAAGTACTGCTGGGGGTTTTCAAAACCTGCCTGACTGCAGTCAAGCCAGGCAAGAAATGTACCTTCTGGGGGAGAATATTGGATTGACGGATGAGATTCAACAAAACTGGTTAATAAAGCGAGGTTTTCGGATAAATAAATAATTAATTCGTCCAGCCAGTCATCGCAGGCGGAATATGCAGCCAGCAGAGCCGCAGCGCCGAATATATTCGGAGAGCCGTACAGCCCTTGCGTGAAATCGCAAAAACGTTCTCGCAGTTTGGAGTTTTGGATTACTGCAACAGCTGTATGTAATCCCGCGATATTAAAAGTTTTGCTTGGGGCTAGCAAGGTTATTGTGTTTTCGGCAATCTCTTTGCCGAGAGAGGCTATTGGAATATGTCGGTTTCCATCATAAACGATGTCGCTGTGAATTTCATCAGAGCAAATTAGAGTGTTGTTTGATAGACAGGCTTCCGCAGTGGATTCAAGTTCTTTGCGGCTGAACACTCTACCTGTGGGATTGTGAGGGTTGCAGAGAATAAACATCCGGGTGTTTTTTTCCAGGTTGGAGGTGAGACGTTCACCGCTGAGAAAATATCTGCCCGAAGGCTCTTTATCTAAGGAAGAGTACTGGCTTTCGACACCGGAATTCGCTGCAACCGATAGAAAAGGGCGGTAAGCCGGGGTTTGAACAAGTACCCCATCTCCGGGTTTTGTGAAAGCCCGGGCTGCTGCATTGAAACCAGGTACAACCCCTGGTAAAAATAGAATCTCATTACACTCGACTTTCCAATCATGGCGCCTCAAGAGCCAATCTG
>CAZTWV010000112.1:0-4245 GCA_964618295.1 uncultured Anaerolineales bacterium | reverse complement strand
CTGCTGAACCACCGCAAGCAGGCTCACCTGGACCCTGCCGCGGTTCCTGTTTCCAGGAAGTGAGCCAATAGAAGAAAAAAGCTGGCACTGGGCACTGGTCTTCAGGTTAGAACTGAAAGGAAAAAGTTTCCGTGGGAATTGAATCAGCCACGAAAAGTATAAGTTCAATCTGGCAGGATAGGTTATCAAAGAGGGACTGTAACGAGCCGATACTTCTTACAAACCTGCCGTTATAAATCACGGGGACCAAAAAAGAACTGATGTGCTAACCGCATAGGAGCTGACAGGTTTTCAAAATCCATGTAATTTTAAAAAAGAGAGGAAAAAAATGACTACAGCTGCCCCCAAGAGATTGACCTTCCTGGACCGCTATCTGACCCTGTGGATATTCCTGGCCATGGCCGTAGGTGTAGGGCTGGGTTACTTCTTCCCCGGGCCCGTGAAGAGTTTAAACCAATCCGTATCTGTGGGAACAACCAACATCCCGATCGCGATTGGCCTGATCCTAATGATGTATCCCCCCCTGGCCAAGGTGCATTATGAGGAATTGGGTGAGGTATTTCGAGATTGGAAAATTCTCGGGTTTTCCTTGCTGCAGAACTGGGTCATCGGCCCGATCCTGATGTTTGCTCTGGCCATTATTTTCCTGCGGGACTTCCCCGAATATATGGTGGGTTTGATCATGATCGGTCTGGCCCGCTGTATTGCCATGGTGATCGTCTGGAACGAACTGGCAGATGGTGACAATGAATACGCGGCTGGCCTGGTCGCGTTTAACAGTATTTTTCAGGTCTTATTTTACAGCGTGTATGCATACGTCTTCATCACCGTGCTTCCGACCTGGTTTGGGATGGAAGGCAGCCTGGTGGAGATCACCATCGGCGAGATCGCCAAATCGGTCTTTATCTACCTGGGCATCCCGTTTATCGCCGGATTTTTGACTCGCTTCGTACTTATTCGGGTGAAATCAAAAACCTGGTACCATGAGCAGTTTATCCCCAAAATCAGCCCGCTGACCTTGATCGCCCTGTTATTCACCATTGTGGTCATGTTCAGCCTCAAAGGCGATTTGATCGTTCAGATCCCGCTGGACGTGGTGCGAATCGCTGTTCCACTGGTGATCTACTTTGTGCTCATGTTCCTGGTCAGCTTCTGGATGGGGATGCGGATTGGAGCTGATTACTCTAAATCAACCACGCTGGCTTTCACTGCCGCCAGCAACAACTTTGAGCTGGCGATTGCCGTGGCTGTCGCTGTCTTTGGAATCAACTCCGGGGCAGCCTTTGCCTCCGTAATTGGCCCCCTGGTTGAGGTGCCGGTCATGATCGGGCTGGTGAATGTAGCCTTCTGGTTCCAGCGGAGGTATTATCAGGGGCAGGTGAGCAGCGCTCCGGAAATGGCCGCCGCGGCAGAGGATGCCTGTCCCCCTGATGATCGGCTTGTGAAGTAAACTGGATCAAGTGTTCATTTGATTGAGAGCAGCCTCCCAGTTTGGATTTGGAACCAGATCGTCATTGTCAAGTGTACTAAGCAAAGGATTATTGTTGCAAAAAGAATGAAACATGACGCAAATCCCGCCGTCAGGATCAGGATCCTGTTGCCTGCCCAGTATTAAGGGAGTTACTTATCTCAGAATAGAACCCAGGAGAATACAGGTGGGATGCTGAATTTGGAGGAAGCGTTCCAGCAGTTGTACCAATCGGGACAGCGGTCGACAGAGATCAGCGACCAGGACTTGCTTGAAAGCGTGCGAAAATTCAACTACATTTCCCGAAGTTCGGATATTGAGGCTGATTATGCCGCTGCGTTGCGGGATGTCTACGGTGGATTTTGCCGCAAGCAGGAGGAGTAGGGTTCAGCAGTGGCTCACACCGTGAGGAGTTGACAGCAAGTGGAATTAACCTCGGAGAACATTATCGCTGCTCTTGAAGAGCAGATCAGGAACTCGCAGCAAATCCTGGATGAATTGGACTATAGTCCGTCTCGCACCCGGGAACAAGTGGCGGAACTGGCTGTTAAATACGGCAGCCCTGCCCTGGATGTAGGGACAGGGGCCTGCGCTTGCCTGGCGGTCATCTTAGCTCAAAAAGGAATATCTGTAACTGCGGTGGATCGGGCCTCCTGCGCCGTTCGCTACGCACAGGAGCGCATTCCTGGGGACCTTGCATGCGACCTGGAAGTGCGCCAGGCGGACGCCGCCAAACTGCCCTATTCTGATAACAGCTTCCAATCTGTCATTGCCTTTGACGCGCTATGTCACGCAGATGACCCGGTACCGGTCATCAAGGAGATGTTTAGAGTGTGTGCTTGGAGGGGAGCGGTGCTGATTGCTGAGTTGAATGACCTGGGCCGGGAGATCACACGCCACCAGGATAATGGATTTCAGAATAACCTGCCGGATCTGCTCTCCAGTCTTTGCAGAAATTGCCATCGGATAGACGATGCCCACCATGTAATTTATCTTTGCGAAAAAGGCTGAGATATTTCAACATCATGAGAAAAAATCCATTCACGCTTGATATTAGATTACCAGATAAACTGACCTCGTTGTGGATATCTCTGGAAGCAGTTGATATCATCGAATTGAAGCGGATTCGAATGGATCGCGATCGCAGAGGCGCAGTGAAATTTTTCAATCAGATTTTATTGCCCCGGCTGCTTGCCGCTTCCGGGAAGCAGGGTATCAGCCTTGCTGGGATTCTGGAGGTGGAAAGCGATGAGCATCTACATGGATAACGCAGCCTCTAGTTGGCCAAAGCCCGAGAATGTTTACCGGGACGTGGATCGATTCATGCGAGAGGTTGGGGCAACGCCGGGTCGCGGTGGTTATCGCCAGGAACACGAAGCAAACCGGATCGCTGATCTAGCCAGGGCGGCTCTAGCGGATCTCTTTAACGCTCCTGATCCTGAAGGGGTGGTTTTCACGCTGAACGCGACCCAGGCAATTAACATGGCGCTAAAGGGACTGCTGAGCCCGGGAGACCATGTCATCACATCATCCATTGAGCATAATGCAGTCTGGCGACCGTTAAAAAGATTAGAGCAAACCGGTATCGATGTGACCGCTGTCCCTTGTCAAGAGGACGGCACCCTGCATCTAGAAAACATAAAAGAAGCCATTAACCCAAATACCCGTCTTATCGCATTTATCCAGGTCTCGAATGTACTGGGGACTATCCTTCCTGTCGCAGAAATTGGCGAGCTGGCTAGCAAGAACCAGATCCTGTTGTTAGTAGATGCCGCCCAATCGGCTGGCTCTTATCCGATCGACATGCAAGCGATGCAGATCGACTTGTTGGCTTTCCCAGGACATAAAGGTTTGTACGGCCCTCACGGGACAGGCGGACTGATCATTCGACCGGGGATAAAACTGGATACCTGGGTGGAAGGCGGTTCAGGGGTTGAATCGGAGTTGGAAAGCATGCCGGAAAAGACCCCCGAGCGGTTGGAGGCCGGCACGCAAAATATTGCGGGGATCGCCGGGCTGTTAAGCGGAGTTAATTTTGTGCAGGATACAGGCGTCGATCTGATCAGGAGGCATGAAATGGAATTATGTCAGATGCTCATAGAGGGGCTGAAACAGCTTCCTGGCTGCGTGATTTTAGGCCCCAAGGACATGAAGGAAAGGGCGCCAGTTGTCTCGGCTGTCTTTGATGGATACATACCTGATCAGCTGGCAGCCGTGCTGGACCAGGTCTTCGGGATTGCAACGCGTGCTGGGCTTCACTGCGCACCTCAAGCCCACAGAGCAGCAGGCACATTGGAGACCGGTGCCTTGCGCTTCAGCCCAGGGTATTTTACAACCCAGGCTGATATAATTACCGCCATAGAGGCGATCACCACTATCATTGAGGAACCATAATGGCCAAAGATCGCATCGCAAAAACCCTGCTGGTTTTAGAGAAAGAGGAAATTGAACAAATACTCCAGATTGCTGTGCGTAAACAACCTGAAGAAATCCAAACATACATGTTGAAGGTATTTATTAAAAAAGTTGAAGCAGCCCTTCGGCGGCGCTGCGGTGGAGGATAATGCTAGGGAAAACAAGCCAGACTTACTTGCAAGATTTTTGCTCGGGGCACGAAATGTTTGGGAGTATTATCGATTCTGGACCATTAATGGTCTATTCATAGCGCGTAAACCGATTATAGTTGGTGTTTTTGCCCGGGCCTTGGCTACCACAAAGGATCTTATTAATGACCCCACTGAAAAAAGGTCAAAGAGTCTGATAATTTAGGGTGCTGG
>CAZTWV010000111.1:0-4254 GCA_964618295.1 uncultured Anaerolineales bacterium | reverse complement strand
CCAGCCTCCGACCGGCCTCCAATGCCATATTGGCCAGGTGGGCGAAACTGGTCGAGCGGTGTCCCTCTTCGAGTGTGCACAGCGGCGTCTCGCGCGATGCCATGCAATCCAGAAAATTGCGAATCAAATGCGAAGTCGAGTCGCCCGGATTCTCCCGGGATACCTCTTGTGGTTCTACGAGCGCGTCCCAATCCTGAAACTGACCGGGCCGTGCCGGTTCGATGGTATACCCGCGTTCGCCGGCATAGAGCGTGCCCGCTCCTCCACGCAATTCGATTGCGCCGTTGGGTACGCCCGGGCCGCCGCATGCCTCGTATATCCCGAAATTGATGACCGCTCCGGAGCCGAGTTCGAACGTTACCTCCATGGTATCCGGTATGGTCCGATCGTCATTAACCAACCGGTGGGAACCATGCGCCGAAATCGCAACGGGCGCCTTTTCTCCGAGCAGCCAGCGAATAACGTCCATGTAGTGAACGCCCCAGTTTCCCATCTGTGTGGAATAGGATTTCCACCAGCGGAATTTGTACGGTGTAATATTCGCCTGATACGGGCGCAGAGGACGCGGACCCAGCCACATGTCCCAGTCGAGTCCCGGAGGAGGTACCGTTTCGGTTTCCCTGCCGATACCGTCGGGATACATATTGCTGATTCGATATGCACGGGCCACCGAAACGGGACCCACCAGTCCTTCCTGCACCTTTTGCGCGAGAGACTGAAAAACGGGTGATCCCCGCCTGTTCAAACCAACCTGGGCAACGCGGCCGGTACGTTCTTGCGCTTCGACCAACCGCCGCCCTTCATGCAGCGTGATCGTGAGTGGCTTCTCGATATATATATCCTTCTCCGCCTCCATGGCCATGATGCCCTGGACCGCATGCCAGTGGTCAGGGGTAGCGATACATACACCGTCGACGTCGGGATCTTCCAGCAAATTGCGGAAGTCCGTGTACCGCTTGACGCCGTCCGGCAGCGTCTCATCCATTCGCGGTACACGCCCACCCAACTGATCGTGTATGCTTGCATGCACGGCACTATCCTGCCGGTTCAAATAGGGCTGGTAAACGTCGCAGAGTGCCACCACATCCACGTCCCGGTTCTCCATGAACCGGTGCAACAGTTGCGTACCCCGGTTTCCCACACCGATGAACCCCATGCCGATTCGATCGTTGGCTGAAACACGGTTTCGCTTCATGCGGGTTGCGGACGGTCGGATTCCCAACGTTACACCCGATGCGGCGGCAGCGGTAGTTTTCAGAAACTGTCTGCGGGATGTGTTCGGCATGGTTTTCAGAGCGGTTGGCGAAAGGCGGTTATGTCAACGGAAATATAGGGTGGGTCGGCGACAACGGTTGCCCACGATTGTTCGAACCACCCGGGAAAGGTTATCTTTGACCGCCGAAATGTCAAGGAGGTCGATGGGCTGTCATGAGGAACTCGGGTACCCGTAATTTGCGATTTCGATTTTATACCCTGCTCGTCGCCGGTATCCTGGTGCGCGCTCCGATCCTTCAAGCGCAAGTGGTCCCGCAGTATGAACCAAACTGGCGATCACTCGACCTGCGCGATACGCCACCATGGTATGACCAGGCAAAAATCGGCGTTTTAATCCACTGGGGCCCCTTTTCGGTGGTCGGGACCTCGCCGCCACAGATCGCCGAAACACCAACCGGATTGCGCCGCCCGGATCACATTTTTCGTCTACTCTCCGCACATGGAGAAGCCCCTATCTCCGTCCGTCTGCTTATCGACCGGAATACGGCCCGCCCCCTGACCTATCGTGAGGTAGCCCGACGCTTCAAACCCAAATGGTTCGATCCGGCTGAGTGGGCGAACCTCGTCCGGCTTTCCGGTGCCCGTTATGCATTGGTATCGGCAAAATCGGTATTTGGCTTTGCGATGTGGCCGAGTTCCCAATCCTGGACCTGGAACAGCAAGGCAATTGGACCGGGCCGCGACATCGTCGGTGAATTGCTGCAGGCGTTCGAGGAAAGGGGTATTGCGAAGGGCATATCATACCCTCTGGCTGATGAACACCACCGGTTCTATCGCAACGATATCGGTCGCTTCGTGTCGCGAATCGTGCATCCGCAGGTGCGCGATTTGATCCTGACGTATCGTCCGGATGTGCTTCGCACGACCGCGGACGGCGACCATCCCGGTTCCGTGTGGCGAGCGGAAGAATTGCTGTCGTGGATCTATTCGGAATCACGCGTCGAGCACCAGATCGTGGTTTCCGATCGTTGGGGGCCCGATGCCCACAAACGCCACGGCTATTTCTCATTCGGCTGTGAAAACGATCCGAGAGGAAGCTTCTTGCCACGCGACGTTCGAACCAAGTGGGAAACCTGTTTTCCACTGTCCTCCTCGCTCGGCCACGATCGCGGCAACACGATAGACGAATACGTCTCGGACACCGAACTCATTCACAAGATGATCGAGGTGGTGGCACGCGGAGGCAACTTCCTTGTAGCGATCGGTCCGAACGCCGAGGGCAGGATCCCCGTCATCGAACGTGCCAGACTTCGGTCTCTCGGAGACTGGCTTCGGGTCAACGGAGAAGCGATCTACGAGACGCGGCCCTGGCGTGTCGTCGGCGAGGGACCGTGGGTTCGCTATACGCGATCGGGCAATGTCGTTTACGCGGTTCTTCTGCGTTGGCCGGGCACAACCCTGGTTCTCGATGAGCCCAATGCATCTTTCTATTCCCGCTTCACACTGCTCGGACGTGAGGGATCACTGAACTGGGAACGAATGGGTGACCGGGTACGCATATCCTTACCCCGGCTGGATCCGGACGAAATGCCGTCGGATCATGCCTGGGTGATCAAAATGACGGTTATTAACTAGGCCCCTCCGTTCCGGGTACGGTCACGCGCGTCTTATCCCCGTCCGGCCAATAAAAAAGGAAATTGTGGTCGTCAAGTGAAAATGCCTTCATCCCGAGCGCACGCATGGCTTCCGCACATTGCCGGGTATCCTCGCGCGTGTATCGATCAACGCAATGGTGATGGAATTCGCAGATGATCTGACCATATGCGGAGCAATCGGACACGGTCAGCCGGGGCAGCAGGTCGTACTCGGCACCTTCCAGGTCGAGTTTAAGGATGTCAATTCGGTCCGCACCGACGCGCACCGGCAGTTCGCGCAACGTGATGACCTCGACCTCGTACGATCGAATATGATCGTGCTTGACGTTGGTGTGGTCACCCAGCAGTGATCCGCTCTCGTTCTCTTCGCTCTCGTTGAAAGTGAGCGTTCCCGCTTCCGCACCCACAGCCACGGGGAGGTATTGGAAACGTCGGTCGGTTTCCGATACCAGTTGCTCGAGATGAGAGGCATGTTTCCTGGTCGGATCGACACCCACTGCCCGCACGCCGTACCGTTCAATAACCATCCTCGAAAATTCGGCTACGTGCCCGCATCCAACGTCTACCACAGTACCGTTATGCTTGCGAACGGGTTTGTAGACATAATTTGGTGGATAGAAGCGAAATCCGCTCCACAGAAAACGCGGAATCCGCCGCAAAAGGAGCAGTGTGCCGGCGAGTTTGTTGCGAAGGCGCGTGAGACGGGACGGACGCTTCATGATCCGGCTTTTTCTCGTCGAAAAAAAGGGGATGATGAAAAAGCCACCATCCCCTCGTTGGTCAATTCGCTTGTTTCCGGTGCCTGTTATGAGGCATTCTGAAAATTCTCCGCGACCGCGTTCCAGTTTATCACGTTGAAGAACGCGTTGATGTAGTCCGGCCGGCGATTCTGATAGTTCAGATAGTAGGCGTGCTCCCAGACGTCCAGACCGAGAATCGGGGTATCACCTTGCATCAGCGGGCTGTCCTGGTTGGGCGTCGAATAAACCTTGAGGTCGCCGTCGCTAACCACGAGCCAGGCCCATCCACTGCCGAACCGGGTGGCGGCAGCCGTTGAAAAGGCCGACTTGAATTCGTCAAAAGATCCGAAGGTGTCATCGATCGCCGATGCGAGTGCGCCGGACGGCGTACCGCCGCCGTCAGGCGACATAACGGTCCAGAACAGCGAGTGATTCGCGTGGCCGCCGCCGTTATTCCGAACGGCGGTTCGAATGCTTTCCGGTACCGATTCGATGCGTCCAAGAAGATCTCCAATGTCGAGATTTTCGAGATCGGAATGTCCCTCGAGTGCCGCATTCAACTTGCTCACATAACCGTTGTGATGCTTGCCATGATGAATCTCCATCGTGGCGGTATCGATGTGAGGTTCCAGTGCATCACTGGC
>CAZTWV010000110.1:0-4662 GCA_964618295.1 uncultured Anaerolineales bacterium | reverse complement strand
AGTCTAGCATATTGGGGGAACGCTTTCATCCTATCACAATTTATTCTACACTCTCGCCTCAGGTCAAGCCACCCGCTATGCGGGTGGTCTTGACTGTTTTTCAGCCGGAGCTCATCTTAAAGAAGCTGGTAAGTTTCATCGCCAGGTTTAAGTCTCCAGCTAATTGAAGCTTACCCTGCATGAATCCCTTCATGCCGTCTTCTCGTCCCAGGAGTACATCTCGAAAATAAGCCCCGTCTGCAGTCATGGTCATGGTAGGATCTTCAACCACACCTTCTTCGACCTGGCATTGATCATTGGCAATTCGGATAATATAGTCTCCCCCTTCATCTCCAGTTAGATGATACTGGACCAAGGCTTCAAGTCCGGCTGCTTTTTCAGGCAGGAAAGCTTTTTCGTGATTGAACACAAGTTCCCGTACGGTATAGTCTGCCATTATTACTCCTTAAGTAATTAATCAAGGTTCTGGATGATTGCAGCAGCTCCCATCCCTCCGCCAATACACATGGTAACCAATCCCAGCTCCTGCCCCCGCCTTTTCAGCTCAAAAATCATCTGAACGGTAAGTTTAGCTCCTGTGCAGCCCAGCGGGTGACCGAGGGCGATTGCTCCACCATTGACATTAGTAATTTCTTCATCTAGATTTAATTCCCGGATAACAGCCACGGATTGGGATGCAAAAGCTTCGTTGAGTTCAATTAAATCCATATCCCCCAATTCGTATTTTGTTCGGTTTATTAATTTTGGAACCGCGGCTGTAGGTCCCATTCCCATGATCTCAGGAGGGACCCCCCCAATCGTGTATGCCACAAAACGAGCCAGCGGCTTCAAATTCAGCTCTGAGGCTTTTTGCTGGGACATAATTAAAACCCCGGCAGCTCCATCTGACATCTGGGAAGAATTTCCAGCTGTTACAGAACCGCCTATTTTAAAAGCTGGACGGAGTTTGGCTAATGCCTCAAGGCTGGTGTCCGAACGGGGACCTTCATCAACCTCAAAGCTGAAATCTTTCTCTCCTTCCGGCGTCAGTTTATTGACCTCTATTGGTATGATCTGGTCCGAAAACATACCTTTGTTTATTGCTGCACTTGCTTTTCTGTGGCTTTGGAGAGAAAACTGATCCTGTGTTTCCCGGTCAATCTGATATTCGGTGGCCACGTTTTCAGCGGTTATTCCCATACTGGTGAAAGCCTGGGGATATTCGTCAGCCAAACCATCATCAGGACTGAATTTGTAGCCGGTCATCGGCACCATGCTCATTGATTCCACCCCGCCAGCAACAGCACAGTCAAGCGCTCCGGAGGCGATGGCCTGAGCAGCATGCGCGATACTTTGCAGCCCGGAGGAGCAAAACCGGTTGATGGTCTCTGCCGGAACAGATACCGGGAGACCTGCCTTGAGACTCACCAAACGGGCGAGATTCATTCCCTGCTCTCCCTCCGGAAATGCACAGCCCAGCAAAACATCGTCCAGGTCTTCAGGCTTCAAAGCTGGTGTTTCTCGAAGTAAGGCGCGAATGACTTCCGAAGCTAACTTCTCTGGACGGGTTGTATTCAGGCTGCCCCGTTTTGCTTTGCCCACTGCAGTGCGTCTGGCAGTGACAATCACGGGATCATATTTTGGATCTTTTGCAGCTCTCATTGGTACTCCTTCCACTCACCTGGTGCTCGATCTGTTTTTCCGATTGATGTCAGTTCCGCAGTACTTTACCGGTTTGCAGCAGGTTCCACATGCGTTCCTGTGTTTTTTGCTCACCGCAGAGGGAAAGAAAAGCCTCGCGTTCCAGATCCAGGAAATACTGTTCCTCCAGCCAGGCAGGTTGACTGAGATTTCCCCCCGTCATGACTTCTATTAATTTTCCACCGATCACAGTCTCATACTCTGTGATATACCCCCCTTCACGGAAGAGATGCAAACCGACTTTCAAGGCGGACAGGCTGTCCCGACCGGCTGCATAAATTTTTTCAGGCAGGGCAGGTCGATAGCCTGTTTGTGCGAGATGAAGCACTTCTTCTTTTGCCCGGGCCAGCAGATGGTCCCGGTTGATTATTATTCTGTCAGCTTCCGATAGGATCCCGAACTCCCGGGCTTGATGGGCACTGCGGGCAACTTCCCCTTGACCAACCTGCTCGAACAACTGCTGCAGGAAGGGGAGCGCCAGGGCTCCATCCGTTCTCAGTGGTGGGTTGACCACCCGCCGGACCATTTCTTTGGTTCCACCGCCGGCAGGGATCACACCGGCACCGATTTCCACCAGACCGGCGTACAGTTCTGCAGCTGCTACGACTCTGCTGCCGTGCATAATGATTTCTGCCCCACCACCCAGTGCCAGGCCGGCTGGCGCGATGACTACCGGTTTGGGGAAATAACGCATTCTCATGTTTGCATTTTGCAGCATTCGCACAATATCATCCAGCTGGTCCCAGAGCTGATTCTGGGCCGCCATCACCACTCCGAATAAGTTGGCTCCGGCACTGAAATTCTCCGCATCATTTCCGATCACCAGCCCGGGTAGGTCTTCTCTTTCCACCAAATCCAGGGCCTTTTCCATCATTTTGATGGTATCCTCGTCAATTGCGTTCATCTTGGTTTGAAACTCAACACAGACCACCCCATCTCCCAGATCCACAAGAGACGCACTGGTATTTCGATCCAGAAGACGTTCTTGATCAGTCTTTAGTGTGTCTAAGACCAGAAGATGGGGAGTGCGCCTAATTGGCTGATAGTCCTTCATCCCGGGGTGATAGCAGGCTGATTTTTGTGATCCCTGGTATTGGTAAAATGAGTCTTTTCCTTCAGCCACCATATCCTGAACCCAGTGACCTGGAAGCTGACCTTCTTCCTCCATCCATTCCAAACCTTCTTTGAGTCCGAGCATATCCCAGATCTCAAAGGGTCCGGCTTGATGCCCAAATCCCCAGCGCATGGCATCGTCAATCGGTTTTGGAGTATCCGCGATTTCAGGGATGCATTGAGAAGCATAAGCTAAACCTTGAAGAAGAATTGACTTGATGAAATTGGCTGCCGGGTCATCTGCGGTCATCAAATATACCAACCGCTCCTCAAGTTTTTCCATTCCCTTGGCTTCTTTGACGGCTTGAGAGGATATTTTTTCCGGCAGCTGATACTCCCCGCTGGTCAGGTTCCGGGCATAAAAGGCTTTTTTACCTTCTTCCTTGTGTTGTTTGTAAAACCCCTGGCCGACCTTGGTGCCCAGCTGCCCTTTATCAATCATCTCCTCAATCAGCTCATTGACCTTTGAAGACTGCAGGTACGGGTAGGCGGGATCATCTTCCGGGAGCATTTCCAGCAGGTTTTTTCCAACGTGATCCCAGACATCAAGACCGATCAAGTCCAGAAGCCGGAAGGTAGCTGTTTTTGGGCGGCCGATCAGCGGTCCGGTGATGTCGTCAATTTGCTTGACTGTGAAACCTTCCTCTAGGATCCGGTCCAGGGCAAAGGCTCCACTTGCAAAGCCGAGACGGTTGGCAATGAAGTTTGGCGTGTCCTTGCAAATTACCACCCCTTTGCCGAGCCGGTATTCTCCGAAATGCTTCATAAATTCGACCACGTTTGAACTGGTATATTCTGTGGGGATGATTTCCAGCAGTTTCAGGTAGCGGGGCGGATTGAAGAAGTGGGTGCCTAGAAAATGTTTTTTGAATGAATCAGATCGGCCGCTGGCAATTTCTCCAACCGGGATCCCTGAGGTGTTTGTGCTGATAATTGAATCCGGCCTGCGGGTTTGAGCGACCTGTTCCATTAAATTTTTCTTGATCTCAAGGTTTTCAATGATCACTTCTATTACCCAATCTGCTTTCTGGATGACGTCAAAGTGATCTTCCAGGTTCCCAATTCGGATCAAATCGGCTGCTCTTTCAGTATAAAAGCTGGCTGGTTTTGAGTTCAAAGCGGCTTGAAGACCCCGGGAGGCAATTCGATTGCGGACTGCTTCGTTTTTAAGGGTTAACCCCAGTTTCTTTTCATCAGGCGTCAAATCATCAGGGATAATATCCAGTAAATGAACGTGGACGCCGATATTTGCCAGGTGGGCTGCAATTGCCCCGCCCATTGTTCCTGATCCAATCACAACAGCGTGCTGGATTTGATAACCCATTCTGAAATCTCCTCTCCCATTTCCTGGAAGCCTGAAGTTAGAACTGCAGGCAGTCCAGGTGGCATCAGCGCAGCTGACTTCCCCGGTATCCAAGAATGTTCCGGGCTACGATCAATTTATTGATCTGTCCTGTTCCTTCAAAAATGTCATTAATTTTGGCATCCCGGAGCCATTTTTCAAGTAAAAACTCCCGGCTGTAACCCATTGGACCCATTAACTCCACCGCTTTTTGGGTGATATCCGTGGCGACCTTGCCTGCTTTGACTTTGCTCATGGAGGCCTCCCGGGCGTTGGTTTTTTTATTGTCTGCCATCCAGACTGCTTTAACGGTCAATAGCCAGGCTGCCCGCAGATCGGTTTCCATTTTTATCACATCCCGCTCCCAGCTTGAAAGCTGGTGTCGGGGATGACCGTAGCGAATTTCCAGCCCCTGCTGCGAATAACGATCTTTGACAAATTCCAGGGCAGCCCGGGCTACCCCGAGAGCGGAGGCTGCCACGATCGGCCGGGTAGCATCAAATGTTTCCATGGCACCTTTATAGCCC
>CAZTWV010000109.1:0-4788 GCA_964618295.1 uncultured Anaerolineales bacterium | reverse complement strand
AACGAAGTTTTGTGTTTGAAGGCGTTTAAAGTGGTGTTATTTCAGAGGTCTCATATATTAAACATCAAAATAGTTATCCCAGGGTGATAATAAAAGACTTTCACCGTATGAAGCCCAATTGTTCAATTTCCGCAACGTTTAATCTATATAGTCCTTGTTATGAGGTTAATCGATAATATATTGCTCTTGATTGCATAAAGGCAGAGTTTATATGCTTACTAAACTTGATTTCAGATTGAACGAGTAATAATAGAATCGATCGTGCTCTCGCCGTGCACGTAGGTCGGGTGGAGCGGGGGTTGTGCGTTGAAGTTTGATCAATAAGAGCATGGAGTAAACCTATGGGCTACAAATATGCTCCCAGTTAACACCATGAATTGCCCTTAAATGAGATGAGATTAAATCAGCGGGTTGATGATGACCGTGTCTTCTTAGCTCCTGGACAAATATTGGCCAAGGTGGAATATTGCTATAGTATGGCGTTGGACCAGATGACATTCCACCACCGGGGCCTGTGGATAAACCTCCGCCTGGACCGGTTGATAACCCACCATTAGGTCCAGTCGATAAACCACCACCGGGACCAGTTGACAAGCCCCCACCGGGACCAGTCGAAAGACCTCCTCCAGGTCCTGTTGAAAGGCCACCACCGGGACCTGTTGACAAGCCTCCCTTAGGTCCTGTCGAAGCCCCACCACCGGGACCTGTTGACAAGCCCCCACCAGGGCCAGTCGAAAGACCACCTTCTGGTCCTGTACTCTGATTTCTTGGCCACTTTGCCATAATATCCCTTGGAATTAATTTATATTTAACTCGCAAGATGCATATCTATTATAAGAGAATACCCCTTTGATAGCCTTAAAAACAGATTTTTGGTGCAATCTCGGTGCAATTAATGCAAAAAGACCCCCTTTTTTGCATTTAAACAGGGGTCTGCAGCCTGGATTTGCCCTCTAAATAGGGGAAAAAGTAGGGTTAAAAACGCTGTCGTCTGATTGACCGTCAGGGATTTCTTTCGGCGTCTGGCATGTGATCAAAGCGTTTGATAACCAAGATCCATAAATTTATATTGTTTGATTGAAAGCCGGCTGTGCGGACCAAAACCAAGGTTCAAGGCCGTGCCACCCTTCAAGGCCAGAGAATCTTTCAGGAGCGGGTGGCGTGAGATATCATGGGCTAGATCACCCAATTTGATGACCTTTTCGAGGATCACCGGTTGGTAACCAGTATCAGCGGAAGCTTGGTCCAGGAATTTCCGGCTAGGCTGCAGGATTTTCCGTCAGTGATAATAAATCTTCTGGGATGATGAGGTTCCAGCGTTCAATCAACTGGCCGCCGCGTTGGCTGCGAATCAGATATAATGGTGAACTTGGTATGTGTTTTTCAAGACCAGCCAGAAAGATATCTGGGACATGGAAAGATTTCTGGAAATTTTCTAGAAACCAACCAACAGCAGAAAACAACTTGAGTGTGTCATATACGTGGAGAATCTTTTCGAGCAGATCCAGATCCAGGATAGAGAACCCGCTTGCTGATTGAAGCAATTCTTCCAGGCCGCCGGTATAATGGGGATTTCGAAATCCTTCTACCAGAGTCCGTTCTTCTCCAGTCGTAATCAGCAATTTACCCTGCCGCTCTATTTTATGTGTCCCAATTTTCAGGGCATTGTTTTTGTGCAGAATTTTTGGGTAAGCCAGAAATTTGATCCGGGAATCATCCAGATGGATTTCCCGGCGATAATACTCGACAAATACAGTGTAGTTATTCCAGGCAGAGTGGGCTACTCCCAGGAGTTCTAACGCGCTGTGATAGGCGAAGACACAATCGGAGCGGGCTGCAGCGGCGACCAGGAAAGGGTCTGGACAAAAATCTTCAGGCGATACTCGTGGTGGGACAACAGCGTATATTCCTCGGGCGATTCCCTTTAATTTTCCCAAGTCCAGGTAATATTTTAGACGCTCAATAGTCCCCGTTCTACCACCTGGAAGCGCCAAGTATTCCTCAGCTTCCTCCAAGGAAAAAACTGTATGTGTATCAAAGAATTGGTCTGTCACTTTACGTTTCATGTAGTTATGGGGTAAATTATCCCCCATAACTGCAGTAAATGTCAAGTCGATTGGGAAGAAATTAGACAATTATCCCCAATTTCATTCCTCTAATAATCAAATGCAATCGGCGGATTTACCAACCTGTAAAGCTGATTTGTGGAGCTGGCATTGATGAATGTGGTGTCCCTGTTTGAGGTCACGCCATACCCTTCGTGAATGTGGCCAATGATATGCAGCTTCGGTGTGATCTCCTTAATCACTTCCAGCAGGTCCTGGCAACCAGCTTTATCTCCCCGAGTGGTTAGATCTCCAATTCCGTATGGCGGACCGTGAGTGATCAGCACGTCCGTATCCTCCGGGATCAGCTCCCACTTGGCCCGGATCTCGGGACCGCGTTCCAGGTTGAAAGCCCAGTCATATAACCAGGGCTGCCAGGGGCTGCCGTAAAATTTGACACCTTCGATGATCATTTCCTGATCCTGGAGATAGGTGCAGTTGGTCAGCAGATCCTCGCAGGCTTTCCGGTGATTCTCGAAACAGAGGTCATGGTTGCCGGCGATGACGATTTTGTGGGGGTGGGGCAGGGTGCCCAGGAAATCGTTGAACTCCCGGACATCCTCGAGTGACCCGTGACGGGTCAGGTCGCCGGCGTGGATCAGGACCTCGCCGTTGGGGATTTCGAGGGATCTGTGGAGTCCGTGGGTATCGCTGATGGCGATGAGTTTCATTGTGTTTATATCAATGATTAATAAGGGGTGGGGTCCACGATAATCACTTCAGTCGGTTCTGACTGGATCGGCAAATTGGGACAGACTGCTTGATAGGGAAGTGCGTCGCCGATGTATTTTCTCCACTCTTCTCGAGTTAAATTCCGGTCCACACTAGAACATGCCTCAGTTATAAGCGCATCTGGATCCCATTGCCAGATGTGAACATTCTCATAATAATCGCCGGCAAAGACGTAGTTCCCGTCAGGACTGAATGAAACTGTTTTGGCACCAATGCCAGATAAACGGGAAAGTTCTTCCCCTGTTTTTGTATTCCAAACCCGAACCGTCAGGTCCTGGCTGCTGGAAAGCAAGTATTGACCATCAGGGCTGAAATCGATTGAATATATACCTGCTTCATGGTATAGGTGGAATACTTCCTTTCCAGTGAGGATTTCCCAAACATAGATGCTGTGACCCCTGGAATCACATCCGGCCGCAATGTATTTCCCATCCGGGCTGATATCAACGGCGGTCACATAATCATCGTGAAGAATTCGGGAGATCTCTTTCCCAGAAGAGACCTCCCAGACGTGCACGGAAAAACTCTGCCTGGTTCCCGTGACAAGATAGGCACCATCCGGACTGAATGTAACAGTTAGAATGGTGTGGGTGTCCGGATGAAACAGCGAGTGTACGATCTCGCCTGTAGAGAGATCCCAGATCCGGGCAGTCCGGTCACAAGAACCGGTAGCGATATATTTTCCATCTGGGTTGATATCAACTGACCTTATGCTGCATTCATGGGCCATGGAGGCGATTTCAGTCCCTGTTGCCAAATCCCACACCCGGGCCGTAAAATCTTTTTTCCAGCCTGAATCTGTTGTACCCGAGACAAGATATTGGTTATCATCACTGATGACCACTGAGGTAATGGCACTGCTGTCGCTTTGATTATGGAGAAGAAAGCCAAGTTCCTCTTGTGAGAATATGTCCCAAACACGCACAAAGTCCTTTTCACCTACTGAGGCAGCCATCTGTCCATTTGGACTGAAAGCATATCTCCTGATGTACCCATCACGATCTGTTCTGGAACTTGGTGTAACTATGGCTGAATTTTGAATGACTTGAGCTGCTTCCCCAGATGGATTTAATCGCAAGGATTGAACTGCCAGCAGATAGGCGGTGTCCTGGGAGGGATGCTCTGAGAGCAGTAAATTCTGAGCCTGGGCAGCTAAGGAACGCGCCAATGCGGTTTTAGAATCTTGTTCCGCTCTGCGCCAATTGATCACGGCAAAAAACGTAATAGTCAACATGGCCAAAAGTAATCCTGAAATAACGAGGGGCCTGGAGTTTTTCATGGCTGAATTTGTATGATTATTTGTTGATTATTAATTATGTTGGGGTCGTTTTATTTAACGGTGTTACTAAGCTCTATACACGGCAGCTCCTATCTCCTTGATGATAACACGAAGGTTGTTAGTAAAAAGGTAAAAATAACAGCGGCTGATCTTTAGTCTTCTGTAATGTTTTTATCATTCGTAAAAAAGGATCAATGAAAAAACTACTGAAAATTGTAAGAAATCAAGCCGCCAAACCAGTTGAGTGGGGCCGTTTTGCGGCCGACAGGGGTAAGGATACCGGATGCTTGCTTTGCTCGCGACCGGGAAAATGAGACCGGCTTGTCCCCGTCGTGACCGTAGGTCACACCGGTCCTCGGGCGCAGGCGCAGCCTGCCCCGGTCCGCCCGCAGGGCACTTTTCTGGTGCAATCTCGGTGCAATAAATACAAAAAGACCACCTTTTTTTTATTTAATCAGGGGTCTGCAGCCTGGATTTGCCCTCTAAATTGTGGGGTGTGAGAAGAAAAAATGCTGTAGTCTGACTGACGGTCAGGAACATTGAAGATTTTTTGATGATTGGTCTTACACTTCTATTTTCCGGAGTACAGTGGCCACAGATTTGATCGTGGTGATGATGATCTGGAGGGTGCAGATGAAATTAGGGCACCCTGACATTTCCAAAATTGCCACT
>CAZTWV010000108.1:0-4929 GCA_964618295.1 uncultured Anaerolineales bacterium | reverse complement strand
TTTGTTCACTTATTTAGTGAATTTAGGTTTTATTGATACATTGTGCAACAAGCTCCATTGTCATCCATATATCCTCACAGTATCCATTCACTTCGCCACACTCTCCCCAGTCCTCTGATCAGGACGGATGCCCCTTGCTTATCCCAGTACTACCGGAAGTTATTATATTCATCCGTATGAATATAATAACACAAAACACAAATAAGAAAACCTGCCGTTCAACCTTCCCAAGGCTGGATTACCTGATAGAACGCACCTTGTCAGCTATTTCAGCGATTCCTGAGATTGCAGCAATTCCGAAATTTCAAATTCTACTGCAGACAGGTTGAGGGGAAAACCATCGCTGGTTTCCCGGGTAACACCATCTTGCCGCCAGACGATTTCTCCCCTTTCATTTACCAGCACCAAGGAAGGTGTTCGAAACACTTTATACTGCTGCGCTGCCTGGGCCTGGAGCGAAACATCAACCAGGTGGAGCTGTACACCTCCGCGATCTTCCACTGACCAGACTGCCAGCTGGCGGCGAGCATTATCATTCACTATCTGTTCACAGTCGCATGCGTAGCGGAATTTCAGGAAAACCAAGATTGCTGGTTGATGATGCAGGTCCAGGGTTGGAGTGGACTGCAGCCAGCCCTGACGCCAGGATTTCAACCCCCCAGTAATTATCAGGGCTGCTGCAAAACTAATCCAGATCAAACGGCACGTCCTTGGCTTCATGCGATCCAAAAGAAATACAATCCAACAGCGATAATGACCACCCCACTGATCTTTTCAATCCATCCGGACCACTTTTCAAATTTTTGAAAATTCGCCATCACCCCGGTGAAGGTGCCTGCTAAAACAATCGGAACACCACGCCCCAAAGCATAGACAAAGAGCAGCAGGGCTCCGTAGGCAATTGCACCTTTGAGCATCACATAGGTCAATATTGCTGCCAAGACAGGTGTAGCGCACTGAGAGGTCACTAACCCGGATACCAAACCTAGCAGAAATGCTCCCGCTAATCCTCGTCTTGCCACTCGCTCTCGCAGGTCTTGCAGCCCGCCTGGAAGAGGCACCGTCAACACACCCAGCATACTCAATCCAATCAGGAAACAAATTACCGCCACCATGTAGTACCAAGTGCTGTTTGCCAGGCCGATCAATTCCCCTGCCAGAGCTGCTCCCACCCCTAGCAACATGAAGGTTACTGCCAATCCTAAAGCAAAAGTGAAGGAAATTTGAAAAGCACGGCGGCGGTCCTGCCTACCCGCCCCCCCCACAAACCCAATGATCAAGGGTATCGCAGCCAGGTTGCACGGTCCCAAGCTGGTGATCATCCCTCCCAGGAAAGTTAACAAAAAACCTAAGAGAGACACATGCTGCAGAGCTTGTAGATCGATATCCATTCAATCTCCTCCAGCTAAGGACTGAAAAACCTGCTGCAGCTGGTTGGTATCCAAAACCCCTATATGCACATTTCTGTTTCCCCAACTATCATAGAATACAAGCGTGGGAATCGCCCGGAGCTGTTCCTGTCTGATAATGTTTTGATTGTTTTGATCATAAACATCGACATCAATCAAAACAATTTCGCTCTCATACTCCGGGTAAACCTTCGCCACATTCTCCATCATTACCTGACAGGGTATGCAGTCCAGCGAATGCAGGAATACAAACACAGGGTATCCAGCCTCTAAAGCCTCAGCAAACTGATCTTCCAATGATAAAAGAGGCTCAGGCACCTCGGGGTTATTTTTCAGCTTGATCCCTATAACAGCAGTCAAAAAAAGGGCAAAACCCAATAAAATCAGGGTCCTGGAATAGTTATTCCCGGTCTTTTTCCGAGTTTTTTGTTTCGCCATCTTTACCCACGTCCCAGTTTTTTTAGAGAGACAGCAGCCCTGGGAGTCCCAAGCAACAGCAGCAGGGTGGCGATCACTGAAGATGAAATGCACCACATGCAGACCGCGTGAATCACGAAGGGTTCCAGGTAGGTCAGGTAAAAAGAAAATCCTGTGGCAAACAAGACCAGGGCCCAATAGATAAGATTGACCGGGTGTTCCCATTCTGGCTGCAGTTTGCGGACCACCCAAGCAGCAAGCAGGACGAGGTACCCAATCAATCCCAGCACACCAACAGGGAGTAAACCAAACAAGCGGGCATAAGGACTGCTTTGGACAGCATTGCAGTCACCTACAGGACCGCACACAGCCAAGACTGGTTGGGTTTCTACATAAGAAAGATATCCCGCAACACCAATCCCCACCAAGATCAAAACAGGAACCAGCCAATCAGTCCAGGCAGGAAGTGTGTAGGTTTTGCCATTGATGACGAAAATCAGGCTGATCAATATAGCTGCGGCCATCAAAACCATGGTACCAATCGCCAGGGAGAAGCCATCCCTGGTGATGGCCTCTTCAGAATTTGGACTGCTGATACTCTCCTGGGAATTCGAACTGCTGTTGATTGTTGGCGTTAATTCCGGAGCTGGAGTTAGCCCTGACGGACTGTCAGAATTTTGAAAAATAATATACTCTTTGCTCATCAAAAGAGATTGAACCGCTCCGATCTCGGGAACAGAAACCCCTCCCGTGTCCAGATAAACATCAATCAATCGGGGAAGCTCTGCAGGAATCTCCCCAGACCCGATCAACGCATTTTCCCCGATGATCAAAAAGGGCACTCCAACCTGCTGATTGGATATGCCGTACGCCGCAGCTACTTCAAGCAAAAGGTTAAAATCCTCCTGCGTGGATACTTCCACTAACCTGATTTCCAGCTCGTTGCCGTATTTTTCTTCCAGGGGCGGAAGGACTTCATCCAGGACATCATGGCAGTGGGGGCAGCCGTTCATCCAGAACAGGACAGCTTCAACTTGGGCCGGGATATCCATATCTTCGCATGCCATACACGCCTTAACTGTTGGTGTGCTTTGCAGATCTTGCCTGTTATCAGCTGCCTCTGTGGCTAATGGGAACAAACTTACAAGAACGCACATCATTATGATTATGATAATTAACCGTTTCAATTATGACCTCCAGAGTAAAAAATGAGTTTTGTTGTTGCCTTACTCGGCATCTCATGTATCCGTCACTGGTACATGGACTCCCATTTTTCTTCTATTCTGAACCTTAGGACCCAGATGAAGAATTCCAATCCTGAACGTCGATCCTTAATATGTTATGGTGCTGCCGAAGAGAGAAAAACAAATTCTCTAAGCAAGTTATCTGTGCGTCAAGACTGAATACGCCTTTTTTGACCGCGAGTTAGGAATGGCTTGCTGTTTCAGATATTCCACCATATCCACCATTTCCGGAAGCAGTTTACCAGGAAATCCAAGAGCTGCTTCTGTGGGATCCATGTTGGTTGCATCCCGACAACCATAGCAGCCAAAGCATTGGTTTAACCTCTGCTCCCGGTAAGGGATGATCGTGCTGTCAATACACGTCGCTTGAAGAACTGCTGTGCTGCTGACTACCCGCTTCCCCTTTTGAAGATTCAGGTATGCCAGGCTGATCCACATCAATTTTTCCGGCACGTCCTCCATGACCACCACATCTGGCAAATGCTCTGCCTGGCCAAGCGGGTAGAGATGCAATGAGTCTATTTGCCCGGTAGAAAAATAAGGCATGCCCTCGAACATGCGCTCTCCCGTGATTTGTTCCCGGACAATACCGAATCCTACCAATCCTCTGCCGTTCCGCAGATTCTCAGGCAGGGGCCGGAAACCAAAAGCTGCCGCGGCTGCCGGGCAGGAGATCCCTGTGCGGTCGAGTAGGACAGAGCTGCCGTCCCGGGCCTTCATTAATGCCTGACAGTAGCGATGTCCTTTCAGCAGCTGGGCCTGCTCGGGACGATGTTCTTTTGTTGATATAAAATCCACGCCTACCGGCCAAGCGGTCAGGTTTAGCAACTCCATTAACCGCCTGCCATAATCCTTTCTGTTTGCCATCCTACCCCTTCCTATTGTCGTTTTTGTTGTTGCTCGGGGCTCTAAACACCACCAATGCCTGATCTTCATTCACCCGGCAATGTTTTTGATCCAGAATGTCATAAGGGTTGATGCTGATCCCATCAACAAGGATTCCAGGTGAAGCACGAAACTGGTGCTTTTCCCATAGCTCCTGGCCCCGGATTGAATCCAGGGAGAGCTGTTGATGAGAGATTCCTCGCTCGGCAAGGAATTCCAGTACTTTCTTGCTGCGCCGGCAATTCTTTGTCGAAACGATGGTCACCTGGGGTTCTGACTTGTTTTCTGTCATCTGTTTATCACCGTTTACTCAATACTGTATTTTTCCGGGTGATTTCGGAGGAGATCTTTGGTTTCTGATAAAATTTTTTCATCCCGAATCAACTGCCGAATATAGCCGGTTGAGGGAAACTCGATAGCATCCCGCGCACAGATGGTTGCACAGGTTGTACAACCCACCATACACATCAATGGCTTTGAGACCACAGGCTTGTTGTTTTCATAGTCAAAGCTATAGACCCCCCGACCGCAGGAGGTGACGCATAACCCACAGCCAATGCACCGCTCGCAAATGACCTGGGGGTTCCACTTGATTTCCTCTCGAGAAACTCCATGCCAGGCGGTATTGTTCGCTGCTCCAGTCATTCTTTGCTCCCATTTATAAGTGATTGATACACCCTTCCAGGATGGTGATCACTATCTGAAATATATTTCCCGTTTAGTTCCAGCCGGGATTGATTTTTCCTCTGAAAGTAATTGTTCATTTTCCTACTTGAAGCAATGCTTCCAGATATGTTGTCCACCCAGGTGATCGCATGCGTATATTTTTATCAATCTATTTAATTGGCGGCTGGTTAATTCTTCTGCTAATCTGTGTCCGCCTTTTTCCATCGATAACGCGTTAAACCAGCTCACTCCTTGGAAACAGGAACCGCGGCAGGGTCCAGGTGAGCCTGCTTGCGGTGGTTCAGCAG
>CAZTWV010000107.1:0-5570 GCA_964618295.1 uncultured Anaerolineales bacterium | reverse complement strand
TCAGTGTCCACTTTTGAACTTTATAGGTGTCCAGTTTTCATCTTTGCCTAACAGTAAAATAAAGATGAGGAAGCCGATCAGCGGCATGATTCCTGGTCGAGAAATAAGCGCCACAAATTTCTTGAGCAGTTGGAGGCTTACATATTTGGAAATATACTCGATCGTTTTTCACGTACAATCAGGTCAGCACGATTCATTACGCAAAAAGACTTCTCCAGTCCGCTTAAAATGGAGTTATTGAATTTATGAAATTAAGTGTTTTCCTGAAAATACTTCAGCACCAATTTATTCCCGGGCTGTCGTTTTCATACCTTGATGGGGGTCCGGACTCTTTCGCAACAACCTCCGGTGCTGGCAGTGAGCCTGAGAACCATGCCAGTTTAACTCTGACAAGTTGTGATGATGAATCTTTGGTTGGAAGTGAATACAGCATCACTCACTTTCCAACATACCTGGGCAGATCTGATGCAAACGACATCATCCTCCCAGAATCCCCGGTCTCAAGGTCACACGCCAAGATCATCTCCCTCAAGGACCAGATTTATCTCCAGGATCTCGGATCCCGCTTTGGAACTTTTGTGAATGGGGAGCGACTACGGTCTCAACCAGTGCCCTTAATCTACGGAGATAAAATCCGGCTGGGGATAAAGGCCACCCTGGTATTCGGACCCCCGAAACCAGGCCTGGCACCGAGAACCGCTTCAGTAAAAGGTGACAATCAGGAAACCATGATCCAGGAAATCACCAAACTGACAGAAGATAATTCGGGAAAATGAACCTTTCACCCAGCTATAATTTAACAAAAAACAGCCCAGTCCGAACCATCCCGGCAGGGCTGATTTTTTGTTCTGTAATCCTCATCCCAAATTACAGGTTTGCCCCCAACGCCTGACCGATAACTGGCAGCAGTCCTGCCATGAGGCAGCCAAAAATAATGGAAATCAGGATCGGGGGAACAATTAAGGCTGCCAGAGCCCGTCCGGTCCTGAGATCGTGGACCGCTTTCAAAGCCCGGATATTGACAATCACAGCAAAGATTGAAAGCCCAAACCCTAACAGACCAAATACAAACCCAAGGACAGGAACCAGAAAGGACAGAGAGATCAAACCACCAAGGATGGTAAAGGGCACCTGAACCAGACCTTGAATATAAGCCTGGGATTTGAAGGCACCTGTTCCACCAAAAATCCTCGCCCCAAGATATTGAACCCCAACCTGGATATAAAATGAAACCGGGGTGAGGATCACGGAACCGAAGAGGAGGATCAGGATAAGCATCCCCAGGTTCGGAATCACAGCGGACACCTCGGGCGGAAGCATCGTAAAAATATTCTGGAGCTGGAAAAAGCCAGTCAGCATTGAGAATAAAACTGCAGCGATTGTGTAAACAAAAACAGACAGCAGGGTGTCTTCCGTATTTGCATACGGAATTTCTGCCTTAAAAAAGCGCTCGGTCATTTGAAAGGGATTAATCCAGATTGCGATCAGCTCGGAGAAGGATCGGTTCTGCTGCTCTTCCCTGCTGTCATCATAATCTCGACCGAGATCCAAACTTTCCTCAGGCTGGGAAATATCTTCTGATTTTTCAGGTTCCGGCTGATCTTGAGTGAGAAAAGGTCTTTCCTGCTTCGTACCTGCGGCAGCAAAGGCAGGGGTTGCTGGTGGAGGGCTCTCTGGGTTGGGTTCTGAATCTTCGGATTTGTGGATTTCATCCAGCTTCTGCAGCAGTTTTATTGCTTGCTGGTTATCCGGGTTTAACCTCAGCACCCTTTCCAGCGACTCACGCCGCTTTTCCGGGTCGCGGAACGTGATCGCCAGCCAGAGCCAGGCTTGCTCATTTTGAGGATCGGACCGCAAGATTTCAACTAACATCCTTTTGCCGCTTTCTCGATCACCAGCCCGAATTTTCTCTACTGCCTCTCGCATTTTACTCATATTTCCCTCAAATCAAAAATCACATGCTACACCTGATCGGGAGTATAGCATGAAAACTCAGGGAATTTCTTTGGAAATGTATTAACAATCAGTGCACCGTAAACCCTCTCAACGCGATTGATCAGCTCCCCAGGTGTAAAGGATGTTTCTGGGTAGAATTCAGCATTCGGTAATCTTGTTGAAAAACAAAATAAGTTCATCCGGCAAGCCATCAAACAATACCGGGTGATCAATCTCTGATATGATTATTTCCCTTAATTACCCATTTGTAGGTTGTTAACTCCCGCAGAGCCATTGGGCCCCGGGCATGCAGGCGCTGGGTCGAAATTGCGACTTCAGCCCCCAGGCCAAGCTGGGAACCATCCGTGAACCGGGTGCTAGCGTTCACGTACACACAGGCTGAATCCACCAGCCGTACAAAACTCTCCGCAATAGAGTCCTCCCGGGTCAGGATTCCATCTGAGTGACCGGTGCTGTGAACAGTAATGTGATCCACTGCTTCATCTAGATCTTCTACTACCTTGAGACCCAGCACCAGCGAGAGCCATTCAGTATCAAAATCATCTGGACCAGCAGGTCGGACCAAGCCTTGAGAAAAATCTTTCAGGATCCGGGCGGAAGTTTGATCAGATCGGAATTCAACACCATCCTGCTCCAGACGCCTCACAACGAGGGGTAAAAAATCGTCTGCAATCGCCCTGTGAACAAGCAGGGTGTCAAGGGCGTTGCAAACAGATGGGCGCTGCACTTTGGCATTTTGAATAACGCGTACAGCCGCGTCCAGATCAGCACTCTTGTCAACATACAAATGACAGATTCCGATTCCCCCGGTGATGACCGGGATGGTGGAGTTCTCCCGGCAGTATTGATGGAGTCCAGCACCTCCCCGGGGAATCAGCATATCAATCCAGTGATGCATCTTGAGCAGCTCTGAAACCAGAGCCCGGTCCGGGGAATCAATCAGATGAACAGCTTGCTCAGGCAGTCCGGCTGATTGCAAAGCATTTTTAATTATCTGGACCAAAACCCTGTTTGTCCGGATGGTTTCGCTCCCGCCTCTGAGAATAACAGAATTTCCTGTCTTTAATGCCAAACCTGCCACGTCAATGGTCACGTTAGGACGGGCTTCGTAAATAACTGCAATCACACCCAGTGGAACCCGCACTTTTTTTACATTAAGACCACTCGGGGTAGTAAATTTTTCAAAGACCTCACCAACTGGATCCTTCAGATCAACCACCTGCTGCAGGTCTTTGGAGACAGAGATTAAACGATCACCATCCAGAATTAAACGGTCAATCAAATGGGGCGGCATCCCGTCTGCTCTGGAATCTTCAACATCTTTTTGATTGGCAGCCAGAATCTCTGCCTGATGTGATCTCAGCAGATCGGCAATGTCCAGCAAAAGTTCATTTTTTTGTTGGGAGGAAATCTGAGCTAAGTGTCTTCCTGCTTTCCGGGCACCCCGGGCCATATCCTGAAGCATATTTTTCTCCTTCATTCCTGGTTTTAAACCAGCACCATATTGTCATGATGGACCAACTCGTTCCCATAAGTAAAACCAAGGATCTCTTGAATCTCTCCCGAGTGATGTCCGCCAAGGAGCTGCATGCTCCGGGAATCATAATTTGCCAGGCCGCAGGCCACTTCACTCCCCTCGGGATCGATGATTTTCACGGTTTCTCCACGCTGGAAATCCCCTTTTACAACCTGCATTCCCACCGGTAGCAGGCTGCTCCGTCCCTGACGCAGAGCCTGGGCTGCGCCCCAATCTACAGTGATTTCTCCATTCGACTGGGGACCAGCCAGAATAAACCGTTTCCGGCTTTCTAGATTGGTGACTAGGGGAAGAAAACTTGTTCCCAGATTTTCCCCAGCCATCACCCTCAGGATGATATCGGGAAGGGATCCCTGGGTGATCACCACTCTGGAGCCGGAGCGTCGGGCAAGATCAGCGGCTTGAATTTTTGTATACATTCCTCCGGTTCCGATTGCACTGCTTCCATTTCCAGCTGCCTGCCAGAGAGAACTGGGAATTTGATCTCCAGACACCTCGGTTATCAACTCAGCGCTCCGATCCAGATCAGGATCAGCAGTAAAAACCCCGGGTTTATCGGTCAGCATCAAGAGCAGCTCAGCTTCTATCAAATTGCTGACCAAAGCAGATAGATTATCATTATCACCAACCCGGATTTCCTCGGTCGCGACAGTATCATTCTCATTTATCACGGGAATTAAACTCTGAGCCAGCAGCGCCTCCAGTGTATTCCGGGCATTCAGATACCGCCGACGGTCCGAGAGGTCGAGCCGTGTGAGCAGCACCTGGGCAATATGAACGCCATAAATAGCAAAGAGGTTGGTATATATCGTCATCAACCGGGGCTGTCCCACAGCCGCCAGCATCTGCTTGACAGGAATGAACCTGGGAAGTTCAGGAAAACCCAGACTTTCCCGGCCTGCAGCCATGGCACCCGATGAAACCAGAACCACTTGATGTCCCTCCTCATGGAGGGAAACCATCTGACGAATCAAATCCGCAATTTGAGGTTGAGAAAGGTTTTCGGTGCCCGCTGTAAGTGTTGAAGAACCAATCTTAATTACAATCCTGGACATAAAATCCCCTTGAACATACTCAATGAGGTTTAATGTCAAATCATACTACACAAAACATGTAGTCCGCAACCGGTAAAGCTTAAAGCGGCTTCACTGACTTCCAGGATATATGTCAGGCGGCGTGGATAAGTACCAATGGCAGCAGGCCAGGGTTCCAGGCCAGGTAAAAAGGCTTTTATGCTGGTTAACAAAAAAAGCGCCGACTTGGGCGCTTTTTTCTAGTAGCGGGGCCAGGATTCGAACCTGGGACCTCCGGGTTATGAGCCCGACGAGCTGCCACTGCTCTACCCCGCGCCAATTGCAGGTCAAAATTATAGCATGCCGGGAAATGGCAGTCAAGGCTGGGTGCTGAAGAAGAGCTCCCACCAGAGCCGAAATAGATTTTCAGGTTCTTCTGCAGTTTCAGCCACAATTTCTGCCGGTTCTGGCGTCCCTTCTACCGGCATAATCACGATCCGGTGATCCCCCTCCTGGATCCATTTTCTGTTTTCATAAGCCCATTCTTCCACCGCCGCATCGGAATCTGCAATCGCCAGCTCCGTTGCCAGATATCTGGTTGTTGCCGTCAGAGCTGCCATGGTCACCTGGGCGTTTTCATACTCACGGGACAGGCGGTTGAGATCTGAGATCCGGCTGCTGAAAGCAATCATCCAGATCACCATTATGACCAAAAATCCAGCTACAAAGATGAATTTTCCACGCTTGAGATCCATAGCTTAATCATAATCGATTGCTGGAACAACCGCAAAGGTTAATCAGATAATCTTTACTATCATTAATGAAAAATCTCTGACCGGAGTCAGAGATAATCGAGAGTGCCGAAGGTGGGAGTCGAACCCACATGAGCGTAAAGCTCACTACGCCCTGAACGTAGCGCGTCTGCCTGTTCCGCCACTTCGGCGCATTAAATTTCCTGCACGGGCTATTGTATCCTGAAATCACTATTTGTCAACCTTATCGACCTGCCTTGTTATTTAAACTTGAAAACTGGACAGTTTAAACCTGAAAAGTGGACAGTTTAA
>CAZTWV010000106.1:0-5576 GCA_964618295.1 uncultured Anaerolineales bacterium | reverse complement strand
TCAAGCGGAGATGGTGTATTCAAACCCAAATGTCAAAACAAGTTAATGCTACCAAACTTTTATTGCTGAGAAGTAATGGATTAAAATGGAATGCACATAGGGAGTTGGAAAGATGAAATATCATATCCTTGTGGTAGATGATAATGAAAAAACTCTTGATGTGTTGAAACTGGCATTGGAACGAGCAGGTTTCCGGGGGACGACAGCAAAATCATGGCAAGCTGTGGAAGAAAAGGTTAAATTAAGCTACCGTGTTAAAGATCCATTTGATCTGGTAGTGCTAGATCTGATGATCCCTGAAAGGAGCGGATTTGATATCCTGAGGTCACTGCAGATGGTCCTGACACCAATGCCGCCAGTGATTGTGCTTAGTGCTATAACGGATGTCAAGAAAAAAGTTGAGGCAAGAGATATGGGGGTTGCAAGATATCTCACGAAGCCAACCACACCAGATATACTGGTTAAAACAATTAAAGACGTACTGCTCTAATTGTGTTCAACATTGGCATTGGAAAGACAATTAATTAGCTGAATAACTTCTGGATCAGCACTGTCGGACGCGGATGCTAAAACTGGAATAAACAGTTCAGGTTCGGGAAAAACCCGAACCTTTTTGCTAGAGCTGGTTACATACCTCTCCAAAGTAATACCAATTCCAGCTGGATTCTGGCTCACTTTATCAGCGACAGCTGCCGCAGAAGGGAGAATCACAGCTGTTGTTGTAATCTGACTGTCAATAAGATATGCAGAGTCAAAAATCTGACGGAGATCAGATCTGGGCATCAAAGTGTAAACTTGAATGGCCGCTGGTCTTCCTGCTCCTTCCACGGCAGACCAGTTTTGCACAGACCCTGAAAGTATGTCTCTTGTTTTTTGTTTTGTTAAACTTTGGATTGGGTTGTCCGAGTTTACCAATACGATTGGTTTTGCAGATGAGATTTGATAAAGATTAATACCAGGAAAATGGTCGTTCGAAAGGGAATTAGCATTACCAAAAAAAATTGAAATTTCTGATGGCTTTTCTGGGAGATACATGTCTTGTGATAGCTTCGGATAGACAATCAGGTTCGGGATCTCTTGCTGGCAGGCATATATTTTTTTTCCTACAATTTCATTGATTGAAGTGGTGACAGTAATATTTACTACGGTTTGATCAGGAGCTAATTCAGGCGTTGGCTGAGAAACACAGCCAGAAAGAATCACAGAGAAAAATATTAAAATGGTGAAATTTAACTTCTTAATTTGGTTCATGCCTTTAAAAATAAATGATCAAAATGGATAATCCTAAAACAGCACAGTATGCAGAAAAAATATAGAGTGAACTTCGGGAAAGATAACGAAGCAGCCAGCGGATTGATAGGTAGCCGACAACTGCAGCTGCAGCAAAGCCAGCCAGGAAAACTGGAATTTGACTAAGCAAATCAGGAATCTTCAGAAGGTCTGCTACTGCCAGTACCCCTGCAGCAAGCATGATGGGAACTGCCATTAAGAAGGAATACCGGGCTGAGGATTTTCGTGAAAGACCCCGGATCATACCTCCACTGATAGTAGATCCGGAACGTGATACACCCGGAAAAAGGGCGAATATTTGGACCAATCCAATCCAGATTGCGTCCAATAAATTTATGTTTTCAAGGTTACGATCCTTCCGGTGCAGTAACTCGGCTAGCAGTAAAAACACGCTGGTTAAGAGCAGGAAATAAGCAGCTCCTTTAGGGTTGCTGAACATGTTTTCAAAAGTTTCTTTGAACAACAGAGCTGCGGCTCCAGCGGGGATTGTGGAAACAATCAAAAACCAGCCGAGCCTGGATTGAGAATTTTGAAATGGTTTACCGGAAAAAATACTCTTCATAAATTGACGCAAGATTTCAATCAGGTCGGACCAAAAGTACACTAAAACAGCAGTCAAAGTTGCTACCTGAGCCAGGACATCAAATATGAAAGCCTCTTGAGGTTGGATGCTCCAGTTAAAAATTAAAGGTGCAATAACAAGATGGCCGGAGCTGGAAACTGGAATAAATTCTGTAGCTCCTTGAATCACACCAAGGATAATTGATTGTACAAAGGTCATTTTGCCTCTTTCTGTTTAGTCAGGGTATTGAAGTAAGAATTCAAAAAAACTTCAAGTTGATTCGAGATAATCGCCCGTCTGAGATCGGATATCAGATCAATTAGGACGTGTAAGTTGTGAATTGAAAGAAGAGTTGAAGCTAAGATTTCATTTTGTTTAACAAGATGGCGAATATAAGCCCTCGAAAAATTGGCGCAGGTATAGCATGAACAATCCTGGACAAGTGGTTTCGGGTCCCGGGCAAACTCAAGCCTTGAGATATTCAACCTTCCATAGCGTGTGAAAGCGGTTTTATGGCGCGCCAATCGGGTTGGGTGGACACAATCAAAAAAATCAATTCCTCGGATAACTCCTTCTACAACATCTCTCGGTGTGCCTACTCCCATTAAGTAGCGCGGTTTGCTGCTGGGTAAAATATCAGTAACCACGTCTATAATCTGGTGAAATTCCTCCTTGGTTTCACCGACTGACAACCCTCCAATCGCATTACCAGGAAAATTCAGGCTGGAAATAAACTTGGCGGATTCACTGCGCAAATCAGGAAAAATTCCACCCTGTACAATTCCAAAAAGAGCCTGGTCGTTCCGGGATTGAGACTCAAGACATCGTTCCGCCCAGTTGTGAGTTCGCTTTAATGCTTGTTTATTGTATTCTAGGTTGTAAGGCTCAGGACATTCGTCAAAACACATGATAAGGTCAGCGCCGAGATTTTCCTGGATCTGGATTGATTTTTCAGGGGATATCCGGTGTTTTGAGCCATCTATATGGCTTTGAAATGTCACACCATCCTGATCTATTTCGTTGATATCGCTCAGAGAAAAGACCTGAAAGCCACCCGAGTCTGTCAGAATGGGTTTGTCCCAGGACATGAAATTATGCAAACCGCCGAGATCTGCAATCAGTTCATCACCCGGGCGGAGGTAAAGGTGATAGGTGTTAGCAAGAATCAACTGGGTTTGTAAATCCATTAACTGGGCTGGTGTCACTGATTTGACAGTGGCGGAGGTGCCTACAGGAGCGAACGTTGGTGTCTTAATTGGGCCGTGAGGTGTATTGAAAGTACCCGCACGGGCCTTTCCCGCCTGACCCTCTAGAGTAAAGGTGAATTGAAAGCTCATGATCAAGCATTATAAACCATTTGTTTGACTCATGTTAACTGCCGGAAGGGCTGTGTTCACCGTGATATAATCTACACGCGAATTTAGATCGAAATAAAAATGAAAAAGTGTTACTAAAAAAGTGTACAAGGAGAACGAGATGCATAAATTAAATGTTCCTGGTCCTAAGGCACAGGAAATCATTTCCCGGGATTCAAAATTTGTTTCTAATTCGTACCCGAGAGCATATCCCTTTGTAATGGATCATGGGAAAGGGGTAGAAGTCTGGGATGTGGACGGCAATCGTTTTTTGGATTTTGCTGCGGGTATTGCAGTGACAGGAACGGGACACAGCCACCCGGAAATAGTCAAAGCAATCAAGGACCAGGTTGATAAATTTTTGCACATTTCATCCGATTTTTATAATCCAATCTGGGTTGATTTATCTCAAAGATTGAATGACATTGCTCCGTTTGAGGAGGACGCGGTTACTTTTTTGACTAATTCGGGGACGGAGAGTGTTGAAGCCGCTTTGAAACTGGCAAGAAACCACACAGGAAGAACACAGTTTATTGGATTTTTGGGAGCCTTTCACGGTAGAACTTATGGCGCTTTATCTTTTACAGCCAGCAAGGCTGTGTATCGACACGGATTTTTCCCATTGATGAATGGGGTGGTGCATGCTCCGTTCCCGGATCCTTACAGACCGATTTTAGCCTCAACCCCCGGGGAACCGTACGGGGAAACTGTTGTGCGTTATATCCGGGAACAGCTGCTGGATAAAGTTGTGCCAGCGAACGATGTCGCAGGTATAATGCTCGAGCCGATTCAAGGTGAGGGAGGGTACATAGTTCCGGCGGAGGGATTTTTCCCTGCTTTGCGCGATTTATGTGATGAATTTGGGATCTTGCTGATTGCTGATGAAGTCCAGTCTGGTATGGGCCGAACAGGTAAATGGTGGGCGATAGAAAATTTTGATGTGGTCCCTGATATTATTTGTTCTGCAAAAGGAATTGCTTCTGGAATTCCACTTGGAGCTATGATTGCGAAAAAGAGTATCATGACCTGGCCGAAAGGAGCTCATGGGAACACCTACGGAGGGAATCCTGTAGCATCGGCGGCAGCCCTGAAGACAATTGATTTGATTGAAGATCAATATATGGATAACGCCCGTGAGATGGGCGAGTATATGAAAGGCGCTTTAGAAGAAATCAAATCAGCTCATGACAGCATAGGTGATGTGCGCGGAATGGGGCTCATGCTCGGAGTGGATTTCGTCAAGGACCAGAAGACGAAGAAACCAGCTGTTGAACTGAGAAACTCAGTTGAGCATCATGCTTTTGAGCACGGTTTGATAACGCTGGGATGTGGGAAAAGCACAATCAGGTTTGCACCAGCTTTATCAATCACGAAATCTGAGATTGATGAGGGATTGCAGGTTTTCCAGCATGCAGTTGGCCTCGCAGAAAAAGAAAGGTAATCCAATGCATCTGCCATCAAGTTAGGTAACAGGACGGGGTATTTTGAATGCTGCCTGATCATCGGATAAGACAGCGAGATTATTTGTTGGATATCTCTCGCCGTCTCACCCAGGAATTGAATCTTGATAAGCTGCTCCAGAGAATCCTGGAGCTGGCAGCTGAAATGTTAGCTGGTAAAGCAGGTTTGATCGTGCTCCGGGGCGAGCAGGGTGGCTGGACTATTGGCGCATCCTATGGAATACCTCCAACATTCTTGAAATATGTAGATCCGCTCCTTGCGGAAATTCCGGATCGAGAGGAAGAAGCAAGTCGCGAACTGCCTGAAGTCAACAGGCTTCTCCAGCTGTTAACAAAACGCGCATCAATGAACCTGTTAACGGGAGTGGGATTACCGTTAATCTCGGGAAGCAAAGTTGTGGGATTGATCTTTGTTTTCCGAGGATATCAAGGTAATTTTTCGGCTAATGATCGGGCGATCCTGCAAAGTTTTGCGGACCAAGCAGCAATTGCTGTCAAAAACGCTCAACTTTACACCCAGGTGATCAGGGAAAAAAGCAGGCTCGACGCATTGCTTGACTCGGTCGCGGATGGCATCATCATCATGGCTCCTGACCATACAATAGAGCGCTGTAACCAGGCCTTTGCCCGTTTATTTCAGCAGGAAATAGAGGGGATAATGGGCAAGTCTCATGAAGAAATTATTATCTGGGAAAGCAGGCGGCAGGGAACCAGCTTGGAAGAAGCTGAACTGAGCGGTTGGCCTTTGACTGCAAAAGCAAATTTATATGTAGAAGGCGATTTGCGGCGGCCAGGGGGTGATATTATTCCGGTAGGTGTAACATATGCACCGTTGCTGTCTGGAGAAGGATCTCTAATTAATATAATCGCTAGCGTCCGGGATATCACGCATTTCCGGGAGGCTGAAGA
>CAZTWV010000105.1:3630-5666 GCA_964618295.1 uncultured Anaerolineales bacterium | reverse complement strand
GGCCTGATCCTGACGTTCGGCTACTTCGTCCAGCACCAGGAATTCGGGGCGCTGTTCATGGCCGTGGTCGGGCTCTCGGTCGCCGCCATCCCCGAGGGCCTGCCCGCCGTGCTGACCATCACGCTGGCGGTCGGCGTGCAGACGATGGCGCGGCGCAACGCCATCGTCCGACGCCTGCCCGCCATCGAAACCTTGGGCTCGATCTCCGTGATTTGTTCCGACAAGACCGGCACGCTGACCCACAACGAGATGACGGCCGTGACCGTGGTGACGCACGCCGGGCGCTTTGACGTCGCGGGCACGGGCTACGAGCCGGTGGGCGACGTGAGCAACGGGGGCGCTCCCTTCGACGCCGACGCGCACCCGCCGTTACGGGAATTGGGACGCGCCGCCGCCCTGTGCAACGACGCCGAGCTGAAGGGGGGCAAAGCGGGTTGGAGCGTGGAGGGCGATCCGATGGAAGGGGCGTTGCTGGTGCTGGCCGCCAAGCTCGGGGCCGACGCCGCGCGGCGTGCGTGGACGCGTATTGACGTGATTCCGTTCGAGTCGACGCGCCAGTTCATGGCCACGCTGCACCGCGACCGCGAGGGCCGCGCTTTCGTGTTCGTCAAGGGGGCGCCCGAACGCCTGTTGGCCCTCTGCGAGCGCCAGCGCGGGGTGGACGGTACCGACGAGACGCTGAACGAGGCTTGGTGGCGGGAGCGGGTCGAGGAGGCCGCCTCGCTCGGCCAACGGGTGCTGGCGCTGGCACTCAAGCCCGTGCAGCCCGAGCGCGCCGCCTTGGCCTCGGCCAACGTCGAAGGGGGCCTGACCTTGCTGGGCCTGGTCGGGTTGATGGACCCCCCTCGCCCCGAGGCGATCGCCGCGGTCGAGGAGTGCCACCGCGCCGGCATCCGTGTGAAGATGATCACCGGCGACCATGCGGCCACGGCGACGGCCATCGGGCGCCAAGTCGGCCTGCAGCGTCCGGACTTCGTCCTGACGGGTCCGGAGCTGGACCAGCTCGACGACGCCTCGCTGGCCACCGCGGCGCTCGAAACCGATGTGTTCGCCCGCACGACCCCGGAACACAAGCTTCGGCTGGTCACCGCGCTGCAATCCCGGGGCATGACCGTGGCCATGACCGGCGACGGCGTCAACGACGCGCCCGCCCTCAAGCGGGCCGACGCCGGCATCGCGATGGGGAACAAGGGAAGCGAAGCGGCCAAGGAGACGGCGGACCTGGTGTTGGCCGACGACAACTTTGCCTCGATCGCCGCCGCCGTGCGCGAAGGGCGCACGGTCTACGACAACATCAAGAAGGTCATCGCTTGGACGCTGCCGACCAACGCGGGGGAGGCCGCCGTCATCGTCCTGGCGCTCATGCTTGGCCTCGCGCTCCCTGTCACGCCCGTGCAGGTGCTGTGGGTGAACACAATCACCGCCGTCACGCTGGGCATCGCGCTGGCCTTCGAGCCGACCGAGGGAAACACCATGCGCCGTCCTCCGCGCCCGCGCCGGGAGCCCCTGCTCAACGGCGCGGTCCTGTGGCACATCGTGCTGATGGCGACCCTGTTTTTGTGCGGCGTGTTCGGGATCCACACCTACGCGGTCGACCGGGGGTATTCCCTCGAACTGGCCCGCACCTTGGCCATGAACGCGCTGGTCGCGATGGAGATGTTCCACCTGTTCTTCATCCGCAAGATGAACAGCCCGTCGTTGACGTGGCGGGTCGTGCGCGGCACGAAGATGGTTTGGGCCTCGGTCTTTGTCGTGGCGGCCGCCCAACTCGCGGTTACCTACCTGCCGCCTTTGCAGTCGGTGTTCGCCACCGAACCCGTCTCCCTGTCCGACGGTCTGTTGGTCGTTGGCATCGGGGCGGCCCTGTTTGTCATCATCGAAATCGAAAAGCGGATGCGGCTGCGTTTTCCCGCGCCCGCTCGAACAGGAGACCCGAAAGAGAGGTGGCTGGGAGAGGAGGATTCGAACCTCCACTAACCGGTCCAGAGCCGGTCGTCCTACCATTAGACGATCTCCCAATGAACGATGACAGGATA
>CAZTWV010000105.1:0-3530 GCA_964618295.1 uncultured Anaerolineales bacterium | reverse complement strand
ACCTGGACCGTGCCGGGCGGCGGGCTGGTCGAATCCGAGTCCGCTGAGGAGACCGTGGCCCGCGAGGTTCGGGAGGAAGCCGGCCTCAAGGTCGAGGTCGAGGGGCTCTTTCACACCGAGGAGGCCACCACGGTCGACCGCTTCAAGCAGGAGCACCAGCACGTCGTGCACTACTACGCGGTCAAATCCGAGGGCGGGGCGTTACAGCCCAACGACCCCGACGGGCGCATCTACCGGGCCGACTGGGTAGCGCTGGAGCAACTCGACGCGCTGGGGTTCAGCGTGCCGTTCGAGGAGGCCGTCCTGCGACGCTTCGTCGAGGAACGCGCGTGACGCTTGAGACGTGGCTCCCGCTGCTGGACGCGCTACTCATCCTGGCCAGCGGGATCAGCTTGGTGGTGGGCTTTGTCTTGATCAAGCGCGGACGCGTGGCCGCCCACAAGCGGGCCATGCTGAGCGCCACGGTCTTGGCCGCGCTCTTCCTGATCGTGTACGTGCTGCGCCAATTCCTGATTGAAACGAAACTCTTTCCGGACGAGGGCCTGATTCGCACGCTCTACTTCGCGGTGCTGGTCCCCCACGTCATCCTGGCGATCGCCATCGTCCCGCTGGTGCTGCTCGTGCTGCGCCGTGCGTTCAAGGGCGAGTTCGAGCGCCATAAGCGCCTGGCCCGGATCACGTTCCCGATCTGGCTGTTCGTGGCCATCTCGGGCTGGGCCGTGTACTGGATGCTGCACCACCTTTGACAATTGACCCGATGAAACGCGTCCTGGTCACCGGCGCCAGCGGCTACATCGGCGGGCGGCTCGTCCCGCGCCTGCTGCGCGCGGGCTACGCCGTGCGGGTACTGGCCCGCGACCCCGACCGGCTGCAGGGGCGGCCCTGGGGCGAGCGCGTCGAGGTCGTCCGGGGGGACGTGTTGGATCCCGACACGCTCCCGGCTGCGCTGGGAAGCGTTTCGGCCGCCTACTACCTGATCCACGCCATGAGCGACTCGGCCGAGTTCCAGCGCCGTGACCTCGATGCGGCGCGCAATTTCTCCACAGCCGCGGCGGGAGCGGGCGTAAAGCGCATCGTCTATCTGGGCGGCCTGGGCGATCCGGCAGAAAAACTCTCGCCCCACCTGCGCTCGCGGCAGGAGACGGGCGCGGCGCTGCGGGAGGGCGACGTCCCCGTGACCGAGTTTCGGGCGGGGATCGTGGTGGGCGCGGGCAGCGCTTCGTTCGAGATGATCCGCGACCTCACCGAGCGGCTCCCGGTGATGGTCTGCCCGCGCTGGGTGTTCAACCGGGTGCAGCCCATCGCCGTGCGCGACGTGCTGGCCTACCTGCTGGCCGCGCTGGAGACGCCGGAGAGCGCAGGTCAGACAATCGAGATCGGCGGCGCGGACGTGCTCACCTACGGCCAGATGATGCTGGGCTTTGCCAAGGCGCGCGGCCTGCGGCGCTGGCTCATCTCGGTGCCCGTGCTCACGCCGCGGCTCTCCTCGTACTGGGTCCACCTGGTCACGCCCGTCCCGGCGCGCATCGCCGCGCCCTTGATCGAGGGGCTCAAGAACGAGGTCATCGTGCGCGACCAACGAGCCCAAGAGCTTTTCCCGCACATCGAACCCGTGGGCTATCAGACCGCGCTCGGTCGGGCGCTGCGCTCGCTGGAGGCCGGCCAAGTCGAGACGACCTGGAGCGACGCGCTGGCCAGCAGCCAGGGCGACGCAGCAAGCGTCGCGCTCACGTACGGGCAGGGCATGGTCGTCGAGCGCCGCGAGCGCTCGGTCGCCGCTCCGCCCGACGAGGTGTTCCGCGTGTTCGTGGGGCTCGGAGGCCAGCGCGGCTGGCTGTACGGCACGTGGCTCTGGCGCCTGCGCGGCTCACTGGACCGGCTGGTCGGCGGCGTGGGCTTCCGGCGCGGGCGGCGCCACCCCGACGAGGCGCGCGTCGGGGACGCCATCGACTTCTGGCGCGTCGAGTGGATCGAGCCCGGCCGCAGCCTGCGCCTGCGCGCCGAGATGAAGCTGCCGGGCCGCGCCTGGCTGCAATTCGACGCGGAGCCGCAGGGCCAGGGGGCGCGCCTGATCCAACGCGCCTTCTTCGCCCCCAAGGGCCTGGCCGGCCTGCTCTACTGGTACGCGCTCTACCCCGTCCACGGGCTCATCTTCTCCAAACTGTGCCAGCGGATTGCCCAGTGTGTTGGGCGCCACACCGCTCCCTGAAGCCGCGTTTTGTGCTCAATCGCACTCTGTCACTATGATTGAACAAGATGTTGTCAGGTCGTTGAAGCGCGACCGAAAGCGTCATGCGATGGAGAGAGGCAAACGATGCCGCAACACGGGTTGAAACCGAAATTCACGGTCACCGATACCATCACGGCTGCGTTGACACGAATCGAGCGCGCCCGTGGGTTCTTGGAGGCCGCCACCCTTTCCGAGGACTGGGTGCGGGCGATGGGCGAGCGGGCGTTCGTGCTCGAAGCGCACCACACGACGCACATCGAGGGCACGCAACTCTCGCTAGACCAAGCCGAACGGCTGCTTGCAGGCGAGGCGGTGCCCGAGGCGGACCCGGACGACGCGCGGGAGCTTTTGAATTACCGCCGGGCGTTCGAGTTCGTTTCGGAATACCTGGACAGCGGCGCGCCGATCACCGAAGGGTTGATCCGTGAAATCCACCAGCGACTGGTCGAGGGCGTGCGGGGCGGCGAGGCCGAACCGGGGCGGTATCGTATGCGGCAAAACTATGTCGTCAACGCGTCCACAGGCGAGACGGTCTACACGCCGCCGCCGGCTCAGGACGTGCCGGCGCTGATGGCAGAGTTGGTGACGTGGCTCAACGCGCCCGGCGAGGTGCATCCCGTGCTGGTCAGCGGCGTGGCACAGTTCCAGCTCGTGCACATCCATCCGTTCCTGGATGGCAACGGGCGCACCTCTCGATTGCTCTCGACGCTGTGTCTGTATCGGTCTGGATACGATTTCAAGCGGCTGTTCACCATCAGCGAGTACTACGACCGCAACCGGGGGGCGTTCTACCAGGCGATCCAAAGCGTGCGAAGGCACAACATGGACCTGACCGGCTGGTTGGAGTACTTCGCCGAGGGACTGGCCACGCAGTTGGCCGAGGTCCGCCAGCGCGGCGAACAAGCAATGCGACGCGACATTCTGGTCAAACAGCACGGGCTATCAGAACGCCAGAGCAAAGCGCTCGGTCATGTCATCGAAGAGGGGAGCCTGACGATCCAGAACTACGAAGCCCTGTGCCCGGCAACCACCCGCCGAACGCTCCAACGCGACCTCAAGGACTTGACCGAAAAGGGCTTGTTGGAAGCCGGGGGCGCAACGAACCGTTTGCAGTACAGGCTCGGCCCGAACGCGATGCCATAAACTTGCGACAGACTTGCGACAAAACTTGCGACACCGGCCTATTCGAGTTCCCCCACCGTGCTGCTCACCACCTGGAGCCCATGCCGCTCCCGCAAGGCCTGCGCCAACTGCCACACCGCGCGCTTGACGCCCCAGGTCGGGCGCGGGAAGCCGATGG
>CAZTWV010000104.1:0-5792 GCA_964618295.1 uncultured Anaerolineales bacterium | reverse complement strand
GATCTGGAGCGCGTGATCCCGTACAATCGGGCACGCGCTATTGTCCTGAAAAACCCCGACCACATCGTCGCACTCGATTGCCCCTGTCGCTCAGCGCGTGAAAATCCGTGTCTGCCGATGGACGTTTGCCTGATTGTCGGCGAGCCGTTTGCGGGATTCGTAGCTGACCATCATCCGAACAAGTCGCGATGGATTTCGCAGGAGGAAGCCGTTGAGATCCTGTCAGCCGAGCACGAGCGCGGGCACGTCCATCACGCGTTTTTCAAAGACGCGATGCTGGGCCGTTTCTATGCGATTTGCAATTGTTGCTCATGTTGCTGCGGTGCCATGCAGGCCCATCGAAATGGAACACCCATGTTGGCATCGTCGGGATATCTGGCCGAAATTGATGCAGCAAACTGCATCGCCTGCGGCACCTGCGAAGCGATCTGCCCGTTCGAAGCCGTTGCGGTTAACGGGTTCGCAACCGTGGATCGAGACCGGTGCATGGGATGCGGCGTTTGTGTAACGCATTGCGACGAGGACGCGGCACACCTTGTTGCAGCACCCGAGAAGGGAACACCGCTGGAAATTCAAAAGCTGATGGACCGGGCGTACGACGATCTGTTGACAGCCGCCTCCGCCGGCGAACGAGAAACGATGGGCAGCGCGAAGGAAGTCCAATCTGCAGGGTAGGATCGGATCGGCGTCACCGTGATATTCATAGATTATTGCTCCCAATACGAGATTCGATGAACCGGCTGGAATTGTATTGTTGCCGCATCCCTGTCCAAAGACGTGCAAAAAGGCGGAAATAACGACCAGCAGCAAACAGCCTGATTTAATGATATCTATCCGTCAGGTCACGTCGAATATACCGTGCTACAACACGCTGTCGATCGACTAAATGGAATCACGTGTCCATCGGTGTTGTCTAACTATTGGGATTGTAGCATACTTATGTACCGTAAGGTTGGAAAAACCGGTGAGAAACCTTGGCACGAATCACGTGGTACGAATACCGTGCATGATAAACGGTGAAGAAGATGAAAACACTGATTGCAGCTATAGGAGCCGTTCTTTTGCTTAGTGCGTGTGATTCCTACGTCTCATCGAATCTGAATGATATCGTACTGAACTTGTCCGAGAGCGGAATAAGCGGCGAGGTGCGGATGGGACCGATGAATCCGGTACAAAGCTCCGGCGACGAAAGCAACTATATTGCGGTCGAGTGGGACCTTGAGATTTCTCCTGCAGGCGGAGGAGCTGCAGTTGATGTGCGTTCTCTGGAGGATGGAACGTTTGCCGTCCCGCTTTCAGCCGGTACGTACACGGTTGAGGCCATGCAACCTCGCAGGGAATCGATCCAGGGCTTTTCTTCCTCTTCTTTGACGATCAACGCCCCGATTGAGGTTACCGTCCCTGAAGGCGAATGGGTGTCTGTAAGAATCGAGATTGACACGGGCATCCGCTAGTTTCCCGACGCCGGCCACGGCCATTTGACTTGTCTGAGTTAGTAGCCGAGAACGATAGACCCGCGGTGTAGAACCCACCTGTTCACGGCGTTTCGGTCGCTTGTGGCAAGTCGCGGGTTCCATAGGCTTGACTGCAATGGGGGTAACCGATACATTTCCGCTTGTGAAGCAGATCCATGAGGCGTTTGGAGTCGATTCACCCAAGCTCGGCAGGAACTGTCGTTTGTATCCAGGAAGGTCTGTTGGGTCATACCAAAAGGCGCCCACCGGATCTGAAATAATGAGTGCTGCGCAACTTGGCGTATGCTCATTACTCATTGCACTTCTTGTCGGATATTACCTACTCAAATGGAGGTCTGGAGATGGCCGATTTTGCTACCGGCTTTTTACATGGGCTCAAAACACTACTCCGTTTTGGAGCGGTGGCAATGCTGATTGCCGGCGTCACGGCGCTGGCCCAACCGAAAAAAGAACGACTGCCCGGAACGCCGCCGCCCGTTCCAACGGCAACGCCGAGCGTCAATCACCCAAGCGTCGATCCCGGCTTTGTCGATCGCACGAACATTCCACCGGATCCGGAAGTCGTGGAGCGTGTGCAGGCAAAGGGCTTGCAGTATCGGCCAGGGGGGCCATTGCTCCGCACCAACCGTCGGGAAGTGCGTTCGCTTCTCGAGATTACTCCCTTCCGCCACAATTTGGCCAACATGCCGGCTACGCTCCCGCCAAACGATCCGTTGCTTCCGCCGTCCTCGCCCCTTGTGGGTTTCGAAACCCAGGACTTTGACGACAATGCCACGGTGAACAGCGGCTTTGTGTTTATCCCACCGGATCCCATGGGTGCGGCCGGTCCCGATCATGTGGTCGTGATCAACAACGTGGCAATTCAGGGATTTGACAAAACCGGTACGCCGCTTCCCGGCCTCCCGTTGACCAGCTTGAACACCTTCTTTGGACCACCTGCAGATCCTCCCGGCACGGGGGCCTCCTTTCTCTTCGACCCCAAGACCCGGTATGATCAGTTTTCCAACCGGTTTGTTGCGATAGCATTGGAGTTGACATCCTCAGGGGTGAATCCGAGCGGTGGCGATCCCGGAAATGAATCGACCATCTTTGTGGCCGGCACCGCCACAGGCGATCCGGGCGCAACGTGGAATGTTCAATCCGTTGATGCGAAGCTCTCCGGAACGGCAAGTGGAGGGTTCACTGATCGCGACATGTGGTGTGACTATCCCGGATTGGCAGTGGATGAAGAAGCGATTTACGTCTCGTGCAACTACTTCAACTTCAGTGATCCAAGTATAGGGGGTATTTTCTTTTGGGAAACGAGGGTGTGGGTTTTTGACAAGACAGCCCTCTACTCGGGTAGCCCAACGGCTCCGATTCTGTATGATATAGCTGGAACCGCAGGTGTAACCGGTGCATGCGACTTCACGTTGCAGCCGGCCCATCCTCATTCGGATCCGGGTTCAACAACCGCGACGGCATCGGGCGGGCCACCCATAGGCACGCCGATCGGGACCTGGTTTACCGCCTATTCCGGTTGCTCAGACGGGAGCACGGATTACCTGCTAACCATACGTTTGGATGATCCACTCGGCGCCTCACCTGGTGCTACGGCGTGGTTCCCATGGTTCGGTTCGGCGTTGTGCCCGAATACCGGATCGCCCGGATTCTGCAGCTGGGGAGGAACATCGCCGCAACTTGGCAGCACAACGGAAATCAACTCAAACGATCCTAGAACGCTTGATTCGGAATGGAGGGCGTCGAGTCCCGGCGACATATGGACAACGGCAACGGTCAATGCCAGCAGCGAACCGGGAGAGGCCTCTGCGCTCTGGGCGAAGATGAACTCCGGCACACTGGAGTCAAGTGATTCAGGAACCGCTCCCTCAATCACGGCATTTGGCACGGTCGGTGGAGAGGACATTGATGGGGCAGGCGAAGTGCACACGTATTTCCCTGCCATCTCCCTCAACAATGATTGTGTAGCCGTCGGATTCTCCGCCTCGAGCAGCGCTATTTACGCCGGCGCCTTCTGGGTATCGCTAACCGGAACACCCGCAGCTCCAGGTCCGCCCGGAGCCACGGAAACGGTTCGCGCGGGCGATGATTCATACGTGCGGACATTTGGCGGTAGCAGGAACCGCTGGGGTGACTATACCGCCACCGTGTTAGATTACGATTCGGAGGGAGAAGGACTGGGTTTCTGGATTTTTAACGAGTATGCACAGGTGCCGTCAGGTACAGGATCCGACAATGGTGAGTGGGGGCAGTATGCCGTACTGGACGAGTGCCCGAGCGCACTGCCGATTGAGCTGGGTGCATTCAGCGGCGTTATCGACAATAGCGACGTGTTGCTTGCGTGGAATACGTATTCCGAAGAAGGCAACGCCGGCTTCGAAATAGAACACAAGGCCGATCTCGGTTTCCGTTCAATCGGCTGGGTCGACGGCAACGGCACGTCAGCGAGTGAACACCGGTACAGCTACCGTGTGCATGATCTCGATCCGGGGCTCCATACGTTCCGGTTGAAGCAATTCGACATCAACGGGGCCGTGAACTACTCACCCGAGGTCGAGGTGATGGTCGAGGTCCCGAACCGCTACCTGGTAACCGACGCCTATCCCAATCCGTTTAATCCAAGAACGCAGTTCACCGTGATGGTGAAGGAGACGCAAGAGGTTCGCGTCGAGGTGTTCAACAGCCTGGGTCAACTGGTTACGACCTTGTATGACGGATCATTGGCTGCGAATAGCAGACATCGGTTCACCTTCGACTCGAACGGTTTGCCGAGTGGCATCTACCTCTATCGGGTGGTCGGCGAACATTTTGTGAGTGAAGCAAAACGGGTTTCGCTGCTCAAGTAGCGGGGTTCTCAGAGCTACCCGGCAAAGCAGGGCCTCGTCCGACGGACGGGGCCCTATTTTAGTGCGCCAGGCATGGCGCGACACCAGGGGGTGGAAGTCCCCTACAGTTGTCAGTCGCCGGTGGAGACTTGTAGTGAATGATGCGCAAACGAAAAAAGGCCATCCCGAAATGATCGGGACGGCCTTCCAACTAAAGAGGCTTGAGGAGGCTAGCGCTCTTACTTGGCCAGAATAATCTGGCGGTCGGCTACGAATTGCTCACCCTGGAAGCGAACGACATACACGCCGCTCGGCAATCCACCGGCGTCGATTCGTACTTGGACGGCCTGGTTCGCTTCGACCGTAGCGTCGAGCACAGTCTGTATCGTGTGTCCCAGCGCGTCATAGACCACCGCGCGCACGGCCTGCCGCTCGGCAACAGCGAGTGACAGCGTGGTCATCGGATTGAAGGGATTTGGATACGCTTCTCCAAGAGTGAAGCGTCCCGGTACCGCAACCTCGACCTCGATTTCGGGCGAGAACATTGTCGCACCGTCGAAATCGATTTGCTGCAGACGGAAACGATGCACTCCCGCGGTGAGATCAGTCACAGCGTAGGTATAGCGCCGCATGTCCACCGTCGTGCCCGCTCCATCTACAAACCCAATCTCCTCAAAGCGGCTGTCGGCGCCCGCATGCTGAATCGCAAATCCGGCATTGTTTTTCTCGCTGGCGGTTTCCCATGTCAGATCGATGCGCGAGCCGTCAACGGCTCCCCTGAAATCGAGGAATTCAACCGGCAAGGTCGTCTGGCACGTCATATCGGGGCCGGTAATCTGACCGGTGGTTTGTCCGGGAGGAGGACCACCTTTATGTGTCCAATTGATGGGTCCAGGACCAAGGATCTGCCCGACGGCAAAATAGTACTGTCCTGATTCCCCTGTATCGATTTGCTCGTCCCATTTCACACCGGTGATCCCGGTAGAGCCATCGAGTCCAATATCAACACTCCCACCATTTGGTGTAAGGGACGGATTGGAAGGGTTGCCCGTCCAGGTTCCGGCGGAGACACCCACCCAGCAATCGGCGGTTTCCACGATCGTGTGACTTACTTCATGGTCGCCGGTAGACTCCACACAGTAGAGCCATGTTTGCTCACCGGCACCGGGTGTGTTGCCCACGGAACCGTAGAAGTACACGGTGCCAATGCCGATCGTCCAATCGCCTAAAGAACCGGCCGGACAAAGTTGGGCTTCCGATGTCGCCGAACTTGCGAGCATTAGCGCAAGCGCAAGCACACCGACGCGAAAGCCGGCAGTGAGGGTCTGGTATAAATTTTCCATCGTAGTAGTTTTAAGATGAGACTTGCTTAAGCAGTTTTTGAAGTGCGGTAAACGTGGTAGCCTCTCGTTTGAGGGAAGTACGTGGTAGTTCTACTCTGAAATATATATCCGGTTTTCTTCATTTGCAAGCTGTAAACTCACAGTTACTT
>CAZTWV010000103.1:0-5876 GCA_964618295.1 uncultured Anaerolineales bacterium | reverse complement strand
TGAAGATCCTGGAGGAGTTTGAACTTTTAGACACCATCCCGGTTGCCGGACTGGGCAAACGCTATGAGGAAGTCTACCTGCCGGGGGAAAAATACCCGGTGCGCTTTGAAAAAGACTCCCCGGGATTAATGCTGCTGCAGCGGGCCCGGGACGAGGCTCACCGCTTTGCGATCACCGCCCACCGCAAGCGGCGCGACCGACAGGGATTGACCTCCAGCCTGGAAAAAATCCCCGGGGTTGGTCCAGCCCGGAGGCGTGAACTGCTGAAGCGGTTCCAAACCGTGCAGAATATCCGCCAGGCCAGCCTGGAGGAGCTCTCTCAAACACCAAAAATCTCTCTCAAAATCGCTCAATCCATCAAAAACCATTTGGAGCGGTCCTGATCCCGTGCTACAATGGGCGCTGTGAATTCACGAAAGCAAGCGGTTTAAACCCAAGGAGACTTATGTCAAAAAAGAAAAAAAGAATGAGCACCCAGCAAATTGTGATGGCCGTAATTGGAATTTTGATTGTGCTGTCCATGGTCTTTTCCCTGGTTGCGACTGTTTTCTAATATCCCGGCAGAGTCCCTTTCATCCATCCTGCAATTGAATGGTACGGACAAGGAGTAGGACATGGTTAAGAATCGTTCCATGCTCTGGTGGACAGCCCTGCTGATCGGCTGGAGTTTTGACCTGCTGTACTGGGGTAAAGCCCCCGGAATCTCGTTTGCCCTCCAGATTTCCCTCACTGCCGCCCTGGTCTGGATCACAGCCCGGCGTGAAAACGCCGCCGTGGATCCCAAAAGTATCCCGCTGGGAATCCTGGCAGTTCTGTTCGGAATCCTGACCTTTCTGCGGGCGGAGCCCTTCACCCGGGTTTTGAACCATCTAGCTGCCCTCGGATTTCTGGGGCTGTTTATTCTCGTTTATGAAAGCGGCAGCTGGCTCCGCTTCCGACCCCTGGATTTTGTGATGGGCGGATTCCGGCTGCTGATCAACACCATTGCCCTGCCCCTTGACCTGCTCTCCAGCAAAGGGAAATCTGAGTCCGGAGAGACCGAATCGGAACAAGATAAAAAGGAACAGAGCAGCTGGCGGGCCGGGTTAGCTTACCTGCGGGGCATCCTGATCGCCCTCCCGATCCTGGCTGTGCTGGGAGCCCTGCTGTCCGAGGCGGATCCGATTTTTTCGGAATGGCTGCGTGAAATCATCGAAGCCCTGCGCCTGGAGAAGCTCCCGGAGTACATCCTGCGAGCTTTCCTGATCTCTTTGTGGACCCTGCTGGGAGCCGGACTGCTGCTGTTTGCTGTCAAAAAATCAGGCGGTACCCGGGATGCGGGCCAGGACCGAAAATGGCCGCCCCGCTTCCTGGGTTTCACAGAAACTGCGATCGTGCTGGGCAGCGTGGATTTGATGTTCGCTGCCTTTGTTACCATCCAGTTCCGCTACTTCTTCGGCGGAGAGCAGAACATCACCGCCGCCGGATTCACCTACGCCGAATACGCCCGGCGCGGTTTTGGAGAGCTGCTGGCAGTGGCCTTTATCACCCTGGGCTTGATGATCATTCTCAGCGCGATCTCTCGCCAGGAGAACCGCAAACAGCGCAGCCTGTATTCCGGGCTGAGCATCCTGATGACCCTGTTAATCGGGGTCATCCTGCTTTCCTCCCACCAGCGCCTGGTCCTTTATGAATCAGCCTACGGCTTCACCCAGCTCCGGACCTACTCCCATATCTGCATCCTGTGGATCGGGGCTCTTTTCGCAGCCGTGCTGATCCTGGAGCTGAGCGGTCAGCAGCGTTTTTTCACCCTGGCCGGAATCCTGGCCGTGGTCGGGTTTACTTTGACCCTGAACGGGCTGAATGTGGACCGCTGGATCGTGGAGCAAAACCTGGCCCGGGCGGCATCCGGGGAGCAGGAGCTGGACACGAACTACTTCACCCGCCTCTCCGATGACGCGGTGCCGACGTTGATCGCCGGAGTTCAGGAGGGGAATCTGGAACCAGATGAACTTGAAGAGCTGAGTGCCGCTCTGGCCTGCCGGGCCAGGCGCTTGAAAGACACCGCACCGGATACCTGGCAGAGCTTTTTACTGCCAACCTGGCGGGCAGAACAGCTGCTCCAGGAAAATAAAAAGCTGTGGAAAGATGTGATCCTGGTTTATGATTATGGCTCCTTCACGGCAAGATTGTCCGATGGAGATTTTTACTGCAGGTACTACACCTGGGATTAATTGTGATCAAAGCCATCCCCTTAAAATATCGAAACCCGGAGGGCTCTAAAGTGCCTTCCGGGTTTTTTCGATTGGGATAGAAGCCTGACGACTGTTTATCCCCCTTCAGCTGGCATCCTGGCTGACGGACAGCAGCTCTGAATGGCGCTGGCGGTACTCCTGGATCCAGGGATCCTTCCGGAGCCGCAGCAGCATATCGTGATCCTCGTTGACACATTTCCATTCCCGGTTGTTCCAAACATGATAGGTATGGATCATACAAACCGGGCACCATGAAAATTTCTTCCTAGGCTGGTTATTCATGATCTCCTCTGCCGCAGATGTGGTTGGATGTCCGAGGAAGTGGTCCCCTGCCCGGATATCGCGGCTGATACGCGGCCGGTCCACTCCGGTCATTATAGTGCAAGGTCTGTGCCATATCAAGACCGAAACCCCAAGATATGGCGGTTTTTTAAGAATTACCCCCTACTGCTGGGTTTGGTCGCAAGGTTTATTTATACTTTTCCTGCTCAGTAACTGAATCTCAGAATCCCGGGTATCCAGCGCCCTCTGAACCAATCATCTCATTCTTTTGTTAGGTCTCTGTAAGGTCTTCCATTAAAGTTAATTTCGAATCTACCGAGAATGTTAAAACAACTGTATGTGCTCCTCAAGGGACAAACAGGTTCTGATGCTGTTAACAAAGGAGGAGGGATTGGAGTACGACTCAACCTCTGAACTCAATACTGCCCTGAACCAGTTAGTGGACCGGGTACACCACACCTATAATCCAGATCGGATATATCAAACGCTGGGTGATGACCTCGGGAAGCTCGGTTTGACCTGCGTGGTTATCACGAACGATCCAGTTACCCATCAAATTTTCCACGAATATCATAATATTCAAAAGCGCTGGCTGAAAACCCTTCAACATTTCACCGGGATCAGCCGTCACAGCCCCAAGGCGCCCGAAGATGCCTGGTCCGTTTTTGTCGAACAGGTGTTTTTAGACGGTGAGGGCCAATATTTCAGAGATTACAGGAAAATTATCTCCAGCTTACTCCCTTTTAAAACCCGGCTTTCAAATAAACCTTTGAGTGCATTTGATATTCACGAAGACACGCGGGGAATATTCCTTCCCCTGAAAAATAACCAGGAGATATTCGGCTGTCTGACCATCTGGGGAGAGCTGCTGGACAAAAGTGCACTTCCGATCTGCGAGAACTTTGCAGAGCAAATTTCCACAGCAATTCACTTTGCGCATCTTCAAAAGACCAGGGATTTTCAGGCGGAAAAGCTGGAACGGTCTAACTCCCTTGTTCATGCCCTCAGCAACGTCTCCGCAAAAATATCTGCGACAAACGTTCCTGGAGAAATTCTCTCCACACTGGGCTCAGAACTGAAACAATTTCAACTGGACTGCTTCGTCTTCGTCCTGGATGAAGATCAGGCCTGCTACATTAACCGCTATGCCTCCATCAACCCGGAACTGATCCAGAAGGTGGAGGAAAATTTTGGGTTGCAAGTAGACGGTTTCAGCATCCCCCGGGAGAAGTGGGATTCGAAACTGATGGATGCTGGCAGCAGCCTGGATGCTGATTATTCCACTGATTTTATCGATCTGCTTAAGAAACATCGACCGGATTTTCCGGAGAAAGCCACCCAGAAAATGCTCCAGTTTGCCGGAATCTCCACCCGGTCCCCGGTCTTGATTATGCCTTTAAAATATCAGGGGAAAAGAATTGGTGCAATTGGTTTCTGGGGGGATGGGCTTCAGAAAGAGGATGTCCCTCTGTACCAGGTTTTTGCCGGTCAGGTAGCCCATATTTTCCAGACTGCCCGCTTACTGGAGCAGGCCCAGCGAGAAATTCAGCTTCGCAAGGAAGCTCAAATTGAACTCGAAAAATCCCGCCGAGAACTCCGGGGTGTGTTTGAAAACGCCCATGACGCGATCATGCTGGTCGACCCGGAAAGCAGGGAAATCCTGGATGTCAATGACCGGGCCTGCTCGGTTTACGGCTACAACCGGGATGAATTTACCGCCCTTGATCTGGAAGCCCTTCATACCAACCAGAATCACGCAGCCCAGCTCCTGACCCAGACCATTCAAACCGGGAACTGCAACCGCTTCGAAACAATTCATCTTTGCAGCAATCTTAACACCATCAATCTGGAGATTAATTCCTCTCTGGTTGAATTTAATGGAAAACTTGCCGTGCAGTGCATCAATCGCGATATTTCGGACCGGAAAGAATACGAAAAAAAACTTAAGTATGATGCCCTGCATGACGCATTAACCAACCTGCCCAACCGGGATTTATTCCGGAACCGCTTGAAGCATGCCATTGCCCGGCTTTCCAGGTACGAAAATGAAGGATTTGCGGTGCTGTATATTGACCTGGATGATTTCAAGAAAATCAACGATACTCTGGGCCATATGGCGGGGGATCGGTACCTGATTCAATTTTCCCAGAAACTGCAGGAAATCATCCGGGAATCAGATATTGCAGCCCGGTTGGGTGGGGATGAATTCGGCGTCCTGCTGGAGGATGTTCACTCCACGGAGAGTGCCAAGCTGTTCTGCTCCCGCCTGCTTCATGAGCTCCACAAACCCCTGGTAATTGATTCCCAGGAATTTGTGGTCTCTGCCTCAATCGGGATTGTGATGAGTTCTCCGATCTACAATTCTCCGGAAGATTATCTCCGGAACGCAGATATCGCCATGTATGAATCCAAAAAACGCGGAAAGCAGATGTTTACTGTCTACAGTTCAGGAATGCATACCGGTTTGTTGAGAAAAGTTAACATCGAAAACAAACTGCGGTCTGCTCTCCGGAACCGGGAATTCTTCCTGGAATACCAGCCAATTATCAGCATTCAAGATCAGGATGTGATTGGTTTTGAAGCTCTGGTTCGCTGGCAGTCCCCGGAGGACGGGCTGATCACGCCCGGTGAGTTCATCCCGATCGCCGAGGAAACCGGCTTGATTCACAGTCTGGGTACCTGGATCCTGGACAAAGCCTGCACCCAGTTTCAAACCTGGGTAGAAGAGGGTTTTATTGAACCCGATGTCAGCATCAGCATCAATATTTCCCCCGCCCAGCTGATGCATCCGAACTTCCCCCTGGTTGTGGAACAAATTATCAAAACCTCAGGCATGAACCCCTGCTGTCTGTGTCTGGAGATCACCGAAACTGCCTTCATGACCGATCCGATCATAGCCGAGAGGGCCCTCCAGGCCATCCATAAGCTGAAAGTCAACATCCACCTCGATGATTTCGGGACCGGCTACTCCTCGCTGAGCTTCCTGATCCGCTTTCCAATCGACACCATCAAGATTGACCGGAAATTCATCTTTGACCTCGGAAAAGAAAACAACAACGCCCTGGTTGAATCACTGATCCTGATGAGCCGCTCAATGGGGTTGAGCCTGATTGCCGAGGGAGTGGAAACCGAGGACCAGCTGGCAATCCTCTCCGGGATGAGCTGTGAAAAGGCCCAGGGGTATTATTTTTCCAGACCGGTTGCCCCCCACCTGCTGGGTTTTCAAAATCACAAACTCCATCCCGGGAAGCTGCATTGAGGACAGAGATCTCGTGTTGACGGAAGAAATCGCGCGTGATAGAATTCAGTCCGCAAGTGGGCGTGTAGCTCAATGGTAGAGCAGTGGCCTTTTAAGCCATT
>CAZTWV010000102.1:0-6020 GCA_964618295.1 uncultured Anaerolineales bacterium | reverse complement strand
AGTGCCCAAAATCTTGATAGTTAACATCAGCTCAGCTCCTTTAGTGAAGTTGATTTTGATTCTGTTTCGTCTACGATATCGCAGGTTGGACATGTACAGCCATTCTTAATTCCTGGAGACGTGATAGGGAGCAGCTCCTCCGTAGAAAACCCCTGCATCTCAGCAGCGATTTCTATTAACTCAAAGATGGCCAAATCGCTCACACGGTAATAGATGTACTTTCCATCCCTCCGCGTCTGAAGCACACCGCTTTCTCGCAGGACCGAGAGATGCTGGGAAATGTACGGCTGCCTTTTTTGGAGAATCTCCTCCAGATGGCAGACGCAAATTTCCCCTCCCCCGATGGCGTACAGCAAGCGAATCCGGAAATCATTTCCCAGTACGCTCATTAATTCGCTGGTTTTGCGAGCATATCTTTTGATATTCATATTCGTTTCCTTGAATATAATAACCCTGGTGATTGATCTTGTCAATGGTGTTTCAGGGTTTTTGCTGTCAAACTTCACCATACAAAACCCCCAATAACCCGGCCAGCCAGCTGCCCAGTCAAGCGTGCGTCACTCCGGGTCTACCTGAAGAAAAAATCCTTATAAGCAAGCTACGAATCGCCCCTGACATTTAATGGACCTTATCCAGATCAAATGCCACTCGAGTCCTCAGGTCTTCTCTGCTGGGTGCACTCCAGCAATTTGGTTCCTCGCTTTTTTTTCAAATGCCCCCGAGGTATGATGTTTCCGCCTACCGAAACGTCCATTCATAATCCTGCACCCAGGCTAAACTGAATCACCATCCCTATCACGCTAGCGTTGGTTATCCCATCAAATCAGAACTGATCAAGCTCTGCGAATACATCTGTACAGTCCAACGGGGTCTATGCAGGTTTGAGTATCCCGTCTGGTAAAGTTTGTTTCGCGGTTCCCTCGAGAGGTATTTTTTAAGGAGCGTGGGCGGCAGGGGGGATTTCCGCAGCTGCACTATCTTGACAATTTATCAACTATATCTGCACCAATCGGATGGAACCCTTATTTTAAGATCACGTCCTGAACGATGATCAGCGCTGCCACGCCAAGTAACACCCAGCCGAAGACCAATTTCACAGCACGAGACTTAAGCCGCTCCGACATCAGCCGCGATCCTAGCTGGCTGCCCAGTAAAACCGCGATCCCGGTGGAAATCCAGACAACCCAATCAGGCTGGGCAGCTGTTGCCAGGTGGGAGACGAAACTGGAAACCCCAGAACAGGTCACAACGAACGCTGAGGTTGCCGCCGCCATTTTTGCCTCAAGCCCGGCGATGTACAGCAGCGGAACAACAAACGATCCCCCTCCGCGCCCAATCAAGCCCGCGAGTATTCCCAGAATGCTTCCACCAGACAGCCCCATGATCAACCGGCCCCGGGTAGAGAGGTCGCCCCGTTTAGGTTTCCAGCCGGAAAGCATCAGGATTGCCGCTGAGGCCGTGAATAGCGCAAAGAAGATCATCAACGGCTTAACTGGGAGCTGAACATTGAACCACACGCCCAAAGGAGCAAAGACAATCATCGTAAGTGCAAACGGAATAGTGACACTCCAGTTGATCAGTTTCTTGCGCCCGTAGGTGATCGCCGCAGAACTGCTATTAACCACATTGAGAAGCATACCCAGCGGGATCGCTTCGGTTTTAAAATCCATTCCCATCCAGTATAGGATGGGAATATATAATGATGAGCCACCCAACCCCAGCATCGAAAACACAAAAGCGATCAGAAAAAATATTGGTGGAGCTAGATACAGTATGTTCATTTGGACACCTCTTCACCAAGATAGAGCCGGACTGGAAAGGGTTCTATTTTGCCCCGGAATTGCCTCCCGTACCAGTCCGGATATTTCTTATTTAATCCGTTTATATACCTTGCCAGGCACCAGTTCACTGGTTAATTCACCATAACGGGCATCTAAGATGCGGGCCTGTTCAAAACCATGAAGCTGGAGGTAGACCCAGGCAACCACTGCTCGCGTGACGGATGAACAGAAGGTAGCCACCAACCGATCATCAGGGACTTCATCAAGGCGATTTGGCAGCTCGTTCACAGGAATGTGCAGGGCAAAAGGCAAGGCAATCTGGGTCGTTTCTTCAGGCGAGCGTAGGTCCAGAAGGACCGCGTCTTCGCTTGCCTGCTTTTCAAAAAATTGGGCTGCGGTAACCTTATGCTGGGCTGTACCCCAGAAGCTTAAGTCTAACCCGGCCAGCCAAAGATCAAATTGTTTTTGAGACATATTAACTCTCCTTCTAAAACTATTGGCATAGATTTTTTGTATTACAGAAGCGTAATCAAAATTTGGGCCGCAAAGGCCCACATGATCAAACCCAGACCTGCCCGGATCATCCTGGTTTTGATTTTCATGCTCAGCCTCGCCCCGAGATTCCCCCCTACAAGAACAGCCAGGCCAGTAGCTAGAATCAATGGAAGATCGAACTCGTGTGAGGTCGCATGGCCAATAATCCCGGCCAGTGCTGAGAAGGAAATGATCAAGTGGGTAGATCCAGCAGCCACCTTAGTTGGGTATTTGCAGACGTAAACCATGAAAGGGACAATGAAAATACCCCCGCCAACGCCGAGTAAGCCAGCAATGAATCCCACACCTGCGCCAAAGAGCGCAATCAACAGATACATACCGGCAGAAAAACTCTCGGGCATTTTTTCCTGTACGGCTTCCTTTTCCCAATACGAATAAATCATCCTGGCTCCGATTCCCAACAGGAAGATTACAAATACCCATAACAGGAGAGTCGTATTGAAGTACTGAGCAAGCGCGCCTCCTGCAAAGGCGCCAAGCGAAATACCAGGTGCAAAGATCAAAGAGGTTTTAAAATCAATCATCTTCTTCCGGTAGAATATGTAACCGGCTGCCAGCGAGGTGATTAGATTCAGGACCAGGGAGGTGGAGGTCGACATCAAAACCGAATATCCCAACAGAATCAACAACGGAGAATATACTGATCCCCCACCCTGACCAAACATTGAAAATACAAACGCTATCACAAAAGAAAGCGAAACCGCAAGTAACAATGTTGAACTAAGATCCATGATTTTCAATCCTTATCAGCCACCGATAAACTTCCCTTCTTTCACCGGTGCTTGAATATGCATTTATAGTACATAACCTTTCTGCTAAACAGTATCGAGATTAGTTTGGAGAAGGTCGGTCAATCAACGGCACTCATCCTATGAGATAAACTGGTTATGACCGCGGCTTGTATCTAACCCTCTCCGGGGGCTTGCTAGCTGCCTTACCCACCAAAACGCCCCATGATCAAGATGGCCAACACTTCCTGACAGAAAAGATTCAGCCAATCGTATGGAACAGGTCTGCCAAAACTTAATAATTAAATTATTGAAAATTAACTCCTACTCCACCAATTTCACCCAGTCAAGCAAAGATACTCTCCTGGCTTTCTTCTGGCTAAATTGATTATCTGTTGGGTTTTTTGGCTACTTCCCAGACTGAAAAAGTGGCGGAGGGTGTTTCAAACCGGGTCCAATACGAGCCTGGCATGGACATCTGCAGATTGTGTTTTGGCAATTAAAATATGTACTCATAGCTTTACCTTTCGAACCCTGGAAACCAAAATTCTTGTTACCTCAATTGTTGGGGATTAGAAAACCATTTTTCTAAAAATGACTTCGAAATTGAAGGCACCCCAATGTAAAAACTCTCCGTCCGCAGCCAGACTAACACATTCGTACAAACGCATATATTATAGTTTACAGTTTGTAATATTTCTATGACATATGTCACATATTTATTAATTTTTCGTTAACTGGATCATCATACATCAGGCCCTGCCCGCAGTTGCCGCACTCAAATTGAATCGTGGTATGCTGGATGTCAAATCGATCATGGAGATTCTTTTTAATGACCTCCATGATTCTCCTGCCTGGCTTAGCTTTTGGTCTGCGTTCGTAACATGGCCGCTCAGGGTGATGTACCCCGGAGCAATTGTCCAGACATGAAGGTCATGAACCGATTCCACCCCTGGTGTAGCTTACATCAAGGCAGCCACCTGGTTGGCCGTCATCCCCTCCGGCATGCCTTCAGCAAGAATATGGACAGATTCAAAGAGCACCCTCCCTGAGCTGACAAGAATCAACAATCCGATCAGCACACTAACCAGGTGGTCCAACCAGGGAAGGTCACACCCACCGCAATTACCCCAACTGATGCCAGCGCATCCCCCACCACATGTAGGAAATCTGACCGGGTATTCAAATTGTCAGGATCGTGTTCCCTCAGCACAAAAGCTACGATCAGGTTAATCACCAACCCAAGCACGGCAATCGCCAGCATGGGTCCAGCCAGAATAGGCTGCGGATCTTGGAAACGTTTCCAGGACTCGCGCAGAATCTCAAACGCGATCAAGAACAAGGTCGACCCGTTGACCAATGCAGCCAATACCTGCAGGCGGTGATAACCATAAGTATGTTTTTCATTAGCAGTTAGGGCAGTCGCGCGCAAAGCAAGGTAACTCAAACCTAGAGCAAAAACATCCGCAAAAACATGGGCAGAATCAGAAAGCAGCGCCAAACTTCCTGTCCACAAGCCGCCCCCAAGTTCAGCCAGAAAGATCAAGCCAGTAAGGATCAAAGCGAAAATAAAACGAGATTCCCTTATTTCTGAGTGGGTATGAATGGATGAACTCAATCCTTATTGGATAGAAATTTTCAGGTCGATTGCAAGATCATTCAAGGACGAACAACTCAAACAGATCAAGAACAGATTCGTTTGGCCTTGCCAGGGTAAAATACTCATGGCAAACCATATTAGCAGCTTCTTCTTCCGGATTGCCTTGAAAAGGCGGGTTTTGACTGGCATGGCATTGAATGGCGCGTACTTTGGTTTCCCTGTAGGGTGCGATATCGACGCCGATGACCGGGGCGACTGCATTTTTACGGGACGGCTCTACGCCGCAGCCCTGCAGAGTGGCCTCCGAAGAAGCCAGAAAAAAAAGACGGGCGGCCGGATGGTCAACACGGTCAAAGGCCTGAGTGGCAAATGTTGAAATCGCCTTATGATCAGGGTGGCCGGAAATTCCATCCTTCCCAAAAGTGATCACCACCCTCGGCTGATATTTCCTCATCAGGCGGACCAACCTCCCAATGATTTCTTCTGGGTTTACCTTAGCGAGGGCACCATCCTGATACTCCAAGAAATGAATTTCCTGGATGCCTAATTTTTCCGCAGCGCAGAGCAGCTCCGAGGAACGGATCTCGCCGGTCTGGGAGTGTGATCGATCCGGGATGCCAGCTTCCCCGCGGGTTGCGCAAACCAGCACGACCTTGACACCTTCCGAGGCGGCTTTGGCTATGGTCCCACCCATGGGGAAACTTTCATCATCCGGGTGAGCGAGGATTACCATCATAGTGGATGTTCCCATCTGATCTCCGTTCTACCAGGGATTGATCAATAGGTTGTTCAGGCTGGAAGCGGATCAGCTGCTGGCCTGGATACCATCAATGCTGTTCCCTTTATTATTCTTCGGACGCATCTTTGCTCAGGATTCTATCTCCAGGCTTCCTTGTGGTGTCAGCCCCTTTATAATCGTATTGGTTACCGTACCCCATTTGAGGCAGAGATCGTGCAGTTCTTCCAGTTTTTCCCGCGGTTCAAGGCTGTTCAGCACCAGTCTATAGCGGATTTGAGTCAGGATGGGCGGATCGTCCTGACGGATGGATTCAAATTCTATGCGGGCTGATTTAATCTCCAGCTGCATTTTGGCTCCAATGGCGTTGACGTTGGTTAGCAGGCAGGCTCCCAGGGCTGCAAGCAAGGTTTCGGCAGCATTAAAACCTGCCTCGCCTGAGCCCTTCTTAATATTAAGGGATAAAGCATGGCCACGAGCAATAGCCTGGGCTTGAGAATCATCCTGGCGATACACTACCACTGCGTAGGATTTTTTGGTTTTTGGTTGTATATTTTTCATGTTAATTAATGAGACCTCTGAAATAACACCACTTTAAACGCCTTCAAACACAAAACTTC
>CAZTWV010000101.1:0-6336 GCA_964618295.1 uncultured Anaerolineales bacterium | reverse complement strand
ACGACCCGCCACCGATTTTGAAGACCGGGGAGCCCACCGGGACTCAACCACCCCCAGATACACTGGCATTATATCCATTGATCTGGGATGTGTAAAGCAGGTCTGTTGTTCTCCCAATTCTGCAATAAACTCATTATTCAGGGGACGCTTGACAGCCTTAGGCATGCTTGCTACAATCAGCGAAGCAGCTTAACAATTGTATAACAAGGTTGATAGCGGCTGAACCTCAAATATGAGGTGACGAGGTGGAGGTTCTTCCCTGCGAAGGGAGAGCTAAGCTGGGTTCTGATCCCGGCGAAAATCGAATGATCAGCGGATGCCTCCGGAGCCCGGCCATGGGCTTCTTCCAACCTTCCCGAGAAGTTCTGACTGAAAACCAGCTGGTGACAGCTGGGACAAGGTGGGAGCAATGGCGAGAGATCCATTATTAAAGTGGACCTCTCTCAGGGTACAGAAAGGGAAGGGTGATGCCAATCGATTTGTGGTTGTATGAGCGGACACGCCCAGGCGTGTCCTTGTTTTTTAAGGGACTTACCTGCTGGGAAGTGGATAGTTGTTGTATTAGTTTCGCATAGCCAAGGAGATGAAATGGATAGAAAGGAACTGATTTCCCGTGTAGATAGTGATGATGTCAAATTTATTTCACTGCAGTTCACAGATGTGACAGGATCCGTGAAAAGCGTGGATATCACCCCTGAAAGACTCCCGGGAGCACTGGAGGATGGGGTTTGGTTTGATGGGTCCTCGGTGGAGGGATTTGCCCGGGTTCAGGAGAGCGATATGCGTCTAGTTCTCAACCCAGAAACCTACGCTGTGCTACCCTGGAGTCCGGATGAACTTCGCCGAGCCAGAATTTTCTGTGATATATACAAGCCCAATGGTGAGGCTTTTGAAGGCGATCCACGGGGGACATTAAAAAGGGTCCTCAAAAAAGTGGAAGACAACGGTTGGGTGTTCAATATCGGCCCGGAACCAGAATTTTTCCTATTCAAGCGTAATGGGGTCGAAGATATCCATCCTGTTCCGTACGATGTTGGTGGATACTTCGATTTTTCTGCCCGGGATCAAGCGACTATGGTCCGCACAGAGCTGATGCATGCCTTGAATTCAATGGGATTGGAAGTTGAAATGGGACATCATGAGGTAGCCCGGGGCCAGCACGAAATTGACTTCCGGTACGCTGATGCCCTCCGGGCGGCAGATAATGTAATTACCATGAAGTATACGGTAAAAGCAATTGCCGCAAAATATGATCTGATTGCTTCGTTTATGCCAAAACCAATTTTTGGGGTCAACGGATCCGGAATGCACACTCATCAATCTATGTTTAATGGTGAGGGAGAAAATCTGTTCTTTGATGCCGAGGATGATCACCATCTGTCGGATCTGGCATATCAATTTTTAGCCGGACAGCTGAAGCACGCCCGCGGAATGTCTGCTGTGCTGGCACCGACTGCCAACTCTTACAAGCGACTGGTGCCGGGTTATGAGGCTCCGGTGTATATCGGCTGGGCCCAAATCAACCGCTCTGCGCTGGTCAGACTTCCCCGATACAACAAAGGGAGAAGCAAATCTGTCCGCCTCGAGCTGAGATGCCCGGATCCTTCAGCGAATCCTTATTTGGCATTTGCTGCGATGCTGGCTGCAGGATTGGATGGGATTGAGAAAGGACTGGATTGTCCTGCTCCGCTTAATAATGTCAATATCTGGAATCTGGATGAAAAGCAGCGAGCCGATCTCGGTATTGAAGCACTTCCCGGTTCTCTGGCTGAGGCAATGAATGAATTTGAGAAAAATGAGGTAATCAAATCAGCCCTGGGTGAAATGATTGTCGATGTCTTTAAGCGGGCCAAGTGGGCCGAGGTTGATGAATATCGAACCCGGGTTACAGATTGGGAAGTTAGCCGCTACCTTGAGGTTGCTTGATAAGGAAGAGTTATGGCTGTCACAAACCGAACTATCTCATTCCGAACTGAAGGTCATGGGTCCGTTGTTAATATCACTGACCAGGTTCAAAACGCCCTGGAAGATACAGATCTGCGGGAGGGGGTCTGTGTGATTTTTTCTCCTTCAGCGACCAGCGCGCTGACAACCCTGGAATATGAGGATGGATGTATCCAGGACCTGAAGCGCGTCTTTGAGGAGCTGGTACCAGAATCCCGAGACTACCAGCACAACCTTCGCTGGGGAGATGGAAATGGACACAGCCATATCAGGGCAGCTTTGTATAAACCATCTCTGTCAGTCCCATTTCAGAATGCCCGATTGACTCTAGGTACGTGGCAGCAGATCGTCTTTCTGGATTTTGACAATCGAGAGCGGAAAAGAAAGCTGGTCATACAGTTAATAGGGGAATAAGAAAAAACCTGGATCGAGAGATCCAGGTTTTTTGATGTGTGAGGTTTTTTACTCAGCCGCTTCTTCAATCAGGGAGGATTTTGGATTTCTCCATTCCCGGAAAGTCAGGAACATTGCGCCTATACCAACAAAGGTTACCAGGATTCCGATAAATCCACCCAGGAAGGGGATTGCCCTCAGCAAGGTGTAGATAAAGACACCGATCAGCAGGGACCAGAGCAGCTGGTTTGAAGCTTCAGGTGCCAGCCATTTCATCAGCAGTCTGCCAATAATTACGGCAACAATCAGCTTGCTGACATAACTCATCAACAATCCGAAAGAAGCCAGGCCCAGTCCGAGACTTGAGAACCCAATGGTCAGAACTGCCCGGGATAAACCGCCAAGTGTGATTACACCAAAGAACAGAGCGGCTGCAATCAGCAATCCAGCGATGATGAACGCGCCGACATAAACCACTATGACAGTTACAATGCCCCAGCCGAGGGAGGGCATGATTTCTTTTTCTACTTTTTGGCCAACTTTACCCAGTAAATCGGGGAGCTGCCAGATCGCCAGACCGCCCAGCAAAAGCAGAGTTAAGAAAAGACGAACGCGCTTCATGACCCAGGACCCGAGGAATGCAGCAGATCCAACTTTGCCGAATTCTTTTCCTGTTTCTTTCAGATCACGGTCTGTCGTCATTTCCGGATCCAGATTGAATTCAATTCCTTCAGCTGGAACAGATTGAATTTGCTCGGTTTGTTCTACTGAGCTTGTGTAGGTTAGCTTTCCACCGATTTCAGCATCATCAGAAATTCGGATACCGGCCGGTTTGATGGTTTCGACTCCAGGAGGTCCTGGAAAGAAAACCGGTTGATATTGATCATCAGGACCGGCGACTTCAGCATAAACATCTCCGCCAATTGTTCCCATGATGTCCAGAGCGCCTACGCCAGCTTTGACATTGCGTCCGATGCTGCCTTCCAGGAGGGCCTGATACGCTCCGACCAGCAGGTCTTGATCAATTTCAGATCCGGCGTCCAATGCAAGATTGAAACCACCATAGTAAAGGTTTCTTCCAATTTGTGCCTCAGAACCAAGCGTGAAAGTGCTGGATCCGGAATATACAGATCCGTCGACAATTCCATTTAACCGGACAGACTGAGCGCCAGTTACGAGACTGCCGTGGACTTCGCCGTTGACTGTGACCACTGCACCTGCAGCAATCAGATCACCGTTAATGATGCCGTTAATTTCAACATTGTCTCCTGCAATAAACAGATCATCATCGATCACTTCATCTTCACCAACAAAGCCGTCCTCATCAAATTCGACAGCCTGGGCGGGGGAGGTTATCCCAAAAGCCAGAGTCAGGGCCAGCATAATTGGAATAAGAGTGATCAGCCATTTTTTTTGTTTGTTCATAATACTTCCTCCTGTTGCTGAAGAAACTTCAGCACCTAAAAATTTTTATCTGTGTCATTATTGTATACGCTGAATATCAGGAAAAGTTGCAGTGATTGGGTATTAAGATAACTTTTATACCTGCTGAGATTCAATTGCTTTGATCATTTCAGGAAGGAATTTGCCGGATAGATTTGGGACGTGCATTTGGGCAACTTTGCTGACCGGAGTAGTTTCCGGATTTATTTCAATCATTGTTGCGCCTTTATCAACTGCCAGAAATGGCAGGCTGGCAGCGGGTTGGACAATTGTGGAAGTTCCGATGCTAAAAAATAGATCGCAGGATGCTGCTTTTTCCCAGGCTATATCAAGATTTTCCTCCGGGAGACCTTCACCGAACCAAACCACATCCGGTCTCAGTAAACCGGCGCATGAGGTGCATCTCGGAAGATTTTGATCGAGGTCGTGATTGCTGAGGTTCAGGTTAGAGGGCAGGGAGCAGCTGTGGCAGCGTAATCTGAAAATATTTCCGTGGAGCTCGAGCACCTGGGAGCTGCCTGCTTTTATGTGAAGGCCATCAATATTCTGGGTGATCAATATGAAATCTTTTCCACTGGATATACAATACTCTTCGAGTGCAACAAGGGCAAGGTGTCCCGGATTGGGCTCTGAATTCTGGATCAGTTTCAATCGCCACAGATACCAGGAAAGCACCCGGTATGGATCCTGGTCGAAACTTTCAGGACTGGCCAGCTCCTGGGGATTATATTTTGCCCATAAACCGGATTGCGCTTCCCGGAAGGTTGGGATCCCACTCTCTGCGGATATGCCAGCCCCGGTAAACACCAGGATTGAATCAGCCGCTTTGACATATCTGGCTGCCTTTAAGGTTTGTGACTCAGTCCTCTTTGAGGTATTTGTCCCAGTATCTTTTGATTCCATCAGCTGACATTCCCGAGGGGTTGGCTTTTTCAAAGGTGTTAATCGCTTCTGGATCGATCCCAAGCTGATTTGACCGATCAGTTGTCCAGCGGATAAACTCTGTTCGCAAATCTTCAAGTGGTAAATTTCGAGGCATTATTTCTCTCATCCAGGATTCCGCTGCATCCAGTTCCCGGAGGATCTGATCCAGATGCCAATCTACATCCTGATAAATCCCAAAATGGGTGGGGACCAGGGTTTGGATTTTTTCCTTTTTTAGTCGTTCTATCGAGGTTCGCCATTTGTCCGGGTGGAATTCTGGTGGAGGCATTGGCAGCCGGAGGTGGGGTTTTCCCAAACCGGGGATCCGAACAGCACCGACATCTCCTGTAAAACAAACCTGATTCCAAAGATAGGCGTGATGATGATAAGCATGCCCCGGAGTGTCAATCGCCTGAAATTCCAGTTTCCCAACCTGGATAATATCTCCATCTTCCAGGGCGGTTAGCTGTTTTTCAGGAACAGGAAGGAAATCTCCCCAGAGCTTATCCATTTGATCCTTGTAGATTCTTCTGGCACTGGCCAGGAGCCGGCTGGGATCCAGGAGATGAGGTGAACCAATCTGATGAACGAAAACCTCAGCTCCGTGCTTTGCCAACCACCCTGCCGCCCCGGCGTGATCCAGGTGAATATGAGTCAGCAGAACATGCGTTACATCATGAACACTGAACCCAATTTCATTCAATCCTCGCTTGAGATTTTCCGTGGTAGAACCAGGACCGGATTCGACCAAGGCCACGCCGTCTGGATGGGGAAAAGCATAGACGGCAATTGCCTGAGGCTGCTCCCGGAACTTTAAATCAATTGTTTTGAATCCATATTCAGACATCACGTGTATCCTCGGTTTATATTTGTTGTTTATCTATTTTAACATCCCAGAAATGTCAGGTACAGTAGATCATAGCTTCAAAAAAACCAGTTATCAGGTTCTTTTTTCCTCTTGAATTTTGGATTACCGATTGGTCCTTAAAAATTTCCAGAAACTGGAAAATATTAAGATAGAAAAGGGCTCTCCGGGTTGATATATTAATCTCGCTATGCTAGAATACCCACCAACCAGATATACCCCTCAATTGTTTTACCACCCGTATATATGGGGGTTTTTTATCTTATGGGTGGAATAAATAAAACTATTTTATTTGTTTGAAAACATCATCAAGGAGTCCTTCATGGTCAAAACTGCTGACACAGATGTCGCTTCATCTGTCCTAAAACCTACTTCTCCCATGCCGGAAAACCTCAGAAAAGTTGAACTATCTGAAAACGCTCAGGAAGTATTTATTCGTCGATATGTCAGGAAAAAAGAGGACGGCTCTCCCCAGGAGAGGAAAGAGGAGACGTTCTGGCGTGTGGCGTATCATATTGCAGCGGAAGAAGAAAAGTGGGGCGGGGATGTGATCCAAACCGCCCGTGATTTTTATGAGCTGCTAGCTTCCAAAAGATTCCTTCCAAACTCACCGACCTTTACCGGTGCCGGAACCCCCCTTGGACAGTTAGCAGCCTGCTTCGTGCTGCCGATCAGTGATGACATGGGAAAGTGGGGGGATGGAATTTTCCAAATTTTCTTTTAATTTCTTGCGTTAAAATAATATCTTTGCTGGTCAATAATTAATA
>CAZTWV010000100.1:0-6414 GCA_964618295.1 uncultured Anaerolineales bacterium | reverse complement strand
TGTTCACCCGGCACGGGGAAGCCCGCTTCGGCCGGCCGGTTACGGTTTCGGAATTGATCCGCCTCCAGGAAGGACTGGTCTGGATCAGCAGGGGACAAAACCCTGCACCCGATCCGCTGCTGCCCTGGCTCAAACCTCTGCTGATTGAATAGAAATTAATCATCCTTGTGGAACAGCTCTTGCAGGGTTGTTCTAAGACTGCAAAGACCCAATATTAATAAGGATTGAGAAGCAGATAAGTGATTTCTGAACCTGCTTTCTATTTGGTACAATGACCGCTATGGAACTGCGAACTTTTCTCTCCAAACCTGCTGGAAAAATCCTGACCGCCGTGCTGGGCGGAATCATGCTTTTTATCCTGGTTCTGGCAGTTGGTTTAACCAGTTTTGCCGTGATTTACCGGGGCCGGATTTTCCCTGGATTGTCGGTGGCTGGTGTTGATCTGAGCGGTCAAACACCGACCGGTGCTGCGGATAAGCTGGCTGAAATTTTTTCTTACCCGGAAGAAGGGGCAATCACCCTTCAATATGACACTATGAGCTGGGAAGCCAGCCCGGCAGAACTGGGTTTGTACTTCAGCCCGAACTACAATGCGGAAATTGCCTTTCAGACCGGACGCAGTGGTGGAATATTTTCCCGCTTTGCAGCCCAGGTCCAGCTGGTGCGCCATGGAATTAATCGGGCGCCCCGCTTTGTGATGGATGAACGGACGGGCACAGAATACCTGAAGCAAATCGGGGCAGAGATCAACCAGCCAGTCCGGGAAGCATCCCTAGAATTGGACGGACTGGATGTGGTGGTGGAGTCCGGACAGATTGGGAAGGAGCTGAATATTCAGGAGTCGCTGGAGGTGATCGCTCTCCAGATGCGGCGGATGACGGATGGATCGCTGCCCCTAATGGTGGAGGAAACTTATCCGGAGATCCTTGATGTCAGCGCCCAGGCAGATGCAGCCCGGGAGGTCCTCAGCCAGCCGCTGACTTTAACAATTCCGGATTCCAAGGATAGTGATCCGGGACCCTGGGAGTTGAGCCGGGAAACCCTGGTGGAAATGATGGTTATTGAGCGCGTCAGCACTCCGGAAGGGGAGACCTACCGGATTGCCCTGGATGCCGAAAACCTGCGCGGTTTCCTGGACAAAAAAGCCAAAAAGATCAACAGTGAACCGCAAAACGCCCGGATGTATTTTGATGATGAGACCCGGGAACTGGTTCTGATTGAAGATGAACAAATCGGGTACAACCTTGATGTGGATCAGAGTATTGTCCGGATTGAAGGAGAATTATCGGAAGGTGTTCATCAGGTCGACCTTGTAGTCGATGCTGTCTATCCAGAGATTTCCTCCGAGACCACGGCGGAAGATCTGGGAATCACCGAGTTAGTGGTCGCTGAAAGCACTTATTTTTACGGCTCGGATCCGGCCCGGGTCAGCAACATCCGGACCGCCTCCTCCCAGTTTCACGGGATTTTTGTCGCCCCCGGGGAGACCTTCTCCATGGCGGACCAGCTGGGGGATGTCAGTCTGGATAACGGATATTCAGAGGCCTGGATCATTTACGGGGACCGCACGATTAAAGGGGTGGGCGGAGGTGTGTGCCAGGTCAGTACCACATTATTCCGGACCGTATTTTTTGGCGGGCTTCCGGTTCTAGAACGCTATCCGCACTCCTACCGGGTGGGATACTATGAGCAAACAGCCAGTGGAGCCAAGAACAGCAAGCTGGCCGGTCTGGATGCGACTGTTTATGTCCCCCTGGTGGATTTCAAGTTCACCAATGACACCGGGAATTGGATCCTGATGGAAACCTATATGTACAACAACGTCATGCTGACCTGGAAATTTTACGGGACTTCTGACGGCAGGACTGTGGATTGGAGTACGACCGGGGTCAAGAATAAGAAGGATCCCCCGGATCCGATCTACGAGGAAAACCCGGAGCTGGCCAAGGGCGAGGTTCGCCAGGTGGACTGGGCAGCCGAGGGAGGGACGGTCACGGTCACCCGCAATGTGTACCGGGACGGAGACCGATTGTGGCAGGATGTTTTTAAAACCAAGTATCAGCCCTGGGCTGCGGTCTGCCAGTATGGTCCCGGAACAGGGAAAATGCCGCCCAAAAACCCGGATCCAGATAATCCCTGCAAGAAGAAGTAAGTTATAATAAGCCCAGCAATCATGATCAGGTGAGGAGGAAGGAATGGTCAGTGAGGAATTATTAGAAATTTTAAGATGTCCGGCTTGTGTTCAAACTCGGGAAGGGACATTGGATTATATTCAGGAAGCTTGGCTGGTATGCAGGGAGTGCGGTCGGAAATACCCCATCCGGCAGGATATTCCGGTGATGCTGATCGATGAGGGTGATAAATGGGTTGAGACCGCTGTTGAGGATCTGCCGGTCCCGCCGCCCGAGAAATAAGATCGGTCCAGAGTTTGGGAAGGAACCAAATAATTCGAATCCGGAGCATGGTGCTCCGGATTTTGTTTTAAACTACCGGAGCTTTAAAAGCTCCGGTAGTGTTTAGCCAGCAGTCTGCCAGAAGGCGGTGTCCCAGCGGGGTAGGGTGGACACCGTCCTCCAGCAGCTGTCCCGGAGGGTACTGGCTGGCCGCTTGATCCAAAGTGGATTGAAACGGAACCAAGGGGACCTCAAATTCACCTACCAGGGAGCGAACAGCCTGCTGACGCTCTTCCAGATCAGCGATCCACTCCGGTTCTACCAATCCGACGGGGAGCAGGAATGGCTCACACAGGATAATCCGGGCAAATGGAAGATCATTCTGCGTCTTTTCCAGCAGTCTTCGAAAGCTGGCATGGAAATCTTTTGACGAGTTTCCTCCAACACCTGAGCTGAAACGCCAGCAGTCATTGACCCCGATTAAGATGCTGATCCAATCCGGCAGCAGGGGCAGAGTATCGGTCTTCCACCGTCTGTGAAGATCTTCAATCCCATCCCCGCTGACCCCCCGGTTGTAGCACTGCAGATGGTGATCAGGAAAACGCTCCAGCAGCTTCCGGGATACCAAACCAGCGTAGCCACTTCCCAGCGCCGGGGGAGAATTAGGTTCAAAATCCAGGCGGTCTCGTCCGACATCGGTGATGGAGTCCCCCTGAAAAAGCAGGGTGAGATTGGGCTTCAGTCGAATTTCAGTTTTTGCTTTCATAAATGGTCCTAACAGATAATTGGATAAGGATGGAAGGGTGGATCTGCCGGGTAAATCCAGGCTGGATTTCCTGCGGCCCACTTCCAGGTAGCCAGGGCTGCCCCACAGGCTGCCACCAGATGGTCGGAGTCCGCAGGGAGGGAACGGGTCCCGAGTAAACCTTGCTCCTCAAGCCAGACCAGGAGCTGGCTGCGGATCGACAGGCTGTGCTTAAAGTTCAGGGCGAAGTCGCGGGGGGCGCCATGGAGCAGTAGAGCCCCGCCCGGGTGAACCTCAGCAATGGAAAGTGAACCTGAGTCCGCACTGAATTTTTCCAGCAGCCGGACCACGCTGATTCCGCGCAGGGTGAGGTAAGCCATCCGGGTCATGGTCGGCGTCATCACCGTCCCGGACGGGAGCCCCCGGCCGGTTAATAAGGAACGAAGCTGCTTGTCGCCTTCCCTGTCACCTCCCCCAGGCTGATAGGAAAGCGGGGCGTCAATTCCAAGAAACACCGGGGAATCAAAACTCTGGGAGTTAAAGATTTCTAGGATCTCCTCGTCCCCGGCTTTGATCCGGAAGGTGGTCAGTTTCAGAAAATTTTCATCTCCCTCAAATAATGCAGCTGCAGTCCTTTCCGGGCTGCTGGGTCCAGAGAGATCAAGGCCGAGAATGGTCCAGGATGGGGTCATGGTGCGAGTTCCGAATTCAGACTGTTAAACATCCAGCAGAGCTTTGAGGGCTCCGTAGCTGATTAAATCTTCCCAGGATTGAACAGTTTCAACCCGTTCCGGGGTTTGTCCGGCTACTGCTCCCCGCAGCAGGATGGCCCGGTAATCCAGGTCTTTCGCTCCCCGGGATGTGGAGAGGATGCAGTTAGCGGCTTCATATCCGGTCAGGATCAGGGTGTCCACTTCCAGGTCCGAAAGGATGCTGTGCAGTTTTGTTTTATTGAATGCGTTGCTGTAAGTTTTCCGGACCCGGGGATACGACTCTTCTAGCTGAATCCGGGAGGTTGTTTTAAAACCAGAGGACCCGGGAACCCGGCCGTCTGCTTCCTCAATGTCTTCGACAACAATAATCGGCAATTTTCGTTTCTGGAAGATTTCAATTGCGGCGTTGATGGTAGCAGCCGCATTTTCCAGTGATGGTAGAACAGACAGATCTTCATGAAAGAAAACTTCCTGCATATCAATTACCAGTAATGCGGGTTTCATTTTTTCTCCTGAGACGAATATATCGCGGGACTTGTTTGCGATATTCTTTATAAGACTGACCATACAAATTTTCGAGGTGTTCCTCCTCGGTCAGCACCATCCAGTGGGCGATGATTCCGTATCCAGCCAGCCAGAGCAAAGCCAACCAGTCGGGATAGAGGCTGGCCCAGCCCACCAGCAGTAAACAATAAAATATCAGCTGGGGATTCCGGGTTTGCCGGTACCAGCCCTGGATATGGAGAGTTTTGGTCTCCTGTCCCACTGCTTTCTTAAACCCGAGGTTGGACATGGTGGAAAGAGTCAGAAGTAAACCACCGAGTATCAGCAGCGTGGATCCAGCCAGGTGGAAAGGATTTCGGGGGAGGGAAGGCAGTTCCGGCCAGGGGGCAGGCAGAAAGATGTACATCAGGTTGGCGTGCAGGGCAAAGATCAAGATTTCCAGCCAGGCAGAAAGGGGCGTCAGTTTTTCAAGCTGACGATAATCCCTCCGGACTTTAACGCGGAAAACCCAGAAGCCTGCGGCTGTGGTGAGAAGTGAAAGAGAAATCGCCGGTAATAATTTCATTTATTCATATTCAGCTGGACTTGATTTTGATTGTATCATCGAGATCCGGTGAAAAGCATACTCCCGGAGCTTTAAAAGCTCCGGGAGTAGATCTTTACCGCTGGGAATGGTATCATCAAATCAGGCGGGAAATTGAATTACAGGTCCAGAAATAAAAGGAGAGCATTGTGCCGTATAAAACCGATCAGAGTTTTAAATCACTCTCACTTGGCGAGGTGATTGCCAACAGTATCACCCACGGGATTGGTTTTGGATTAAGTATTGCCGGATTGGTAGTGCTGATCGTCCGGGCTGTCCGGACCGGAAGTCCCTGGCACCTGGCCAGCTTCCTGGTCTTTGGGATTTCTTTAATCCTGATGTACCTGGCCTCCACTACTTACCATATCTTCTCCCGTAAACCGTGGATGGCGGTGCTCCAGCGCCTGGATCATGCAGCGATCTTTTTCCTGATCGCCGGCACCTACACCCCCTTCATTTTGACTCACATGCGGACCGGGTTAGGGTGGACTGTGTTCTCGGTAATGTGGGGGATTTCCCTCCTGGGTTTGATATTTAAACTGGTCTTTCCTGCCCGATTTACCAAACCCCCGGTGCTGCTCTATCTATTTATCAGCTGGGCGGGTTTGATTGTTTTTGGGCAGACTTTCCGGGAATTTGGCTCCCAGACCGTGACTTTTTTGCTGATCGGGGGAGCATTTTACACCTTCGGGATCTTATTCTACCTCTGGAAAAAAATCCCCTACAGCCACGCGGTCTGGCACCTGTTTGTTCTGGGCGGCAGTATTTTTCATTATTTTTCCGTCTTGAATTTGGCTTAATTCAATTGAATATCTGATTCCCTTAATGAATCAGCAGACGATTGCCAACAACTCCCTATCTTTCCACAGCTGCTATTCTGTGGTTTGCTTTTTATCTCTAAATCTTTTCCTCGTCCAGAGGTAGATTCCGAGTAAGATATTCATCCTGGGTACTTCACGCTGATAATGCTGGTAAGCGCTTCCGAATTTTTCAAGATTAATTTTCTCTTCCTGAAAGGTGTTCAGATAATAAATGGCCACGCTGACCATTCCGGAAGCCAGGACCAGCCAGTGCCAGGTAATGAGGGGTAGGGCGATGCTTAGCAGCGCGCCGGCTGTGTACTGCGGGTGGCGGACAATGGAATAGATCCCGGTATCAACTAATTCAGTCGTGGTGACGTAGCTCCGACCGGAGATCTCCCCTTTCTTGCGAAATGTGAAAATCGGGAGCCAGCCGAACAGAGCCGAGATCATCATCACTCCCCAGCCGAGATTAATCTGCCAGGCCGGTCCAGCCGGATCGTACTGCAGCCAGGCTGCCAGCAGCTGACCGACCGCCGCAGCGGCAACCAGGATTCCCAGCACCAGCTGTTTGGTTTTCATGGTCTTTTCCTTGTTTCCCGTGACCTGCTTTTGTTCCTTCAACCTTCAACTTTTAAACCTGTCTTTCCTGGCAGCCAGAATTAGCTCCCCGGGA
>CAZTWV010000099.1:0-6720 GCA_964618295.1 uncultured Anaerolineales bacterium | reverse complement strand
GAAGGTTCGAAACGAAGGAAATATCGATTGTAGAACCGGACATCGTCGTCGCCGTTCATCTGGGCGTACCGGTACGTCCGGTTGTTCAGCGACAGATAGCCATTGGTTGGATGGCCGAACAGGATCACCGGTTGGCGAATGGATAGATCGGTCTCCCACGTCTGTGTATTCTCCTGCACGATTTCGTTCTTCCGCAGGGTGGAGTTCCATTTGTGATCGGAAATCGCCTCCCACTCCGGGGCGGTCAGGCGCAGCGAAAAATTGGAACGCAGCGCCGCCCGGTAGGACCGGAGCCAGTTGCGCGTTCGCTCCACGCTCATCTCCAACTGACGGATGCGGTAACTGTCGTCTATCGCCATCTGAACGGCGGTATCCAGCGTCAGGTCAACCGTTCTGCCCTCCTGCGCAACCGCCGTTCCGATGTGGAAGATCAAAAATGCCGTACAACCCGCAAGCATCCGTTTCACAAAGCGTTCAACAGACGCAGGGCGCCAATTCCATCGCGTAACCGCCATCACCCTTGTTGATTAAAGTGCAATAAAAAATGCATGTGCAAGTTAGCACATTTGGTGGGCATTCATCAAGTCGGCCATACCGATCTTGATCGTGATTTCATGAGTTCCGATGAGCGGCATCGCCGGACAAGCGGGTGTGCACAAACCGTCGACCGGACGAGAATTGAAGAATATTGCGGATCTTGGGGTCTCACATAAATTCAGGAAGGAAAACGCAACGTCGTCGAAAGCATGAAAAGCCTAAGCGCGGTCCTCTTCTCCGGTATCGTCCTGCTGGCCGCAAGCGGATGCCCCGGCTCCGACACCGTTGGACCATCTTCGGTGTCATTTCCTGAGCCTGTGATCCTGAACGATGACGGTGGTTGGTGCTGGTTCGAGGACGAGCGGGCACTCCTCGCGGGCAACCGTTTGGTCGTGGGCTCCGTAGCCACCGGCCGGTTTGATACGACGCGCAAGGGCGATATCGAAGCGGTCATCGTCAACCTGCGTGACACCTCGCACTTTCGAGTCGAACTCGCCGACCGGTTTCAGGCAGACGATCACAATTCGCCGGTGTTTCTGTTGCAGCCGGACGGATCGCTGCTTACGCTATTCAGCAGGCACGGAAATGACGCCCATTTCTACGTTCGGACATCGGACGTTTCCTGGACGCATTGGCAGGAAGCCGAAATGTTCGCCCCCGGCAAAGGCTCTGAAATCACCTACTCGAATGTATACCGGCTGACGGAGGAAAACGGACGCATTTACAATTTCTTTCGCGGTCTCGACGCCTCGTTCAAGCCCTCCTGGGTATTTTCAAACGATGACGGCACGTCATGGCAGACGGGAGGCATTGTGATCGATGTACCCTCGACGCAAAGGCACCGTCCCTATGTTCGCTATGCCTCAAACGGCGTCGATGCCATCCATTTGCTGTATACGGAGGGACATCCCCGCGTCTACGATAACAGCCTGTACCATGTCGTTTATCTTGACGGGATGCTTCGAACGAGTACAGGGTCGCCGGTTCGAAGCTTGTCGGAGGGATTGAGTACGCCGGAAGAGGGCACCAGAATCTTTGCGGGAGATCCGGACCATGTGGCATGGTGCAACGACCTGGAACTGGATGGCGACGGTCGCCCGGTGGCCCTTTACTCGGTACAGGTCGGCGATGCCGGTCTGCCGTCTCGAGAGGGCGGACAGGACCTCCGTTACCGGTACGCGCGATTTGACGGAGAAAGCTGGCACGATTTCCCCTTGGCATTCGCCGGTCAGCGTCTGTATGCGGGTGAAGACGACTATGCCGGTCTGGGCGCTATCGATCCCGTAGATCCCTCGATCGTCTATATCTCCACCAATGCCGATCCGGTTACCGGTGAACCGCTTATCAGAGTGACCGACGGTCGGCGTCACTACGAAATCTACCGGGGTGTGACGGATTCAGGCGGCGCGGCGTGGACCTGGCAAGCGGTAACGGCTCATTCGAGCGACGATAATCTGCGGCCGACCGTGACGGCCGGCTTCGACGGGACTCGGGTCTTGCTCTGGTTGCGTGGCACGTACCGGACGTACACGGACTATGAACTGGAAGTTGTGGCGCTTTTCGATCCAGAGCCGGAAGGCAGCCCCCGGAACGATCGTCGCAATTGAGCGGGCCATCCGGAGGTGTTCTCGTCTTGGAAACGGTCGTTGCGAGCTCACCCGATACGGTGGGCCGATCCGGGAGTGGCGGGCTCACCCGATACGGTGGGTCAAGCCCGACGTACGCGCCGTCCGCTGCGCTACCGCCTTTCGGATGGTCTCGGCCGTTCCGATGATCTCGACCTTTCTTCTGGCGCGCGTTACACCGGTATAGAGCAACTCGCGGGTCAGAAGCGGTGACGCATCCTGAGGCAGCACCAGCACTACATGATCGTATTCCGAGCCCTGACTTTTGTGGATGGTGATCGCCCACGCAATCTCGTAGGGAGGCAGCCGTGCGGGAGCGATGGGGCGGGCTTCGGATGAGCCGCGGGGAAACCACACCGTTATCTGATCCCCTTCCTGACAGCAGACCCCCACGTCTCCATTGTACAGCTCCACGGTATAGTCGTTGGTGGTAATCAAGACGGGACAATGATCGAAAAGCGTGGACGCGGCCTCACGGTACCGGAATCCCAGTTTCCTGTTGACACCCGCGTTTACGGCCGACACACCGAGCGGTCCGGCACGCGTACCGCAGAGAAACTGTCCCTGCGGCAACTTGCGAAGTGCCTCTTCCGGCGTTGTCGTCGTCATGTAGCCGGCCAACTCAGGTGCCAGCAATTCAACGACCCGATCGACCTCACGAACGTCCTCCAGCAATCGGATCTCTGCCTCCGAGCCGCCTCCCAGAACGTCGAGCGCTGCATCGGGATCGCCTGTCCGTACCGCCTCCGCCAGGCGGCCGATGCCGGACTCGGGCGTAAATCTGTAATTCCGGGTAAGCTCGATCGCCACATCCGGCTGCCGTTCCGCAGATCGGGTTGTGGGGGACTCGCCCGAACCGGCGTGCAAACCCAACAAAATCATGCTGAGATCGGCAAATACGTAACCGACTTCCACGCTGGAAAGCTGGTCTTTGTCACCAAGCATGATCAACTGAGCCCCCTCAGGTACGGCATCGAGCAGTGCGTCGAAAAGGGTAAGATCAATCATGGATGCCTCATCGATGATGATGACATCGGCACTGATCGGGTGCTCGGCATTTCTGTAGAAGGTCTCCGTATCCGGTTGATATCCAAGAAGGCGATGTATCGTACGGGCCTCGGTCGGGATGCGTTGCTTGACCGCATCCGGAAGCGGCAACGCGGCGGTTTGCGAAGATACCGCCGTTCCAAGGCGGTTGGCCGCCTTGCCGGTTGGTGCGGCAAGCGCGATCTCCAGTTCCGGCCGTCGTGAAAGGAGGAGTGCCAGAATGCGCGCCACGACCGTCGTTTTGCCCGTCCCCGGCCCTCCTGCCACCAGGAGGAACGATCTCTTGAGTGCGGACATGGCCGCTTCCGCCTGCAGGTCGGGCGTGTCGCCGCCGGACTGGGGAAACAGCCTGCGAAAGAGCGGAAGCATCTCCGATATGTCGTCCACAACGGGTGCGGCACGCCTCTTGCTTACCCAGGCCGCCACACGGTTCTCGGCACTCCAGTACCGGTAAAAATACAGCAGACCATCGGCTGTGTAGACAAGCGGTGTAGGAGACGAACCGTCGCCCACAAGGTGACTCTCTTTCAGCACCCGGTTCCACTCGTCGTATCCGGGCAGCGTGGCACCGGACTCCTCGGTTAAGCGCCGACCGGCCATGTTGCGAACATCCAGACAGGCGTCTCCCTCTCCCGAGCGGAAAGACAGAGCAAGTCCTGTCAGTTTCAGGATCTCTTTGAATTCCGGGCTTGATTCCAGTCGCTCGAGCATGGAGGCGATTTGGACATCCAGCAGACGGAAGCCGTCAGTCTGTCCGGCATACCATTCCGGCGACGCAGTGATGGACTTCTCGGAACTCATGGATTCACCTCGTGAAAGAGCTCGTCCAGAGACCGAATAGCCGCTTCCGGCGGTCGATCGTGGAAAATCCCGTTTGGTTCCGCCGGATCGAGCCCGCGCAGGAAAACATACCATACCTCCCCGATATGCCGTTCATAGGAATAATCGTCCAGCCTCCAGGTCAGGTACCGGTGTAGCGCCAGCAGGTACAGGTGGTATTGCAATATGTAGTTGTTGGCCGCCATACACTCGGTCAGCGCTTGCCGGTGGTAGTCTTGACGCGCATACCCCAGATGGTTTGACTTCCAGTCGATCAGATGCCATCTGCCCTCGTGCTCGAATATCAGATCGGCGAATCCCGTGAGAAATCCTTCCGGCAGGGGAGTGCCCGTTTCGCGAAGACCCGGCAGATAGTGGCTCTCAATGGCGGAGGATACCTTTCCGGCCAGCGCATCTGCGAAGATCTGAAGCGAGATGGGTTTGGAAAACTTCAGATTGAAACGCCATTCGTTGAGTCGCCGGCCAGGGCGCACATCCCGGAGCCGATAACCGGCAGGTGGCAGGGGCATGCTGCATACCGTCCGCACCATTTTTTCTGTTACCCGGAACGGATCGATTGGCCACTCATGCGCATTCGGGTCATCCAACCCGTATTGGGCAAGCAGCCCGTAAATGCGTTCCTCGCCATTCTGCTGCTCGATTGAGCGGGAAAAATCCCACTGCTCCAGGAGTGCATGCCAGCACAGACCCGTATTTGCGCCCTTGGCAAACGAAAAAATGTCCGCAGGTGACTCCGGCGCTTCGGGCCGGTTCTCGTCCGGGTCGACCGCTTCGGCGTACTCGGAAGTCCCGTGACGATGAGCCGTCAATCCGGAGAAACTCGACATTTCGAACGGGACGAGTTGCTCCTCAGCCGCCTGTGAGAGCGTACGAGAGGAAAACGTGGCGTGGCTGTCCGCGGATTCGCCGGGCAGAACCTGTCCTGAAATCTGCCCCGGTCGGCCGTCAAGGACCTGCAGTGACATGCAGGAGGTATGGGCCGCTACGAAAGCCTCCAGGTCGGATTGCCAATGGTCATCATCCGAAAGGGCTTGGATGATCTTTTTGTACCACGGGACCGCCTCGTCCGGGCCCACGTTTTCGGCGTGCAGCAAGTAGGCGAGAGCGGCGTATTGGGCACCTTTTTTTGATCCCATGTGACCCCAGGCGATGTAGCACCGGAGCTTTGCGCGCGTCAGGGCCACATAGGTCAATCGCGCGTCTTCCGCCAGTCGTCGCATGTCCGCCTTGGTGATCAGCTCTTCCTCTTTCGTCAATGCAATCGCCAGTTTGACGTCGCGGGGGCTCTCCCGGACGAGCATCGCACCTTTGCCCTCCTCCACGCGCGGATTCCACAGAAACGGCGCAAAAACTACGGGATACTCCAGCCCTTTGGCGCGGTGAATGGTGCTGATGCGAACGGCGTCGCGGTCACTCTCGAGGCGCAACTCGGTAGTATCCGGATCGGCTTTTTCCTCGGTCATTTTGTCACCCAGCCAGGTCACCAGCGCATCGGGGGTGGCGTGGGATTCCCGCTCCTGCAAGTGCAGCAACTCCATGAGATGGGACAGATTGGTCAGCCGGCGTTCGCCGTCGAGCATCGGCAACAACCGATCATACACTTCCGTCTCGATGGAAAAGGCGCGGAGCATGGCATCGATGCCGCGCTGCTCCCAGATCTCCGCCCAGCCCTGCAGCAATTCGCCGATGTGCTGCCACGTCTTTTCCTCGTTCTGCAAACCGACTATCACGTTGGCATCTTTTCCCCAGAGAACGGTGGCCAACGCAGCGTTGATGGTCGCCGCATTTCGATCGGAGAGAACGGCCGACATTATCAGCAACAGCTCGGTCGCCTCGTCAGACTGGAAAATGTTACCCGTTTTGCCCACGATCGATGAGATGCCCACGGAAGCCAGGGCTTTTTGCACATGCTGTGCCTCCTCGTGCTTCCGAACGAGAATGCCGATGTCCCTGGGGCGAACCAGCGGTTCATCGGGCGCCGCCGATATCAGCCGTGTAATCTCTTCGACGAGTCCGGCAAGCAATAAATCGCGTGCCCCGTCCACTGAATGGTTTTTTCCATTGGCGCGTTTTTGCACAAACCACCACACCAGCGCCCCGGTGTCCTCAAGAGAAAGCGGGTGCCGCTGCTTTGGCTTGACGGATCCGACCGCTTCATATTCAATTCCCGATCGAAGGAACGGAACGGGGCTGTGCCCGAAAAGCGCGTTGATCGCATCGACCATTTCCGGTGTACTGCGGTAGTTCTTGCCGAGCGTATGGGCACGGTTTGCCCGTTCTCTGGCCTCCAGGTACGAATCGATATCGGCGCCACGGAACGAATAGATGGATTGCTTCGGGTCGCCGATATAGAACAGGTAACTGCTCGAGAACAGCGCGTAAAAGATGTCGTACTGCAGCAGATCCGTATCCTGAAACTCGTCGATGAGTGCCGCCTTGTAGCGTTCGCCGACGATCCGGTGCAACGCTCCATCGTTGCCCTCGCTAGTCAATGCCTCGTGTACCCGGGTGAGCTGATCGTCGAACGTGAGAATTCCCGTCTGGATGCGATGCTCGTCGTACTCCCGGGAGACGGTATGCAAGAAATCGGAGAGAAGCGTTTGACGGACGTCTTCGACGGCGGCGAATATTTCACGGATGGCAAGGATAGCGGAGTGCTCATCGAGCTCCC
>CAZTWV010000098.1:0-6821 GCA_964618295.1 uncultured Anaerolineales bacterium | reverse complement strand
TACGTTAATTTTTTAAGATTCGCTACTTTTTACCCCCTTTTTTCAGTGGAGCCATTATTGGTTTCTCAAAAGGAGTGTCTGGCATGAAATCGAGGTTAAAGGCAGCAGGAATAGGCTTGATCGTTCTGGGTTTAGTGTTTTTCTCAGGTTGTAGTTTTCTGAATTCTCCGGATCTGGAGTCCGAACCTGAAGAAAACCAAGAAATGGATGCTGATCAAGAGCTTCCTCAGAACGAGGAACCGGATCAGAATCAGGAGTCCGATCAAGATCAAGATCAAGATCAAGAGAACGGCCAGGTTTCAGGGGAAAAGTGTCTGGTGGGTACCTGGCATACAGTTCCGGGAACGATCTCTGATTATCTTTCCGAAGCCATGAATTCAACAGCGGATGGCGCGATAACTTTTGGCGTGGAGGAAATTGAAGGATATCTATCTCTGGAATTCACCGCAGATGGCGAAATGCTGGGTCAGGCAGATGAATATCAGGTGCAGGTGACCATTGAAGAGCTGGGATCCGAGATTGAGATCATTATGTCCCTTTCCGGTTCTGGTGAGTATGAAGCGGACGGTTCAACAATAACAATCACTGATCCCGATTATGATGCCGTTGCTGCCGGGGATGGTTTAATTGCCGGAATCCAGACCGGGGAGCAGGTTGTCCGTCTTGACCTGGAGCCGGGCAGTTTTTCCATTCAAGGCGGACCGCTGGCAATGAGCGATGAGGTCGAAAGCACAAACGGCACATCTTACAGCTGTGATGGCGATACTCTGATCCTGGATATCCCCGATTTTTCCAGTGTGGAATGGGTCCGGGTGGAGTGATTTCATTGTATGTATGGTTTGATCTATTGGATCAGATCAAATTGACATCAAGTTTTTGGGTTTGTGGAGGATTACAACCAGCACAGCCCAGGCGGCAATGAATGCGGTCAGCACTCCTGTCAGGTTGAAATCAGATCCTGCTGAGGCAGTCAAGAACTGCCAGCTTCCAACCCAGATCGCTGTGGTCGGGATGCTGTCCACCGCACTGTTGTAGAGCCAGGTGAGCACCACCGAGCCGGCTGTGAGTCCTACCATCCAGACCGGCAGGGAAGCGGGATCGAGGAAATAGAAAAACTGGGGAATGTGCCAGACTGCCCAGGCTCCGGCCAGGATCAGAGCGGAGCTGAAGGCGCTGAATCTCTTCTGCAGCCGGGGCAGGGCATATCCCCGCCAGCCGGTCTCACCGCCCATTCCTGCACTCAGAATCCAGACCAGCAGGGTCCAAAAACCGATTTCCGGCAGATAAGGGGCGCGAAAAATTTGCTGAAGGGAGAGCTCAGCACCGCTCATTCTGTAAAGTATCTTGATTATTAGATAACTACTGAAGAGAGGCAGAAGCGCGGTTACCCACCAGCGGGGGCAGATTCTCCGGATCAGCATTCGTTTTCCAAGGTCCTTCATCCCGGATCTACCGAGTTCTACCCCGGTCAGGATCAGGGCTGCAATCAGGGGACCCAGGTAGCTGAGATAATGGGTCCAACCGGGAAGTAGCGGGGGGATGAGGCCTGCCTGTATCAGTGCCAGTGGAATGCTGATGGACCAGGAGAGCAGCAGGGAAAACAGGAAAAAACCCGTCAGAGTAAGCTGGTTTGTCCCGGATTGGTGAGATTTTGTCATTTATCATCCTGTTTGGAATGAAATAGCTGCCGGTTATTTCTTAATTAACCTTTACAGATTGTTTGATGTCGCAGAAAAGTGGGCACAGGACGGTTCGGATTATCTGTCATGGTTGACGGTAATAATGACATTACCAAACCTCTTACCGTTTTCGACATATTGATGGGCAGCGGTAATCTCCTCCAGTGGAAAAGTGCGGTCAATCACGGAGTGAATTTTTTGATCCGTAAACAGCTGGGCCAGATCCTGGATTGCTTGCTGGCGGGCTGGTTTGCTTCGGCTGCCTTTCATGACACTGACAAATTTTCCATCTTCAGTGAGAGCTGATTTTACCTGTCCCCGGGAGCTTTTACCGGCAGCATCATAGATCAGATCAAACTGCACCCCGGCATCCCAGGAATTCTCTGTCCGGTAATCAAAAACCCGCTCTGCGCCGAGGTCCTCAACCAGCTGGCTGTTTTTGGCACTGCACACAGCGCTGACTCTGGCACCGAAATGCTCAGCCAGCTGGACCGCAAATGTCCCCACACTGCCAGATGCTCCGATAATCAATACTTTCAGACCCGGTTCGATTTTCACCTGGTCCCGCAGATCCAATAGGGGTGCAATTGCACCATATGGTACGGCGGCTGCTTCCTGAAATCTGGTACCGGCAGGTATCTTTGCCAGGACTTCATCCTCGGCCAGGCAGCGGTATTCAGCGTAAGCTCCAAATCCGAATCCGCAGGATCCGAAGATAGATTCACCTACCTGAAATTTGGTAACTTCTGGTCCAATTTCTACCACCTCTCCAGCCAGATCAAAACCGAGGATCTTGACTTTCCTGGGACGGAATATCCCGTTGTAAATTCTGGCTGCGAATGGATGGGCCTTCCGCATTCTCCAGTCCCCGGCAGTGACAGATGTCGCCCGGACTTTGATCAGGAGTTCATCCCGCAATGGAACAGGCTGGTCAATTTCTTGGAGACGGAGAACGTCAGGAGGGCCGTAACGTTCGTAGATTACCGCTTTCATACTGCCGCCTTCACGGGTTGAAAACCAAAAGCTAGAAGCCAGACCCCGATCACAAATTCGAACGGAACGTAGGGAACATAAAACCCAAAGGGAATCTCAATCCCGAAAACGGCCAGCACGGTCCCTACCAGCAAGGGGATCAGGGTGATCAAGCCCCACAGTGAGAGCCAGCGGGGAACGATCCTGGATTTGAAAAATAATGCATAAAAGAGAATGGCGCCGAGACAAAAAACCAGAACATGAAGGGTTTCCCCCAGGTAGTTCATCGCTTCCAGGGAAAGGGCTGCTAATTGGGCGGAGCCTGCTGTACTTCCGGCAGATGCAGCCTGCTGACTGATCCTGAGCAGGGAAAAGGTGCCAGCTTTGCTGACAGCCAGCAGGACTGCCTCCAGAAAGTAAAATCCGAGCGCTGTCCCGGCAACAACCATGTTGGTCTTTTTCAGGCTGGTGTACAGCGCGGTACCCAGAAAAATGATTCCCAGCGCTGTAAACAGATCTATCAAAATGTAGGTCTGGACCTGCCAGCTGTGGGCTGCTGCCCGGTTCATGATCTCCTCAATGGAACCAGACCCGATAGCACTTTCCTTGAAAACCACGCCATTAAATATTGATGTTGTAAACTGCAGTAAAAATGCAATGCCAAGATATCTGTGTAATTTGCTGGATTTATCCATATTATTTTTTTCCTTTAGGGAATCTTATCCTATGTTGAGTTAAGATTAATCCCTTTGACAATTAACCAGACAGCCAGAACCATCTCTTGAATCGCCAGCGGAATCCGCAGCAGTGTGTCAGCAGCTGACATATGGCCGAAGACACCGAACATGACCAGGGAACCGGCCGCCAGATAAGGAAGGGTGGAGATCAGTCCCCAGCCGGAAATCCAGCGGGGAATCAACCGGGCTTCAAAGAGAACAAAATAGAACATCACAACACCGAGGATGAAGACGATGGTTGTGATTTCGTTGATAAACTCGCCGTCCAGCAGCACGGGATAGATTTCCTGCAGTCCTGAACTGACTTCCGCTCCACTCCGGCTGAGAGATATTAGAAAAAACCACCCGAGCACCGAGATCAGATATGTAAACGTTTCCAGTGCTCCCCGGAACACCAGATAACCGGAAGCCAGAACTGGATGGGATTTTTTTAATATCGGGTAGAGCACTGCCGGGATCAGTGCCAGCGCCAATCCCATGGTCAGTACAGCCAGGGCGCTGAGTGTCAGTCGAATTTCTGCCTTTGGGCTGGATAAGAGGGACAGGGGCTCATCTAAAACAGGACCGATCAGGATCACGCTTAATACACCGGCAACTGTTCCGAGAATGTATAAGTAACCGGCAGCGGCAGCGGGATTTTTTCGTTGCAGCATATTTGCTCTCCATTATGAGCTGTTTGTTTTTTGGGTATTCAGGGATATATACGCCCATCTACCTTAAATAGTTGCAGAAATTCTTTAGCTTTCTGTTGGCTAATGCTTTTTTACTGATAATACAAAAGGGAGCCAGACTCGGTACTGGAGTCGGGCCCGGACAAAGTATTAATTCTAATCTCAGTTTTGATTATTTAATCACGTGTTCCCCTTCCCTCATGCTGAACAGGATGCCCACTGTCAGGGCGATGATGCAGCCCCCGGATATCAGCAAAGCGATCAACTGCCGACTGCCGCCAGCCGCAGCCACGCTGATGATCAGGGGGGCGACCAGCAGGGAAACCAGGTTGACGACCTTGATCATCGGATTCAGAGCTGGTCCGGCAGTATCTTTCAACGGATCGCCCACGGTGTCCCCGATCACACTGGTTTTGTGCCGCTCGGAGTATTTACCTAAATTGTTTTCCGGATCAGAAGGCTCGGCTTCGATTTGTTTTTTGGCGTTATCCCAGGCCCCGCCGGAATTTGCCATAAAGACGGCCAGGAGCTGGCCGGTGACGATAATCCCTGCCAGGAAGCCGCCCAGGGCCCGGACGCCGATCAGGAAGCCGACCACAATCGGCACCAGGATTCCCAGCATAGCGACCACGATCAATTCACGCTGGGCAGCATTGGTGCAGATTTTCACCACCCGTCCGTAATCCGGCGGAGTGGTTCCTTCCATCACGCCCGGCTTCCGGAACTGCTGGCGAACTTCCTCGATGATCAGCCCCGCAGCCCGCTCCACCGCCCGCAGCAGGACGGAGCTGAACAGGAAAGGCAGGGCTCCGCCGATCAGCAGCCCGACAAAGACCAGCGGTTCTGCGATATTCAAACCCTCCAGCTCCAGATCGGTGACCTCGATAAAAGAAGCGAACAAGCTCAGGGCGGCGATCACAGCCGAGGCGATCGCAATTCCCTTGGTGATCGCTTTGGTGGTGTTGCCCACGCTGTCGAGGGTGGCCAGGGATTCCTGAGCTTTGGGATCCTGGAAATCTTCTTTGGCCATCTCAGCGATTCCCCCGGCGTTATCCGCCAGCGGGCCGAAGGCATCCATCGCCAGGTTATTTCCGGTATGGGAGAGCATGCCGATCCCGGCCAGGGCGACCGAGTACATGATGTAGATGAACTCCTGTCCAGCAGGGGCCGGTTGGAAGCTGCTGATAATCAAGCCGACCACCATGATTCCTAGGGCGCCGAAGATCCCATTCTCGATTTTTTTGGTTTTTAAGGCCAGGTAAAGCCCGCCCGCCACGGCAATCACTCCGGCTGTGATCAGGATGATCGGGATCAGGACTGCCGGTATAGTGACGGAGTAAATTGCTACTGCCAGCAGAATGCTGAGTACAATGATCAACACTGCCCAGACTGTGCTCTCGTAGCCTACGGCCAGGCCGGCCAGGATGATGGTCGCTGATCCGGTTTTCGCGGAGCGCACCAGGCGGTTGACTGAGGTCGTCCCCACTTCCGTGAAGGCTGCGGTGTATTTGTTGAAGCCCACCGCCAGCAAAATCCCGGCTGCCGTAGCAGCGAAGAGTCTCAAATCCCGGGCGTAGTAGATCGCCAGTAGGAAGAAGGACCCGGTGGAAATAATTGAGGACAGGTCATAGGAAAGGTCCATGGCCCGGAAAGCGTCCTCCCCGGTCGGCCAGAGAGAGACCGCATAGGTGCCAATGATGCTGGAGAAGACCCCGATGGCCCGCACCAGCAGGGGATAGACAATCCATTTCAAGCTGTGGGTAGGATCGAGCTCCATCACCGCCAGACCGAGAATCATAGCCGAGACAATCGTTACCTCATAGGATTCGAAGACATCCTCTGCCATCCCGCTGAAGTCGCCCACATTATCCCCCACCAGGTCCGCGATCGCGGCTGCGTTGCGGGGGTCATCCTCCGGGATGTTGGCTTCCACCTTTCCAACCAGGTCTGCGCCGACATCGGCTGCCTTGGTGTAGATCCCACCGCCGACCCGCATGAACATCGCCAGCAGGGTGCCGCCGAAACCGAAACCGAGCAGCACTTCCGGAGCGTGTTTTCCATAGAGAATGAAAATGATGGTCCCGCCCAGCAGTCCCAGGCCGTCTGCCAGCATCCCGGCAATTGTCCCGGAGCGGTAGGCGACCTGCAGCGCACCGTGGAAAGAGCCCAGCCTGGCCTGGTTCGCGACCCGGACGTTGCCCCGGGTTCCGATAAAGCGGAGTCCGATCTGGCCGATAGCCAGGGAACAGCCGGCCCCGAGGATCAGGGCAGCGCCGCGTCCAATTGAGATGCTGAGGGGAGCATCGGCCAGGTGCGCTGTCAGGAACAGCAGTGCTGCAAGGACAAAGGCCAGCGGTATTACAACCTCCATCTGCTTGTTGAGGTAAGCCACTGCGCCGGTCCGGATCGCATCCGAGATTTCCTGCATGCGCTGCGTGCCCGGGTCCTGTCGCAGTACATGCCGGGCCAGGAACCAGGCGTAGATCAAAGCTCCCAGGGCTGTGATTAACACCGCAATCAACCCAACCTGTTCGAACGAGGTTGCGTTCAGTAAAGTTTCCATCCCACCCATGCTGCCTCCTTGTAGGAATCAAGATTATTGGATGACGGAATTCTGTTTTGTTAGCGTGTTGTTGTGGAGTATTGGGTTAAGTATGCCCTGCTTTTTCTCTTTCAGCACGGGTTTTTCATCCACCTTGTTAGGGCAAAGTAGATTGGAATGAGAAGGCCGGTCCCCCCAAACGGGCTTCATCATGTATGAT
>CAZTWV010000097.1:0-6879 GCA_964618295.1 uncultured Anaerolineales bacterium | reverse complement strand
TGCAGCTGACTTCCCCGGCGGCCCGCAAAGCCGCGGTTTCCGCCCGCAAGCGGTCTACTGCTAAGGACTCCAGGGATTTCCAGCCTGCTCCCAAACGGACAACCCGCCGGAGTCCCCATCCTGAACCCACGTATCAGCCGCTTTCAGCCCAGGGCCGTCAGGATTCTTACCGGTAAGGATTTCCATGGATTACTCTAGCAAAGTGGAACAGGCAGCCAGACCGGAACGGAAAGGCTGCTTGTTTCGTTTTATTCTTCCCCCAATTTCCGTGATATTGATGGGCACCCTCCTTGCATTAATTCTGAGTCAGGTAAATTTCAACACGGTCTCTACAGCCCCTCAGCCTGTTGAACCCTCATCCAGCAAGAGTGGAATAGCTCCCCTATTCACACCTGAAGTGCAAGCCTGGGAAGGAAAAATTCTCCAGTGGTCTGAGAGCTATGATCTGGACGCTAACCTGATAGCGACTGTGATGCAAATTGAGTCTTGTGGAAATCCAAGAGCAGTTTCCCCGGCCGGAGCTCAGGGCTTGTTCCAGGTGATGCCTTACCACTTTCAATCCGGTGAAGATCCCCTGGCACCGGGCATCAATGCCAAAAGGGGTTTGAAATATCTGCGTGGAGCATTGGAAGCAGGAGGTAATGTCCGGTTAGCTCTAGCTGGTTACAACGGGGGAATTCAGGGAGCGACACGTCCCCAGGAGCTTTGGCCGGCTGAAACCCGCCGATATGTTTACTGGGGGGTTGGAATTTACAAAGATGCCAAAATCGGGAAATCCAGCAGCACCAGACTGGATGAGTGGCTGGGTTCTGGAGGGAAAGCCCTGTGCCAGAGTGCTGATTGATGTACTGATCAGGAGACGTCTGCAGGCTGCTGCAAAGGAAGTAAGATAGTAAAAGTAGTACCTTTGCCTTCTTTTGTCCGAACGAGAATATCACCTTCGTGATTTCTAACAATCCAGTAAGCAATCGACAATCCCAAACCGAATCCAGAGTCCGAGGATCGGGTCCGGGCTTTTTCAGTTCGATAGAAGCGTTTAAATATGTGCGGTAAATCTTCTTCTGGAATCCCAGGCCCGGTGTCTGTGATAGACAAAACCGACTTTGTAGCGGTCTTCCTTAAACTGACATTGATCTCACCCCCATCTGGTGTGAACTTAACAGCATTGCTGAGTATATTTAATAACACCTGCCTCAATCGATCATTATCTCCAGACACAATCACCTGATCTATATCCTTGATTTTCAAGGTGACCCGGTTTTCTGCTAAGATTTCCGCTTGCTGTAAAACTTCAAGCAGCAGAGTATCCAGAGAAACCTCCTGTTCTTCTAAAGGAAGCCTGCCTGATTCTGCCTGAGCAATCAGCAGCAAATCCTGCACCATCCTGGTTAATCGATTTACTTCATCATTAATAGCATCAAACTCCTCATCCTCGATACATTTCATCTTTCGAAGTAAATCCAGATTCCCCTTGATGACAGTCAGTGGAGTCCGAAGTTCATGACTGACATCGGATATAAATTGACGCTGGGTCTTAAATAATTTTTCCAGACGCTCAAGCGTTTCATTAAATGCCGATATTAACCTTCCCACCTCATCATCCGGACCCAAATAAGGAAGTCGGTTTGCCAGATCTTCAGCGTGGGTAATCTGCAGTGCTGTTTCACTGACTTTTTCCAAAGGGGACAGAGCTCGATTACTGCTGAACCAGACCCCAAAACCCACCAATGCGACCGCAGACAGCACTCCCCACAAAATGACCGATATCATTGAATTCTGCAGGATAGTAATCAGGGATAGATCTGCTCCAATCATCATCGTTCCAACAGGTTTTCTTCCAACCTGGAGGGGAATTGTCAAGACCCGCACAGGATCCCCACCATGCAGTTCTTGATCTTTGAATACCGGTTCTGTGAGGCCAAAACCACCCATATCAAGCGGTTGAACAGAGCTTAAGGATGGTGAATCATAAACAATCTGTTTATTCCGGCTCCAGAGTTGAAAGTAAAAAGATTCCTCTCGAACCATGTCTTCAAGGCCATTTAGATATATTTCTCCGTTGTTATCCAGGGCTAGAATACTGAGAGCTTCCTCTGCTGAAATAGTAAGCTGCCGATCGACCTGATATGTAAGGGCCAATGTGACAAGCTGGTAAGCAGCCGCGCCAAAAATCAGCAGCAGTCCACCTACCAGCAGTGTGTTCAATAAGGTCAGGCGCTGTCGGAGAAGCATCTAATCAGGATTTCTTAGAACGTATCCAACACCACGCAGTGTGTGAATTAATCTGGGTTCACCTTCTTCTTCCAGCTTTTGGCGCAAATAGCGGACATAAACCTCGATGATATTGGATTGTCCTCCAAAATTGTAACCCCAGACACGATCATAGATAATTTCCCGGGTCAGTACCTGACGGGGATGCTCCAGGAAAAGTTCAAGGAGCTCATACTCTTTTGCCGTGAGAGAAATAACCCGATCCTCCCGGTAAGCTCGACGAGTTCCCTGATCCAGAGTAAGATCCGCAAATTCAAGCTGTTTTGGTTTGTCCTGTTTGGTCCTCCGGAGCAGGGCCCTGATCCGGGCCATGAGCTCCTTGAACTCAAAAGGCTTCACCATATAATCATCTGCACCCATATCCAATCCAGTGACCCGGTCGCTGGTTTTATCTTTTGCGGTTAATATCAGAATCGGAATCTCCCCTTGATCCCTCAGCCGCTGGCAGACTTCCAACCCATCCATTCCCGGCAGCATCAAGTCCAACACAACCAAATCTGGATTCTGGTCCTGAGCTAGATCCAAACCAGCCTGACCATCTTCTGCGGTCAGCACTTCATATCCTTCATAAACCAGTCCGCGTTTTATAAACTTCACGATACCAGGATCATCTTCTATGATTAGGACTTTTGCCTTCATATATCCTCCTCAATAATATTCTGGTGAATATCCACCCCATTAATCTCTAAATCAGGGATGGTTAATGTTCTGTTTAAACTACTGACTGGCTGTCCAGGTCATTTATTACTTGATCGTTGAGATAAAATCAGTATAACATTAAGCTTGCATTAACAAAAAAAGGCTGCCATTCCGGCAGCCTTTCTGAACCTAGATTGGATGATTAAGCAAGTTCTACGGTTGCCCCAGCTTCTTCGAGCTGTTTTTTGGCATCTTCGGCAGCTTCTTTGCCAACACCTTCCATTACTTTCGCACCAGAAGATTCTGCCAGCTCTTTGGCGTCTTTCAAACCCAGGCTGGTCATTGCCCGGATGGCCTTGATAACTTCGATTTTCTTCGGGCCTGCATCCTTGATAACCACATCATATTCGGATTTTGCCTCAGCAGCTTCACCTGCATCACCACCGCCCGCGGCTGCAGCAACAGCAACCGGAGCAGCAGCTGAAACTCCCCATTCTTCTTCCAACATGGAGACAAGTTCTGCAGCTTCAATCACGGTCAGTTCACTCAATTCTTCCATAATTTTTTCTAGATCAGCCATTTAATTCTCCTTATCTTTGAACTACAAATGTCCAGTATATTAATTTTTGTATTGTGTTTTGATCAAACAGCGCTTTCTTTTTCTGAATAGGCTTTCATAACAGAAGCCAGCTGCCTTCCAGGTTCCGCTAACAAACGGACCAGCTTGCTGGCCGGAGCATTGATGGTGCTGAGGAGTGTCGCCCGGATTTCATCCATGGACGGCAGTTCCGCCAGCTGATTGATTTCCTCGATGGACATCAAGCGTTCCTCAAGATAACCGCTCTTGATCTCAACTGTTCCAAACTCTTTAGAAAAGTCTTTGATGGCTTTCGCCAGCCCGGAAGGATTTTCATACGAAATTCCCAAGGCCGTCGGCCCTTCAAAGACATTATCAGCATATTCCCGGCCTACATCCTCAAACACACGTTTAGCAAGTGTATTCTTGATGATATGGAATTCTCCACCGGATTTCCGGATTTCCCCTCGGAGATCGCCGATATCCTTCACAGAGAGTTTGTGGTAGTGGGCTAAAACCAGGCCATCACTTTTTTCCAACCAGATTTTGTACTGCTCTACCAGTTCTTGTTTTTTTTCTCTTGAAATAGCCAAAGTACTACACCTCCTTCCAATCGGGTTCTGTTTTTGGCAAACAAAAAGTCTTTACCTGCCAGACGGCAAGGTAAAGACTTCTGAATTTCAGGTACTTTACCCATTACCTAGGCCGGAAATTAAGCTTATCAAAGCACCGGCTGTCTCTGGCTGCAGGGGTCAGATATTTAGTTTGCGATGTTCATTCAGACTTGATTCATTCTGTCTGCATTTCGGTCGCCTGGTACGGATCGACCGGAATACCAGGGCCCATACTGGTGGAAATTACCACCTTCCTGACGTACTGGCCCTTGGCTGCTGCAGGCCGATTCAGAACCAAGGATTCCATGAACGCACTCATATTATCATGCAACTGCTCAGCTGAAAAGGATACTTTTCCAATTGGGGCATGAACATTCGCTGTTTTGTCAACTCGATATTCAATCCGCCCCGCTTTTGTCTCCTCAATCACCCGAGCCAGATCGTCACCGGGAATCATCGTTCCGGCTTTAGGATTCGGCATCATTCCCCGGGGGCCGAGAACCGGACCCAACCGGCCGACTTTCCCCATCATCTCAGGAGTTGCCAGTGCCACATCAAATTCGAGCCAGCCTTCCTCGATCTTTTTGACAAAATCATCACCATCTGCAATGTAATCTGCCCCGGCTTCCCGGGCGCTGGCAGCTGCTTCCCCCTGGGCAAAAACGAGCACGCGCACGCTTTTCCCGGTCCCATGCGGCAGATTGACCAGATCGCGGACGATTTGGTCTGCATGCCTGGGATCCACGCTCAAGCGAACATGAATCTCAACAGTTTCATCAAAACCAGCATAGGACAAATCTTTTGCCATGGTAACTGCTTCCATGGGTGAATATTCATTCGTTCGATCTATTTGATCTAATGCTTCGCGATACTTCTTTCCGTGTTTAGCCATTTAATTTCTCCTTGTGGTGCAAGCGGATTGTTTATCCTCCCACCAGAGTTTATCCAACTACTTTAATTCCCATATTTCGGGCTGTGCCTTCAATTTGCCGCATGGCACCTTCAATATCAACAGCGTTGAGGTCTTTCATTTTGACCTGGGCAATTTCCCGGACCTGATCCCTCGTGACCTCTCCGACAATTTCTGTATTTGGTTCAGCCGCGCCTTTTTCAATGCCTGCTGCTTTCTTCAACAAGATTGAGGCCGGCGGGGTCCTGAGTTCAAACTTATAAGACCCATCGGTGAAAATCGTGATATCCGCAGGGAGTATTTCGCCCATCCGATCGGATGTCCGGGCGTTATATTCCTTACAAAATGCCATCAGGTTTATCCCATGGGCAGCCAGTGCAGGTCCAATCGGTGGTGCAGGATTAGCCTTTCCAGCTTCAATCTGTAGTCGTACGTTTGCTTTTACTTTCTTTGACACATTTATCTCCTTTGTGGTGCTAGCGGATGAAAACACCCTCCCACAAATATTTCAAATACTAGGCTTCTTCTACCTGCAAAAAGTCAAGTTCCACCGGGGTTTCCCGGCCAAAAAAGTTGACCATGACCCGGACGATCGATCGTTCCATATCAATTTCCGCGACCTTGCCGTAAAAGTCTTCAAAGGGGCCATCAGTTATCCGGACCCGCTCACCCTGCCGGAAAGTCACATTGACCCGGGGAGATTCAGATTCCATCCGCTTCAAAATCCGCGCTACTTCCTCAGATTGAAGGGGGGTTGGATCATTCCCCATCCCAACAAATCCGGTCACCCCCGGTGTATTACGAACCATATACCAGGATTCCTCGGTCAGCAGCATATTGACCAGGATGTATCCCGGAAAAACTTTCTTTTCAACAGTCTGCCGCTCACCATTCTTGATGTTTACTTCATCTTCAGTCGGAACGACGACATCAAAAACAAAGTCATCCATACCCATCGATTCAATCCGCTGTAAAATGTTAAAGCGAACCTTGTCCTCATTCCCTGAGTAGCAGTGAACAACATACCAGGCTCTGCCGTCAAGATTTGCTTCCGATCCAGAATCCAGATCGTCCAGCCCATTGACGTCATCAGCTGCAGTCTGCTGCGACTCTGTTACTTCCTCCACTGGTTGGTCCAGCATTTCATTTTCAGCGTGCATAATTACACCCTTTGCCTTCCAGGTTGATGAAACAAGAAATTCATCCGCCCAGGATCAAACCAAACATTCGGGTAAACAAAAAATCCAGGACACCCAGGAACAATCCCATTGCAACAATCACAATGGTAACAACCCGGGTCAGATTAATCGCTTCTGTACGGGTAGGCCAGGTAACTTTTCTAAGTTCTGCAACCGTTTCCCGGTAAAAACCACGAATGCCGCTGGTCTTTTTCTTTCCTTTTGCCACAAGATTCTCCTTCTACGGTCAAAACGCCGCCTGGGTAGACGGCGTCAATCATTTCAAGATAGGCAGGCCAGGTAGGAATCGAACCCACAACCCCCGGTTTTGGAGACCGGTGCTCTGCCTAGTTGAGCTACTGGCCTGAGCTGGGAGCTGGATGGCTATGGCTTTAGAAGATTCCTGTCAGCCATCCGCTCCAGGTTTATTTTGTCTCACGATGCAGAGTATGCTGCCGACATCTGGGGCAGAATTTTTTCAACTCCAGCCTGTTCGGATCATTCCGTCTATTTTTTTCAGACGTGTAATTGCGTTCATTGCACTCAGTGCATTCAAGCGTAATTACCGGTCTGATTCCTTTTTTTCTCGCCATACTATTATTCTACCATCTCAACCAAGTTGAGGTAATTATTCAATGATTTCGGTGATCACACCGGATGCCACGGTCAGGCCGCCTTCGCGAATCGCGA
>CAZTWV010000096.1:0-6936 GCA_964618295.1 uncultured Anaerolineales bacterium | reverse complement strand
CTATTCGATTGACAAGTTTGCCCAGTATAAACCGAACGATTGTTCGAATTTAACATTGTCAAATTAAGATCTCAATCAAAATGGTTCGTTGGTATTTTTGGGTGTTAACAGGAGCGGTCAAGCCCTTGATATTTTATCCATGAGGAAGATCACTAAAAAACATGAGGTTGTACTTTTGCACTCCGGTTCTGTTCTGGTAAGATATGGACCAGAGACGGGAGATAAATTACACATCTTATCACTGTTTCCTCCTTTGGCGTAAGCCTCCGCAAACAGACCAATCTGTTTCCGGAGGCTTATACTATTTAATTCTTCTAGTTTGTGAGTTTCCCGCTTGAACATTTGGAAATTATTCGAATTGTATTAGAGATCTATAAAAAAATGAAATCAAGCTGCTACCTACCGCTATAATAAAGTCATAATCAGATTGTCTGAAAGACTGTCTGTCAAAACTGGAAAGCAAAAAACTGTTCTTAGATCACGAGAGTGATCTTCTCAATATAAATTTCAAAACATGAGGTAGTTTCAATGAAAAAATTCAAACTTATAGCGGCAATTAGTGTTTTGGTCCTCAGCGGCCTGGCTTGTGTCTTTAATCCCCAGGCTGTGTTATCCGATGTTTTTCAAGATGTCCAACAAGAAGTTCAGCAGGAAATTAAGAAAGTCGAAACTGTAACGACAACCGCCATCGAACAGGTAATACCGGAGGGAAACCTGACTGAACTGTATGAGGCGGTCAATCCTGGTGTGGTATCCATCAGCGCCCAGACAGAAGATGGCGGTGGTTTAGGAACAGGATTTGTATGGGATGAGGAAGGACATATTGTTACAAATTATCATGTGGTTGAGATGGCGACCGACCTGGCTGTTGCTTTTCCTTCAGGATTCAAGACCAGAGCAATCAACCTGGGGTCTGATCCAGATACCGACCTTGCAGTACTTCAACTGGAAGAACTTCCCCCCTCTCTTGTCGTCCTGAACCTTGGAGATGGAAGTGGATTGAAGGTTGGACAATCGGTGATTGCGATTGGGAACCCGCAGGGCTTGAATGGAACCATGACCCGTGGAATTATTTCAGCTCTGGGCAGGACGATGGAATCTATGCATCTTGCGCCAGGAGGAGGAGCGTTTTCAACTGGAAATATTATCCAAACGGATGCTGCTATTAATCCAGGAAATTCCGGTGGTCCATTATTGAACCTGCGGGGTGAGGTGATCGGGATTAATTCAGCAATCAGTACAAATAGTATTGATTTGATGGGTCAGCCGGTAAATTCCGGACTTGGATTCGCGATCAACATTGACACTGCCAAGAATGTGGTTCCAGATCTAATTCAGTTCGGCAAACATGATTCTCCATATGTTGGAATTCAGGTTCTAAATGAGGTCAGCCTCTTTTTGCAGGAAGAGCTGGAATTATCGCGCTCAACCGGAGTCTATGTTCTGGAAGTAACACCGGGCAGCCCGGCGGATGAGGCTGGGATTATTGGTGCGGAACCTGGAGAAATTGTTCCCAAAGGGGGGGATTTAATCATTGGTATTGATGATCAACCGGTTAACAATTTCGCTGAATTTATGGGATACCTGCTGTCTTATAAAAATCCTGGCGATCAGGTTACCCTCGAAGTGCTCCGAGGAGAGGAGATTCTAAATTTAGAGCTTACTCTGGACAAGCGCCCAGATCAGCTACCTTAATAAATATCAAGTCATTAGAAAAAGGAGCTAGAAATGATTTCGGACAAGGATCTCCAAAATTTACTTGATTATCGTGGAGAATTCCCTGCTCTCAGCCTGTATTTTCATAATGATCTTGTAGAACAGCCGCTTGAAACCAACAAACTCAGACTGCGTGCTCTGCTGAATGAGCTTCCGTCTGAAGCGGAAGAGGATCTCAAGGCAGTTAAAAATTATTTTGATAATGAATTTAATTGGCAGCAAAATAGAAGCGGAGTAATTTTCTCGAATCAGAAACAAGATTTTTTCCAGGCTTACCCTTTAGATATTGAAGTACCTGACCAAACCCAATTTACAAGAGAGTTGTTATTGTCAACTTTAATTTGCTTAATGCAGACAACTTCCGGTTACGGGGTTGCCCTTGTAGATCAGCAGCAGGCCCGGCTGATGGCGTTTCAGATGGGAGAGTTGGTCGAAGAGGATCTTTACGAAGGGGATGAAATCCAACGGATTAAACATGGAGGAGGATCACACCCCACTGGACGATGGGGGGGAGATGAAGGGGATGGGGAGCATGTCGATACCATCCGAAACCGCAATCTCCGTGAGGCGGCAAATAAAGCAGGTCAATTCTTTTCCAAAGCTAAGGTCCGCCGGATATTTTTGGGGGGAGCAGATCCTACCCTGACTGCTTTTCGGGATCAGCTGCCGAAAACCTGGCAAAGTTTGATCTCAGGAACGTTCGCGATTGATATTAATGCAAAACCCCAGGAAGTAAAAAAGATAATTTTAGAGCTTGGGAATTATCAGGATCAGAAGAAGCAGGACGCGTTGATAGAATCTGTAATTACTGAAACAGCAAAAGGAAAGTTGGGTGTGCTGCGAACCGAAGACGTGCTCGGGGCCGTCCGGGAGGGAAGGGTTCAAACCCTCCTTCTAAACAGTGAGTTCCACCAGACGGGATTTCGATGCACCGGATGCGGTTACCTGACAGTCCAGGAGATGGAGGATTGTCCATTTTGCGGCAGTATATTTCAGCAAATTGATGACGCCGCAGAACTTGCGGTTAGAGATGTTCTCAATGCGGGGGGCAGTGTAGAACTTCTGAATGACCACCCTGCGCTTCGAAAACATGGTGGGATTGGAGCTTTATTAAGGTATTAGTTTTTCAGGAACTGATTTAACTTACTGGCTCCGGGTGTAAAATCGGCGGTAAATGGCATAAACCTCCGAGATGCTTTTAAGATACGTTTCTGTTTCAGAAAAGCGGATAATCTCAAGAAATAAATCAGGGTCTCCATCGGATTCATCCAGCCAGACTGATGCATTTCCTAAACCACCGTTGTACCCTGCCAGTGTTCCGTAGATATCTCCTTCAAAATAGGTGTCCAGGAAAGCTAAATACGCAGCTCCGAATCGAACACTGACTTCAGGACGGTACAAATCATCTGCTGTGTAGCCTTGAGGCCAGCCCTCTTTTTCCGCAATATCTGCCCCTGTGGAAGGGATAATTTGCATTAAGCCTCTGGCTCCTGCCGAGGATTGAACAAAGCCCTCAAAAAGACTTTCCTGACGGATAATACTGAAAAGTAAAAGAGGGTGAAAGCTGTTCTCCTGTGCTGCAGGAATGACCAGATCTTGATAGTAGGTTCCAAACCGGATGTGATTAAAGAAAACCGGTGCATTCATGGTCTCTGCATCATCCATCCCCGCCGCATTAAGAACCTGGCGGGCTGAGAAGATCGCGGACCGATATAAACCTAAATCTCGAAAATAAATCGCTAGTCGATAGCTGCTGACAGGGTCATAACTAACTTCTTCTCTGATCCTATCAAATTCTTCCCTGGCTTCTTCATAAAGACCAAGATCCCACAGTTCACGGCCGCGGATAATCCTGGGATCATCTCCTAGCAAACCCAGACCATTGAGATTGGTTTCTTCCGGGACAGCAAATATTTCCCGGATCCAGGCCTGCGCTTCTAAATTTTCTGCTTCAACATCAAACCCAAGATCATAGTCGGTGGGAGCTGAAAACGGGTCTCGTCCCTGAAGCAAGTCTCGAGCTCTCTCGGAGTAATAACCAGTTGGATCTGCTTCTGCCGCTGCACTCCAGGCAGATCCAGCTGCATCTTGATTTCCCTGTACCTGATGGACTTTTCCAATCCAGAATAGAGCCTGAGCTAGTTCTTCAAAATCCGCAGAAGCATCCCGGTACAGAGTAAAGGTGCTTAATGCCCGATCAAAGTCACCCAGACGGTAGTACATAATGCCGCTTTTAAACAAGGCGAGGTTTGCATATCCCGAGGTTGGGTATTCATTAAACACTCTTTTCCAAAGGGCGGCAGCTTCTTCCAGCTGACCTCTCCGTTCTTCTACGCGACCAGCGTCGAAAAGAAATTCTCCTGCTCGGGGGTGATATGGACTGGCTGCTACAAATTCCTGCAGGGTATTGCTGGCAGTGGTATTTTGTCCAAGATAAAACCATTCGGAATATGCTTTAAACTCCCAGGCTTCGTCCCAATAGGCGTGATCAGGATACTGATCAATCAGGTTCTGCCAGGCGGCAAGAGCATCTTCGTGGCGTTCCATTGCTCGGAGTGAGAATCCCTTGAAATAATAGGCTGTTCCCGGATCCCCCGGTTCAGGTTGGTTTAAGTAGCGGTCAAATGCTTCCACTGCCACGCTGTACTGCCCTGCATAATAATCTACCAGGCCCCGATTCAGATCATCAACCTCCACACCACGGTTAACCAACTCTAACAGCGATCGATAAGAATCATAAGATAGAGGGTAAAGGTTGACGGCATCTAACCAGGCCCGATTTGCTGGTTCAGGCTGGTTTAATTCTATATAGGATAATCCCAGAAGGTAATCAGCCCTTGCTTTCACATAATCATTCCCGGTGAGTGAGTAGACATCGTTAAAGACAGTAATCGCGGTTTGATGATCATTTACTTCCTGATACTCCTCACCTATCTTCAGCTGCAGAAAATACAGGTCTTCACCTTCCTGATGCGGTAAAGCTGTCTGGTAGGTTGAGATCGCAGAAAGATGTTCTCCTGCCGATGCATATCTATCCCCGATTTTTTCAAGAACATATCCATCGAGGATATTTGGCCTCCGCATCAGGTAGGATTCATAGGCGGCAGCTGCTTCGAGATTGCGATCCAAAATACTGTAGGTTTCTCCAAGTAGAAAATATGTTTTTGCTAGCTCACTGGAATCTGGATAATTGGTGATAACTTGCCGGAATGCGTCCAGCGCTTTTTGATAATCTCCCAATTCAAAGTGTACGGTACCGATACCGAGCAGGGCAGAGCTTCTGGTTTCATTATCCTCCGCTGTATCCAGGGTATCTTGATAAGCAATCAGGGCACCATCCCAGTCTCCATAAAAAAAGTTCAAATCGCCTGGAATCTCGTTTTGGGAAGGGGGGATTATTGGTGTTGCAGTTGGTCTTGGAGTTTGAGTAGGAAGAAATATTCCTTCCAGTTCTTGATTTTCTCCAGGATTTGGTAAATTACTATGTGTGCCTGTAGAATTCAGGTAATAGAGACCCAAAAAAACAGCAGCCAGTAAAATCAATGCCAGGATGAGGATGTAGAATCGATTTTTCATAAGATCAACTCAAATAGTCCATTCACAATGTACAATGGCAGCGAGAATCCAGGTTGAATTCCTTTCTACAAAAACCAGTCTTAAACTTCGCCAATCTAATCCGGCGTACTGGGGGTCTACTGCCGGAAAGTGATATTCAATAAATACTGCTCCAGGATAATAATCCTGGATGTTATTGGGAGAATTTCCAACGCTTACTTCCAGATTGTAACCTACGATTTCTGGATGAAAAAAGTCTAAATCAAAAACAAACTCTTGATGATATTCATGGAAATCGAGAATAATGGGATCTCCCGTTCCATCATAAACACCCCAGGTTAGACTGGGATTAGAGTCAAAAACTTCCTCCAGTTCAGCTGGACAAAGAACTTGATTGTCGTCTTTCAGGTACGGATAAGGAGAGAATCGCAAACAAGTTTCTGGATCTAGATACTTAGAGATCCGGGAATAGTTTTCTTGTTTTAAACCATGCAGTATTTCCTCTCCAAGGCGGATCACTTCGACAGGTAGTTCGCCTTTCTGGACTGCCAGTGAGTTGAAATCTATCCAACCCTGTAAATCATCCAGCTTTATTCTGACTCTTTCCGGGTTTTCCTTCTCCAGAGATGGTTGGTGAATCAGAATCTCAGTCTCACCCCGGCGGACTGCGCCGAGCACAGTTTCACTATCTTCAGGATCGGAAAATATTGGAAGCGACTCAGCAGGAAAAATTCCTATGACGGTGTACTTATCATCAGCTGCAGCAAATGGATCCTGAAAATGTGATATTGTTGGGGTTGCTTTTTCAGGAGTTGATGTAATCGTAGAGTTTATTTTTGGATTGGGGTCTCTAACTATTTCCGGAATACTACAACCTGCGGCTGTGGTTAATAACCCTAATAAGAGAAAGGACAGGAGTACTTTTTTCCGTTCAATCAAGATCTGGCTGATATTCATTTTCATAGTAGCTGCAAACCTCCTGCAGAGGGCAATCTGGACATTGCGGAGATCTTGCTTTACAGATTTCTCTTCCTAACCGGATAAGGTTTAAATGGACGGGATAAAATGTTTCAGGTTCAAATTGTTCCGCCAGAAAGTTATGAGCTTTTTCCGCCGACATTTTTTCGGGTATTAAACCCAATCTGCCTGTGACCCGGTGAACATGGGTGTCTACGGGAAAGGCTGGTTTATTGAGGGCAAAAAGCAGTACAATAGTGGCTGTTTTAGGACCAACCCCGTGGATTGATTCCAGCCACTGTCTGGCCTCGTTTACTGTTTTTTTCTGCAAGAAATCCAGAGTAAGTGAACCCTGAGTTTCAGAAATATATTGGAGAGCTTTTTGAAGTCTTGGTCCTTTTTGATTTGCAAGACCGGCTGGCCGGATTGCTTCAATAACGGCTTCTTCTGGAGCATCGCGGACTTCTTCCCAGGTGGGAAATCTTTCACGCAGTCGATCGAATGCCAGATCACGATTTTGATCATTTGTGTTTTGTGACAGAATTGTGGAGATCAGCTCTGCGACCGGTGAAAGGTGAGGTCTCCAGGTCGGTTCACCAAAAAATTCAATTAACAGGTTGTGAATTCGGGCAGCGAAAATCTTTGGTTTCATAGTTATTTTTAGTTCAGCTTAAAGCAGGGTTTTCCCAGGCCTACTTTGATATCCCT
>CAZTWV010000095.1:0-6949 GCA_964618295.1 uncultured Anaerolineales bacterium | reverse complement strand
ATCTAATACCCTGAGCTGAAGAGAACGTCGACTGCGGAAGATGTTCTCCTCGAGATGGAATAAAAGATCAACGGGTTTGGTGAGGAGTGGTTTAAGAGCACCAAGTCCAAAACCAATTGCGCTCAAGGAAGTTTTTTGATGCTGGATAGTAAAGCGAAGATGATTTTGATTGGACCCTAAAAGGCGAATTTTAGAAGCTTTAACTCCAGACAGGAAAAGAATGGGCTGTGGGTTTTGATGGCCTGTTGGCTCAAATAATTCAAGTTCGGCCAATAAAGAATCCGATATTGCGTCCAGCTCAACCTCGGCCTCAATCTGGATGGTAGGTGCCAGGTCGCCCAGACTTGGATCAGTGGAAACTAGATCTTTTAACGCTTCATTCAATGATGAGATGTTGGAGATATCTGTGGAAAAACCAGCCGCAGCTGAATGGCCTCCGAATTTATCCAGCAAATATGATAAATCGTTGAGAGCTTTTGTTATGTCAAACCCTTCAATCGAACGGCAGGAAGCGGTGACTTTGTCTTCCTTTACAGATCCAATTATCACGGGGCGGTGATATTGGGATGATAGTTTACCGGCAGCAATTCCGACTACGCCAGGATGAAACTCTTCATCTACAACAAATATCAGATCTGGGATAGCGGAGTCAGCGCAAATCCGGGTGATTTTTGGATGCTGAAGAATCTTGTCAGTTTCAATTTTTCTGTGGGTATTGAGGGAATTTAGATGTAATGCTAGTTCACCAGCATTTGGGGCTTCGGATCGTGAATCAATCAATAAAAGTTCAACTGCAGAAGATGCGTCATTGATCCGGCCAGCAGCATTAATGCGTGGCCCAATTTGAAAAGCGATGTCACTGGCAGACAATCTACCAGGCTTGAGATTTGCAGCCCCTAAAAGAGAATGCAGTCCCTGGGTAAGTTTGAGTGGGGTATTCAAGGATTTAAGACCTGCGGTAGTTAAATAGCGGTTTTCACCGGTCAGGGGAACAACATCGGCCACAGTGCCGATCGCAACCAGGGGGAGGAATTTTTCTGGGACCAAATTCGGGAAATAACTGGATAGATGTTGGGAGAGTTTGTAAACGACACCGACACCAGCCAGATGTTTGTTGGGATAAGGGTCCAGAGCTAGATTCGGATTGATGATAGCATCGGCAGGAGGAAGAACGGAGCCTGGAAGGTGATGATCTGTAAGAATTACTTTGACCCCTTTCTTTTTCGCATAGTCAATAGAGGTAACAGCAGTTATTCCACAATCTACAGTGATTAGTAAGTTTGTCCCTGCAGCAAGAATTTGATCCAGCGCCGCTTGATTTAAGCCGTAACCTGATTCTGTCCTGTGGGGGATGAAGTAGCTTACTTCAGATCCAAGATCCCTAAAGAGTTTTACAAGTAGGGCAGTTCCTGTTACTCCGTCTGCGTCATAATCTCCATAAATGCAAATCCTGTGTTTCTTATCCACAGCAGATTTGACCAGCTCACCGGCTTTTTGAATATTCAGCATGAGTTCCGGATCATGCTGCAGGCTGGTATCACGAGAAAAAAAAGCCGTCGCTTTTTCTTCAGTATTAACACCACGCTGAAAAAGAACACTTTGTAGCACTGAGGAGAAAGATGACAATTCTTTTGCGGCTGAGACGGGAATATTTTTAGGAGGAATCCATTTATTTCTCTGGGAAATCATGCAGGGTTTGTCTCACGAGCTAAGGTAAGAGCTCCAAGTAATCCGGATTTGTCCCCGAGTTCGGCTTGTGAAATAACCAAATTATCCAGATAAGCAGCGGAGATCAGGTGTTTAGAAACAGACTCACGAATTGGTTTTAGGAGAAGTTCACCTGCATTGGAAATACCTCCACCAATGATTACAATTTCAGGGTTAAAGATATGAATTAAATCCGAAATTGCAATTCCTAAGAATCGCCCAGAACGTTCGTAAGCAGCAGCTGCAAGCTGATTGCCACTTAAGGCTGCATCTTCAAGGTCCTTTGGGTTTAACTTTTCATCCTGAAAAAGGGAGTCAATTTTGTCATCGTTCAACTGGGCCTTCACCCAGCGAACCATTGCCGGGCCAGAAGATAAGGCTTCCAGGTGCCCGTGAATACCGCAGGTGCATTTTGGGCCGTCAGGATCGACCATCAAATGGCCAATCTCATTTGAGAATCCACATGAGCCTCTCAGCAGCGAATTATCCACTATAATTCCGCCTCCGATACCGGTGCTGACCGCAATGTAAATTAAGTTTGAATAACCTTTTCCTGCCCCAAAGCTCCACTCCCCTAAAGCTGCAAGGTTTGCATCGGTATTTATTCGAACTGGAACTGAAAAATGATTTTCAAGAAATTCCTGAAGGGGAAAATAGCGCCATTCAGGAATTGCTGGAGGTTCGATTACTATTCCATTTATAGGATCTACTGGACCGGGGCTGGCAACGCCGATGGACGCTGGAGGGTAGTCTTCTGGAATGACAGTCTCAACTAAATTCAGAAGGCGGTCTTCCACAGACATGCCCTCGGAACGGGTTTCAACCCTATTTGAATGAATCGGATTTGACGAGCCTGGTAAAAACGAAGCGGCCCGCATATTTGAACTGCCCACATCAACTGCAATATTAGATTTCATGCTTGCAGTATAGCACAGATGTTTTATAAACAACCTCCAATGAGCCTTGTTTTGAGGGTCAAATATTCAAACAACAGAATATTTATGAAAATCTAACACAGTGATACACGTTTAAACGTTGACGGATGAAAATTAGATTGCTATCATTCAAGCGCCGGGAGTTGATATGAAAGAACATACACTACTGATTTGGAAAGAAAGAATGAAAGGGGCTGTGAGGTGGCTGCGGCCGGGGTTGGGTGTAAAACGGTGGGTATTTATTATATTCATCGGGATTACTTTTATCGCGGTCGGCAGTGCAATGCTGTTGCTGGATGTCTACCGGAGAGCTCCCGAATCTTGGTGGCTGCCGATCATTTCAATGGCTTCTCTTCGAGCATTTCCGCGTTTGGTCCGGGTTGTAATATTTGGAAGTTTGGGAATCGGGACAATCATTTGGGGACTGGTGGGATTAAATCGGTCACTTTTGGGTCCTTTTCTGCGCCCGGGACATCGAATTGTAGAAAGGTTGGAACGACATCAAAGCCGGAAGCACGGTCCAAAAATCGTAGCAATTGGTGGTGGCAACGGATTAGCCGCACTGCTGCGCGGTATAAAAACAGTTTCTCACAATATCTATGCTGTTGTAACTGTCGCAGATGATGGCGGATCATCAGGTAAGTTGAGAGACACCCTGGGAATTTTGCCCCCGGGAGATGTTCGGAATTGTCTTGCAGCCCTTTCTGATGACGAGGATCTTTTAACACATTTATTTCAATATCGTTTTCCGAGTTCTAATGGTTCACTTCAGGGACATTCTTTCGGAAATCTATTTATTAGCTCTTTAGTTGAGGTAACTGGCAGTTTTGAGGAAGCTGTCGCGGAATCTGGAAAAGTGCTGGCTGTCAGCGGTAAAGTACTGCCTTCAACCTTAGAAAACGTGAAATTGGTAGCAGAAATAGAACAGAAAAATGGGGAAACTATCAGGGTTGAGGGGGAAAGCAGGATACCAAAGGCAAAAGGTAAAATCCAAAAAGTTATGTTGAAACCCGAAAACCCAGCACCGTATCCAGAAGTTCTTCAAGCGATACTTTCTTCAGATCTGGTTCTCATTGGACCGGGAAGTTTGTACACAAGTATCTTGCCGAATTTGCTGGTAAATGATATTGCTGCAGCACTTCGAACTACGCAAGCTTTAAAGATTTATATCTGCAATCTAGCAACTCAAGAAGGGGAAACGGAGGGTTTCAGCTGCGGAGATCATATCCGAGTTTTAGAGCAGCATCTCGGCCAAAACTTATTTGATATTGTAATCGCAAATGACAACCCGCCTTCCTTGTATAATCCTCATGTGATCCCCGTTGAGTTAGAACATGATTTGGCCCAAAGATACAATGTTTATTCAAAAGATTTAGTAGACAGAGAGCACCCCTGGAGACACGATTCATTAAAACTTACGGAGGCTTTAATTGATTTGCTGAGAGAACGGACGGGGCCATTAACGGTATAATAGTAAACTGGCAAATTCTAAAATTGATTTATAAAGTTAGTTTTATGGAGGAAATTGGATGAAAACAAAAATAGGGATTAATGGATTTGGTAGAATTGGGCGTCAGGTATTAAAAGCAATCAACAAATACCAGTCAGACAATCTGGAAGTGGTTGCTATCAACGATTTATATTCGGCGGAAGACAATGCGCGCTTGTTTAAATACGATTCAAATTACGGGATATATGAAGGATCTGTTGAGGTAGAAGATGGAAACCTGGTCGTAGATGGTGAAGTTATTGAGGTGTATGCTGAAAAAGATCCTAGTAAATTGCCCTGGAAGGAGTTGGGTGTAGAAATCGTTATTGAGGCTACGGGTGTATTCCGCGAAACAAGCAAAACACCAGGTCCGCAGTCCCATATCGAGGCAGGTGCAAAAAAGGTTATCATATCTGCCCCGGCGAAAGGGGAAGACCTCACTGTGGTTATGGGGGTAAACGATGAATTGTATGACACATCAAGCCATCATATTATCTCGAATGCCTCCTGTACAACAAACTGCCTAGCCCCGCCAGTCAAAGTGCTTCATGAAGAATTTGGGATCGTGAAAGGTCTGATGACCACAATTCACTCCTATACTACCTCGCAGAGAATCTTGGACCTTGCCCACAGCAAGCCCCGCAGAGCAAGAGCTGCAGCTTTAAATATTATTCCAACCACAACCGGAGCAGCCGTGGCGCTTTCCGAGGTTATTCCAGAGATGAAAGGTAAATTTGATGGTTTTGCGATGCGGGTTCCGACACCTACAGTCTCAATAGTTGATATGGTTATTGAACTGGAGAATGATGTCTCAATTGAAAAGGTAAATAGTGTCTTGAAGGCTGCTGCAGAGGGCCCTCTTCAGGGAATAATGGGCTATACTGAGGAGCTTCTGGTTTCAATGGATTACAAAGGAAACCCGCTTTCTTCAATTGTTGATTCGGATCTTACGAACGTGCTCGGTGGCAATATGGTGAAGGTAGTTTCCTGGTATGACAATGAGTGGGGCTATTCCTCAAGGACTGCAGACATGGCGGCATTGATAGCAAAATCACTCTAAGTGTTAATCACCAGCGCCCCTGAGAATTTATCAGGGGCGCTTTTGTATGGAAGGCATGGAGAACAGATATGGAATTCAAAAAGAAGACCTTAGGAAAAGAGGTTATTTCGGAACAGACTGTTTTGGTTCGAGTTGATTTTAATGTTCCGATTGAAAAGAATGAAGTATCAGATGACACAAGGATCAAAGCTGCGGTCCCAACAATAAATCACCTCATAGAACAAAATAACGCGGTAATACTTATCTCACATTTAGGTAGACCCGGAGGAAAAAGAGACGCTGACTATACTCTCGCCACAGTAGCCGAACGCCTTAGTGCGATCCTGGACAGGAAAGTAAAATTTGCCCCTGACTGCTTAGGAGAGACGGCTGCAAATGAGGTTGAGGATCTTAAATTAGGAGAAATCCTGTTGTTGGAGAACACAAGATTTTATCCAGGTGAAAAGACAAATGATCCAGCTATGGCACAGGAGTTAGCATCCTTTGCGGATGTTTTTGTTAATGACGCATTTGGCACTGCGCACCGTGCTCATGCTTCGAATGTAGGAGTCGCCGGATTCCTGCCGGCTGTTGCTGGATTTTTGCTGGAAAAAGAAATTGTGTATCTTGGTAAGACTATCCAGGATCCCGAGAAACCGTTTACAGCGGTTCTTGGAGGAGCAAAAGTAAGCGAAAAAATTGGGGTAATCAAGAATCTGCTTCCAAAAGCTGACCAGATCTTAATTGGGGGAGGGATGGCCAATACCTTATTCAAGGCAATGGGTCTTGAAATGGCTGAATCTCTGGTAGAAGATGACGCAATTTCTACCGCAGAAGAATTGTTAAATTTGGGAGAGGACAAGCTAATACTTCCAGTTGATTTAGTTTTAGCGGGGGAATTCAGCCCCCAGGCTCAAAAACAAGAAATAGAGTTAGGAGATGTTCCGGCTGGATGGAGAGTAATGGATATTGGCCCTAAGACGATTAAAAAATTTGGGGAAGTAATCAACAACAGCAAAACTGTCGTCTGGAATGGGCCGATGGGAGTTTTTGAATTTGAGCGATTTGCAGCAGGAACCTTTCAGCTGGCAAAGATAATTGCGGAAAGCGGTATAGTATCCATTATAGGTGGGGGAGATTCTGCGGCAGCCGTTCAGAAAACAGGCTTAGGCGATCAAATAACGCACATCTCAACAGGTGGTGGAGCATCTTTGCAGATGTTGGCAGGTGAAGAACTGCCCGGGCTTACGGCGCTTGACAATGAATAAATAGAAAGAGGAGAATCTAAAAAACGGTCTGTTAATTCAGGCCGCTTCTTTTTTTTGATAAAATTATGTAGTGGATATGAACGGCATCAAAAGAGAATTTGAAAATCTAAAAGTATTAATTGCAGAAGATGATCCAGTAATGCAAAAGTTGATTGCTGGGATTATTGAAACGCGTGGTGGGATAGTAAATCTCGCTGATAATGGCAATCAAGCCTGGAACATAATCAAAAAAGAACCAATCCGGTTCCTAATTACGGATTGGAATATGCCAGGCATGTCTGGTTATGATCTGATTGGAAAAATCCGGAAGGAAAACCAACCATATTACACATATATTATTTTTATAACTGGTAGAGCTGAACAATCTGATATTCTGCGGGGGTTGGAAATTGGAGCGGATGATTACGTCACAAAACCATTCCAGGCTCAGGAGCTGATTGCCCGAGTAGCAATCGGAAAAAGGATATTACAGTTCCAGAGAGAGCTGGAGGAATCGAAAGAGAAACTTTAT
>CAZTWV010000094.1:0-6960 GCA_964618295.1 uncultured Anaerolineales bacterium | reverse complement strand
CCCCAGGTCTTTATATTTTTCAGTCATGACCAAACTCTTGGAAATTTTTGAGGGACTGTGATCCGATAATTTTTATTATAACCGCAGAAAACTTACCAGCATTAATATGATAATTACTCAAAGGAACATCAGGAAGCCAGCTGCAATCAGGAAAAGGTTCACGGTCAGGCGGAAGCGTTCTTCGGGGATTCGCCTTGCAGCCCAAGATCCCACCAGCACAGCCAGCAGAGCGGCTGGGAGAGAGACATAGAATAAATTCCAGACCTCACGAGTCCAGAGACCGGATAAACCGTGACCCAGGAGAATCAACAACCCGGAAATAAGAAAGTATCCCTGGAGGGTAGCCCGGAACTTTTCTGCGGACCAGCGCCGCATCACCCCGTAGATAACAACCGGCGGTCCGTTGGTATTGTAAGCACCGCCCAGGATGCCTGCGATAAAACCAAATAAATAAGAAAAAACGGGTTGCCTTAATGTTGGAAGCGGCGGACCCCATAAATTGTAAATTCCAAATCCAACCAGAACTAGGCCCAGGACTCCGCAGACCAGGCTTTCAGGCGCCCTGGACAGGAAAAACAATCCCACCGGTATACCCACCAGGCTTGCCAGCAGCAGTTTTCCTGCTGCCCGAACATCAATCTCTTCCCATTCCAGCACCAGCATCGCGACGGCGATCACCGGTCCCAGCAGCGCTACCAGGGGAGATGCTGTTCTGACTCCTAAAAGCATCACCAGCAGCGGCATGGCAATCAGTGCGTTTCCAAAACCTACTGTGGCCCGGATCAGTGTGGTTCCAAAAATAATCAAAAACACCAGCAGAGGGATACCAGAATTCATCCCTGATTTCCTTTGATGCTAATCTCAACAAAATTTATGAGAGCCGTCGAGGTCAATCGAAATCGATCAGAAACAGCTCGGTTTGTGATCCTGTCGAGCATATATGCAAGGATGCTCATGAGATATTTTTCTGGTAAATTCGGTAGCGCCTGAGGGGTTTTGCCAGGAGCTTTTTGATCGCATTATTCATCGGGTAATTATCTTCCAAGACATAATTGATCTCCATCCACATTTCGGGAGAATAAAGGGATTCATACAATGCCCGGTACAATAGCGCATCCACTCCCCGGCCTTGATATTCGGGGATAACTCCCAGTGCAAACATCCGGTATTGAGTCAGGCGCGGAAGATGCCAGAGCAGTTTTGCCCATCCCAGAGGAAAGAGTCTGCCATTCATGGTTTTCAGGACAGTGTTGATATCCGGAAGGGCAATTGCGAATCCAACCACATCACCAGCTTGATCTTCTGCAAATAAAACTCCCCGGGGTTGGACAATTTGTTTTAAATCCATCGCCATGGCCTGGGCTTCCGGATCGGTCACCGGGGAATAACCCCAGTTGTCAATGATGCTGTTGTTGGAAAGCTCCAGCAATATTCGGACCTCTTCATCAAAGCGTGTCATATTAAATTTCCGGATTGTTATCCCGTAGCGCTTTGCAACCCGGTCGGTTTGTTTCAGGATCCGCTCCGGGATTTCGTATCCTTCCGGTCCAGATATGTAATAACAAAGTAAATCTTTGATTTTTTCCAGCTGAAAAGCTTCCAGCTGCCCCGGATAATAAGCTGGATTATAAGGTCCCATGATCACCGGTTCGGGTCGAAAGCCCTCTACCACAAGACCCCACTCCTGAGAGATAAAGGTCCAGGGACCCCGCATTGACTCCATACCCTGATCTACCAACCATGCGCTGGCTGCACCAAGCAGAGCAGCGGATGCTTCTGGATCTTCAGGACACTCATAATATCCAAACAGGCCTATCTTCTCCCCCCAGAAATCCACAGCAAGATCATCTATGAACGCAGCAATCCTTCCGACAGCCCGACTATCTTTTTCCAGCAGAAAGAGCTGGTAGCGGCAGTGATCCAGGAAAGGGTTTTTCCCGGGATCAAACTGCTTGCTGTTCTCGCGTCGGAGCGGAGGAACCCAGAAAGGATCTTCGCGGTAAAAATGATAGGGGAAATTGATGAAAATCCTGCGCTGGGCTTGGGTTTCGACCGGAATGACCTTGAACATATTGACCTTACTTATGTATAAATAATTTTAAAGAACGGGAGATCGGTGCCAGCTCCCGTTTGTGAATGCAATCCGGTGATTTATTGATCCTCTACCAGGTTCTTCAGCAAGCTCAGGGCGATTGCTGCTGACCAGGGCAGGATTTGAAACTCACCTTGAAGAACTGCTTTAATCAGCTGCTCCTGGGTCACAAAAACCAATTCCTGCTCCTCAAGATCATCACTCTGGGGTTCCGAAACCTTGTTTGCTTCCTGGGCAAAAAAAAGGTCCACCTGGCCTACTCCCCGGTTGGCATCCAGAAGATAGCTGCCCAAATGATCCCAGTTATCCGAAGCATATCCGGTTTCCTCCAGCAGTTCCCGGCGGGCAGCCTGAAGTGCAGATTCACCCTTCTCCACCATGCCGCCAACAATCGACCAGGATTCTTCCTGCAGGGCATATTTATTTTCGCGGAATGTCAGATACGCGCCTTCTGCGGTCTGAGCCAGGACACAGATCACATCCGGGGTTTCTACCCAGGGCCAATTTTTAAATATTTTTCCGGTCTTGTGTTGAACCACGTGATCCTCAACCCGTAGATATGGTTTTCGTTCCAGGACAATTTTTTTATCCAGGATCTTCCACGGGTTTTGTTCATCAGCCATGCTCATCAACCTCCAACTGGAGAAACAAACTGTCCAGATTATACCTGTTTCCAGGTCATAATCAAAAATTTTATCGGGAGGTCAGGGATTGTTTTTCCACCACAAGCCGGTGCACTCCGGCAGCACCGGCTGGGCTCCATTGCTTAGCTTTTCGATAATCTCATCCCCAAAAAAGAAACCCGCCAGAGATTCAGCTTCATCCCGGGATGCAAATCGGTAATCTGTCCGGACCCAGGTATGATTAAATCCTGCTGACTCCAGAAAACCAAAATATTCTTCCAAAAAATCCAGCCGGACCGGTGCAGTGTATCCTGTTCCCAGGGTCTCGATTACCAGGAAATCACCCCCACCTCTCAGTACCCGGCGCACTTCCCGCAGTCCCTGCTCTATTTCCGGGACCCAATTCCCCTCCGACCAGACCTTAAGATAACTGAAAGACCAGGCTGAAATCACCAGATCGACACTTTTTTGTGGGAGGGGAAGCTGGCGGTGATCCGCTGCCGCAGCCAGCCAGCTTGACTGGCCGGATCTCACCAACCGCTGTCGGGCAACGCCAAGCATTCCTGGGGATAGATCAAGTGCAGTTAAAGACCGGACCTGATCCACAAATTCACAGGAAATTCTGCCTGTTCCGGCACCAAGGTCCAGTAAATCCCTGCTTTCTAGAACCACCACATTTTTGATGGCCGCTGGCAGATTATCCTGAAAATCTTCTCTGGATATCAGCTGCTGGTAAGTTTCTGCTTCTGAGCGATATACTTGCTGGTGGTCAGTCATCTTGACTCCTGGACTTTTTAGTGACTTTGCAGTTTATGATTTCCGATCTGACAGAGATTCTCAAATTGAGAGAGAGTTGAAGAACCGTTCCCCCTCTGCAAATCGGGAGCTTTTTACTTTTTTCCTGATTAGAGAAAATTGAAATCTATAATGTTTTAGACGAAATCAATCGCTGTCGTAAGTTGAGAAAGATAACAAAAATGTGATGCTCAGAAAGATTGAGCATCACATTCACATAGTTGATTTCTAAGAATACCCTCTTTCTTTTTTCAGGCTGCCGCAGCTGCTGAGGATTCCTGATCAATGGATTTCTTGCTTTCGATTGACGCCGGTCCCGCCTTGGCGTACTTCATAATCAAGGCAATGGTGATCCCCAATATAACACTGTAGATCAGCCCAAAAAGGGCCATGCTGGTCCAGACCGATGAAGCCGGCACATTAGGTGAAACCGCATCCGATGTCAGCAGAAGCCCCTGTACCACCCAGGGCTGGCGGCCGACCTCGGTCAGGATCCAGCCAAAGGTGTTCGCCAGGTATGGCAGAGGAATGGCCCAGACCAGCCACCGGAGCCATTTCAGTGATTTCTCCGGATATTCCTTCCGGTCGACCCAGACTGCCACTGCCCCCAGCCCAACCAGCAGGAATCCAATCCCAACCATGATCCGGAAGGACCAGAAGGATACCGCAACATTGGGGATGTAATCCCCGGGTCCGTAGAGTTCAACGTACTCTTCCTGGATATCGTCAATGCCCACCACTTCTCCTTCCGGCTGGAAGAAATACAACCAGCTGAGTGCTTTGGGAATTTCCCAGCTCCAGACTTCTTCTTTTCCAGTTGAGTCAAAACCAGCGATGACCTTGAATGGAGCCGGATCCGCTGTTTCAAAATGTGCTTCAGAAGCAGCTGCGGTCATCGGCTGCACATCCAGCAGGTGCACGCCCTGAGCATGTCCGGAAACCCCGGTCATGATTGCTGCAGATAATCCCACAATTGCCCCGATCCGGAATGAACGCTGGAAAAAGTCCACCTTGTTCTTACGGAACAGGTGATAAACGCTGATTCCCAGAATAAAGAAACCAGCAGTAGTGAGCGATGAAGAAACGGTATGCCAGATTAAATACCAACCCCGGGGATTGGCAATCATGGCCCAGAAGTCATTCAAAACTGCCAGCCCGGTAGTAGGGTTGAGTTCATAACCAACCGGCTGCTGCATCCAGCCGTTGGCCAGTAAAATCGCTGCCCCGGATAAATTCGCTCCCAGAGCCACCATCCAGATTGCGGCCAGATGGACCCGCTTGGGCAAAACATCCCACCCGAAAATCCAGACTCCAAGGAAGGTGGATTCCAGAAAGAAAGCCAGCAAAGCATCCAATGCCAGAGGCACACCCACCACATCCCCCACAAAACGGGAGTAGATCGACCAGTTCATGCCAAATTGAAATTCAAGGACAATTCCGGATACCACACCTGCTGCGAAGTTAATCAAAAACAGCTTTCCCCAGAATTTTGTCATCTGCTTATAGACTTCTTTTCCGGTCCTGACATACATCGTTTCCATGATAGCTACCAGCACGACCATGCCTATCGTCAGGGGAACGAAAAAAAAGTGGAAAATTGTCGTTAAACCAAACTGCCAGCGGGAAAGTAAAATCGGATCCATGCTGATCCTCCTGATAACCAGTTTAATAAGTGCATTATTTCACTATTTAGAACGTTTCAGGGCTGGAAATCTTTCCATCCATCAATTGAAAAAAATCTGAATGTATTACCAGTAATATCCTACAGCAAGTCTAACCGCAGATTAAAATTGAGTAGATTTCTTATATGAAAGTCAGATGATCGGCCAGAAACCAGGCAGAAACACCCTCAACAGAGCATCCAGGATCAAAGCCAGAATCAGCAGTCCGCCAAACAAACGGTTGTGATAAAAAGCAAAGGCTGCATACCAGGCCGGCCAACCTTCAAACTGATCCGGTGCTTCTTCTGGCCGCGGTTTGGTATGAACACCGATCACCAGAACCAACCTTTTCCCGGCCAGTAGTACCAGCAGCAATACAGGGGTGAAGTAGCGGGGAATGAACACCAAATACAAGATCACCAGGTAGATAGATATTAAAACAGCAATATTTAGATAACAGGCTGCTTTCTCGCCAATCCGGACCGGGAGTGTTCCAACATCTCTTTCCCTGTCATCCTCACTTTTATCAATGTGCTTGCCAATATTGATACTGGCGACACTCAATCCAAAAGGCACGCCAGCCAGAGCAACCAGCCAGGCGGTATCGACCCAGCCCCGGCTGAGCACAAGATAAACACCGGCAATCATCACCGGCCCCCAGATCAAGAAAATCAGCAGCTCACCCAATCCGTAGTACTTTAACGGCCAGGTGTAAAACAGCAGAATTACAGCCCCGAAAGCAAACAACCCGATTATCACCGGGGAAAATTGAGTGTAAAAAAGAGCATAAACCCCGGAGGCTAAAGCCAATAGGCCGCTAACTACAAACCAGCGGATTTGCTGCTTCCGGGTCCAGAACTCTTGAACCAATGGATGCACACCGTACGCGGTTCTGAAATAATAGTCCTGATCTACTTTCCGGGTGAAATCAGTCAGGTCATTCAGCAGGTTATTAGTACCGTGAGCCAGGAATAAACCGAGGGTTATCACAATCCAGGGAATCCAGGAGAAATATCCATCCCGCCAGGCCAGCAGCCCGGCTATCACGCAGGAATAGAGGGTCACCATGGTGACCGCGGAGCGAGTGGCAATTAACCACCTGGAAACGACGTCCAGCTGATCCCATTCTGCCTTGGACTCCATTTTCACCAAATTCCACAGCGCATGTCCCCACATCTTGAAATTGATCTTCATATACACCTCTTCCTGGATTGTTAAACAGAATTTTAGCGGGAGCCAGTTTCATCCAGAATGCTCACGGCTGAAAATTATTTTATCATCCCGTGGAAAAACAACCCAGAATGGTCTGGGTCGAGTTTGGTCAGCTACAATGTCATCTATGTTGCTGGTTTTGGTTTCGGATTTTCCTGGGACAGCTTATGGACAATCCACCAGCGGTCTTCCAGATACATTAAATGAAGGTAATCAATATACATGACTTGCTGGTTTTCAATCCGCAGTTTGACAGCCGCCAGGTTCCCGGTGATATCAATGGAATAAATTTCCGTTTCCCAGTCCAGGTCCGGGTTGAAATTTTCCGGCAGATACCAGCTGTTAAACTCCTCCCGGCTGACAATTTTCAAATCCTCTCCTAGCAGCTGAAAATATTTCCAATCCGGGTGGAGGATTTCGTTGTACAATCTGAAATCACTCCGGGCATGTCCTTGATGATAATACCGGATCAGAGCTCGTTCAATTGCAGCTGCTTTTTCACGATCATTTACTTTAGACACCATTAAACTCCTTTTGAAAATTTTATCTTTTCAATATCCATACTTCAACCACCGGG
>CAZTWV010000093.1:0-6974 GCA_964618295.1 uncultured Anaerolineales bacterium | reverse complement strand
CCACGTGGAGACAGAATGATATGTTGAAATCTACTTCAACAGAATCAGTTGTTAGCCGTCATGGATAAAGAGCACACGCATCTAAACATCATTCAGGGCGTCGTAAATCGACTTTCCCAGAACTCGTTTCTACTGAAGGGGTGGAGTGTCGTCCTTATTGCTGCCCTGATGGCTCTAAGCGCCAAGGAATCGAGCCTCATCTTTATTTACCTCGCATACTTTCCGTTGTTCGCTTTTTGGTTTCTTGATGGCTATTTTCTTTGGCAAGAACGCGGTTTCCGAAAGCTGTACGACAAGGTTCGAATGCTGCAGCCGGATGAGATCGACTATTCAATGGATGTATCGGACTTCACTGCCTCGATGGATGGCTGGCTACGGGCGGTCTTCTCAAAGACTTTAATCGCCTTTCACGGTGTTGTTTTTGTGTCATTGGCAGTGGTCATGCTCGCGCTGGCCCTTGGATAGATTCTGGAGGCGTCGTGGCTAGAAAGGTCTTTTTCAGCTTTCATTTTGGAAACGATCTCTGGCGCGCCGGGCAGGTTCGAAACAGCTGGATAACGAAGCCGGATCGGAGCAGCGCGGGGTTCTACGACAAGGCTAAGTGGGAGTCAGTCCGTAGACAGAGTGATCCCTACATAAAACGGTGGATTCGAGATCAGATGCGTGGCACCTCAGTGACGGTTGTACTCATAGGCAGCGAAACGGCGCATAAACCATACGTGCAATATGAGATACGACATAGCTGGGACGTTGATAATGGATTGATCGGCATCTACATCCATAACCTCAAGAATCAGCAGCTGCAGACGTCGCGCCAAGGTGATGACCCGTTTAAGGTATTAGGCTGGAGCAACTTCAGGACCTATGATTGGGTTGCGGACAATGGCTACAACAACCTCGGAGCTTGGGTAGAAGCTGCGGCAGGGCGCGTTAAGGGCCGGAGCAAATGACGGCTAACCAATCGCTGCAGGTGACGTTTGACCCGCCGCTCATTTTTGCTTTCGCAAAAATGGTCGTCGCCTCAAACGCACCTGAGCTCAGGCGTTATGCGCTCGAAGTAGGGTTCTGCGCGAGGAGGAAGGAAGAAGATGTCGCTTGATCCCATTCGCCTTCGAATCACGCCCCGCGAACCGAGGCCAGGTCAGGACAAGGAGCCGCGGAAGGCATTCTGGGCCACGGCGCGGGACGAGAGTGACTCAAACGAGTCAGTCACCAGCCTTGAGGCGAAGCTCTGCAGAGAGTTCGGCGGTGAGCTTCGCAGTGCTCTACTCCGAGAGCTTGCTGAACCGTTGCGAACACTGGACTCCGAACTCTTCCCTGGTTCCCTTCGGGACTTCGAACATTGGATGTTCCGCTTCATGGACGGATCACGGGAGTCGTACCGATACCAGTTCGCAGAGGTGTTCTCGCGGCTGATGGAGCAGCGGCAACAGGTCCTTCGCGAGAGCCCAGGGCTGCGACGTGTCCAGGAGCGACTCGCGGCGGCGGCAGGCATTACATTCTCGACGCGGCTCGCTGGGTACGCCAGCCTGAACTTGGATCTCGTTCCCAGCTCGCTCAAGCAGGTTGCAGCCGCCTTCGAAAACGACTTCGACAGCTTCCGGGTGTTCCTGGAGGCGTTCGTACCAGTCGCGTTCGCCGGTGTATTCTCTGAGTCAAGCGCCGATAGGCTTGGTTTCACAGTAACCGTTCCCTTTTCAGTTGAGCGCGCGTTTCGCGAAGCGGGAACCCAGGAGCAGGCATCGGCACCAGTGACGGGACCGGTGGCGGCTAGTCCAACCTCAGCGCGTGAGCGAGCCGAATGGCTTTGGCGTCTGGCGAATGGCTCTCTGCTCGTGCCTCTGCTTCTGGCCCTCTTAGTGATGTACCAGGGCATGAAGATGCTCGGAGAAATCCGTGCAGCCCAATACGAGGCGCTGAAGCCGGTTCTCGAGCATCAACTGAAACTCCTTGAAGAAGACAGGCTGCGGCTGAGTCGCGACGTTGTCGTGCCACCGCAGTCAGCACCGGCACCAGCACAGCCGGCAGCTCCAGGAAAGTGAAGCTCATGCGAATGATTGGTGATGACTCGAATGGCGGATGATTCAACACCCACCCCAGAGAATGTACTCGCACGGGGCGACCCTGGTGATGAGACTGCCAATCGTTATCGCTATCAGTGGACTTGGGCGGCGGTCGTGTGCTGCATGCTCCTGGACGACACGGAGGATGTTGACGAAGTGTTCTGTGAGCACCATGAGGACGTCCTGCTCAAGCATCGAGACGGCTCGTTCACCGGGTACCAAGTCAAGACACGTGGCGACGATCAACCGCTTTGGAAGGCGACGGACGAAGCGGTTCGTGGGGCATGCGTCCGATTTGCCAAGCTGGAATCTTATTACCCCGGACGGTTTCGCCGGTTCGCTTTCTTGACGAACCATCCGCTCTACTCCGCGGGAAATGGACAAGACCTTCCCCACGTCCTGCAGTCGATCAAGGATGCCGCGTCAGTCGCAGACCTCCCATCGATCGTCGCCCCATGGGTTAGGCGAGTCGCTCGGGATGCCGACGTGACCGAGGCGGTTGCGTTTGCCGCGTTGTCGAAGACCGTGGCAAAGGCGGACCTGCCCAAACTCCGCGACGCAGTGATGCGGCTAATTGATGCTATCGCCCAATGCTGGGCTCCGGCGGGCGACTGCTCGCACAATGCGGTGAGGCAAGCGGCGCAAGCGTTGATTGACGAATGTGGTCGCGCCTCTTCACTGGATCACGAACAGCTTCTGCCAGCGTACGTAACTGCTGCAGTAGATGACGACGCTGCCATGGCGGCACGGATAAACGGTAAGCGCATGACACTTGCTCGCGTCGACAACGTTCTCGAGCACGGCCGCGAATCCACTGCCACGTTGGCAGGTGATCCTACCCTCTATGTTGAGCCAGGAGGGGGGAGCACCGAGGTACTACACAAGAAGCTCGATGCGGGCGGATTCTCCGCGGTGTCGAGGAACTCTGCGGAGGATCTGCGCGACAAGGCCGATTACCTCGGAATCGGATGGACCAAGAAGTACGGGCACGACAAGGGGCTCCAGTGCTACGACCACGTCCGTTCACTCGCGCTGAGCGACGCCGGGCGAGCGTTCGACGCCACCCAGACCCAGGCCGACGGTTTCGGACCCGCGATGAGAGAAGACCTGCGTCGCCGATTCCGCGAGCGGCGCACGGCTGGTGATCAACTGTTCGACTCCACCGATGACCACCTTGAGGGAATCGCCTTCTCGCTGACCGCTCAGTGCAAGGTCGTCTGGAGCCACGCCAAGCCATGGGAGTCGCAGTGATGGATTTGGTTGAGACGATCGCTGAGCTCGATGCTGAACCGGATCTGCACGCCGCTCGTCTCCTTGTGCTGATCTCGGCTTTCTCAGGCACAGGGCAGGGAGACGCAGTGGAGGGACTCACAAAGCTCGCAAAGCTCGACTTCCTCCTCCGCTACCCAGTCATGCTGGAGCGAGCCTTGGTCGCTAAGGGTCGCTCCACGCGAGATGTACAGCTTGAGGATCATGAGCGGCTGAGTGTCGAGTCCGAGATGGTGCGCTACCGATTCGGCCCTTGGGACCATCGATATCGCGAGTTCCTCAATATCCTCGTCGGCAAGGGGCTCGTCACGGTCAGCGTGGAGGGACGCAAGGTCGTGATTGCCCTCACAGAGCGTGGGCAGACACTGGCGTCTGAGCTGAGCGCGACCTCGGCATTTCAGGACTATGCGAGGCGATCCTCACTGTTGAAGCGACATTTTGACGTGCAAGCAACGACGCTGATGCGTTTCATCTATGAAACGTTTCCTGAAGTCGTGTCGCTTCGGTCGAATGAGAGAATCGGAACATGAATATCCGGCTGACTCATCTCCTGGTCAGAACCCGGCAGACGACCGAAGAGATTAATTTCTCAGAAAGCGTCACCTTCCTGTACGGACCCGTTGGCACGGGCAAATCGACCGTCGCACGCCTCGTTGACTACTGCTTCGGCGGTGATCTAGAGCGTACGCCTGCAATTCAGCAGGAGTTCGTTTCAGTTGTCCTTGCGGCGAGATTTGGTGAGTACGAGTGCACATTTGAACGTGGAGCCGAGGACACGCAGGCTGTTCGCGTCACATGGAGTCGTGGGGAAGACGACTTCGGATCCGTCAATGCGCCGCTGTCCCCAGGTGAGGTGCGCCTGCTCGACGCGGAGGTCTACAACCTCAGCGATCTGCTGTTCCACCTGTGCGGCGTAGAACCCATCAAGGTCCTTAAGCGGAGTCGAGATCCAGAGTCTCCGATGATCAGGCTCAGCTTCCGAGACGTATGGTGGTACTGCTACCTGGACCAGACTCACTTGGACTCGTCATTCTTCCGGTTGGAAGATCCATTCCGAGGCCGGAAAAGCCAGGATGCGATGCGGTTCTTCACGGGTTTGCACTCAGAGCGATTGAGCCAGCTCCAGGCAGACCTTTACCGAACAGTCGCTGAGCAGCACGGCGCCCGCGTGGCTGTCGCACAGATCCGCCGCTTCACGGCCCGATTCGATCTCGGCTCGGAGTTGGCGCTCACAGGCCAGATCGAGGCAAGCGAGCGTGAACTGCGAGCTGCCCAAGAGCGGAAGCAGACGCTTGAAGCCGACCGTGAAGCCAGTATTCATCCAACCGACGAGCTGAGGAGAAGACTGCGCGAGCTGAGCCGAACGGTCGCCGATTTACGGGAAGCCATCAACGCATCTCAAAGCACGCTCGCCGAGCAAGAGGCACTTCGAGCTGAGCTGATTACTGCCAAGGTGAAGGCTGGGCGGATTGAGCAAGCGGATCGCATCCTCGACGGAGTCGATTACTCACGCTGTCCCCAGTGTGGCTCTGACATATCGGCGCGTCCACGCGCTGTCGAGCAGTGTCGCCTTTGTGGCACACCGTCGACCGCCACAGTGACTCGTCCCAGCATCGACGCTGAGGCAGTTCGGCTGGAACTCAATGATCGCATTGACCAGATTGCAGATTCAATGAATCGGAGGCGGCAGGCGCTATACCGCTCCGAGCGCGAGCTTCAGAGCACCGAGAGCGAGAAGAAGGGGCTAGATCGTCAGCTCCAGGGCGAACTGCGGCGTTACGACTCGGCGTTCGTTGAGAGCATTCGCGTGGTTGATCGCGAAATTGCGACGCTTGAGGAGCGCCTTCGGTCGCTCGTGCAGCTCCAGGAGATGCCACGGGCCATCAGTGAGCTGGAGGAACAGGCAGGGTCATCCCAGGGACGTATCGACCGGCTGCGTTCGACGATCGAGGAAGAGCGGAGACGACTTCGCTTCGCCGACGAGAACGCCCATGCGATTGCAGTGAAGTTCAGAACGATCATGATCGAGGTGCGGTTCCCTGGTGTCTCTGATGACGACGAGGTGGAGCTGGACCCCCGCAACTGGAAGCCAATCGTCATCCACGCTGAACAGGAGTGGGGTTTCTGGGACACGGGGAGCGGAGGCAAGAAAACCCTGTTCAACGTCTGCTATGCGTTGGCACTCCACGAGGTGGCTCGAGAACGCGGACTGCCCGTTCCAAACATCCTGATCATTGACAGTCCAACGAAGAACATTAGTGATGACGAGAACCCCGAGCTCGTGCGATCCCTGTACCAAGAGATCTACCGGTTCGCGGCCGACGGCAACGGCGCAGGCACGCAGTTCCTTCTAATCGATTCGGATCTTGTTGAGCCCGAAGCCGAACTCAAGGGGTTTTCGCACAGGCGGATGGCCGGCGAACCAGGCGCACCAAGCCTGATCTCGTACTATGCCGGGCCATGATGAGAAGCGCATAACAACAGCATGCAACGGACGGCGCTGCGCGCCGCCGCCGCTGATGCTGTCGTTCGGCGTCAACACAGCCATAGGAGGATAGGATGGCACGAAAAGCTTTCTACAGCTTCCAGTACAAGCCTGACAACTGGCGCGCTTCTAAGGTGCGCAATATGGGCGTCATAGAAGGTAACCGACCAGTCTCTGACAATGATTGGGAGTCAATCACGGACGGAGGCGATCCAGCGATTGAGAAATGGATCGCGGATCAGATGTCGGGGAAATCCGTCATGATCCTTCTTATTGGCTCAAGTACCGCCGGCCGCAAGTGGATAAAGTACGAGATTAAGAAGGCCTGGGCCGATAAGAAGGGTGTCCTTGGGGTCCACATTCACAACCTTCTCGATCGTGATGACAAGCAGTCCGCTAAGGGTCGAAATCCATTTGCAGACTTCAAAATCGGTGGTAAGGACATGGCAAGTATTGTCAAGACCTATGATCCTCCGTATGTGACAAGTTTTTCGGTTTACAACCACATCAAAGAGAACTTGGCGGACTGGATCGAGAAGGCTATCGAAATCCGTAACGGCCATGGATGACTCAAACGACCAGACCAGTCTTTCTGAACAATCACCTTCTGTTCAAACACATCTAGGTATTCTTCAGGGAGTTATTAACCGGATGGCCGCAAATAGCACTGCGACGAAAGCGTGGTGCGTAACTGTCGTTTCGGCCGTACTCGTGCTCGTTGCAGACAAAGGGCGACCGGAGTTTGCTTACTTGGCGCTGGTCCCAGCGATGTTATTTGGGGCGTTGGATGCCTATTACTTAGCGCTAGAAAAGGGTTTTCGGGATCGATATAGCAATTTCGTTGAGAAAGTGCACTCAGGGAACCTTGGCGTCAATGAGCTCTATACAGTTGTACCGCTCGGGGACCAGAGCGCTCAGCAGTTCAAGGCCGCTAAATCGTTTTCAGTTTGGGGCTTTTACGGCTCTCTTGTCGCGCTAATCCTAATCGCGCGGTGGATTGTCCTGCCATGACGCCGAACAAATCGCTGCAGGTGACGTTTGACCCGCCGCCCATTTTTGCTGTCGCAAAAACGGTCGTCGCCTCAAACGCACCTGAGTTCTGGCGTTAGGTGTCATCCTTGAACGACGCGAAACTCGCAAAGATTGTGATAGAACAG
>CAZTWV010000092.1:0-7216 GCA_964618295.1 uncultured Anaerolineales bacterium | reverse complement strand
TGTCAAAGTCATAATCTGCTTTATCGATCAGTAATCGCAGATAACGCTTTCTATCTGCCAGAACTCGTGGGTCGCTAGCTCCTCCGATGATGACGGTTTCCTTCCTGTCAACCCGGACGGAAATTGCCCTGCCCAGCTGGTCCAGTGTCGTCTGCTGCAGCTGGTAGCCGAGCTCCTCGGTGATGAATGTGCCCCCGGTCAGGATGGCCAGGTCTTCCATCCTCGCTTTCCTTCCTTCACCATAGGCGGGTGGACGAATTGCAATTGTATCGAGGGCCCCTTTTGCTTTGTTGAGCAAGAGCATCCCCAGGGCGGCGCCTTCAACTCCCTCCGCAATGACCAAAAGCGGCTTGCTTTGTTTCGAGATCTTTTCCTGCAGTGGCAGCAGATCCTGGGGATTGCTGATCACCTGGTCCGTAATCAGGATATAAGGGTTCTCCAGCTCTGCAGCCATTTTTTCGGGATCGGTAACCATCTCGGGGGATAGATAGCCGACATCCAGCTGCATACCCTGCTTGATATCCAGAATCGTTTGCCTGCTGGGGGACTCTTCTGTCGTGATGCTGCCGTCTTCGCCAACAGTTTTCAGGGCCTCAGCGATCATCTCGCCAATCGCCTGATCACCAGACGCGGTCGCTGCTACCTGGCTGACAGCTTCGCTGGTATCCAGCGGTTTGGCAAGTTTGCGGACAGCAGCCGCAGCCAGCTGGGCCGCTCCCTGGATCCCGGTCTTCAACTCGACGACATTTGCCCCGGCAGCTATGTTCTTGAAACCTTCCTGGAGGATAGCCTGAGCCAGGACAGCTGTTGTGGAGGTTCCATCGCCGGCATCATTTTTGGTCTTCAAGACGGCTTCCCTGATCAAGCGTGCGCCGAGATTCTCAACCGGATCTTCCAGATTGATCTGCTCGGCGATGGCCGCCCCGTCCTTTGTCACTAATGGAAAGCCGGATGGACCTGGGATCACAGCGCTGCTTCCTTTGGGCCCCAGGGTGGCTCTTACTGCGTTTGCTAACTGATCCGCCCCGGTTTGAATTCTTCTCCGGAATTCTGCGCTGTATATGATTTCCTTCGGCATATTTTTTCTATCTCCAAGGTCGGTGGACAATCAAGTCTACCATTGATCTAACCTAATTAAATCCCCTTTGCTATTTTTATTTTATACATAAATTTGTGTATTTCAGTTTTGCTAACAACTTTCTATAATCCAATTGAAAGACAAATAATCTGAAAAAATAAAGGAGTATGACCATTGGATAAAGAAAGTTTATTCTCCATCTCCTCAGACTCTCTTGATGAAATCAAGCCCATCAGCGAAATCTTTGATCTAAGCGGTAAGGTAGCTGTTATCACCGGGACCGTCGGCCTGGCCCTTAACGTCATCAACCGCCTGGGGGAATGCGGCGCAAAAGTGGTGTGCGGCAGCCGCTCCGAGGAGTGGGGGGAGCTGACGGAGGAGACCATGCAGGAAAGGGGATATGAGGTCCGATTTCATAAAACGGATGTGCGAAATGTGTCGGACTGTTATTCTCTGGTTGAATTCACGGAGAAAACATACGGAACGGTGGATATTGTTGTCCCCACTGCGGCCGTTTGGGGTGCCCGGGCTTTCGTGGATATGAAAGAAGAAGAGTGGGATGATGTGATCGACACAGATCTCAAGGGACAGTACTTCACCGTCCAGGCTGCGGCCCGGAGCATGATCCGGGGAGGTAAAGGCGGCAAGATTGTCACGGTGGCTTCTGTTGCCTACAGGGGTGATGACATGATCAAGGTGGCAATGATGACCAACTACAACGCAGCCAAAGCGGGCGTGGTGGGACTGACCAAAGGGGTCGCCAAGGAGCTTAAGCAGTACGACATCAATGTTAATTGTGTTGCCCCTGGAGGCATGATCACCCCGGGAGCCATCATGAACAATCTTAAGTCTTCCGAGCTCTATGGTGAAGAATGGGACCATGATGTTCATACCTTTGGCAGTGCCACTCCGATTGCCACCACACCGGATGAAGTGGCGTTGATGATATTGACCATGTGTACGGATGTCTCTGACTTCATGTACGGTCAGGTTATTGAGGTAGACGGCGGCAGCCAGTTCTCCTTCCAGGCACAGCCTTGGAGCTACACAATGGAGGGCGGCAAGCACGCTGCGTAGTTAATCTGTCGCCGGTATTGCCGGCGGTGAAAACATAAGTTTATAAAAGGAGAATAAGAATGGCTATCAATTCGAAGAGCAAGCTAAAGGATATTCTTGAGGATCCCCGTGCTGTGGCAATCATCGAGGAACACAAGCCTGGTTTTACCGAGAACCCTGAGCTGACCCCTGTCTTGGGAATGCGCATGAACCTTCTGCTCAATTTCCCCCAATCAGATTTTACTGAAGAAGAAAAAAAAGATATTCTCAGCAGGCTTGACGCACTGGATGCCGAGTAAGTAATGTCAACTAAATGGCACGTCTTCTCGAGATGTGCCATTTAGGTGGTCAGTTTTTAGATTGCAGCATCCTGAGGTATTGAGTTATGAAAGACTATTTTAAATACACTGGCAAGACTTGTGTTGTCACCGGGGCTTATTCCGGGATGGGCAAAGCCACAGCCAAACTGCTAGTAGAAATGGGGGCTGATGTTTATGCGCTCGACCGCTTCCAGCCAGAGTTGGTTGGCCTGAAAGACTGGATTGAGATTGATCTGGGCAATAAATCTTCTATTGATCATGCTTTTGCCCAGTTACCCGAGCAGACAGATTGTTTTTTTGGCATCGCCGGCGTCTCCGGTGTTTCCAACACATATGAAGAGACTTTCATTATCGATTTCGTAGCCAATAAGTACATAACCGAGGCTTATCTTGAAAGCAGAGTTACGGACGGTGGCGCCATTGCCTACATAACCTCCTCCTCCGGAGTGCGCTGGGCTAGGCCTGACATCATCGATGAATACAAGGCAATAGTTGACGCTGATGGCTGGGACGCTACTGTGCAAGCAATAGTTGATTTGGATCAGAGCGATAGCGGGGGAGTCATCGCATATATGGTGGCAAAGCGCGCCATGAACTATTATGCCTCAGCGAAAGCAGCGGACTTTGCAAAGCGTGATATCCGGGTGAACTTTGTTATGCCTTGCTCCACATCTACGCCTTTTGTTTCGCAGTTTCTCAGCGTTACGGGTCGTGACGACAAGAATTTACGTAATTATATCGGCAACGAAAAGGACTTTGCCAGACCGGAGGCTATGGCAAAAGCCATTGTTTATCTTAACAGTGATTTTGCAGAGTATGTTTCAGGACTGGGACTGATCGTCGATTATGGCATGGAGGCCGCTACTCTCTGCGGTCAGATACCCGATATGCTGGGAATGAATCTTGTTTGATATGGAGTTCATAAAAGAGGTCAATGATAGATGTCAACCCATGGAGTGAAAAACTACTTAGGAATTGAAGTGGAGCAGGTTGAAAACGCACCTTCTGGTAATGACGCCGAAGAGCAGTTAAAGGAAAGGATCCTCGAGAGCGTGCTGGAAGCCAATGACATTGAGGTCCCACAGGATTTGGTTGAAGAGGAAGTTTCTATGATGGTCCTCGAAATGAACCACAGGATGAAATATGACAGCCTGGCATCCGGAGTTTGTCTTAACTTCACGCAGGAAGATTTGGACGCTCGTTTGAAAGAGTTCAGGGCAGAAGCGTTCAGGTTGGTAAAGACCAGGATTGTGCTTGAAGGTGTTATAGAAGCAGAGAATCTGGAAGTGACCAAAGAAGAATTAGAGGAAGAGGCAAAGGCCATCTCTGTTCGCCAGCAAATGCCGATCGAGATGGTGAAAGGTTTTCTTGGCCAAGACCTGGGATTATTAGAAAATGATTTGCTGGCTAGAAAGGCAATCAACCTCATCCAATCCCATGCCGTAATCAAATAAAGGAGCTGGTCCGGCCTTTGCACCTGAGTAAATTTCATAAAATGACGTGTTTCAGTGCTAGAAAGTAGACCTCATTCGTCAAGTATAAAAAAGGAGACAAAAATGGCAGAAGAAAGCAAAAAGGGAGTGAAATCCTCCTTGGTTAACAGGAACCGCAAGTCCATTGCCCATCTGCAGAAGCTCAAGGACGAGGGCACGCCGATTGTTCAGATGTGCCCGATGATCCGGGACCAATTTTGGGTAAAAGCCGCTGAGATGGCCAATGTCGATGTTTGCCGCCTGACCGTTCCTGGAGATGGCAACCAGGATATGGATTGGCAGTCCCACATCGCCCCCTGGTGGATCCGGATTGTCCGTAACGCAGCGGAGCTGATCCACATCAATTTCTATATGAACACGATTGACTATACCTCCAAGGAAAGGGCTGTAGAGCGAGGTGCGCTCTATACCCATGCAGGTGCTGATTCCCTGCTTCCGATGGGTGTTACCAATGAAGTACTAAGATACATGGCTGACAACTATCTGGTTGTTTTCGGTCATGTGGGTGCCCTCTCCGGCTGGCAGACAGCAGCCCAGGGAGGTTATAAGCGCATTGGAAAAACTGCGGAGGAAGCCATGAAGGTTTTCCGGATGGCGTATGAATACCAGGAAAATGGTATGAAAGCCATGACCATTGAGCTGACACCGATCGAAGTGACCAATGCGATCGCCAAAAAACTTCGCGTGCCAGTAATCTCGATCGCTGCTGGCGGTGCTGCTGATGGCTGTGAGATGGTTGATTTTGATTTGTTCAATATGATGCCCCAGGCTGCTTCTCACGCCAAGGCGTACGCCGATTTCTTCCCCTGGGCCGTAGAAGCCTACGCGGATTGGGCGGAAGACGTTCGGAGCGGCGCTTATCCGGAGGATAAACACGGCTACCATATGGAAGAGGAAGAGCTTGAGAAGTTCCTGGATGAGATCGAGAAATTCTGATCTTTTTCCTCTTGCCATCGTCTGCTTGAAAGGGCATAATGCACTCGCATTGTGCCCTTATGTTTTTCTTACGACAAATATCAGCCTGCCGGATGGAAGTTCACAAGGACATCTCTCATGTCAAAATTTACTAAGGACGAGCAGCGTGCAGCAGCGCAGGCGGCCCGGAAGGGTTTACCTGATGATTTGAGGAGGGAGTACAACAGCGAAATCTGCCAGCGGATCGGGGAGCATGCAGCCATTCAGGATGCAAGTGTGGTCATGTCCTACATGTCTTATGCGGGGGAAGTGGATCTTGCTGAACTTCATGAATTGCTAGAGGACCAGGGGAAACAAGTTTGTTTACCGCTTTGCTGCGATGAGGGGGTGATACAGGCTTTGCTCCCCAGAGATGAGAATTCCTGGATAGAGGGCAGGTATGGCATTAAGACTCCAGTGGTGGGATTATCGGAAGTGATTGATGCGGAGATTATTGACGTTGTGTTGACGCCCTGTGTGGCATTTGACGCTGGTAGGATGCGACTGGGCTGGGGTGGAGGATATTATGATCGCTTCCTACCTCGCTGCTTGAATGCTGTTTCTATAGGCGCAGCCTATGAGGTTCAGCGTGTGGAACTTGTTGTATCAGACCATCCCTGGGATGCTGTGATGGATGCTGTTGCAACCGAGCTTGATTGGTATTAAGTGATTTTTGTTTTGGAATTGTTTCTAATTACGAAACCGCAACGCTGGAAGCGCAACCTGACCTCGGTCGATGGTCCTCGGTCGCGAGCGCAGTGAGCAAAAATTGTCGTCTGACTGACAGTCAGGGATTCTTCGCTGTTTGGAAACTCGAAGGATCTTCGTAATCCATGAATTTGGAGAAAGGCGATGAGCTTCATGGATTTATCAGCTCAAATTTACCTGTTCCCAAAACTCCGAAAATTTCTCAACCCGCTTGATTTCATTCTGGTTGATTAAGAAAGGTGCCACATCGTCCGCCAGAGATTTGAAATCGAAATTCGTGATTCGTGATTTGATCTCTTCCCTTAACTGCTGATCTGTGTCGATCCCGAGTTTCTGTTGCAAAAAACCATAATTTGGTTTGGTCCTGCTGGCGAGAAATGTGATGTCATAAAAATCTCTACCTTTGGGTCTGTTGCGATTCACAGCCGTAAAAATCTTCTGCGAGAGAAGAACATCAAGCGGTGTCACCCTGATTTCGGTAAAAACATCAAATTTGTTAAGAAGTAAAATCTCGGGTTGGTAATTATATCCCTGTGAGGTGGTGTCTACCTGGATCAGGATCTTTTCCTCCGGAAGGGGAGAAAGCCCTTGATCATAGAGCAGTTCGGGAAACCGAAGATAACAGCGGTAGGCTCCCTTCCTGACATTTTTTACTTCTACTTCAAATCCTTCCAGGGAAAGAAAACGGCGGACCTTGTTGATCACTTCTTCAAATGCTTTCCAGGAAAGACCAAAATTATCCAGGTCAATATCTTCCGAAAAGCGAGTGTTGCCGTAAACAACCCTCAAGGCAGTTCCACCCAGGAAAGCAAGCTTGCTGGCGTGTTTGCTGTCGAAGATTGCCTGCAGGATCTTGTATTGCAGATACTCCCGCAGAATAGAGCGCTCAAAACGCTGCAGGTTCTTCGGGTATTGGTCCTTGATCTGTTCGAACTCAAGCATGAGCATACTCCATTAATATTCTAACTCTGCGATCCAGCGCCTTGCTGTTGAAGATCTTAACGTACTTCCAGAACAGGGGATGAGCATCCAGGTTGGAGATCAGGTTTCTATTCCAGCGGAGACCTTCGAAGTCCTCTACGGACTGCAGACTTGAATTCCAGTGTAAATAGTCCAAAACTGCCTTTTCCAAACGGGCGATCTTGAACTTGATATTCTTGGCCTTCTCAATTACCTCGTATCCAAACAACAAGTCCGGCTTGATACTGCGGTAGCTGAACACACCCCATTGAGTATCAAACTGCCTGGTCTTCCTTGAGCTGGTGCTGGTCACCCCCAACACGGATTCAGGGATAACCTGGTAATACGCCAGAGCAGATTCCCGGCTGACGTAGGAAGGCTCATAGATCAGGTTTGCGATCATAAATAGGTGGCTTTCATTGAACTCAGAATTAGCCAATATGTAAAATCCGCCTGCTAGCGGCTTGATATATTCTCTGTTGATCCAATCACTCAGCTGCGGTCGGTGAAATGCTGGATCGATCTTGCGGATGTCGTTCAGATTGAAGGCTGGCAGGGGCTTGATTTGGTTTTCAAAGTCACGAAATATCACAATATATTTCCTGGAGTTAATAATAGTATTAACAATAAGAAATATAATATGCGTG
>CAZTWV010000091.1:0-7222 GCA_964618295.1 uncultured Anaerolineales bacterium | reverse complement strand
CAGGCGGAGATGGTGTATTCAAACTCAAATGTCAAAACAACTTAATGCTATTAAATGTTTTTCCCTGGCAGGTAATCACATTCTGGTTTTTCTTGTACCTGGAAGAAGAACGTTTTTATAATAATTCCATGGTACTGATGACAATGGTACCTGCTGTGCTGATGCTGGCAGGCGGGTATTTTCTGGGTGGAATTCTAGGAGACAAAGCCTTCAAAAAAACTCCCAGAGGAAGGATGCTTGTGTCAGCTGGAGGTGCAGTCGCCGGAGCTTTGCTGATCTGGATCACTCTCTCAGTCCCAATTAATCAACCTCTCCTTTTCGGAATTTTGATGGCACTAACAGCTTTGTTCATGCCGATGGGAAGTCCGAACATCGTATCATCTGTTAATGATATCGCTCTTCCAGAAGTCAGAAGTTCTGCTTTGTCCATTCAATATTTCATCGAAAACAGCGGAGCAGCAATTGCCCCTGCCCTGGCAGGCTTCATCGCAACCAAAACTTCACTCGGTTTTTCAATCCTGATTATCACTGTCGTAGCCCGGCTGATTGCAGCTGCCTTTATGGCCTGGGCCGCATACATAATTCCCGAGGATATTAACATTCTTAGAGATCAAATGAAGCTTCGGGCGAAAAAAGAAATTTCACCCAGCGTTCAATCCTGATTCATTTTAACCATGTCTCTGCTTTCTCTTTTAAGCCGGTGGCGATCAGATCCTGCAGTAGGCCCAAATATTGTTTTTGAAAAGAAAATTACTGGATCAGAGAATCCAATTTTACCTTTCCCATCGAATTTGGAATTGCCTATACGAAACTCTTTACTTGAGAATGATGTCCAGGGATTGTACCCGCATCAACTGCAGGCCTGGGAGCTTGCATCATCTGGTAAAAATTTTGGGCTGGTTTCTGCCACCGCTTCTGGAAAAACCCTTGCATTTACCCTCCCTGCAGTAAACCAACTTGTCAAAAACAACCACAGCCGGGCTTTGTTTCTATTCCCCACTAAAGCCCTTGCTCATGACCAATTAAACCGTTTGAGAAGCTTTTTCCCTGTCTCTGCAGCAGCGCATGACGGAGACACGCCTTCTGGAAAACGACCTGAAATTCGAAACCAGTCCAGAATTATTGTCAGCAATCCCGATATGCTCCACATGGGCATCCTGCCTTTTCACACGAAATGGTCTGATTTCTTTGAAAATCTAGAGTATGTCATCCTGGACGAAATTCATGTCTACCGGGGTGTGTTCGGCTCCCATGTAGCAAACGTTCTTCGCAGGCTGGATAGAATTCTCCGCTTTTATAATGCTCAGCCTCAGTATTTTGTCAGCTCCGCCACCATTGGCAATCCATCTCAATTCATCCAAAAACTTATAGGTCAACCGCTAGAGATTATCACGGGAAAATACCAAACCCGCAGCGATAAGCATGTGGTTCTTTACAATCCCCCAATTACGAACCCTGCTCTAGGTTTACGAGCAGGAACACTGAATGAGAGCCTTTCGCTGGTGAAATCTTTACTAGATAATCAACTTCAGACTATATTGTTTGCCCGCTCAAGGCGTTCTGTAGAACATACTCTGTCAGAATTAAGATCAAAAATTCCCGAGATTTCAGATCAAATTCAGGCTTACCGAAGCGGTTATCTTCCAGAACAAAGGAGAAAGATCGAGGGGGATTTGAAGTCCGGACGCGCTCTTGCAGTCATAGCGACAAATGCTCTTGAGCTAGGAATTGACATTGGTGGTTTAGACGCCGTTATTCTGGCTGGATATCCAGGTACAATCACCAGCGCATGGCAGCAGTTTGGTCGATCAGGGAGAGAAGATCAACCCTCTCTTTCCGTGCTCGTTTCCTCATCAGACCCTGTTGATCAGTTTATTGCCCACCACCCTGATTTTCTGTTTTCAACTGATTTCGAAAAAGCGTATATTGACCCAAACAATTTATTAATTCTGCTGAATCATATCCAGTGTTCGGCCTTTGAGCTGGCTTTCAAACCTGGTGACGTTTTCGGAAATCTAGAGCCTTCAACCTTGAAAGATTTTTTAGATTTCCTTTCTTCCCGGGGAGAACTATTAGAATCAAATAACTCATTTTTCTGGAAAAAATCGACCTACCCAGCCGCGGATATGTCATTACGAACTGCCTCACAATACAGAATAAGGCTCATTTTAATAGGCGCCCCACCCCGAGAAGCAATCATCGGGACAGTGGATTATGACAGTGCTTTCTGGCTTGTTCACCCAGGAGCTGTTTACCTCCACCTCGGTGAAATCTATCTTGTCAAAGAACTTGATCTGAATAACGATTCCGCTTTACTTGCCAAGGACTCACCAGATTATTACACTGAACCAATCCGCGAAACCACCATTGAGAATCTATCTCCCCAGAAAGAGGCCAATAGAACTTATTCGAACCTCTCACTAATCAAGCTTCAAATTGACTCTCAGGTGGTTGGATATAAAAAAATTTCCTGGGGAGCATACAAGGTGCTTGAAAAAATTCCCCTTGAACTACCTTCCCAATCCCTTAAAACCACGGGAATAATGCTTACCATATCTGAAATTACGGAGCATCGTTTACAGGATTCAGGTGTTTGGAAAAGCGGACCCGGAGATTACGGCCCTAATTGGGATTCCATCAGGTTAAGCATTCTTAAACGTGATCAATATCGCTGTCAGGTGTGCGGTAAAGAACCAGGCTCCTCATCACTCCACGTTCATCATAAACACCCCTTGCGCGGATTTTCCAGCTATTCAGAAGCTAATCACCCGGCCAACTTGATTACTCTCTGCCCCCGCTGCCACAACCGAGCGGAAAGTGCGGTCAAAATAAAAAGCGGCTTAAGCAGCCTGGGATACACTCTTCATCATCTTTCCCCATTGTTATTGATGTGCGACCGCACGGATCTCGGTTTTCATATTGACCCGAGACTATCCGAAGCAAACAATCGACCAGCCCTGATTATCTATGAAGAAATCCCGGGGGGATTAGGTTTCAGCCTTGAGCTCTATAATCTTTTTCACAAACTATTAGACATGGCTGTAAATCTAATCGAAGGATGCCCCTGCGTAGATGGATGTCCATCCTGCACCGGCCCCGGCGGAGAACTAGGTTCTGGCGGCAAGAATGAAGCTTTAGCAATTTTGAATCTCATCCAGGAAGGTATTTGACAAACGCTTACAAACTTCTTTTACCTGGGAAATTAAAGTTATGTACAAGTTTACATCTCTTGCAAGACCGCTGGATTTCGAATATCAAAGCAACCGATTCATCGCGTATTTAGCCCTGACAGCAGCCGCAGCTGGTGCGATCTTTCAACTAGCAACTGGTGCTTTGTTATGGAATGCGTCCCTTTGGGGATTGGAGGCCGGCTTATTTGTTTTTCTCACCTGGGCAATTTCCAGAGAAATTGATCCTGAATTTTCCAGCAGTGCCGCATTAGTTGCGCTGCTTTCATTTGCGGCTTATTATGCAGTACCCAAGCCATCCCTCGGGGTATCTTTTTGGTTCTTAATCGCTTCCCGCCTTTTAAACCGCTCTACCGGAGTAAATCCAAAAACTTTTGATTACTTAACATTCTCCGCTCTCAGCATCTGGCAGATTGTTGAGTCTTCAGCGCTGTATGGAATTTTGGGCTGCATTGTTTTGGTGTTGGATTATATTTTAGGGAATAATAAGATTATTCCCGCTTTTTGTGCTGCGCTGCTGCTGATTTTTGCAAGTGTCTGGTGGTTTGCTACTAATCAAAGACTTCAGTTATCCCTACCAGACATTCAGACAGCTTTCATCTTACTAATTATCGCTTTTTTATATCTACTGGTTGTTCTCCGCTCAAGAACCGTGACTGCTGCCTGTGATGTTTCGGAGGATCTACTCTCTCCGCTCCGCGTCCAGACTTGTCAGGTATTTATTTTTTCTGCCCTGCTCCTGGGACTTTTCTTGTTAGGGAGTGATAAAGTAAGCGATTTTTCCCCAATTTTTTTTGCTATCGTCGGAGTTTCAATTTTCAACTTAGCTCAGCTGCTTAAGAATCGGATAGATCGATTAGATTTTCAATAAGTTACCTCATCATCAATTGGATCATCCTCAAAGTATTCTCTATCCCAGAGCAGACTGTCGCCTTTCAGGTCACCATTCACTTTGCTTGAACCTTCAGGCGGTTTGTAATTCTTGCAGCCCTTTTCAACACTCAAACGGATTGCTCCTGCGTGGCAGGTCCCCTCACTCAGGTTTTCACAATCCAAATATCCGCAGTAAATCTTTGTCATACTCTCTCCTTTGATTTATCCATTATGCAGCCCTCTGCCGCCTGGCTTCATAAACATTATTTATTCTTTCCAGCAGGTCCAGTATCCTCCGCAGCTGGCTTACATTGCGAACTCCCAGGACCATATCAAAAGTTGCCTCCCCCCGGGAATGATCAACATTGACCTGAAGTTCACTGAGACTTACATTGTTATTTGAAAGCACATTGGCTATATCTCTTGTTAACCCATCTCTGTCATACGCCCTGATCTGGACAGGAACTGGGAATGTTCGAGCTGGCGAACCCCAGGAAACATCAACCAATCTTTCTTTATCCGTCAGGTTTAGAATATTCGGGCAGTCACTCCTATGAACAGTTGCACCCCTTCCTCTAGTAATGAACCCTACTATATCATCCCCTGGTGTTGGACTGCAGCAGGCTGCGAGTTGCGTTCTTAATCCTCTCAAGCCTACGACCGTGATATCACCAGAGGTCTCCCGGCTGATCTGTTCCTGATAATGGGTAGGAAACCCTGAGGGCTCCCCTTCTTTGATGGTTACCAGGGCATGGATGATCTTACCAAGTGAAAGATCTCCGGTCCCGATTGCAGCAAAAAGATCTTCATCGTTTTCATAATTGAAGATATCTACCAGTTCACCAAAATCAATTTCACCCCCAAGATCCAAACGTGAAACTTCCCGATCCAGCATCGTTTTACCGCTTTCGATATTTTGATCGCGCTCCTGGAACCTAAACCAGCGTCGGATCTTACTCCGAGCCCCTTTAGTTTTAACTAATTCCAGGTTTTCATTTAACCAATCCCTGCTGGGGCCGCCTCTTTTTGCTGTAAGAATTTCTACCTGATCGCCAGTGGATAATTTGTAATCAAGAGAGACTAATTTTCCATTTACTTTTGCGCCCCGGCAGCGATGTCCAACTTCAGTATGAATGTTATACGCAAAATCAATTGGTGTGGCCCCGGCTGGTAAATCAATGATATCCCCCCGGGGTGTAAAGGCGTAAACCCGATCCCCAAAGACGTCTGTTTTCAATCCGTCTACAAATTCTTGAGCAGATTCCACATCCTGCTGCCACTCCAGCATTTGCCGCAGATAAGCAACTCTCTGTTCGAAATCTCGATCTCTTTTTTTGCCTTCCTTATAGCGCCAATGGGCTGCAATCCCGTATTCAGCTTTATTGTGCATTTCAGGAGTTCTGATTTGAACTTCCAGAGTATCCCCATCATCATATACAACGGAAGTGTGGATGGATTGATATAAACTGGGTTTTGGGGCAGCTATATAATCATCAAATTCCCCTGGCAGCGGTCTCCAATGCATATGGATGATCCCGATCGCCGCGTAACAATCCTCTTCAGTGGGGACAATGATTCTCACTCCTCTGATGTCTGAAAGTTTATCAAAAGATAGCTCCTTTCTTTTCATCTTTCGGTAGATGGAATAAATATGCTTGGGCCTGCCGGTAACTTCGGCATTCATGCCAGACCGCGACATCAATTCTGAAATCTTCCTGGTAATTGATTGCATCTTTCTTTCTCGCTCAGAACGACGCTCATCCAGCTGGCTGGCAATCTCATGGTAAATATCCGGTTCCAGATAACGGAAAGCAAGATCCTCCAGGTCCCATTTCATTTGCCAGATCCCAAGCCGGCTTGCTAGAGGCGCAAACAAATCCATGGTCTCCCTGGCAATCCGTTTTTGTTTATCCGTCGGCAGGTAGCGAAGTGTTCGCATATTGTGCAGTCGATCTGCCAGCTTAATCAAGACCACCCTGGGATCATCTGCCATCGCAAGAAAAGTCTTTCTGAGATTTTCTGAAGCCAACTCAGCCCGCCACTGCCCGGGATCAACAGCACCCTCAACCGAGTTTTGATCCATCCCTGCTGGATGCAGTTCGCCTCTTGAAACCCTGGGCAAAGTATCCAGTTTAGTTACAGCCTGTACAAGGTTATATATTTCCTCCCCAAATTCTCTCTTGAGATCATTAAAATCAAGGTTGGTATCTTCCACAGTATCATGAAGTAAACCAGCAGCTACTACAGACGGAGGCACTTGCAGCTCCGCCAGTATCGCCGCTACAGCTTTACAATGGGATAGATAAGGCTCGCCAGAGGCCCGTTTTTGACCATCATGAGCTGTTTCCGCTAACTCAAGTGCTCTCTGCAGGAGCTCCTTATCAACCGGGCTGTAATCAGGAGACAGGTTTTCAACAAAAGTTGATATTTTCATTATGATTCTTTCAAGACGACAATTGATTGATTATCGCTGTTTATTATACCTTCAAGCTTCATTAATCTAGCTCTTCGCTATCTACATTGACTGCCTTTTTATCATGCGCTACACTAAATATCTATATATTGAATCATAAACTATCAGGAATCTGATATGGATAAATCACCCTCCAAGAAAACAGCAGCCGTTACGGGAAGTACCGGAGCCATAGGGCAAGCTATAGCCCGATCCCTCGCAAGTGCTGGTTACCGGGTTGTTCTAGTCAACAGAAACCAAGCGAAGAGCGAAATAACTAGAGACTTTATCTATAATCGTACCGGTAACAATGATCTCGAAATCCTGATTTGTGACGTATCAAGGGAAGCAGAAATCGCACAAGCTGCAAACAAATGGAATGGGTCGCTGGATGTGTTGATCAATAACGCTGCTGTCACCCCCCTCGATCGACTTGTAACTCCGGAAGGAATCGAGCTGCAATTTGCCACAAACGTGCTTGGATATTTCTGGATGACTCTTGCTTTCTGGGGTCTAATGAAGTCATCTCAAGCTCCGCGGATTGTGAATGTTGCCAGCTATTGGGCTGGGGGTTTAGACCTTGACGATCTTGAATTCAATCGGCGCTCATACCAGAACGACGCTGCGTACCGCCAATCAAAACAAGCCAACCGAATGCTGACAGCCGTCTTTGCTGATAAGCTTAAAAATACTGGCATTATTATTAATG
>CAZTWV010000090.1:0-7370 GCA_964618295.1 uncultured Anaerolineales bacterium | reverse complement strand
GTGTATCTTATGCCCACTTTTGTTCAAATGTCAAGACTTCTGTATACTATTAAACATTTATAAAGCCCTGGGCAAAAAGCAGCCAGATAGTTTTCTTCTTTAATAGCTGAACAGCCTGCTTGAGATCGAAACGGTGAATTTCAATTTCCTCCGCATCGATCAGCTCCGGTTCACTTTGTCCCCGGGGGACCTCCTTAACTGAGAAAAAGATGATCAGGGAAAGAACAACACCAAAAGAACCAGTAATGTAAAAAACAGATCTCCAGCCTAGCATCCCACTTAAACCGATAGACAGCAGCATACCAAGCAAATACCCGAGCGGCATGGAAAGTTGGAGTAAGCCGTAAATTTTACCGCGTCTTTCTGGCGGAAAATGATCGCCAATTAAGCTGTAGATTCCGGGGTAACTGGAATCATCAATTCCTGTAGATGCCCGGGTGGCTGCGAAAAGAGAAAAGCTAGGAGCAATTGCGCTCAACCAGGTTGTGCTTCCCCAGATAAAAGATGCCAGAGCAATGAGTTTTGGACGAGCAAAACGGTCAAATAGAAAACCCCATAGTGGATAGAAAATTGTACCAACGATCAAAGCCCCCGATACCACCAGTCCCATCTGGGTTTTGTTGATATCAAACTCGGTCATAATATCCTGAGTAAGAGGTGAAATTAGGAGCTTATCAGCTTGATGGAACAGCATGAAAGAAAAGGAAAGGATAATGACCAGCCTGCGCTGACGAATTTGATGTCGGGTTTTCATAAGCGGTTGCCTTCTTGGTTAAATCAAGATGATTGGAGGTGTGGAGCGCCTAGGTTAAGTGCAGTCTTGGAGCGAAATTGCTGGGTGTAAAGCCGGTAATAAAGCCCTTTTTTGAGAAGCAGCTCACGATGGCTGCCCATTTCAGCAATCTTACCATCTTTTATAAAGAGGATCCGATCGGCCCTTTTGATAGTCGACAGGCGGTGTGCAATAATAAAACTGGTGCGGTTTCGCATTAGAAAATCCATACCCTGCTGGATCAATGACTCGGTCAGAGTGTCCACTGAGCTTGTCGCCTCATCCATAATAAAAATATCAGGCTGGCGGAGAACGGCCCGAGCTAAACTAATCAATTGTTTTTGGCCTACGGAAAGTAAATTGCCTCCCTCGCCGACATCAAATTGGTATCCTTCCTCAAACTTGGTGATGAAATGATCCGCTCCTGCAATTTTTGCAGCATCCTGAATTTGCTCAAAAGAGGCCTGTAAATCACCATAACGAATATTCTCCTCGATGGAGCCGGAAAACAGATGGGGAGTTTGGAGGACGATCCCGATTTTCGATTGAAGAGAATTGAGAGAAAAATTCGTATAGTCAATACCGTTGATCAGGATCCTGCCTGATTTTGGCTCGAAGAAGCGGCAGAGGAGATTGACAATGGTGGATTTTCCACCTCCTGTAGGACCTACCAGGGCGATTGTTTCACCAGCTTTGACGTGGAGAGAAAAGTCTCTGAGTACTGTTTCGTCATCTTCGTAAAAGAAATCCACGCTTTCAAAAGTGATTGAGCCAGCAAGGCTTTTTATATCGTAAGCATCCGGACGATTGTCAATTTCAGGTTTTTGATCAATCAAGGAGAAGATTCTTTCAGCTGAAGCAATCGAGCGTTGAAGTTCAGCATAAACCCGGGCCAGGTCCTGGATAGGCCAGATCATGAATGTGATGTACGAGATAAAGGCCTGGATTCCTCCTATTGATAAACCTCCGACCTCAACCTGGAGACCCCCAAACCAGATTACAGCACCTAATGCAAACGAACTCAGTATCATTACTATCGGTAAGAAAAGGGCTGAAAGCCAGGCAGCGCGATACCCAGCATGATACATGTCATCAGTAAGTTCTCCGAATTCTTCCATGTTCTTAGATTCTCGGTTAAAGGCTTTTGTAATTCGAACGCCTGTGATCGATTCGTTGTAGGAGCCTGTAATCTTGGAGTTGATCTTCCTGACACGTCGAAATTCGATAATCACCCGTTTTTTAAATTGGGCAGCGACATAAACCAGCACCGGGATAACAGCGAATACCATCAAGCCCAGCTTCCAGTTTATCTGGATCATAAAAAAAGATGCGGTCAAAATGTTCAAAACACCCCAGGTAATATCCAGAAGCCCCCAGGTTACAAGCTGAGCAACTCTTTCTGAATCTGAGGTAACCCGGGACATCAACCAGCCCACGGGGGTTTTATTGTAAAAAGATAACGAGAGTTCCTGGAGGTGATTAAACATCTGCTCCCGCAAATCGTATTGAACTTGCTCACCAAGAATTCCGGCAAAATAAATAAAGCCAAATACAGAAACAGACTGCACCAGGATTAAAATGCCGTACTGGGTGATAATTTCTCTTAACAAAGTAAAGTTGCCGGCTCCGATTCCCTCGTCCACAATCCGCTTGCTTAAGAAGGTGAAATATGAATCAAGAATAGAAACAACAGCAATTGAAGCCAGAAACCCGGCTACCCATATCCAGTAAGGTTTTAGACTTTTCAGAATTCGATTTGCGGTGGATCGAGTAAAAGTTCCGCTAAAATCTTCTTCTTCAAAACGAGTGAGATCAGCCATCTAATTGTTTCCGTCTCCAGTTTGAGAGAGTTCCTTTTGTAAGGCTTCATCAATGGTCGTTTGCAGTTCAAAAATTTCTTGATATTTTCCGGGTTGATTCAATAATTCTTGGTGTTTTCCTCTCTGAACGATCCGTCCTTTATCAAGGACAAGAATCAGATCTGCTGCCATTAGACTTCTAATCCGGTGAGCAATCATAAAAGTGGTCCTTTCCTGCATCAGGGAGTCAAGAGCCCTGTGGATTTGCGATTCGGTCTCAACATCCACTGATGAAGTGGCATCATCAAGAATCAATATCTTGGGATTTTTTAACAATGTCCGGGCAATAGCAATTCGCTGTTTCTGGCCGCCGGAAAGCGTGACTCCTTTTTCGCCTACCAGGGTTTCATAGCTGTTTGGGAAGGATAGAATGACATCATGGATGGCCGCAGCTTTGCTGGCAGCGTAAAATTCTTCGTCGGGCACATCCCTTTTGACCCCGTAAAGGATATTTTCTCGTATCGTCCGGCTGAATAAGAATGGCTCTTGCTCAACCATACCGATAATATTCCGGAGGTAAGAGCGGGGATATTTTCTCAATTCGATTCCGTCAAGAGTGATTGTTCCGGATGTGTAGTCATAAAACCTGGGAAGAAGATTAATCAAGGATGATTTTCCTGCTCCCGGGCCACCGAGGATTGCAACCATCTGCCCTGGATCGACTTTGAATGTAATGTCTTCGAGAACGACCGGTGCATTTTCATAGGCAAAAGATACATTATTAAACTCAAATTCTCCCCGAATATCATCAGACGGGGGCAAATATTCCCCGGACAGTAGAGGTTCCCTCTGCTCCCTGATTACATCGCTTATTCTGCTGAACGATACTAACCCCGTGGACATTTGTACAATTAAGCGGCCCAGGTTTCGGATTGGCCAGATAATCCAGATTAGCATTCCCGCATAAGCCAGATAATCCCCAATTGATATGACACCGTTGATGGCCATGCTGGCGCCCAGATAGAAACCAAACAGCATCTGAGCTCCGGTCAGGATGTCTGAAAAGGGCCAAAAAAGGGCGTGAAGTTGGAAAAAGCGTTTACCTTTGATGAACTTTTCTTTGTTCTCCCGGGCAAAATTTTTGATTTCAAAATCCTGGCGGGCAAAGGCTTTGACTACTCTGACGCCGGTTAGATTTTCCTGGAGTGTGTTTGAAAGTGCAGCTTCCTGGTTCTGATATTCTTCGTAAATTGCGGAGATTTTCTTGAAAAAAAAGAGCGAAGCAAGAACCGTGAAAGGAACAACGATAACAGAAAGAAATGCAAGTCTAACGTTGATGGAGAGGAGAACGCTGAAGTTAACTATAAAGAGAATTAAAATTCTGCCAAAATTGATTGCTCGATCGGCGAAAAAGAGGCGAACAGCATCGACGTCGGAGGTCGTTCGTTGAATCAATTCGCCGGTTTTTGTTTTGTCATGATAAGCAAAGGAAAGCCTTTGAATGTGGTCGTAAAGAAAATTGCGGAGACGACGGGTGATTCCTTCAGAAGTGCGAGCTGCAAGCATTCCGCTGAAATAGGTAAAAACTCCCTGAACAACAGCAAGCCCAAAGAAAGCCAGGGCAATGCGGTGAATCTGGGTAATTGTGCCGTCTTCAACCAGCCTGTCAATGAAGCTGCCGAGGACTAGATAAGTGCCGGAGCGGGACCCGGCAGCAATTCCAAGGCTCAAAGCTGCCAGGAGGTATTGAAGCTTGTATCCGGTCATTAACCGCCATAAACCCAGTAAACGATTATCGGTCGCTGTTGATTTGATATCAAATGAGTTCTGATCCTTTGCCATCAGTTTCTCTCTTCAAAGGTGGAATTGTTCTGAGCGATTTTTGCGGATTGATTCCGAGCGAGTATCTCCGGAAAAAAATTTCCGCTGGTTGCTTCTGTAACTCTTTTTTCAATTGCCGGATAGGCATTAACTGGTACAGTGGCGATTAGAGTAACCTGGGCTTTAAAATCTTGGGTAAGGATGGTTCCTCCACTGGATTTGATGATCCGGGAAATAATTTCGAAAAATGAATAAGGAATCTGCAGGCGCAATTTATGAACCTGGACCTTCTCAGCCTTTGGGACAGAGTCGATTACCTGGCGAGCTGCATCACTGTAGGCTTTGACTAATCCTCCTGTTCCCAATTTAGTTCCTCCATAATAACGAGTAATGACCAGGGCTGTGTCGCCTAAACCGCTGCCTTCCAGAACCGCAAGCGCTGGTCGACCGGCGGTACCGGAGGGTTCACCATCGTCATTGGAGTGCGTTGTCTTGGATGTGCCGTGCCCGATGATGTAGACTGGCACATTATGGGTTGCATCCCTAAACTCATCTGAAATTTGTGATATAAAATTTCGGGCCTGATCAATGGAAAAAGCAGGAGCGATCGTAGCAATAAAAGTTGAGTTTGACACCCGGGTTTCAACCCGGTGCTCAATTGCAGGAATTAGATATCCATCCATAAAAAAAACCTCATCCTTTGGACGAGGTTGTATTGTACATCACCCGGGGAAGCCTGAAAAGGCGGATGAAATTTACAGGATTACTGACCCATACTGATCAAGGTTGGAGTTAGTATGGTCTTTTGAAGTGTAAAAAAACTTTACCGGATATGTCAGAAAATTGAACAGGGCCGATTTGATCAGAGGTGACGCTGTCAGAGTTGGTGCCTTCAACCTGGACAGTTTCGAGGTCATGATTTATTGAGATGACTTTTTTGATCAGCCGACCGAAACGGGGATGTTTAAAAACAACAAAGTCATCCTTTGCTAATCGCTGGAATGGAAAACGCAGATCAACAAGCAGGACGTAGTCACCTGGGACAAAAAAAGGTGACAGGCTGGTGCCTGTCACCTTGGAAATACTAAGCATTAGAGATCGGGATAAACCATTTCAAGTGCCGGGGCATAAGGGGCTTTGGCTTTTTTGGTTTTCACACCTTTTGTAGCCCAAAATATTATTGAAAACTGATTGACTGCATCAACCAGTGCTAGGCCGTCTTCCCGGGCAGGTGACTGGCGGGCTTTCGATCCAAGCTGCATGATCTTATGAAACAATCCGGGTAATTCAGGATGCTTTTCAAGGTGAGCGTCTTTGATGTAGTCCCCGTAAATCACACGAATTTCGTGTTTCGCTTTTTCTGCATGATCCTCTTTAACCTCAATATAGCGGGTCATGGAATTATGATATTCTAGCTTTCCATGCTCGTCCCCCTCGTCGAGATCTGCCATCAGGTCCATCATCCGGACCACAGTTAGAGCGTCAATTTGAGCAGGGGTAGGATCATAAATCCCACAGGGAATATCGCAGTGTGCACTTGCTGATTTAAATGGAAGAAATGGAAGAATACGATCGATTGCTTTCACGAAACGGTAGAACATCAAAGCCTCCTTGGTAATTAATAAACAGCTATAAATAATTGTAGTCCAGCCCGGATTAGATTTCTATAATAGGTTTATTAAAATCGGAGGTACGGAATTAAATTAATGAACTTCCCCGTGGACTTCGCCTTCTACTTGATTATCCCAGGGGTAGATCTCTGTTCCTTTGGCCGCTTCCCTGGTGGCTGGATCATCAGCAAGAAACCCTCTTTTAGAGTCGGGAAGAAGCCTGGCTATTGACTTCATGAGTTCACGGCCAATTTGATCCAGCTGTTTTCTTCTTTCTCTACCTTTACCGGAAGCCGAGAAGGGGCCAACTGGTTTTCCGATCTTAATTAAAACCTCCGGGCGTTTCCCAAAGCGAATCGGAAAAATGTCATTTAAACCCATAATCCCAATTGGCAGGACGCGAGCTCCGGTTCTAGCAGCCAGATAAGCTGCTCCGGGTCTGGCTGGGCGAAGGACTTCTGCCCAGCTCCCACCTTCAGGCATGATGCAAAGCACACCATTCTGATTCAGAATTTTTTCTGCAGCCCGCAGGGCAAACCTGGAACCTGTTCCACGGAAGACCGGGAAGTAACCCCAGATAGAGGGTAGTGCTTTCACTATTTTTGGCGCATGGGGGAAATCTGCTCCCCCCACGAATTCAAGCGGGTAAGGAAGGCAGCGGATCAAGGCAACCGGATCAATGAAACTGAAGTGATTGGCTATCACCAGGAGAGGACCAGATTCTGGCAAGTTGTTTTTGCCTTCAATCCGGAAATCTGACAGAATGGAGAATGCAGCTTTCGATACATATTGAGCCGTTCTCCTGACGGGGATTCTTCTCGGGTAGTGAATTTCTTGAGTCAAAGTCATGAGTCTGTGAAATCCTTTGTGGGATCGTTGACTCGCAGCAGAATAAGCAGGCCGGCAATCAGGAAAACCGCAATTGAACCAATTGCAACTCGCTGTCCCAGTTGCTCGGCTATCAGCAGTGAATTTCCGCGACTCTGGAAGTAGCGGGCGGCTTCGAATGCAACAAATCCGTAGATAGTTGGGCCAATAAATGAAGATGTTCGTCCTGTAACCGCAAAGAATCCATAAAACTCAGCGCTTCTACCCTCAGGAGCGAAGTAACCAACCAGTGTTCGGCTTACTGATTGAACTCCGGTCAGGGCAAAACCAGCCAGGGCGCCAATGATGTAAAACTGGATTATATTTTGAGCAAACAACATTCCGAGAATCACAGCGATCATCATCAGAATGGAATAGACCAGGGTGCGTTTGAATCCGATTTTTTTACCAATCATCCCCGCAACGTACGCTCCAACCACGCTTGTGGCCTGGACAATGATCATAAAGATTATCAGCTGTTCTTGAGCCATCCCGAAAAGC
>CAZTWV010000089.1:0-7897 GCA_964618295.1 uncultured Anaerolineales bacterium | reverse complement strand
ATCGAGCTCGTCCCGATGCCCTTCGCCGAGGCACTCGAGCTCGTCCGACGCGGGGCGCTCCGGGACGCGAAGTCCGCCCTCGCGCTGCTGCTCGCCGCGGGTCGCCGCTGAGCGTTCCCGGGGCCCGAGGGGAAGGCTTCCTTTTCTACGCTGCACGTGACCCGACGGGGCCTGAAAGAGCTTGCGATCCGGGCGGTTAAGTTGACCCCTCCACGCGCGATCCCTAGCCTCTGCGGGTCCTGCGGGAGAACGCGCCCGTCCCGCCGACATGGATCCAGCGGCCACGGCCTCTCGGCGGACGAGACGAACGGCCTGCTGCGGCCGTGCCTGACCGGTCGTGCCCTCATCCTGGCCCCGCTCTCGCCCTGGCAGATCAGGGAGGGTCCGGGCGGGCCGGACCTTGAATGGGAGTGTCGAGCTTGTACGGACGCGGCGGCGCACAGATGGGCTTCGGCCCGCCTCATACCCCCGACATCATCAAGAACCTGATGATCGCCAACGGCGTGGTCTTCATCGCCCAGCTGCTCACCCTGAACAGCGGATTCAGCGTGACCGAGTTCGGCGTGGTCCAGCCCGCCGCGGTCTGGCAGGACTTCCAGCTCTGGCGTGTGTTCACCTACATGTGGCTGCACAGCCCGAGCTCGTTCCTCCACATCGCTTTCAACATGTTCGCGCTCTGGATGTTCGGCTCGCCCGTCGCGCTGCTCTGGGGAGAGCAGCGTTTCCTTCGTTACTACCTGACCTGCGGCGTGGGGGCGGGCTTCCTGATCGCGTCGATCCCCGTCATGCTGGGCTGGCTCGGCATGGCGTCGGCGGCGGATTATTTCGCGCTCACCCTCGGCGCGTCGGGAGCGGTGATGGGCGTGCTGCTCGCCTACTCCTTCACCTGGCCCGATCGCACGATCATGCTGCTCTTCCCGCCGATCCCGATGAAGGCGATCTACCTGATTCCGCTGCTCTTCCTGATCGAGTGGATCTCGAGTGCGAACAACGTGAGCCATGTCGGTCATCTGGCGGGCGTGCTCGTGGGCTGGATCTACCTGGTGAACGAGGGGCGCACGCCGGGCGCCCCGACCCCCCAGACCCTGTTGCTGAAGTGGCGCCGCTACCGGATGCGACAGAAGATCCGAGCCATCCACCGCGAGGATCGTCAGGAGCGGGGCCGTCGGAGCCGGGACGACGACGACCAGGACCGGCCGAGGCGCTTCCATTGAGTCGCCGGAAACCGATCGCGCCGGCTCGGGCGGCTCGAGGAGGCGTGCGATGACCCTCCACGGCAGGGGCCGCAAGCCCAACATCGGATTGCCGGGACCGGCTGGCTTCAGCGGCCTGCTGCGCAGCCTCTTCTCGCGCATGCCCTGGACCGAGTCCGCGAGTCGGACGGAGAAGCTCTCCGTGCCCGCCGCCCGCGGCGGAGCGCTCAGCGTCTTCAACGCCAACGGCCGGACCCGGGTGATCGGCGCCGATCGCGAGGACGTCGAGATCCGGGTGTACAAGAGCGTGCGCGCCGACTGCCCGGATCTGGCGGAGAAGCTGCTCGACCTGATCTCGATCCAGCACTCGGACTCCGGCGAAGAGCTGGAGATCGAGGTCCAGATTCCCCGCAAATGCAGCCGGCGCGCCGTCGCCCACATCGAGGTCTCCGTGCCCCGCGAGACCCGGCTGAACGTCACCTCGACGAACGGAAAGATCTGCCTCGAAGGACTCGCCTGCGCGATCCGGGCGCGCTCGAGCAACGGCGCGATCGCGATCGAGAACGTCGACGGCGACATCGACGTCGCCACCGCGAACGCGAAGGTCGACTGTCGCGGCAGTCATGGGCGGCTGCACGCCCGTTCGAGCAACGGCAAGATCGAGGTCGGCCGTCATCGAGGATCGATCGACGCCGCGACCTCGAACGGCGTGATCCGCGCCTCCGTGGAATCCCTGGGCACGGACGGGATCTCCCTCTCGACCAGCAACGGGCGCATCGTGCTCGAGCTCTGCGAGGAATCGGACGCCGACGTCGACATCCGGGTGGAGAACGGGCTGATCCGCAACGACCTCGAGCTCGAGGACCAGACGGGCGAGCCTTCGGAGCGCATCCGTGGCCGCCTCGGCAAGGGCGGCATCCCGATCCGCCTACGCACCTCGAACGGCACCGTCTCCCTTCGCTGATCCGCCTCCCGCCGTCTTCGCCGACCCGCCCGGGAATGAAGCCGACTCGACGACGGCGACCGCCCCTGGCGCCGCCCGGTTCGGCTTCAGTCCCAGGCGGGCCCGCGCCGGCGCGAACGGGTCCCGATCGACGGCTCGAAACGAGCGGCGATCGTCCGGGCCTCGTCTTCTCGCTCGAAGGGAACCTGGACCTCGATCCGCGTCACGTCGGCGGGAAGCTCACCCACCGCGGCGCGCAGGCCTTCGCCCTTGAGATGGACGGGGATGCCCTCGACCTCCAGCAGACTGCGGACGAGATGGCCCTGCACCACGTCGGCGGCGATGAAGACCGTCCGCAGATCGACGTACTCGAGCGGAGGCGGGGGTTCGGGAGCCGCTTCGCCCCGGATGAGCCGCGTTCCGCAATCGACGCAGCGTTCCAGCGCGTCGATGAATTCCGGCACGAACCCGTCTCGCGCCAGCCCCGGACATCGTTCGTTGGGACAATGCTTCACCACCGGCCCGCCCTTCAGTCCCCCACGCCCTGCGCTTTCTCGTGACGCCATAGCAGTCCCGCCGCCAGCCACACAGGCAGCGTCAGCCCGAAGCAGACCCAGGCGAGCTCGGGCCCGATCGCGTCGGGGGGCAGGAAGAAACGGCTCGCTACCATCTCGAGGGCGGCGAAGAAAACGAAGTAGACCAACACGAGACCCGGTCGCTTCCAGCCGCGAAAGCGCAACACGAAGAGCGACGTCAGCAGCAGCGCGAAAGCGAATCCATTCAGCATCCGGTGGATCCGGACGAGGCTGGGCCCCTGCCCGGGCTCATGCGCGGGCTGTAGTCCCAGGACGTGATCCACTCGGGCTCGATCGCGATCATGACTTCCTCCTCCGAGCTTCGGAGCAGCCAGGTCGCCAGCTCGGAATCGCGACCGCCCAGATAGCGATCAATCAGCTCCCCGAGCAGCTCGACTGCCCCCTCGGCGCGGATCGACGCCCGCCCGCGTCCCCGCACTCCGAAATAGGGCGGCTCGTTCGGCGCGAGCTCGAATCCGCAGCGCGGATCCGCCCGCAGCCGTTGCGCCACCGTCGAGTCGCCCTTCGTCGCACAGAGCAAGTGTCCGTCTCGATAGCGGAACCAGAGCGAGCAGATCATCGGATAGTCGGAGCCGGCCTTCACCGCCAGGCGCAGGGGCGCAAGGTAGTCGCGCAGAAACGCCTCGACCTGCTGGGACGACCAGGTACTGCGTCGACTCAGTCCCTGCATGAAACCGATCCTCCGTAGACACCGAACGCCGACCCTGCAGTCCGAAACGAGAGGATCTCCGCGCCGATGGTCTCTGGCTCCCGCTCGGGAATCGACCCGGGTCGTCCCCCTGCTCAGCCGCTCGTGGCAGACGACGAGGGACTGAAGTCAGCGGCCGCGCGCATCGCCGAAGACCCGAGGACGTGGCGGGGGGCGACGGTGATCCGGGCCGGCGTCGTCGTCTCGATGAACTCGCTCAGCAGCGTGGCGAAACGCTCGGGCTGTTCGACGTGTGGATAGTGGCCGACGTCCTCGAAGATCTCCAGTCGGCTGCCTGGAATGGCGGCATGGGCTTCGAGCGCATGCTCGACCGGGATGATCCGGTCGACTTCGCCCCAGACGATCAGGGTCGGCATCTCCGCCGCCAGATGCAGTCGACTCGCAGCGCTCACCGCCTGACCGCCGGAATCGATCACCGCTCGCAACGTCCGCAGGAAGGCCTTGCGGGCCTGCTCGTCTGCCAGGGAGGAGTAGCTGCGCCAGAGCTCCATCAACACGGGCGCCGGCTGCAGGCCGAGCCGCGCGGCCAGCCCTGCGCCGCCCGCGATCGTCTGGCGGATCGGCTCGGAGCAGCCCAACGAGAGCGCCGCCTCCGAGCCCGGCAACGTGAGGAGACGGAGCAGTCGATTCACCTCGCGCCCGAGGCCCCCGCTGCTCACCAAAACCAGCCGCTCGCAGCGTTCGGGATACTGATAGGCGAGCTGCATCGCGACGCCGCCGCCCAGGGACTGGCCGACGATGGTCGCGCGCTCGTGGTCCAGCGCGACCAGCAGATCACGCAGTCCGCTCGCCAGGGCGCCGAGGGAGTAGTCGCCAGTCCCCTTCGCGGACTCGCCGTGACCGAGCATGTCCGGGGCCACGATCCGACAACGGCGGCTGAGGGCGGGCATCACGTGCTTCCAGGTCGAGGCGCTGCCCGCCATGCCGTGGATCAGGAGCACGACCGGCCCCTCGCCCGCCGTCCGGAAGGTCATTCGCTGCCCGTGGATCGTCAGCTCGCGCAGCTCCATGGGACACTGCCTCCAGGTGGAGCGTAGCCAATCCCGAGCCAGACGAGTGAGGCGGGCTTCGGGAGGCTCTCAGCGAGGCTCTCAGCGAGGCTCCAGGCGGAGAAAGTAGCGAGGCGGAAAGCCGGTGACGATGCGGAAGAGCAGGCCGAGACTGTTGTCGGCGTCGACGCGGTCGTGCTCCGGGCTGGAGGCGGGCACGGAATAGGCGCGGTAGGCCTTGTTCTCCCCGTCCGCCTTCACCATCACGTCCGGGTTCTCCAGCACCCGCTCGTACCAGGCTCTGGGCCAGTGGTTGGCGGCCACGTAGAGCCTGCCGTCACTCTCGAGCCGGGCCAGCACCCGCTCGTGCGCCGATCCGTCCGCCTCGAAGCTGGTGAGAACGAGCGTCGAGCCCGCCTCGGGCTGGAAGATTCCGATCAGCGATTCGAAAGCGACGACGACCGCGACCCACGCGAGGATCACGATCGCGACGATCTTCAGGATTCTCATCGAGGAGCTCCTCCGGCTTCGACGGATCGCCGACGGATCGGATCGCGGTGCTACGAGTTCATCGACTCGAGGAACTCCGCGTTCGAATCCGTCTTCTCGATCTTGCCCATCAGGAACTCCATCGAATCGACCGGCGAGAGCGGGGCGAGCACCTTGCGCAGGATGTACATCCGGTTCAGCGAGTTCTGGTCCATCAGGAGCTCCTCGCGCCGGGTCGCCGAGCGGTTGATGTCGATCGCGGGATAGGTGCGGCGATCCGCGAGCTTGCGATCGAGCACGATCTCGCAATTGCCCGTGCCCTTGAACTCCTCGAAGATGACCTCGTCCATGCGCGAGCCGGTATCGATCAGTGCCGTGCCGACGATCGTCAGGCTCCCGCCCTCTTCGATGTTCCGGGCTGCGCCGAAGAAGCGCTTCGGCTTGTGGAGCGCGTTCGAGTCGACACCGCCCGACAGGATCTTGCCCGAGTGGGGTACGACCGTGTTGTGGGCGCGTGCGAGTCGCGTGATCGAGTCGAGCAGGATCACGACGTCGCGTCCGTGCTCGACGAGCCGCTTGGCCTTGGCGATCACCATGTCGGCGACCTGGACATGGCGCGTGGCCGGCTCGTCGAAGGTCGAGGAGATCACCTCGGCCTTCACGGTCCGCTGCATGTCGGTCACCTCCTCGGGCCGCTCGTCGATCAGCAGCACGATCAGGTAGGACTCGGGATTGCCCTCGGCGATCGCGTTGGCGACGTCCTTGAGCAGCATCGTCTTGCCGGCCTTCGGCGGTGAGGTGATCAGCGCGCGCTGTCCCTTCCCGAGCGGCGCGATCAGGTCGATGATGCGGGTCGTCATCCCGCCGCCCTTGGTCTCGAGATTGAACTTCTCCTCCGGATAGAGCGGCGTCAGGTTGTCGAAGAGGATCTTGTGCTTGGCCTGGCCGGGCTCCTCGAAGTTGATCGACTCGACCTTGAGCAGCGCGAAATAGCGCTCGCCCTCCTTCGGCGATCGCACCTGCCCCTCGACCGTATCCCCCGTCCGCAGGTTGAAGCGGCGGATCTGGGAAGGCGAGACGTAGATGTCGTCGGGTCCGGCCAGATAGTTCTGGTCCGGCGCGCGCAGGAAGCCGAAGCCGTCCTGCAGGATCTCGAGCACGCCCTCGGCGAAGATCTTTCCTCGCTTCTCGGTCTGTGCCTTCAGGATGGCGAAGACCAGATCCTGTTTGCGGAGTCCGGCCGCGTTCTCGACGTTCATCGACTCCGCGAGCTGGGTCAGCTCGGGCATCGACTTCGCCTTCAACTCCCGAACGACGATCTTCTCCGAGCCGTCGTCGACCTGGTTCTCGAGCGAGGCTTCCTCCTCGGCCAGCTCCGCGTCGCTCGGCAGGTAGTCCCGCTTGGGCTCGCCGCCGCGATGGCCACCGCGGTTGCCGCCGCCGCCACCACCACTGCCCGTCGAGCTGCGGGAACGTCGCCCCCGTCCGCGTCGATTTCGGTTGGCCTGGGAACCGGATCCGTCCTTGCTCTCGGACGCGCGCTCACTACTCACGTGGATTCTCTCTTTTGGCTCGATGGGGTTTGTTGAAATGATTCGAGTGGGATAGGGGGATTTTTTTCGGGGGGCCACGCCGGGCGGTCTGGAATCGCGCTGGGCTGGTTCGGATCATCCGCGGTCCGCAACCGTCTCATGGGTCGGGGCGGCAGGATTATTGGATCAGAGGATTCGACCGACATCCATTTCGGACATTTCGGCGGTCTCTCCGAGGACCGGCGGATTCGGCGGATCGATCGACGGCTCGTTCACGGGCCGGACCTCATCCTGGGTCATCGTCGATACTGAGCCCGAAGTTGAAAGAAATCAAGGACCCTTGGAACGCGTCGGCCCTCGTCGCGGCCCTCGTCGCGTCGTAACCGCTCTTTCCTGTCGGACTGGCAAGCATTGCAGCCGGTCTATACGAGGATTCGAGGACGGACAGTTCAGGGGCTCGACCAATGAGTGGTCCAGAGCAACCTCAATCTACGGGGGGGGCATGAGCCTGTCAACCCTGCTGCGGGTCTGTTCACACGGAACGGATGAAATGTCGCAGACGCCCCGCGCTGGCGCCGTCTCGCCGGAAGGACTCGAAGCGAATCGGGTCACAGATCGTACACACCCGATGCACCAACCCGAGATGCGCTCCCTCGATCCCCAGGTCCACGACGATCCGCTCGGCCAGCGCGGACAGATCGAGCAGATGGTGCCCCGGTCGACCGGCCGGTCGCAGAACGTCTCCAGCGAGCTGTCCGCGATAGCGGGCGCCCAGGGCGCGGCAGACGGGCTCGTCCACCTCGTAGCAGCAGCCCCGGGCTCCGGGCCCGATCGCCAGATGGATCGGGCTGCCCGGCGCCTTCATCCGGAGCATCGCCAGCCCTCGCTCGATCACCCCGGCCGCCAGGCCCCGCCAGCCCGCGTGAATCGCGGCGACCGCGGAGCCATCTGCGACACTCGCGAGCAGGGGCACGCAATCAGCCGTGACGATCCCTACGGGGATCTCGCGCTCGCAGCTGACGGTGGCGTCCGCCTCGACGGGGCGCTGCTCGGGCCCAGGCCCACCGGACTCCACGCACCAGACCTGCGTCCCGTGCACCTGCCTCGGAAAACAGGTGGTCTCCGGCACGCGCGACCCGCGACGACCGAAGCCGTGCTCCACCCCAAGATCCATGAGAACAGGGTCGCAAAGGGCCTCGGCCTCAGCCTCGGCCTCACCCACGAGGGCTCTCCTCTCCGCTCTTCCCAGCGAGGCTCTCCTGGGGCTCCGCATTTCGCACGACCGGCTCCGCGGCCCCCAGGCTCCGGGCGAGCTCTCTCAGATCGCCGGGAAGCTCGGCCTCGAACTGCCGCCGACTCCCGTCCTCGGGATGATCGAAGCCCAGAACCTCGGCGTGCAGCGCGGGCCGGCCCAGCGCCGCGTCGCGTCCTCGAGCCCGCCCGTAG
>CAZTWV010000088.1:0-8369 GCA_964618295.1 uncultured Anaerolineales bacterium | reverse complement strand
CCACTACAGAAGACCTGACCCAGTTTGGGCGTGCAATGGCTGAATTGGGGATAGATACCTTCTGCGCATCTTCTCCTGAAGCCAAAGGAAGGGTAGAGCGGGCCAATCAGACCCTCCAGGATCGTCTGGTCAAGGAAATGAGATTGGCTGGCATTGACAACTATGCTGATGCCAATGCCTTTCTAACCGGATATATCCCGATCTATAACCAGAAGTTTGCTGTCCAGCCCCGCAGTCCCATCGACTACCATGAGCCACTGCTTCCCGAAAATAATCTTGGACCTATTCTTTCTAAACAGTCCCAGCGAAAACTTTCCAAAAATCTGCAGATCCAGTATCAGAAAGTGATCTATCAGATCGTCACCGATCGCCCCGCCTATGCCTTGCAGGGACGCACGGTCACGGTATGTGAAAGTGAGTCAGGTAAAATCGAAATATTATTGAATGACAGCACCTTGAAATTCAATGTGTATCATAGGCAACCCAAGCAAGCGGAGGTTGTGACTTCTAAAGATGTCGAACATCGGAAAACGAAACCATCTCCCACCCACCCCTGGCGAAATTATGGATTCAACCTTGATGGCCAACGAATTCATGCCTCTAATTAGGACATTTCTACTTTGCTGAGGAGTAGGACATTTTAACTTTGCCTTGACAGGTTTTTCATCCACCGTTTCTTCCGGGGGCGGGGTATTACCGGGTCCACCTGGACTTACTTCTGCTCTCAAACGAAATCAATCGGGAATAATCATTTTTGGGTGGTTTGGATTCTTAAGAATCAGGAAGAAGCAGAGGACCGAAAATAATCCCCGCAAACAGCACCAGCAGTCCCAGCGTGATGAGCAGGCGGAGCGGTGAGGCATCCTGCTGCCGGGTGAGGACCGCGGTTGAGGGATTTCCGGGATCGTAATAAGCAGTAATCAGTTTTCCAACTGGATAGGCTGTGGAATATGATTCTTCTGTTCCGTCATAGCTTTCCACTGTGGGGCGGGTGCCAAATCCCAGCCGGGAGGAATGATAAGTGGTTCCTTTGACGGTATAGCTGTAGGTGATTTTGACCTCCCAGCGCCTGCGGCTGACTGTTCGGATGTACTGCACCCGGCTTTCAATGACCTGGGCTGGAACCGGGATGAATTCAGCAGCCTGAGCTTGCCGCTGCTGGGTCTGCAGGGCTCCATACAGAAAGAAGATGCACAGTCCCAGGAAAGGAAGAAAAATCAAAAATCTAAGCAGGGTGGAAATTTTTTTCATGGTGGTTCCATTTCGGATCCGGCAGGTTTGATTTCACGGAAAAGGACCCAGGAACCACCCCGATCATCTGCGTCCTGGGGGGCCCGGTCGTAGTAAAGTTCGAAATACTGACCGGATGCGGTTCGAACCCGGAAGTAAAAGCGGCCCACGCCCCAGGATCCCCGCCGCCGCGCTTTGGCGGCATTGGCGGGGCGCATATTGTGGGCCATTCGTCCCCGCCGGGAAAAGTCCTGCCATTCCCCAACGACTTTCCGGATTTCGTGGATATTGTTTTCCCAGTTAAAGCGGTCCGGACAGCCTGGTTTTTTCTTGAGGGTAGGAGGGTTGTTGAACTCTACTTCCACTTCCTGGCTGATGAACCGGATTTGTTGATAATCCATATCATGATTGTACTGGAAAAAGGATCCGAATCTTTGATGCTGATTGGGTCCTGGTCAGGTCTTGGAATCCTTCCGGTGGCAAGGTGATCGGATTTTATCTGATGTTGGTTAACTTTCGATCTGAATTGCAAACTCGGCCGTAAAATGGAAAAAGCGAGTTATGCTGGCCAGAGCTACATAACTCGCTAGTCTTCAAACATTTATCTTTCTAATCCGGCTTGATGTGGACGAAGTTATCTGAGCTCCAGAATTTTTCTGCAGAAGGATCACCCTCACCGTAGCCGCTGGCATCATCAAGATTAAGAAGTAATTTATCAAGTGACCCGGATTTGGCGCCAATCAATATCCGGGTGGCTTCATGGAGCCATCCCTCCGGTTTGTTGAAGGGACAGACCCGGATGCAGTTTCCGCAATCACCACCGGCCATCTGCCAACCTCTGAAACATTTTTCACTGTCCAGGGGCCATTTCATCACTCCGGGGTTGGTGCTGATATTCATGGCATCCATGGTTTGGTCTTCAAAATAAATCGCTTCTGCAGGACAGAGCTTGGCACATTTTCCACAGATATCACAGAATTCCTTGACACCAAAGCTGATTGGTTTGTCTGCTGCCAGGGGCATATCCGTGATCACTTTGGCCAAACGGACGCGCGGGCCGTACTTCGGTGTGATCAAGATACCCTGACGACCCAACTCACCCAGTCCGGCGTCAATCGCCTGCGGAACACTGAGTGCCGTTTGATTCACTGCCGGAATGGCATTGAAACCAAGATAGCGGATGAATTCCGCCAGGTGTGCTGCTGTGAAGGTTCCCCTGGAGTACCCGTTTCCGGAGGATGCCTGACCGAGCGGTGTGGGATTGGCGTCCATACCATCATAATCCATTTCAAAACCCAGCACAATCACTCTCTCCATTGTCTTGGGAATCGCCAGACTGCCGTCTTCCAGGTAGCGGGGCAGGGCGGATTCTCCGGGATCGACAAGAGATACTTCAAGATCCAAACCCAATTCTTTCGCAAAGATATCAATTGCAGGTGTCGGCATGGAACCCAGCAGTTGGGGTATCACGGTTGGATATTGTTTGGCAGGCATGGCTTTCATCATTGCTGGAGGTGGTGCATCATCAGGAAGCAGCGCGGGGTCAATCTTCGCTGTGGTCTCCAGGATCAATTCTTTCAAAGCCTCTGGTTCCATGGCCGTCAGGGTCTCTCCAATAATTTGTTTGGCCTCTGTGGGAGAAACCTGACCTTCTGGAAGTATCACTTCCTCTACATCTGTAAAGACAATTTCTCCCCCGCCGGGGCCAAAAGTGTCCGAGTAGCGGGAGTAGACCCAGCGTTCATCCAGGGGGGCAATCCCAGCCAGGGATGCGCCGTAGAACTTCGCGGCTTTTTTGATCAAATTGGCCAGCTCATGTTCCGTGTATCCGCTGTAATCCCAGGGCTCCCGGAGAACAGGATTAAGCATACCAACTGAGGAGGATTCAATTGGATCGATAGAAAGCAGCCCTCCGTGATTGTCTGTAAAGGGCGCATTGGATCCCTGATATTCTGATACGATCCAGGATGCGGCATTCAGGGCTACGTCTTCTCTGCGCCAGCCCGGCTGATCCGGGGTTCCCATTGGTTTGGTGCTCTGGAGGATTTCCTGAACAATTGGATCCCGATTCATACGTCCAAATATGCATTTTTGAGAATCAAAGCGCTGGTAATCATCGGACACCACATAGGGGGGATTATCATCCCGCAGTTTGCGGATCATAAAGCCCCCAAAGGCTTCTTCAGATTCCAAAAAGTCGAATTTTTCAGTACTGCGAACCAGGTTGACAGCTGGCAGTGAAACGGCTGCCAGTCCGCCAATCTTGAGAAAGTCTCTGCGACTGAACTTATTTTGTGACATATATTTACCTCTTTTTATTCGGTTGGTTGTGGTTTACTGAAAACAAAGCGGCCCAGCAGGACGCCCCAGATCACAGCTGCAATTCCGGTGATCAGGCCGATCACCAGGGCAGCCTTTGGAACACCTTCGACCAGGAACCCGAAAATTACTTCCAGGACAAAAGCGCTGTAAAGAACCCCCAGTATTGTTACCACCCACTGCCACCAGATCAGGGTGATCTGATTCCGATCAGCATATCCGGAGAGAAACCAGATAGTTCCGGTGGTGAGAGCACCAATCAACAGATGCACAATCATGCAAAGCTCCTTTAACTAAAAGAGCAATTTGAAAAATTCAAATTGCTTCCTTGCTCGAGGTCAGAAATTGTCAAGTATCTGGCTTTGTTGAGGAAGATCAACTCACAGTTGCGGCACAGCGCCAGATTTTCACTGGCTTCCTTGAAGAGAATAAATTTAATGTACTACAAATGTATGAGGACATACATTTGTATGGTATGATTCTCTTATATTAGATCGATAATGTCAATTGTCAGACTTGAGTAAAGTGTCTGGAAAACTACGAAGGATGGAAAAATGTCGGAAAAAACTAATCGCCAGGTGCTGCGCTCGCAAAATATGCTTCGCTCAGCACTAATTGATCTCCTGCAGGAAAAATCAATTCAAAAAATCACCATCACAGAAATTACGGAACGAGCCAACTTAGCCCGATCGACGTTTTATACCCATTTCGAAACCAAAGAGGAGCTCCTGCACTGCTGCATTGATGAAACACTGCGGGGCTTCTTTGAAGAAATCCGACATGCAGGGACTTTTGGAGATCAGGAGAATTTTGGAATTCACTTCTGGGCGATCTTCTTTTCGCAGTGGAAAGAACGCCAGGAGCTGATAGAACTATTTGCAGTGGAGGAGATCCACGATTTTATTATCCAGAGATTGCGGATCCATCATCAGAATCTTTACAGAGACACATTGTCAGAGCTTGCTCCGCAGCTCAATCCTACCCTGGCCGGATATTTCATTGAATACTTATCATATGCCAGTTTTGCAGTTTTAAAGCGCTGGATTGAAACAGGTCTGAAACAGTCTCCAGAAGCGATTGCTAGGTTGATGAGTGATTTATCGAAACCAACGGTTTCTTTCCAGGCGGTTGAAGAACTGTCGGATCTGATTATAGAGGTATAGCTGGTTGTGACTGACATCAACTGGAGTTATTGGATAAAATCTGCAGATCTCTCAGATCCTGAATCAGCCATTGTTTTTCTTCAGGGTCATCTACCTGCTCCGCGAGCGTCCTTGCTTCCTGCAGCAGGGAGCCGGCCAGATCCTGATTTCCAGCAGCCAGCTCCGCCCGGGCCCGGGCTGTGGTCCAGTCAGTTCACAATTTAGAAAAGATGGAAAAGGACCAATCAGCAGACCTGGTAGCTGAGAATCAGGATCAGCTGCAGCTGACCGAACGTTAGTTTAAACGCTGGGCGGGGAAGCGCTACCTGGTGCTGATTTCCGTCAGTGATCTTGAGGAGGTTGCGCCTTTTGCGGTTGATAGAAGCGATTACGGCAATATGGACGATTGGCTGCCGGTGGAAGAGATTGAAGAAGTAAAAATGGTTTAAACGCGATTAGGCCTGGAATTTTCAGAAGATCACTGAAGCAGTGCTGGAAAAAGTTGGCATGAAGGGCGGTCGGTGGAACGCTGAAAAGCTGTTCAGCGCCATTCTTCTTCCGGGCCGAGCAGGGGATCATTGGCAATCGGGATCATCCCGGCATCCTTGAGCTGCCCCCGCAGCTTGCGAATGACCTGTTTGAGTTCGGCCATACGCACCTCCCGCCCGGTCATGGATTCCACCAGCCGGTTGAGTTTTTCAGTGCGTTCCTCGACTGTTTTTTCCAGATTTTCAGCATACTGCTGCACTTTCTGATAATTCCTGGCGTTGTCGATCGCCAGAGAAGCATGATGGGTCAGGGTCTGACAGAGGTCTGCTTCTGCTTCAGAAATCTGGACTGGTTCCCGGTTGGAGCCGACAATTAATACCCCAATGGGTTGCTCCCGAATCTGGATGGGAAAATAAAAGATTGATTTCAAGTTTCTGGACTCAGCTGCCTGTTTTTCCTGGGGTGTCAGGTCCAATTGTGAAGCGTCCCGAATGGCGGAAAATTGTCCGGTTTGAAGAGTTTGTTTGATGTGGTTGTGATCGTCAATATCTGCTTCTCGCAGGTGTTCCGGAAAATCTTCCTGGAGGGGGGGAGTGGTGGCTGCTAAATGGATCTGAGCTTCCTTTTTAAGGTAAATGGCTGAGCTGTCCAGTCCGGTCAGATTGACAATTCCGTCCGTGGCTGCCTGAAAGAGCTTTTCTAGATCCAGGGTGGCAGTAAAGGTGCGGGTGACATCCATCAGCACTTGCAGATTATTGGCCTGCTGGCGGATCTCATCCTCGGCTGCCTGCCGGCCGGTCGGTCTGGTCAATCATGGCAATCACCGAGATCTCCCCCAGGGGCATCATGCTGAACTCCACCCGGCGGACCGTGCGGTCCTTAATGGTCAGGTCCCATTCCTGGGTTTCAATTTTGGTACCGGTTTCAGCTGCCCGGGCGATGGCTTCTTCCCAGGACCGCTGCACCTGGCCGCGGTAATCCGGATCGGGGTAGGCGGTTTCCCACCACTGCTCGGCTGTGCTGACGTCTTCAGTGGTGTAGCCAAACTGCTCGATGAATTCCTGGTTGAAATACATAACATCGCCGTTTTCCTGGGTGATCGCCAGAGGAATGGGCATGCGGGCAATTACGGAATCGATATTTTCCGGAAAGCGGTTGAAGGCCCTTTGGACGTTTGATTCTGAATTCATGGTATCCCCACTATTTTCTCTGTGGTGAAATCAATCTGCCATCTGGATTGCTGAAACTCCACCTGGAAGCATTCCTGGAATGCCCAAGGATATTGTACCAGCAGCTCCTGGGTTCAATGGAAAAAGAAAAGCCCCCCTTCGTCAAACCTGGTCACACCGCTCTGTCTGATACGTTGAATAGAGTTGAAGACTATCCCGCTGTCAGAAAATCTTTCAAGCTTCCGGCGGGGGCAGTAACGGCGGATCCCTCTGGAAAATGATTCAACACCCGCAGAGCACGGAGGGTGTTCCAGCGGCTGGGACCCCCGGTTTTTTCCATTTCAAAGTGGGTCTGTCCCGGATGACGGGCCTGGACCGGCCAGGTTCCATTCTTGCGCCGCTTCTTGAGCAGCACCGCAAAAGCATCGGCCATCCGGGAGTCATAATCAATCCCGGCAGCCTGAAAGTAATCCAGGGCCCGCAGAACATCATACCGCCAGCGGGAGGGGTAAGAAAGCATCAGCATTTTCTTGTCAATAATCTCCCCTGTTTTGTCGGACCGGAACAAGCGGTGCTGGAGGATAAATTCCTCCGACTCGCGGGCAGAATTTTTCAGTTCTACCAGCCGGTAGGAGTACCCGGTTTGGCTGTATTCCAGGATGCCTTCCAAAACGCAGATGGTGGAATGCAGCGAGCTGTGCACCGCGCCCTTGAAATTGGATTCACAATTGTAGCCCCCATCCGGCATGTGCTCCGCTAATAGAAAATCGACAATTGATATCAGATCTTCTTCCGCCATCCCGAAATACGCCGCATAATTCAGGAACATACCGTTGACGCAGACATCGCATTTCTTCTCGGGAGTAAAGGGCGAGATCCCGCCGTCCGGGCCTTTCAGGGTGTCGAGTACATCCTGGATGGATTCCCGGATCCGGGGCTGCACGGGAGAAATGCCCAGGTTTTTAAGATCCAGCAGGGTGTAATGGGTGGAGATCCATTTCGGCTGGTAAAAGCGGTCCCCCCAGTGTCCTTCCAATTTGCGGTTTTTCAGGAAAGCAGCTCCCCAGCCCTCGTGTTCGATGCGCCGTCTTAAATCCGGACGCTCTTCCCCCAGCAGATCCCGATGCACCTGGTACTGGATGGAGACATCGCCTTCCAGCAGCCAGGCAGTTATTTCTTGAAAATCCATTTTGCTCCAAATTATCTAGGGTCTGTTGTCAGGTTTAACCCGATTACTATTTTCCACTTAGTTCATCCCGGCCTTTTTTGATCAAGGCTTTTCCTACAAGGCTGAACCAGATCATTATCAGCAGCGCGCCGGGCAGGATTACCACCAGGGCGATCAGGGGCTCCTGGGTCAGGGCCTGGCGCAGATAATCGGCTAACGAGAACCCATGAGCTAGAAACCCGATCAGGGCAGCAGATCAGGAGAAGGAACTGGAACGGAGCATGGATCTTGAAGCCAGCAGACCGGCGATGGATACCAGGAAGAGTCCGATGTTAAACCCACCCACCACCCGCTGGTTGGTCCCGGCCAGGACTGCTTCTCCGGCGGCCAGCAGAGCGGAGCGCTCTGATTCAGTTACCGCTGTATTGAAACGCCGGCTGAGAGTTAACATAGTGAAAGGATTGTTGGTGGCAAAAAAGATCGCGGCTCCGATGATTACAAAGCTGAGCATGATTAACATCAATCCCTGGTGCTGGTTCTGGAGCACTGCATACAGCGCAGCAAACACCACAACAAACAAGACATACATCAGGAGTTCCAACCCCCAAAAATCCATCAGGCCGACCAGGGGGCTGCGTTCAAAGAGAATAAACCAACTTCGGATGGTTTCCGGTTGGGGGAAAAGCGAGAAGAGAATGATTTCGGCCAGGGTCAGCCCCACGATCGAGAATGCTGCCCATCCGCTGATCTGGAAAAATCGGCTCCGGTTTGTTTCCATCTCAAACTCCCATCAATATACCTTGGCTTCACTGAAAAAAGGGGGTAAAAAGTAGCGAATCTTAAAAAATTAAC
>CAZTWV010000087.1:0-8619 GCA_964618295.1 uncultured Anaerolineales bacterium | reverse complement strand
TACGTTAATTTTTTAAGATTCGCTACTTTTTACCCCCTTTTTTCAGTGAAGCCAATATTAATAACTCAAATTTTTTATTAATCATTATCTATTCAAACAGGAGGAAACGATGGCCGTCCCCCCCCCAATAAATTGATCCCCGGTCCCTGGATGATTTTCTGGAAGTGATGAGTAAAGCAGTTTTTCAATCCGGGATGTCCTGGAAAGTCGTTGAAAGTAAATGGCCCGGAACCCGTGAGGCATTCCGTAATTTCGACGCCAAACAGGTGGCCGCTATGCATGAAAAGGATCTGGATGATCTGACCCAGGACACCCGCGTCATCCGCAACTACCGTAAATTAGCAGCCGTGGTCTCCAACGCGCAGCGGATGCTGGAACTGGAGGAAGAACACGGCGGGTTCCGGAACTACCTGCGCTCTAAAGAAAGTTTCGATGATCGGCTGAAAATGATTAAAAAGGATTTCAAATACATGGGGCCTTTCGGTACATATTATTTTTTGTATGTCGTAAAAGAAGACGTTCCGGAACATGAGGAGTTTGAGCGGCGTTACAGAAAGTAAACATCCATTGAAACCTGGAGCTCCCGGAGACTTTAAGTCTCCCGGAGCTTGATGAATCATACTTCCAGCGACATCTGAATTACCTCAAATCATAAATCCAGGAGGAAAAGATGCCTTTTTACACCTGGCTCAAACCCAGATATCGAGATCAGACCGAGGATCTAAAAACCAAACAGCGTTCTGTGGCAAAAATTAAGGAACTGCGCCTGGCTCTCAAGGATCATATCCACCAGGCAGAGCTCCCGGGCCACACCCAGCTGACTTCCGACAGCTCAAAATTCATCCGGCTCGCAACCTGGAACCTGCGCGAGTTTGATTCCACCAGCTACGGCTCCCGGACCTAGGAATCTCTGGCTTATATTGCGGAAATCCTGTCCCACTTCGACTTGATCGCCCTCCAGGAAATCCGGCGCGATCTGAGTCCATTGAAAGATTTGATCTCTTTACTGGGGCGAAACGAATGGGATTTCATCGCCACCGATGTTACCTAGGGCACCAGCGGTAACCGGAAGCGGATGGCTTTTCTATTCAATAAGAATAAAGTTTGGTTCCGGAACGTAGCCGGAGAGCTCACTCTTCCGGCAGGATCCAAAGTCACCGACCCCTTCGGCGAGCGATTTATGATTGAAGGCGGTCCCCATTTGGAGCTTCCCCCCGGGGAAAGCCTGACCTCCCCCACGGGCCTGCGCACCGACATCCTGACCTCCGGTCAAACCAAAATCGAGGAAAAGGTAGAAATACCCCTGCCCGATGGAACCAGGGTCGAACTCCCCCCCGGTACCGTGCTCCGTTTTGCCCGCAACGCCCGGGTTCCGATCACTCCGGAGAATGGGATTGAGATTGAATCCACCTCCAATCCGCACCTGCCGGAGGCCGCTGAAATTGTCCTTCCCCCCAATTCTATCCTCGGTGGATCCACCCAGTTTGCCCGCACTCCATATATTGTTTCCTTCCAGACCGGCTGGTTTAAGCTCAACCTGGCCACCGTCCACATTTATTACGGTTCTGGATCAGCTGGAATGTCCCAGCGTAAGGAAGAGATCCGGCGCCTGACCGAGCTGCTGGCTCGCCGGTCCCGGAGCGACAGCGATTCGGACGCTGAATCCTACTTTGTTGCGCTGGGTGATTTTAACATTGTGCACAGGGAGCACGAAACTATGCAGGCTCTGCTCCAGAATGATTTCATTGTTCCGGAACCGCTGCAATCCATCCCGGGATCCAATGTCCAGCAGGACAAATACTATGATCAGATTGCGCTCTGGGATGGGGAGAACCAGCTTCGGAAAGCTTACACCCGCATTCAACCCTACCGGGCCGGGGTTTTTGATTTTTATAACGTGATCTACCGTGAGGATGAAGAAAATTTATACCGACCGCAGATGAAAAAGCCCGGCAGGGATGATTTTTATGAGAGGTACAAAGCCTGGCGGACCCATCAGCTTTCCGATCACCTTCCTATGTGGGTCGAGCTTCAGATTGATTTTAGCGAGGAATATTTAACCGATGTAGAGAACAAGATTCAGGAAAAAATGGATGATTGACGGCAGGTGAAATAAATTTGATTCCAGACCTGATCTCAATCGTCAAAACACCGAACAGGAGAAATTTATGATAGATTAAATTTCCCGCTACAACTATGACTCTTTTCTCCCCGAGAAGTTTCAGCCCTGGCTGCGCTTTGACCAGAGCCCAACCCTCGGAACACCGGCCCCGGATTTTCCCCTCTGGCGTGAGCAGGATCAGAAGGAAACCAGCCTGAGCACCATCTGGTCCCGGCATCTCTCCACTGTTGTTGAATTTGGCAGCTTCACCTGACCATACTGCGGGATGGCGGCGCCATCCATGAATAAGCTGGCGGAAAGTTATCAGCAGCAGGGAATCGGATCGATTTTTCTGTACACCCATGAAGCCCATCCCGGGGAAATTTACCCCCACCTGACCTCCCTGCAGCAGAAATTCCGCCATGCCAGGGCCCTGCGGGAGGTTTACGGCGTTTCCCACCCCATCCTGGTCGATGCCCTGGTAGGGGCCTGCCATAGAGCTTACGGCTCCATACCCAACATGACCTGGATCTTCAATAAAGCCGGAATCCCGGTTTTCAAATCAAACTGGAACCATGTCAGCAGTCTTGAAAACGCTCTGGAGTATTACCTGGAGGTGCAGAAGCGCCGCCGGGAGGGAGAAAGAGTGGCGCCCTTTCAGATCGAGCGGTTGGAGTACCGGGAAAACGACCGGGAGGGATTTTTCAAGGGTTTGGAGCGCAGCGGCCCGAAAGCGATCCGTGAATTCAAGGAAGTATTTGGATAGACGAACGAATTATTACCCTTAATCCAGAAATCCGCTCCGGAGCGGATTTCTGGATTTAACCCTTGACTGTTTAGAGTAAGTGTTATATAGTACTTGTACTATATAACAACAAACATATAACAGGGAGTATATTGTGTCCCTCAAGCATGCCATTCTCGGCTTCCTATCCTATAAACCGCTGTCCGGGTACGGGCTCAAGAAAGCCTTCGACCGCTCGGTGCAGCATTTCTGGCCCGCCAACCAGAGCCAGATTTACCGGGAGCTCTCCGATCTGCACGAGAGCGGATTTGTGACCCAGGAGGTAATCGAGCGTGAGAACCGACTGGATAAAAAGCTGTATCATCTAACAAATTCCGGACGGGAGGAGCTGCATTCCTGGCTGGCGGCACCCCTACCCGAGGAGGATTTCCGGGACCCATTCCTGATCCAGCTGTATTTTGGGGGGAAGCTAACGGATCAAGAGCTGAAAACCCTGCTGGAGCATGAAATCGACCAGGTGGAAGACCGCTTAGCCGTCTACCGGGAAATGTACCCCTCGTACCAGGAACAGCTGGACGATCACGAGGATCCCCGGAGCTTTTTCTTCAGCCTGGTGACCCTGGAATATGGGCTGCTGGCGGAGACTTTTATGAAATCCTGGTTGGAAAGCGTGCTGGAACGTGTCCAGGAGGGAAATTACACCCTCCGTGAAAAATAAAACAAAAATATTGAGGCTTTAGGAGTTTCATATGAAAAAGAAAATAAGAAATTTGATCATCTTTGCTGTTGTTTCCATCGGGGGCGGCTTCCTGGGCCTGGGCCTGGATCGAATGGACCCGCCGGATGACCCCATGCAGGGATTGGGTGCCCTGCTGTGGCTGGTATCGCCCCTGCTGGCCAACCTTTTGCTGCGGGCCCTGGGCGGCGACGGCTGGAAGGATTTCGGCTTGAAACCTCATTTCAAAGAAAGCTGGCGCTGGTATCTGGTCTCTCTGGTGATCGCCCCGGTTGTCATCCTGCTCAGCCTGGGTGTTGGAGCCTTGGCGGGCGGTGTTTCCCTGGCCGGGTTTCAGGAAATCGGACTCCAGGCACTGCTGCCGCTGATGGCTGCTGCCTTCGGAGGCGCGATGATCAAAAACATTTTTGAAGAGTTTGCCTGGCGGGGCTACCTCACTCCCCGGCTGGAAGCTATGGGGGTTCATCCTTTTCTAAACTCACTCCTGACCGGCTTAGTCTGGGCTGCCTGGCACATACCTTATTATCTCTATTTCCTCGATCGGGCTGAGTTCCAGGCTTTCACGCATCTGAGCGTTCCGATTTTCATCTTGCTGGCTTTCTTTGTGCTGCCCTTTCACGCCCTGGCTTATGGGGAACTGCGGCTGCTAGCAAAATCGGTCTGGCCAGCCTGGCTGCTGCATAATATTGCCAATGCTGTTACCCTGCCGCTCATCTCCTTCGGATTTATGACCACGAATGCGGATTTTTCTGGGTTACTGCTGTCTCCCGGAACCGCAGGCATCCTGCACTCGCTGCTGATGGGTGCAGTCGGTTATGGTTTGTACCGGATCCGTAAAAACCAAAAAAGGCAAAGAGCTCTGTAACGTTTTCGGCTGATAATCATCAAAACCTGTGTATCATATTTTAAGAATATGGAGAAAAAATGAAAAAAATATTGAAAACAACCGGCTGGATCCTGGGTGGAATTTTACTGGTCGGGATCCTGGCTGCTGCAATCCTCTTCATCTCCACCCGTGGAGATTACCCGGTGCTGGAAACAGTGAGTGATGATTCCTCCCTTCCCAGTATGGAAGTCAACGGCATTAATCTGCATCTGGAGACCTTTGGGGACGCACAGGATCCAACTGTGATTGTCCTTCACGGCGGTCCGGGCGGTGATTACCGCTCACTGCTGGGACTGCAGGCCCTGGCGGACGAGTATCAGGTTGTGTTTTACGATCAGCGCGGGGCCGGTCTTTCCGAACGGGTCCCGGCCGAACTGCTGACCGTTGAGGATTACTATCAGGAGCTGGATGTGATCGTGGACCACTTCGGAGAAGGAGATCCGGTGATCATCATTGGACATTCCTGGGGCGGTATGCTGCTCTCCGGATACCTCGGCTATGCTCCGGACAAGGTCAGCAAGGCTGTTCTGGCGGAACCGGGTTTTCTCAATATGGAAGAAATGCAGGAATGGACCGAGTACCAGAACCGCTTCTACCAGGATTTCAACTACCTCTGGTTTGCGCTGCGGACCGGTTTTGAAGCCCAGCATGTCAGCGGTCCGGACAAAGACTCAGGGGACGACTACCTGTACACCCAGATTGTGCATTATTTCGCCAATCATCCAGAAAACCCTTACCACTGCCCCGGAGAGGAATTCGATGCCCCCGGCTGGCGTTTTGGCGCCACTGCCTCCAAGGAAGTCCAATCCGCCACAGTGGAGGAGATCAATTCGCTCCAGCTGGGGGCCGATCTGTTCCAGGGTCCAGTCTTGTTCCTGGCCGGAGAATGCAACACCTGGATCGGTCCCGCGCTGCAGGCCGAGCATACCGCCATGTACAGCGATGGACATCTGGAAGTGATTCCGAAAGCAGGCCACGATATGTTCTGGGACAACCCGGAGGAAACCCTGGCTGTGATCCGCCAGTTCCTTGACGAGTAAATATAGATCAACCAATAAGAAAGCGGTTGATCTATCAATTTGCCAAAGAAATGACCAGATCCATTGGATATCTAAGTCAGCGCAATGTGTATGGATGTGTATGGATGTGTAGATTGTTCGGTGTCCTGTGAAAGAAGCATGGACCCGTTCGAAGAACAACCGGAGATTAAAGATTGGTGAAGAGTTCAGTTCGATGTAAAAACAGCCAGCGAACTGCTGCAGTCGATAGGGGTACATCCAAGCGGAAACCAGTGACATCCGCTTGAAACACAGCTGGGGTTTCGGAGGATTTGAATAAAGATAGGAAAAGGTGAAGGTGGAATGAAGGCTTTTCTGCTTGGATCATAAGAATGCAGAAGCGGCTTCTATTGGACCGCCACATTTTTTCTTGAGAATGAACCCCGATTCGATTTCAAGTCTGCATCTGGTCTCGGCCGGCCTGTTTAGCCCGGTAGAGTGCCTGATCGGCTTTCTCAATCAAGGCTTCCAGCGTCAGTCTGCTCTCTCCACAAGCCAAACCGATGCTCAACGTGACCGGGATCTCACCGGTTTCTGTCAGGACTGGCTTCTCCCGGACCCTCTCCAGCAGACGATTCCCGATTGATTTGCCTTCGTCCAGACTACAATTGGTGAGCAGAACGGTGAACTCTTCCCCTCCGTAGCGTCCCAGCAAATCCGCTTCCCGGAGAGTATCCGCCAGCCGGTTGGATACTTCCACCAGGACCTGATCTCCTGCCGGATGGCCGTAATGGTCATTGACGTTTTTAAAATGATCCAAATCAAGCATCAAAAAGCACATGGTGTGCTGGTAGCGTTGGGCATGCTTGATTTGCTGGCGGGCAAGCAGCTCGAATCCCCGTCGGTTATTGATCCCGGTCAATGTATCTGTAATCGCCATCTGCTGGATCCGTTCATGCAGCAAAGAATTCTGGATTGCGGCTGTCGAGGTCGCTCCAAAAGCCTGCCACAACCGGAGATCGGCATCATCCATTTGATGTGAGTCAGCGATATTCAGGATCAGGACTCCCCGGGTACCTTCTCCACAGAGCAGGGGGATGATCAAACCGAAACTTGAGGCATTTTCTTCCACAGCAGAAATCATGGGAGGCAGTTTGAGGATCACAGGTTTCTGTAAAGAGCACGCTTCCTTGATTTTATTTTTAATATTCGGCATCAGGGTATTAACATCAGGAAGATCTCTAAACCCACGGCTGGCCCTGATTGAGAAAGCCGCCTGGTCAGCGCTTTTCAGCAGCAAGAGACCTCTCTGCGCTTCAGGAAGAGCTTCAAAGGCTGCTTCCAGGATATCGGTCAGCAGCGGATCAAGTTCCAAAGAGGACAGCAAAGAACTCACGGCATGATAAAGTGCATTCAGCTCCCGGGTGCGGCGCTGTTCTACCTCATAGAGGTTTTCCAGCTCTTGATTTTTTTTGGCAAGCTCACGCTGGATGGAAACCAAATCGTTGTTTAACCGGCTGAGATCATCAATCATATCCCCCTGCTGACTTTGCCTCCGCTCGGCTTCTGTTTGCTGTTTGACCTGCTGGCGAATTTGGTTGGCTTGCACGCTGCATACCCGCATCATTTTTTGAAACTGATTTTCCAGATCGCCTGGTGCAGCAGAACCCACAATCAAAAGCTGGTCCTTTGGAGACCCACCCGAAAAGTGGAAGGTTTTCATTTGACCTTGAGATTCCACTACCAGCTCCCAGTTTGATACCGCTCCTTCAATCTGGAGTGCCTCCAGGAAACGAAGCGCTTTACCGGTGCTTTCCTCTGCTACCAGGATGTGGAAAGGCGTACCCATTTTATGATTGGCAGCGACTTCGGCATCGTCCCGAAGAATCTGCTCCAGTCTGCCGAAACTATCGCAGGTCAAAGCCAGGACCTGGTTGTTTTGTTTAGCAGCCATTACCCAATCTATTCTCCTGTCTCCTGGATCAACTGTTCAGCTGTGCGGAAAGCTGCAGCTGCATCCGGTGCCTGCCCATCAGCACCAATCTTTACATAGAGGTTTGGATCGACATTGAAAGGTCGTCCCCCGACCAGAACCGGGAGATTATCCCCGGGCGGTGAGGATTTCACAGTTTTAATCAATTTGCTCATTTGATCGAGATTGTATGTGATTGTGGTGGATATTCCCAGTAAATCCGGTTGTTTTTCATCCAGGGTGGATAGAATATCCGGGGTGGGCGTGTTGGCTCCCAGATAGTAAGTATCCCATCCTTCCATTTCAAAAAAATCAGCCACCATCCGGGCCCCCAATTCGTGAAGTTCATCGTTTACACAAGTCATGACTAAACGCCGACCCATTTTTTCCCCAGACATAATATGGGGATAAAGTTGAGACATGATCAGCTGGGTGGCTGCTGTACAGTAATGTTCATGAGCTACGCTGATTTGATTGATTTGCCACAGCCTTCCAACCTCATGCTGAGTACGCTGAAAAACATACAGATAAATATCCTTGACAGCCGCGCCATCATCAACTGCTTCTTGGATCAACCGGGAAGCCTGGGCCCGTTCTCCTGCAAGCAGCAGGTCAAGATATTCCCGGGCCAGTTCTGCCAGCGGCATTTCGGGAGTCAGATAACTTCCCGGACCTTTTGAGCTTGTTTTCAATTCATTTTCAGCAGCGTCAAGATATTCCCCAGCTAGATCGAACAGTTCTGGGTTAAGGTATTTTTCCAACACCTCCCGGGTGATATCCAGGGTGGTGGGCAGCACCTCTGTAGAAAAGTTAAGCCTTTCAAAAAGCACCCGGACCCAGGACGTGTAATCCCTGAACAAAGTCGGGCTTCGAGTGGCAACAGCTTGCGATAAATAATCCAGATGATACATGACATCCCGGATGCTTTTTTGGTGGCCTTCCATATTTTCGGGTTCCCAACATTTTCCGCTGTCGGCATACTGTCTTTTGACTATTTCTCTGGCCAAAGCATCTTTCTGACTTTTTACTGCCTGGTCAAATTGTTTATGAAGGTCGCCCATGACTGCTCCCAGATAGATTGGTCTTCCGGACAATTATAGCTCAGGGGACACCAACTTGGCGCTTTAACTTAATAAAGATTTTGTTAATAGAAGAACATGGAGAACCGAATCGCAGACCCT
>CAZTWV010000086.1:0-9192 GCA_964618295.1 uncultured Anaerolineales bacterium | reverse complement strand
GTCGGAATGGCCCTGACCGGGTATTGACCGGGCACATGCGCCGCCGGGAGCGGCGAAGGTAAAGTGGATTACATTGTTCCTGGCCTGCTGGGTTTCTTCGTGGGAGCTGTGATTTACGGTTTGACTTACGAACAGGTTTTCCCGGTGATTTCATCTCTGGCCAATTACGGAAATACGGTAATCCCCGATCTCTGGAACGTCAACCCTTATTTATTCATCCTGGTTTTCTCGCTGATGGCTTTCCTGCTCTTTTATCTGATTGACCGGGCAGGGCTGCAGCGCAAGAAGGATCTGGACGAGTAGACGCGGCCTGGAATTATCAGCCGCAAAGAAAAGTGACAAACTATGGACAATCAAAGATTATCCAGAAAAGAATTCATCAAACTGGGCAGTTCGGCTGCCGGAGCTCTGGCTCTGGGATCGATGGTCCCGCTGCCCGTAGCGGCCAGCGCAGAAGAAGCTGGATTCCTGAACGAACAGGGAGACGGTTATGTGCCTACCCTGTGTGAAATGTGCGTCTGGCGCTGTGGCGTTCTGGCTAAAGTAGAGGACGGCCGGGTGGTGAAGCTGGAGGGAAACCCGGACCATCCTCATTCTAAAGGACGTTTGTGTGCCCGGGGACAATCAGGGTTAATGACCATGTATGACCCGGACCGTGTTCTGCAGCCTTTAATCCGGGTCGGTAAGCGCGGTGAAGGAAAATTCCGCAAAGCCAGCTGGGAAGAAGCCCTGGATTACACCGCAGCCCGAATGCAGGAAATCAAAGATAGATATGGTCCGGAGGCGATGATTTTCTCCTCAACCCACAATCTATCCCAGACACAATTTGAAAATTTCCTTTACTCTTTTGGATCTCCCAATTACGGCACCCAGCGCAGCCTGTGCTTCAACTCGATGGTTACAGCCTTTTTGCTGGCCTACGGGATCGAGGAACCGCGCCGAAATTACGATGATGTTGAGTTCATTTTGCTCACCGGCCGCAACCTGGCCGAAGCTATTTCAACTTCGGAAACCGGAGAGCTGATCGCAGCCATCAACAGGGGTGCTAAGCTGGTTTACCTGGATCCCCGCTTTACGAAAACCGCAGCCAAGGCTGATGAATGGATTCCGATCCGTCCGGGAACGGATGCGGCATTTTTGCTGGCAATGATCAATGTGATTGTTACCGAAGATCTGGCTGATTGTGATTTTGTCCGGCAGTACGTGGACGGCTGTGATCAGATGCCAGAAGTCTTTGCCAAATATACTCCGGAATGGGCTGAAGGTATTACCGGTGTCCCCCGAGAGACTATAGACCGCATCGCCCGGGAATATGCCGCTGCTAAGCACAATGCCATGGCTCACCCCGGCTGGCGGACATCAAATTTTGTAAATTCTTTCCAGACTGAACGGGCAATTGCGACCTTGAACGCCCTTTCCGGCAATGTGCTGACACCGGGCGGCTGCCTGGGCGCAGACAACCCGGAAGCCAGCAATGTCAAGCTGGGAAAACCGCCCCAGCCGGCTTACCCCCGGACAACAGCCCGGCGTCTGGACGGGGTTCCCTGGAAATACCCCCTGGTGCCATTAAAGCTGGGAGTGATGCAGGAAATCCGGGACGCGGTCCTGGTTGGTGAACCCTATCAAGCAAAAGGCTGGTTTGTTTCCCGTCAGAATCCAGCGCTTTCCATCCCGGACCGCAAGAAGACCATGGAGGCACTTGAGCAGCTGGAATTTATTGCTGTGGTCGATGTGATTATGAATGACACTGCCTGGTATGCAGATGTGATCCTGCCGGAGAGCTCCTATCTGGAGCGTTATGATCCGCTCCATGTGGTGGATGATAAGGTCTTTATCCGTCAGCCGGTGGTTGAACCGACAGGCGATACCCGCTCCGCGCTCTGGATCTACAAGCAGCTGGGCGAACGCCTGGGACTGGATGACTTCTTCCAGTATGAAAATGAAACAGATTACCTTGAGCAGCAGCTGGCTCCCTTCCAGGGCGATCTGGCGGAACTCCGGGATCGGGGCTACCTGGAGCCGGAGGTAGAAGAGGGGAATGGTGAGATCACTTTCAACACACCGACCGGGAAGATAGAAATTTATTCCAGCACACTTGAAAATGCCGGTTTTTCTCCCTGGCCGACCTGGGAAGATCCACCGCTGCCGGAGGAAGGTGAACTATACCTGCTCTCAGGCAAGGTTGGTCAGCACACCCAGTCTGCCACCCAGAACAACCAGTATCTCCATAAATTTGAAGATAAGCCGCGGATCTGGCTCCACACCTCGACAGCGCAAGAACGCGGAATTGAGAATAATGATTATGTTCGGGTCACCAGCCCGGTGGGTGAAGTTGTGGTTCAGGCCTGGGTCACCGAGGGGATTCGCTCGGACTGCGCCTTCATGGCCTTTGGATACGGCCACCGCTCCAAGGGTTTGCGGACCGCCTTTGCCAATGGCGCCAGTGACTCCGATTTACATGTGACCTTCACCGATCCAATCAGCGGGGGCCAGGCACTCAGTCAGACCTGTGTCAAAGTCCAGCGCGCAGATCGACCTTAGAGGATGAACAACATGTCAGAAAAAATTGAACACGGAAAATATGCTTTTCTGATCGATGCCAGTCTTTGCATTGACTGCCGTTCCTGCCTGGTGGCCTGCACGGCCGAACACCAGGTTTCAATGAACAGCACCCGGATCTGGATGAAAGACACCGGTGTGATGGGAAAATTCCCGGATCTTTCGCGCTATTCAGCCCCTTTTCACTGTATGCACTGTGACGATCCGTCCTGTGTCTCAGCCTGCACGGTAGGTGCGCTGGTACGCAACGAAGATGGGATTGTGGTCTACGATGCCAAGCGCTGTATTGGCTGCCGGTACTGCATGTATGCCTGCCCCTTCGATGTCCCGGATATGGACCTTTCTGAACAGCTTCCGCTGATTGTCAAATGCGATATGTGTGAGGACCGCCTCAATGAAGGTCTGGAACCGGCCTGCGCTGCAACCTGTCTAACAGGCGCCATTCAATTTGGCGAGCGGGATCAAATGCTCGATTGGGCTAAACAGCGGGTGGCAAATAATCCCAAACTGTCCAATCATATTTTCGGTGAAAAAGAAAACGGCGGGACAGCGACTTTTTATGTCACTCCTGTGGAGTATGAAGATCTGCGGTTCCCGAAGGTTGATCTGAATTCTACGGCTTATTCCAACCGCCAGATCACCCATACCACGCCGGCTGTAGCCGGGACAGCTGTCGTTGCCCTGAGCGGAATTTATCTGGCGGCCAAACAGCTCAATAAAGACAAAGACCATGAATCGGATTCCTCCGAGACAACCGGGGAGAGCGACTGATGATGGAAAAAATTATTAATGAACTGAAATCTCTGCCGAAAGCGGTTTTTTACCTGGCCGCTGTGGTGGCTGTCGGCGGACTGACAGCACTCTACCGCCTGTACGCCGGACTTGGCGCTACCACTAATCTCAATAAAGGGTATCCCTGGGGGGTCTGGATCAGCTTTGATCTTTCGATGGTTGCCTTTGCCGGCGGTGCCTTTACCCTGGCAGCGATTGTTTACATTTTTCAGCGCAAGGAATTCCACCCTGCGGTTTATCCCACAGTCCTGACCGGATTGGTGGGGTACAGCTCGGTGCTGGTTATTCTCTTTATGGATCTCGGACGCTGGGACCGCTTTTACCATTTCATTATTTACCCCAATATCAATTCAGCCCTTTTCGAGGTCAGCTGGTGCATCCTGCTGTATTCTACGGTGCTGGCATACGAGATCAGTCCGGTTTTCTTCTCCGGTCCCCGTTTTGATCGAATCCGGGCCGGGCTGAAAAAGATGACCATTCCGATGGTAATCGCCGGGGTGACTCTCTCCACCCTGCACCAATCTTCGCTGGGGACCCTGTTCATTGTGATGTCCAACCGGCTTCACCCGCTGTGGTACTCGCTGATCCTCCCGGTCTTTTTCTGGTGGTCCTCGATCGCCTCTGGTCTGGCAATGGTAATTGGCGGGGCGACCGTCAGCTACTGGGTCTTTGGCCGGACCCTGAAACAGGACCTGGTTGCCAAACTGGGGTCCTACCTGCCCTGGGTGCTGGGTGTATATTTGGTGGGCAAAGTCGGGGAGCTGGTCGCCGCCGGCGAAACTGGGTTGGTTTTCAGCAGCGGGCGCTTCAGTGTTTTATTCCTGGCGGAGCTGGTCCTGGGAGTTGTGATCCCGCTGGTGCTGTTTTCAATCCAGAAAGTGCGCCAGAGCCGGATTGCATCCCTGGGCAGCGCGGTGCTGGTGATCCTGGGAATCACATTGAACCGCTTCAATGCCTCCTGGTTTGCCATGCAGCCCCCTGAGGGTTATTCTTATTTTCCAACCCTGGCTGAATTCCTGATCCTGGGATTTGTGCTGGCCGGTGTGATTCTGGTCTTCACCTTGGTCTCCCATTACTTTCCGATTTTTGCTGAGACAGAAGTTCGGGAGCAGGTCTCAGAAACACGAAACGAGGAAAAACCGACCCCGGCTCCGGCTCATTAGAGGATAATCCGGGTTCAATTGAGATAGAATACAAGGACCCGGCTCAGACCGGGTTCTTGTTTTGATAATCACGGCGCGAGAGACATTATGCCCAGACCCAATTTTTACCACCACCTTCATCCTCCCTCCATCCCGGAAAAGCAAGCCCGCTGGGGTTACACCCTCGGATTGGGCGGGTCTGCGGTTTTTCTTTTCCTGGTGGTGGGTTTAACGGGGGTCCTGGAGCTTTTTTACTACGTGCCCACGCCTGAAGGGGCAGCCCTGTCCATCCAGCAAATCAGCTATCTGGTTCCCCTGGGCGGTTTAATCCGGAATCTGCATTACTGGTCAGCCCAGTTGCTGGTGGTAGTATCCGGGCTGCATCTGCTGCGGGTGATTTTCACAGCCGCCTACCGTTTTCCGCGCCGCTTTAACTACCTGCTGGGAATGATAATTTTTCTATTCCTGCTTCTTTTGAATTTTTCAGGATATGCCCTGCGCTGGGACCAGGGAATCCAGTGGGCTTTGGTAACCGGTACCAATTTAATTAAAACAATTCCGGGGATCGGGGATGGAATTTATCGGCTGCTGCTGGGCGGGGAACAGCTGGGCGCCGCTGCCCTGCTGCGGTTTTACGCCTGGCATGTGATGGGCCTGGTGCTGCCCGGGATATTTTTCCTGGTCTGGCATATTTTCCGGGTCCGCCGGGACGGCGGGATTGCGGCCCCGCCCCGCAGGCTCCGCAAGGATCAGCGAAAGATCCTCCGGACTGAACTGGTCCGGCGGGAAGTGCTGGCCATGCTGTACTGGGGAGCCGGTTTGCTGCTGCTCGCTGCCCTGGCCCCGGCCCCGATAGCTCCGCCCATTACCGAGGTCAACAGCCTGGTGGGCGAAGTCCGGGCGCCCTGGTTTTTCCTCTGGATCCAGGGATTACTGCGCTTTGGAAACCCATTCTGGTACGGGGTGGTGCTGCCGCTCCTGGTGCTGGGTTTTGTTTCCCTGATTCCCTATCTGTTTCCCGCCCCGGCGCAAGAAGAACTGGGATCGTGGTTTCCTCCCAGCGGACGCCCGGCCCAGCTGGCTGGTGGGGCGGTGATTTTGTTATTAATTGTTTTATCAATTCTGGCCTGGTGATCCGGTGAATAAATTGATCGCGGCAGGATTTTTTCTGATTGGACTGGCAGGAGCTTTCTGGCTCCTATCCCGGCAGCCGGTGCCGGTAGAATTGACTCCTTCCCTGAGTGGTGAAACCGAGTACTGCCTGACCTGCCACATCGACCTGCCGGAGATCAGCGCTTCCCACCCAGTTGACACCTTTGGCTGTGTTTCCTGCCATGGTGGAGAACGTCTGGCACTGGACGCTGAACTGGCGCACAGCACAATGCGGGGCGGACGAAATCCATCCCGGTTATCTGTGGTTGAGGAATCCTGCGGGGGAAGTGAATGCCACAGCGGAACCCCGGCTGAAAACCGCGACCATATCCAGCGGGTAGAAACCAGCATCCAGGCAACCTATGCGGGAGCAATTGCCAGTGTCCGCTACACGTTTGGAGCCCAGGAAAGTCTGGCAGCGGAGCAGGGAGTGTATGCGGTGGAGGACTCTGAGACGGACACTGGCGTTCGCGCCTTCCAGGCCTTTGATCCGGAACTGGAAACTCATCCCAGCATTCTCAAGTTTGCGGATAACTGCCTGAACTGCCATATTTCTGCGGAGCCTCTCCCCGGGGAAGATTACCATCGGGAAACCGGCTGTGCCTCCTGCCATACTCCGGCCAGTGAGGGAGAGGGAGAGACCCACTCCTTGACCACTGTAATTCCATACACCCAGTGCAACACCTGCCACAACCGGGGCAATTACAGCCTGACGGACATGGAGTTCCACCCCCGGAAGGATCAGTACACCGGGCGCCTGTTTGAGTATTACCAGCCGATTGCTCAGTTTGTGCGCTGCGAATACACGCTGGACTGCATAGACTGCCACACCCGGAATGAAGCGATGGGAGACGGGGACATCTACAGCAGCCAGGCGGAGATCCAATATGTGAAATGCCGCACCTGCCACGGCACCCTGGATGAATTACCGCAGCGCCGCACTCTTGAATCCGAGGATGAGCTACCCTTCCGGATGGCGGCTCTCAATCCTGTGCTGGAACTGGAGGTGGGGGATACGATCCTGATCACCGAGCAGGGTGAGCCGCTCTGGAACACCCGGCTGCTGGAGGACGGCAGTTATGAGCTGTTTGGGAAGGCGACGGGAATCCGGTTCACCTTTAATCCGGTTCTGGGGACGGATTGTGAGCAGGATCCGGACCAGCAGGAGTCGCGCTACTGCCATGATTGTCATGCGGTAGCGCGCTGACCACGGAGGTCAGTCGATGACCACCCCGCTGAGATCATCCTCCGGTTCCGGAAATTCCATCTTGAGATTTTTCAGGGTGTTGATAATGATGGTTGAGATCACCAGGTTCCGGTACCACTTGCGGTTGGCCGGGATCACATACCAGGGAGCGTACTCCGTACTGGTTTTTCCCAGCGCATCCTGGTAGGCCTGGATATACTGCTCCCACTGCCTGCGTTTTTCCAGGTCCCCCAGGCTGAATTTCCAGTTCTTGTCCGGCTCATCCAGCCGGTCCTGGAAGCGCTCTTTCTGCTCCTCTTTGTTGATATGGAGATAAAACTTGAGGATGGTGGTCCCTTCATCCGCCAGTATTTTCTCAAAGGATCGAATATGCTCGTAGCGCCGGGACCAGACCGACTCCGGGACTAATTCGTCCACTCTTACCACCAGCACATCTTCATAGTGGCTGCGGTTGAAGATGGTGATCTCTCCTGTTCCCGGGGTTTGGGCATGCATCCGCCACAGGTAGTCATGCGCCAATTCTTTTTTGGAAGGCACCTTAAAGCTGGCGACTTGGACCCCCTGGGGATTCACGCCCTCAAAGACATGGCGGATGGTTCCGTCTTTCCCTCCGGCGTCCATGGCCTGGAGCACGATCAGAATTTTGTGCTTGCCTTCGGCATAGAGCAGCTCCTGGAGAGCTTCCAGCTCTTGATTTAACTCTTTTAGCAGTTTCTTCCCTTCTTTTTTGGAAATGGGAAAGAGACTTTTATCATCCGGATCCCAGTGGCTGAGATCAACAGGCTGGTTGGGTGCGATGCGGTAGCGGTCCATGATCAGGTCCTCCTGTAAAAAAAAAGGTTTGGCTCTTGAGAGGGTATTTATCGTAAACTACTGAATTTGATCCAGAACAATACCTCTTTCCTCTGCCCGGCGCTGTCCCCACTCCTTGATATTTTCAGGGATGGGATCCAGCTCTTCTGCTGGCCGCCGCTGCAGTACCAGGGCTGAGGTTGGGCAGTTTAGGGCGCACAGTCCGCAGCCTACACAGCGCAAAGGATCAATTTCCAGTGTCTCAGCCTCTAGAGACAGGGCACCGAATTGGCAGGATTCAAGACAGCCCCCGCAGCCCAGACATTCTTCCAGGTCCACCACTGCCAGGAAAGGAGAGCTGGCAACTGCCGTGGGCCGGTTGAAATCCGCTATGCTGCGCAGAATTCCGCAGCTGCAGGTGCAGCAGTTGCAGATGTAATTGTGAGGTCCCAGGTAATTCCCGGTGGTGTGTACCAGGCCAGCTTGCTCCGCTTCCCGGAGGATGCCCAGCGCTTCCTGCTTGCTGATGGCTTGATCCACTTCACTCTGGTCGAAAAAGCCCTCAATGGGTGCGAATACCAGGCAGTTTTTTACGGGATGATCGCATTCATTCCCGATCAGCTGCTGCTGCACCCGACAGATACAGTCGCGGACGCCCCAGGCTTTAGCGCTTTCAATCAGCCTGGATGCCTGCTCGTGGGGAAATATCTCAACTTCAAAATCAAGTGCTTCTGCCACGGGGATCACGCGGTGCACAGAGGTTTTTTCCCGGGTGATCCCGCCTTGTGTTTCCTGATAGTACTCTTCAAAAACAAGGGCCAGCTCCTGATCCATCCTGGGAAGCTGTTCTTCATAGAACCCGACCACAAATGGCATTAACCCGTATACCAGCTTGCGGTCTTTTCGGTTAAAGCGGATCAACCCTTTCCGGACCATATCTTTCAGCTCTCTGGATGCCTGCCGCGGATCCAGGTCCAAGCGATTGGCAATCACCTCGGCCGGCTCCTGGCTGAGGCGCATGACACTGGCCAGCTCTGCCTGCTGGGGCTCAAAAAGCATTTCCAGCAGGCGGAGTTCCACACCGCTTTCAGTCGGCGGAAAACCATTGGGCAGCTGATCCAGTGTGCGGGCTAATTTCTGGTATGCGTTTTTCTTCATCCTGGTTTGTCCTGTTCCGGTCGAAGACTCCTGATAATCCAATTAACCTGGATTATAAACTGGATTTACCTCAACTCCAGTTTTATGGTCCAAACCGGAAGCAGGATTTGGATCGATCCGCACTCATCAAAAACTAATCGGGGGATTATGTTCAGCTTGTTATAATTCACCAACTTTCAATTAATATCAGGTAGATTAATTTGACATTGTTAAATTCGAACAATCGTTCGGTTTATACTGGGCAAACTTGTCAATCGAATAGTTATTCCCCGATCTTTGTCCATACAAAGGCGGTTATGAAGCCAGAAAAAATCCTGAGCAAACGGTTTCTTCATCAAAAAATGAATAAAATAGGAAAAGCCTCTGCCTCTAATGAGTGAATTTTAAGAT
>CAZTWV010000085.1:0-9215 GCA_964618295.1 uncultured Anaerolineales bacterium | reverse complement strand
AGGAGAACATCTTCCGCAGACGGCGTTCTCTTCAGCTCAGGGTATTAGATATCAGGCCAACTCAAACCTGATTTCATTTTCGTTGATCCTGTTGACTTGTAATATTAATGACATATCTGAAAGCATCTGCAGTATTAACCAAGCTCTTAGCATGCTATAATTTAATGTCGGAATTATTTTTTCTGTTTTTTTTTATAGCTATTAATTCAATGATTACTTTCGGAGCCATCACATGAATCTCCCTAATCCAAATGCTCAAATTTCTGACTCAGAGTTTGTTCATACGGGTACCAAACCTTTTGGCCCCATACCAATCACTCGGATCAGTGATACAGGTCTTTCCAAACTCTGGCTGCAGGATCTTGCACTCAAAATTCTATATTTTCAGGGGTATCTGACAGGTTATGAAATCGCTGAAAAAATTACCCTTCCTTACACTTCAGTTGTCGACAAAATTCTGGATTCTCTCAAACGCGAAAAATTTATCGAGGTTAAAGCTTCTACTATGGGCCTGGGAGAAGGCTCCTACCAGTACGGAATTACTGAAGCCGGGATTAACCGGGCCCGGGAGGCTGTTGACCGCAGTCAGTATGCAGGGCCAGCACCTGTCCCCCTCTCCGACTACAACTATGCCATCAAGAAGCAAAGTCTTGGAAAACTTAATGTATCTCCCCGTGCTCTCCGCCATTATCTTTCAGAGCTAACGCTATCTGAAGAAATTATCAACCGCGTTGGACCAGCTATCAATTCCGGAACCTCTGTGTTTATCTACGGGCCACCTGGAAATGGTAAAACAAGCATCGCCCGCGCTATTGGAAGCATGATCTTGAAAGAAACTATTTATATCCCTTATGCGCTCTACATTGAAGGCCAGGTTGTTATATTATATGATTCTGTAAATCATGAAATCATCCCGGAAAAAGACGTTAATGAAACTGGAACCGGCTCCTTGAAAACTGGTATGCGCCGAGACCCAAGATGGGTCAGGATCAAACGGCCATTTATTGTAGTTGGAGGAGAACTTACCTTAACAGATCTTGACCTCGTCTTCAATCCTGTTACAAAATTCTATGAGGCCCCTTTTCAGCTCAAGGCAGCAGGCGGACTTCTCCTTGTCGACGACTTTGGCCGACAGCAAGTCAGGCCTACAGATCTTCTGAATCGATGGATTATTCCCCTTGAGAATCAAATTGATTTTCTCACTCTTCACACAGGTAGAAAAGTAGAAGTTCCATTTAATGAGCTGATTGTTTTTTCAACCAACCTCCCTCCTCGTGATCTTGTTGATGAGGCTTTCCTCCGCAGACTGCGGCACAAAATCCGGGTTGGAGACCCATCTTTTGAAGAATATCGCAGAATCTTTCAGCAAATCTCAGAATCAAAAAACATCACATTCAATGAAGAAAATCTTGCCTATCTTATCAAGAAATGGTACATCAAACCTGGCAGAAATTTACGCGGATCCCACCCCAAAGAAATCTGCAACCAGATCATTGATATATCCAAGTTTTTGGGGTGCAAACCTGAAATGACTCGCGAGCTGTTGGATCAGGCTGCTGATGCCTTCTTTGTTGATCTATAAATATAATTTCCAGCTGCCCGCCGTACTACCTACTTCCTATGATTCGTCACTTACCCACTCCAGCTGTGATTGCGCATCGCGGAGCCAGTGCCTGTGCTCCCGAAAATACAATTTCTGCTTTTAATCTTGCTGTCTCACTAAAAGCCGATGCTATTGAACTTGATGTTCAATTAAGTGCGGATGGAGAGATAATTGTATTTCATGACCTCACAGCGGGCAGGCTAACATCCTATAATGGCTTGATCAGAGATTTAAAACTTTCAAAAATCAAGGAACTTGATGTTGGAAGCCATTTTGGCCAGGCTTTTCAGGGTGAGTCAATCCCCCAACTTTCGGAGGTTTTAGCTCAGCCCGGAATGCTTCCCATCAACATTGAACTAAAAGGGTTTGGAATTAACCCCCAAAAATTTGTCAAATCCGTCATCGCTGCTGTTAAATATTACGATTGGTCTGACAGGGTTCTGATTTCATCATTTAAGCTCATTCACATTTTGTGTTCCTATCAAGCCGCATCTGATTTAAAATATGCTCTAATTCTTCCGAGTCCTTTCGGCTCCTTGCTCCTGCGCACCGGCTTGATTAAATTCCTACCTCTGGTTTCCGTTCATATTCCCTTTCTCTCTGCAACACAAAGATTAATTTCAAAAATTCATTCCTTCGGGATGAAAGCTTTTGTATACACTCTAAATTCACCAAAAAAAATCAGGCTGGTTCTTGAAGCCGGCGCAGATGGATTTTTCACAGATAATCCAGATCTCGGCCGCAAGACAGTATTAGCATTCTCAGGGACAGGCCAAGATTAATGCGCATTTATTATCCGAAGACTACACAGGTTCCAAATGATAAGCGCAGCCGTTTATTTTTCTTTCGGTTGTTTACTATCTTTTGCATCTTGTTCTCTTCTGTATCCGCCACATCTGTTTCGGCAGTTGAAGATAAATCTGATCTGTCGAATCAGCAATCTCAACTTGCCAGTTTATCTCCAGAAGAAAAAGTTGGGCAGCTCTTTTTAGTTTCTTTTTCAGGGAGCTCTCTTGATGAAGACAGCGATATTTTCAGCCTGGTTACAGACTATCATCTTGGCGGGGTTATTCTCAAGCGCGAAAACAACAATTTCAATTCATACTCCACAGTAGCTGAAGATGCCCGTTTGCTTATCAACTCTATTCAGCAAACCAGATATGAATCTCTCACATCAGGTGAGACGGGACAAATCCGGTTTAATTACATTCCGTTGTTTGCAGGCCTTTCTCATGAGGGGAATCAATCTGAATTCACTGAAATTATCAATGGTCTCAGCCCTGTGCCAAGCCAAATGTCAATTGGCGCAACCTGGGATGTTTCTCTCGCAGAAGAAATCGGTAACCAGGTCGGGAACGAATTATCTCTTCTGGGTGTCAATTTACTGCTAGGTCCATCTCTTGATATTTTAACTGACCCCTCACCTGGCGCCAGCGATCTCGGAGTTCGTTCCTTTGGGGGCGATCCTTACTGGGTAGGAGAAATGGGAAAAGCCTACATCAAGGGTTTGCATAATGGCAGCAACCAAAACCTTGCAGTGATTGCAAAATACTTCCCAGGTCTTGGTTCAGCTGACCGCCTTCCAGATCAGGAAATTGCCACTGTCCGGAAAAGCCTGGACCAACTGAAACAAACTGATCTTGCTCCATTTTTTACTGTAACTGCTTCCCCCTTAGATGACCCGTCTACACCCGACGGATTACTCAATTCTCATATCCGTTATCAGGGACTCCAGGGAAATATTCGTGCTACAACAAGCCCCATAAGTTTGGACCCTCAAGCTTTAGATCTTTTGATGAACTTACCTCCTCTGAAAACCTGGCGTGAAAACGGAGGATTAATTGTCAGCGACAACCTTGGAGCGCAATCGATTCGCCAATTATATGATCCTGCAGGATCTTCATTTGATATCCAGGAGGTTGCTCTGGATGCATTTATCGCCGGAAACGATATATTGTACCTGGGTAATTCCGGAAGCGACAATAAACCCTTTCCGCTGGAAGATATAGCATCTACAATCCAATTCTTTGCCCAAAAGTATCGAGAGGATGCAGCTTTCGCAGAACGTGTTGATTTATCTGTTGAAAGAATCCTTCAACTAAAACGATCCCTTTACCCAATATCCAACATCACTTCTGTCCTGACGACCCCCACACCTCTTGCCAATCTCGAAAAAACTACTACAGCCGCAACGGTCGCCAGAAAAAGTGCGACACTCATTCATCCTCAACTAGCAGATTTAGAAACTGCTCTACCAGATCCTCCCGCATCTTCGGATCGAATAGTAATCCTAACTGATACCAGCACTCAAAAAGCTTGCCAGGACTGTCCTGAAGTGACAACCCTGGCTTCCCAGGATTTTGAAAATGCAATTTTAAGGTTGTACGGACCGCTCTCAGGTGGAAAGTTGGTAAGAGCGAACATTACCTCATATACATATAAAGAAACCATCACATTGCTTGATTTTCCTTCTGACATCAAGCATTTGGAAACAGTTTTAGTAAACGCAAACTGGATTCTTGTTGCAGCGCAAGACCTGGACAGCAGTAGATTAACATCTTCGGCGTTTATCCGTCTCCTTTCTGAAAGGCAGGATCTACTAAGAAATAAAAATATTGTTGTGTTTTCATTTGGCGCCCCCTATTATCTTGACGCAACAAATATCTCAAAAATAACCGCCTACTATGGTCTTTACAATTCCCTTCCCTCATCTCTTGAAATCGCTGCCAGATTACTCTTTCAGGAAATCCCGAGTCCAGAAGGAAGTCTTCCCGTTTCTCTCCCGGGGATTGGGTATGATCTGATAACTGCCACCTCTCCTAACCCAGACCAGATTTTCAACCTGTCCATTTCAAGGGGAGCTGCCCTGGACAGCTCAACACCCCAGGCAGACTTAACTCCTAACCCAATATTTAAAGTCAATGATTTATTAAACATCAATACCGGCTTTATTCTCGACTACAATGGCAATCCAGTACCAGATGGAACCCCCGTCCAATTTATCAAAAACGTCCAAGGCTCAGAATCGATTATTGCGGATGTCGTGACTACTAACGGCAGAGCTTCCACAAGCCACCTGATCGAATTTCCTGAAGATTTTGAAATTCAGGCTAAAAGTCTGACTTCGCGTTCTGAAATTGTTCGAGTTGATGTTATTTCCGGAGATAAAATTGACAGCGTCGAAGTCCCAGAGCTACCCATAATTGCAACAGTGACTCCAACCACTCCTCCACCAATCACTTCAACACCGGGCGGCCTATCTCAACAACAGCCTGAATTCAGTCAGGTCTGGCGCAATTGGCTGCTTGCAATTCTGACATCTCTGGCGCTTTCTATCATTTCGTATCAAGTAGGAGCTGCGTTTGGATTCGTCCGGTGGGGAATTCGTTGGGGTTTTTCAGCTTTTATTACTGGAATGGCGGTTTATATCTATCTAATGTTGGATCTTCCAGGAAGCAGCTTTCTATTACCAAGGACGACCCCGCCGGAATTAGCCTGGATCCTGGTTGTTGCCATCGGTTCCTGCGTGGGATGGTTCGTTGGATATCTCCTGCAAAAATCTTAATTCTCACCCCTGCAGCAAGGTGACTATCAAGCTTAGAAAAAACACCAACGCTGCGCCCCACGCCAGTAAATTTTCACCTGTTGCTTCAAGCAAATCCCGCAAGTTGGGTGCGGGAAGTGGGGCTTCAGGATTCCTTTTTGGATCCCACTCCCCTATCAAGGCTTGCTGAAATTCTTGAATGCTTTGCAATCTCTGATCAGGGTGTACTTTCAACGCCATTTCCACCACCCTTGCAGTCCTTGGGCTGATTGATTTGTTTTTCTCTAAAATGGTTAGCCTTCCTGTTGGATCTAAAAATCTTTCTCTTGCCTCAAGGGGTGGTTCGTTCGTTAATAAATGGTAAAGTGTTGCCCCTAAAGAATAAACATCGCTCCGCGGATCCGTGTGACCCGTATCTCCTCCATACTGCTCCAGAGGAGTGTAGTAGGCTGAACCGTGCCCCTGAACTACTGTGATTGTTTTTTCTCCAGAGATCAATATTTTTACTAATCCAAAATCTACCAATTTAATGATCCCCCCTGGGGTTAACTTTATGTTGCTTGGCTTTATGTCCCTGTGGAGGATAATTGGATCTTGCCCGTGAAGATACTTCAATGCCTCAGCTATCTGATTTGCCCAGTTTAGAACATCTCTCTCCTTCAAGAATTTTCCTTGCCTTTTGGCTTCGATCATCAACTCTCTTAGATCTTTACCTGGGACATAATCCATTACAAGATAGTCCCGTTCGGCACCTGAGAAGAAATCGGATACCTTGGGTAAGTTTGGATGATCAAGCCTTGCAAGAACTGTGGCTTCTCGCTCAAATTGTTCTCGAGTCTGCTTGACTGCCTCACCCGGTAATGATTGATCGTAGTGGACAGATTTAATTGCACAAAGCCTTCCTTCTAAGCGCAAATCCCGAGCGAGGTAGACCCGCCCCATGCCACCCTGCCCAATTACACTCTGGACCTTGTATCTTTCTTTGATTACATCATCTTTCTGATGCGGTTCAAACATAAAAACCTCAATCTGAAAGTCTCGTTTAAGTTAACTGCTTTCCATTATAATCTAGGTAAACACGTTAATTTGATTTTGGTTTGGGTTTATATGGAAAACTCCCCCACTCTTCAGCCAGTTTTAGTCGGTCAAGGCGGCACCTTGAATGGCCACCGCTGGGAAATCAGCTCAGAGCTAAGCATTGGCAGATCTGATGTCAATCAAATCGTAGTCTCCGATCACCGCGTATCTCGGAAACATGCTGTAGTCCAGCTGACTGACAGCCAGGTAATTTTAACAGACCTCACCAGTAAAAACGGGACATTTCTCAACGGAAAGCCGGTCACTGAATCTGTGACTTTGACTGATGGTGATTTAATCCAGATCGCCCTTGCCCAAAAATTTGTTTACCTTGGTCAGGATGCGACGATCCCTCTTGGACCAAGTGATTTTGAAAAATCCGTTCTATCATATTTTAAAAGGTTGAGAGTTGACCAGGGAGCGTATCGGGTCTGGATCCAAAACAAAGAAGTTGAACCCCCTCTTTCCTCCCTCCAATTTAATTTCCTGGCTTGTTTAACTGCTGCTGAAGGAAAAGTGGTCTCCCGGCAGGAAATTATTGAATATGTATGGAGCACCCAGGAATCTATTGGCGTGACCGACCAGGCCCTTGATGCTCTTGTTCGCCGCCTCCGCGATCGTCTTTCTGAAGCGGACCCGGACCATGAATTTATTATCACAGTCCGAGGTCAAGGTTTTCGCCTGGATAACCCCCCATTTAAACCCAGTATCTAAGGGAATTCACCATTTCTCAATTTGAGATATTCATCTCCATCGAAAATCGTAAAACAGCATTATAAACTTTTGTTAAGAGCTGATAATTCTCTTCCATTTTTTCTTTCTCGTCGCCTGCAGACTGTTTTATTCTTTCCTCATAACTATTCATAATTGAAGTGAGATAATTTGTAAACTCGGAATTAAGCTGGTCTTTAAATTCCCTGATTTTATCTTTCAGCTCTTCATCATCCCCGGCAGCTTGAAGCAGCTCGTCCACAAGTTTCAATTCTGGAGGGGTTGAGAGTTCCTCAATGTATCTCATCAATTTGCCAAGCTTCTTTGCTCTTTCGGTTTCAGGATCGCTTTGAGCATTTTGAATCTCTTGCGAAAGCGCCTGGACAAAAAACTCATCTATATCTTGGATTGCCTGCTGAACAGCAAGCTCCAAATTGTCCGCCATAACAATCTCATCAATTATCTTTTGAGCAGATTCTAACCTTTCATTTACTGCCTTATCAATTTCCTGTGTCAATTTCAATAAATAGTTTCTTTTTTCAATAAGTTTTTGCCGGTCCTGGCCGTCTGTTTTTTCAATTAATTCTGTAAAATTTTGGAAGAATGTATAGTCCATCATCGGCCTGACCATACCGGCAAGAGCCTTGATCCTGCTTTCACCTGGAGCAGATACAATTAGATCCAGGAGGGTTTTTCTATTTAACCTCTCGCCGAGATTTTCCAGTGATTTTCTTGCGGCTTCAATTTCTCTTCTTTCATCAGCAATTTCCTTCCCGATTTCAGTTTCCTGGAGAAGTTTTTCCTGCACATCGGTGATCCTCTGGACCATCTCCTGATCCTGAGTTGCAACTACACGCTGCGCTATTTCACTAAAGATCGCAAAAAACTCCTGGTCAATTAACTCTTCATTTTCCTTGATTTCCTTTACCAGGCTTTCGCCTTCCAGCCTGAGCAGCTGTTCAAGCACTTTCATCTTTTTTTGCTGCCCTTCTATCATCTCTTCAGTAATACCATCTCCCTCGAGCACATTTTTGATGAGATTGTTCATGGTCAACATTGATTTTGGCTCAAAAAGATAGGCTTTCCGGTCTTTAGGTGGAAGACCATCCATTACTTTTGAAAGCAATGGCCCTAGAGCGCTTTCCTTTTCCTCCATTGAAGCTCCCAAATTTGGAGGGATGAAGGTTAACAGTAGTTCTTTTTCAGGATCATGGTAAACCAAAGGAACAGGGATTTGTCCCTGAAAACCGCAAACCTGGCATTGGCCAATATTCAGCCCATTTGAGAGCAACTGCTGTTTGAGCTCCGGATTTTCTCTGACGTCCACAATTTGAACAAGGTCCGCTAACATAGGTTGCTGACAACTCGGACATTGTGTTTGAATTTTTGCCATAATCAATCTCCAATAATCTAACTATACAACTCTGATTTTATTATTCAGAACGCGGCAATGAAAAACAGATCCGAGTTCCTTTCTTTGCACCTGGCTCCAACCAGATTCTACCCTGATGAGCTTCGATAATCGCCCGTGATAAATATAGACCTAACCCTGCGCCTTGTGTATTCCTAGCAGCTTCATCTGCTCTGTAAAAACGATCAAAAACATGAGGAGCATCATCCCTGGAGATACCTTTGCCTTCATCCTGTACACAAACAATAATCTGTTGGGCTCGAATCTGACCGCTGATTCTGATTTCACCTCCCTCGGGTGAATATTTGATTGCATTCGATAACAAGTTTGAAAAGACCTGGTTCAAACGGTTTTTATCTCCAACTATCAAAGGAAAATCTGCTGGAAATTGAACCAAAATCTGATGAATATCGGATTGGGTCTGGAATTTATCCGCTAATTCTTCAGCGATCTTATCTACTCTTAAATCCGCCTTTTTAACTCTAAATCCTCCTGCTTCTAACCTTGATGCATCCAGCAAGTTTTCAATCAGTTCAGTCAAATGATCAGTCTCTTCCTCGATTATTTCAAGACTATCCTGCACTATTTCGCTGTCCCAGGATACGTCTTTCCTTCTCAGCGTTCCAACATATCCTTTTATCAAAGCCACTGGAGTTTTTAACTCGTGGCTTACAACAGACATAAAAATACTCTTTAGTTCTTCAGCCTCCCGGAAATGCGTGATATCCCGGACGCTAGCGATGATATTAATTAGAGATCCCTCTCCCGACAGCAAGGGTGCATAAGTTACACCTACCGGAATAATATCACCCCCAGGCCGCCGCAAATCGCCTTCTACATATAAATTTGCTTTTGCAGTCAAAGGCCAA
>CAZTWV010000084.1:0-9786 GCA_964618295.1 uncultured Anaerolineales bacterium | reverse complement strand
GTGTTGTTACCTGATTTTTTAGAACAGATGTTTTAATCTAACATTGTCAAGTTAATAACAAACAGGATATTCCAGGCAGAATTGAGGGCAGTTTTTTAGATATCACAGAACGCAAGCAGGCTGCTGATAAAACTATTGAGCTGAAAGAAAACATGGAGAAAATAGTAACCCAGCGCACGGCAGAGCTGGAAGAAAAGGTGGAAAAGCTGGATAAGAGCAAGCAGGCCATGCTCTTTATGGTCGAGGACCTCAACCAGATGACGGCAGAGCTCAAGGAAAAAACGCGTCACCTGGAACAGAGCAACCAGGAGCTCGAGGCTTTCAGCTACTCGGTTTCCCACGACCTGAAAGCCCCCCTGCGGGCGATTGACGGCTTTTCCAGGTTTTTGAAGGAGGATTACCAGGGACAGCTCGATCAGGAAGGGCAGAGGCTGATTTCAGTCATCCGAAAGAATGTTGCCAAAATGGACCAGCTGATTTTGGATCTACTCAGCCTGTCCCGGGTGTCCCGCACGGAAATAACTCCCTATCAAGTGGATATGACAGCAGTTGCAAAATCAATGTATCATGAGGTCGCCACGGATGACCAGCGGAACGCCTTTCAATTTTCTCTCGACCCGATCCCGGAAGCGACCTGTGATCCTACGCTCATCAAGCAGGTCTGGCTGAATTTAATCCACAATGCCCTGAAATACAGTAGTGGGGCTCCGGAGAAAAAAATCGAGATTGGCGCAGAGGAAAACGAACAAGAAGTCATTTATCATGTCCGCGATCACGGGGCCGGGTTCAATCCTGAATATCAAGAAAAGTTATTCGCTTTATTTCAGCGCCTGCACCGGGAAGACGAGTTCGAGGGCAGCGGGGTAGGTCTGGCGATCGTCAAGCGGATCATCCAGCGCCACGGCGGCCGGGTCTGGTCGGAAGGAAACCTCAACCAGGGCGCCGTGTTTTATTTTTCACTGCCCAAAAAGTTCAGAGAGGAAAACTCTGCCTATCATCAAGTAGAGGAGCAGAAGAATGGATGATCATCTGGAGAAATTGAACGAAGTAGAAATATTGCTGGTGGAAGACAATCCGCATGACGCAGAAATGACACTGCGCGCTCTGCAGTCAAGTAAGCTCACCAATCTCATCCAGGTTGTGCGGGACGGGGAGGAAGCTCTGGATTTCTTATATGCCCGGGGGCGGTTCCAGGACCGGGATCCGGACCACAAGCCGAAAATCATCCTCCTTGATCTCAAGCTGCCCAAGGTGGACGGCAAAGAAGTGCTCCGGACCATCAAGGCGGATCCCGATAAGAAAGTGATCCCAGTTATCGTACTTAGCTCCTCCCAGGAGGAAAATGACATCATTGAGAGCTATCAGTTGGGTGTGAACAGCTACATCGTGAAACCAGTGGATTTTGACAAATTTGTTAATGCAGTGCAGGACGTGGGACTGTATTGGCTGCTGCTAAATCAACAGTAGACCATTTACTTTCATTCTGCTTCAGGGCAAGGAAAAGAAGATGACAGAACTAAAGGTGCTTTTAGTTGAAGACCTGGCCACAGATGCTGAAATTGCCCAGCGAACATTGGCTCAGCATAATCTCAGTTTTCACGCTGCAGTGGTTGATAATGAGGCCGATTTCCGGCAAGCGCTGCACGATTTTCAGCCAGATGTAGTGATATCCGACTATGCTATGCCTACTTTTGACGGTATGAGCGCTTTAAAAATCACCCGCTCCCAATCTGTAGAACGGCCCTTTATTATTTTAACCGGGTCCATGAACGAGGAAACTGCGGTCGCCTGCATGAAAGCAGGGGCAGATGATTACGTTATTAAAGAAAAGATTCGCAGGCTGCCATTTGCTGTTTTAGAAGCCATTGAAAAGCACCAGATCCGCCGCAAGAAAGATGAAGCCGAAGCCAAGGTAAAACACAACCTGGAGCGGCTCCAAGCGTTACGAAATATAGAAACAGCGATTGCTTCGACCCTGGAGTTGGATGAGGTCCTGCAGATTCTTCTCACAGAAATCAATCAGATGATTCCCAGCGACGCTCTTTCCATCCAGATATTAAGGGAAGACAAACTGGAAATCATTGCCTCCCGCGGATTCACCGAGGGAGAAAAGCTTCGCGGCATCACATTTCCACTTTCTCCGAAGTTCCCCAACACAAAAGTCATCCAAACCAAAAAGGTGGCGACCTTCGCGGATATCCAGGTTGACTACCCCCATTTCTTTGATGAAAAAGACGCATACCTGACCCATGGCATCCGCTCCTGGATGGGTGTGCCGCTGATTGCCAGGGAAGAAGTGATCGGGATGATTTCCTTTGACCGGCGGGAACTGCACCCCTTTTCAGAAGAGGAAATTGGGGTTGTTTCGGTGTTTTCCAACCAGGCAGCCATTGCCATTTATCATGCCCAACTTTTTTCGCGCGCTGAACGCCGTCTGAACAACCTGAAGGCCCTTCAAAGAATCGACATGGCCATCTCCGGAAGCCTGGATATTCATCTAGTCTTGAATGTGATCCTAGATCACATTACCAAACAGCTGGAGGTAGACGCAGCCAACGTTCTGCTTCTCAATCCCCATCTGAACACCCTGGAATACGCCGCCAATCGGGGATTCCACACCACAGCCCTGCAGGGCACCAAGCTGAAAATGGGAGAAGGACAGGCCGGTCTGGCTGCCCTGGAACAGCGTCCAATTCATGTCCATGATCTCAGAAAAACAGAAACGGGATTTCTATTGTCGCCAGAATTAAAGAAAGAAGGATTTCGCTCTTATCTTGCTGTTCCCCTGATCGCCAAGGGAGAAGTCCAGGGGGCAATTGAGCTCTTTCACCGCTCAGCACTGCGTCCAGATCCAGAATGGTACGACCTGCTGAGTACCCTCTCGACCCAGGCAGCAATTGCCATTGACAATGCCAATCTCTTCAAGGAACTGCAGCGGTCCAATATGGAAATTTCACTGGCCTACGAATCCACCCTGGAAGGTTGGGCAAGCGCCCTGGAATTGAAAGATGCGGAAACCAAAGGACACAGCCAACGGGTTCTTGATCTGACCATGAAACTGTCAAGAAAGCTGGGCATTAATGGGAAGCCATTGGGTGATATCCGCCGTGGTGCGCTGCTGCACGACATTGGAAAAATGGGGATTCCGGACAGCATCCTCCAGAAAGAGGGGCCGTTGGATGAGGGAGAATGGAAGATCATGAAACAGCATCCTGATTTTGCGTATTCCATGCTCTCCGAAATCAGCTTTCTCAAGGACGCTCTTGAGATCCCCTACTGCCATCATGAGCGATGGGATGGGACCGGTTATCCACGCGGTCTTTCCGGGAAACAAATCCCCCTTTCCGCGAGGATTTTCGCGGTGGTAGATGTCTGGGATGCGCTGCTATCCAAACGGTCCTACCGCCCAGCCTGGCCCAAGGAGAAAGCGCTGACGCATATTGAGGGTCAGGCAGGTACCCACTTTGATCCCCAGGTGGTGGAAGCCTTTTTTGAACTTCTTGAATATGAGAGTGGATACGGCGATATACTTGACGGCTGATCGGGATCCTTGAATGCGGGTAATAGATTCATGGATAGCTTATTTTCGTTATCTGTAAACTACTACAATATGGGCTTGTTTAGAAAAGGAATTCAAATAATTGTTGAAATTGAGAACGAAGTTAACAGAAGGCATCTTGTACATCTTAAGAATAAATGGTTTCCCAAAATTGTCAGAGAAAAATTAAAGATAATTGCGAATCTTCCCCGTTTCACACTTAGTGAAGTTGATGGCCTATCAAGGCAAGCGAGACTATCTTTAGAAAAAAATAACTCAAATGAAACGGCTAAAGAATTTTATGAATCACAAGTGCTTTGCTCGCTTTCAAGATGCTATATGAGTTATGGGGGTGACAGGAATTTAAAAAAAGCCGAGACGATTCTTATTAATGAATTAGATAGACACAATAATTTAAGACTATTTAGTCTTTTACCAAGAACCGTTTTATACAAAACAATCGCAGATTTATATTCAAGAATGGGAGATAACTATTACAAGGAACACTTTTCAACTAAAGCATATATGACTGCCAAAGAATCTGGACTGCACCACCAATCCAGAAAAATAGATAAAGAATTCTCATTAAGCGGATTTAGTTAGAATTTCGATTATTCATAGTTGCTAATTGAATACACCGCATAATCAATAGTTCGTTTCTCATCTATGAACACAATGATTGTGCAACTCCTGTCTGCCAATGCCATAGACCGTGGGCTTGATTTAGGCCTGTTTTGCTAGAAATACGCATATTATACTTATTGATGGAAGTAAGCGCCTAAAAAGTGCCTTATAATAAATCAACCTTCAGCCCTTAACCGCAGAAGTAAATTCCCAAAAAACTGTGCCTGTTTAGTTGGAAGCACTTCACACAGCCCTTGGATCAATGGCTTTATCGTGGGTATTGTGTCAGGCCAGCCCTTCATCAGTGAAGAAAGGAGATTACTTAAGCGCGCTATTCTATCGCGAGCGCTCTCGGAGAAAAAAGAGACACTTATTGCGATTTCTATAAGCAAAATCATTACATCTTTTTGGCTGATGTCTGCGGACAGGTTTTTATCAACCAGATCTTCGGCTATGTGGCTGACAACCTGGGAAAATTGGTCTTTAAGATGCTCAATGAGCGGCTCGTTTTGAAGATATACTGCCTGTTTAGCAACAAAGTTCATAACATGAAGCCCTTCTAGAGGGTTTTGATCGACTACATGCGTGGACTCAAAATTGGATAGGATTTCCTGCTCACTGGCCTTAAGCTGATCATAGGGTGGAAGGAAGCCGATCGCTAGTTGCAAAAGCCGAAGGGAGGGTAGGTCGTTTGGTTTCTCTGAAAGCATGTCGAGAGCTTCGTTGGCCAACGAAAAAAAATACTCCGAGTTGAAAACCGCAGCTTTGTCCTCATCGAATATTGCGCCGAGAGACTCGCCGTAACTCCAACCCAAAAATGAATGTAAGATATTAGGGGCAAGGGAATTATCACGAAAGAGCAAATGAGACGGGTAAACTTCCCCACCCTCTGTGTGAAATCCGATAGTTTCCAACAACTTTTCTAAAGTCCCATCAATAACAGCTTCCTTATATTTCCCAACACCATAGGAGGCCCCCGGGAGGATCAGGGCGGGGAAGGATAAATACCCTGGTCGTGAAACATCAAACTGAGTGGCAAACTCGTCTTGAAATAAGTTAGGGTTTACGAGCTGCGTTTGACGGGAACTATGTTCGGCTATCCAATCATATGGAATCCCCAGTGCTATAAAACGACTAAAGAGGTTGTGGGTATGGGCCCAGATAATCGCTAACTTGATGGCAGGTCCCCAACCTTGTGTATTCTTATTGTGATTAAATTCTTGCTCTACCAAGGCTAGCAATGCAAGAAAGGCGCTGACCTCAGCTTCTCCGCTACTTGACACAAGATCTTTTAGAACTCTACGAGCCAAACGATAGAATGAAGGATGTTTATCGCCAAGCGAACACAGAATCCGGACAAAGTGGATCTTCGAAAGTGGAGACCCCGAAACGCTCAGCAACTGCTTGATCAAAGAAACAGAATCAGTTTCGGATAGGGCTTGTAACGCGCTTAGAGCCCTTTGTGGGAGAGGGGTAGGGAAACATACAAGACGTTCGAGGGTGGTAAATAGATCTTCTTCAACCAGTAATGTCTCACAAGATGCAGCCAATGTTTCTTCAAATACATTTTCCTCTTGACCAGGCTTTTGTGAGAAGCGGAAATGATTGAAGAACCGTAAATTCCTAGAAGGCACAAGTTGAGAGAAATCAACTTTTTTTGTCTCATTTATTGCTTGGTATAGAGCGCCATAAAAAACCGAAACGCTTGAATTGGCCCATTTCTCAGTTATATTGAATCGCTCAGAGAGGCTATTAGAGAGTACTATTGAGGCCAATACATCATCAAGATCTCTTTGAGAGCAATCAAACCAGTTTTTCCGAAGGCGCAGTTCTTTCTCCAGGCTTGATGGAGAGTCGCTGAACAGGATAAACTGTTCGTTAATTAAGCGCCGTTCTTCCAAATCGGGGGGACAAAAAAGAATTTCGCGTTCTCCTTCCGCTGGCTTTAATAGTATCCTCGTTTGTTCTTTCAAGGTGAGTAATTCTGACTCTTGTCCAAAATATGCCTGTTTTGCAGATTTGTAGAATGCGTCTGCCCTAAACTCATATCCAAATATTCTTATTATTCGTTTTATTTCGTAACCGAATTCTGCCATGAAGCTGACATCGCGCTGAAGTTCTCTTTGCACTACCGGGGGTAAATTTTCGTAAAATCTATGCATTATTACGATGGCCAAATCAGGCGTGTCGCCATCTGTTACGTCGGGAAAATCCTTGGCCTCGACAAACATCTTCTTTAGTTGCTCAACAACGTTCTTCAAAAGAGGGGGATTGGAATTGAATTTACCAATAAGAAATCTTTCGTTAAGCCAGGCGTAATATGCCTGGACAGCAGGAACGGTCTCTTTTGTAATTCCTGTAAACAAAGGAGTAACGAGCAAATCGACAAGGCCGATAGCCATGAGAAAGTCCTCGTCAAGATCTTCGCCATGGATCCCTGTTGAGCGTGAGATAACAAGGTTGTCCATGTAGAGCGCATCAAGGATCCATTCAAAAAGGATGGGACGATCCTGGGGGCTTATGTTGGAGTCTAACCAGATATGATAAAGAGAGGCAGTTACTTCCCTGGCCATATTTACTATATACATCTTTTCAGATGGCTTAATGGCCTGGTCGCCTCCATTTTTTTCAAGCTGCAATATGGTATCTTGAAGAAAGCTGGCTGCCACGTATTGTCGCAGGGTTCGTAGTTGCCGAGTTTCAACCAGGGTTCCGTCCTCGGTTATGTTCGCCTGTTTTAATTGGTAGATTATTTCATCGTGCCTGACGGGAACGAAGAGAACATTCGCCTGGCGCAAACTGAATAAAGCACGATAGTATTCACTGGAAGACAACCCATTATTTTGTACAAGATACACCAGAATGTCGAAGACATCTACAATGGGTATTCCATCTCGGTGCTGGTACCTATTGAACCACCTGTCATCAGCCCAGATGATAGCCTCCTCTGTTTCTTCAAAGCTTAATAGCGACGCTAGAACATTGGCCATTGGGTCATCTTCATAGAGACCCTTGTTTGAGGAATCCTCTATCTGGGGATATGGAAGAGTCTCGTAGATATTATTTTCAAGCCCTTGGCGCAACCTATCAACGAGGTCATCAATAACTATGGCTGATGCATTAAGGAGCTGCTGCTGATCAAGCTCGGCTTCGTACATTTTGATAGTTTGGGGGCCAATAAATACTTCAAATCGCTCGCAAGCTAAATGTAATAAACCTGTAGACGTGAGCTTCTCAAGAATATTGCCGTAGCAATATAGTTGGGATCCCTGGGGAGGCAGAGGCCCATCATAGCCATGCTGATCTGTATAGCCAAGCAACCCCACCACTTCTTTATAGTCCGTTGACGACAGCGGCCCTTCGCGAAAAAGAGACTCAATAATTGCTTCGCAATCAATAAGGAACCCATCGAGACTTTCTGGCAAAGATGTCGGAGGTGTACCACTTAGGTCTTTTTTGGTTAATGGGAGATAATCGACAAGGTACCCTTTCTTCTCAATAGCGGTAGCAGCAAGTAATGCCCAATCAACCCCCATTTCGTTTATCAGGGATTTGTCTTCCTGTTTTGTATTTTCGTTAGTGTCTGCTATACATATTGTCCCTCTGCAAAACAACTCATATATTTGCCTAATTTCATCAAGCCTACCGGGCTGGTGCGGGGTGCTTTTTTCACGAATATTTATCAGCGCAGGAATTAAGTCCTGGGGAATCAGGACAGGCGAGAACTGTTGTTCAATGGCAGGCATAATGTCTAGCTCCTCAGCCAATATCGCGGAAGTTATGTCAAGATGAAGCCGCCACTCTACAGAACCTGATGGAAAATTAGGATTGTTTATTCTGGCGCCATGTCTTCCGAGGAGAGGGGCGATCTCTCCGACATTGTTTCCTTCCCCTTTAATATTAAATCTGTGGTGGTAGTAGGGAGCTAATGGGACACCGTGTTTTTGTGAAAATAGGTGGAGGGGAATGTTACCGGACAGATATTCCTTTTCTGTTGCCTTCCTGCCCTCCATGATTTCCTGTATATTTTCCGGTATTTTATGTGGGTCAATGGCAGAGACGGTTTTGTGACCTTCCCGCCCTAATTCTTGTAAGCGCTTGTATAGAGGAGCAAGCTCAGTTGTTTTCCCGAGTTGATTACCCAGGGCGTATGCATCTACCACCAATTCATCCGGCAGCCCTGAGGATAGAGCTTTCTCCCAAAATAAAACTGATAGCCGTTTGTTATTCCACAGAAGAAGCCGGCCAGTATGTAGGGCGGCAATGGGTGAGAGGTCTGGAAACGCGTATAGCTGGCGAGCTACACTACCAACCCTCTCGAAATTACCCTGCCCAATAAAAAGATTCAACAAAGCCAGTAGGTTTTCGATGGAAGGATCCTCTCCCACCAAGCTCTCTGCTTCGTTAATTGCAATGCTACTGCTTCCCAAATAGCTTAAACAAGATATGCGAATATGCCTTAATTGGTTTGGCAGCTTTGCTCCAGGAAAGAGGGATTGGTGATCATCTAAATGCATCAAACATTGATCGTATTGTTTGGTGTTGTATAAAGCTATACTTACTAATCTGAGCACCTCGGCAGTTGGAAAGTTATTTATCAACAAATCGGCATATCCAGATATAAGCTTCCAGTCTTGCTGGACGGCTTTGAACTTGCTGATATTCAGAAGTAGATTCGGGTCGGCTGACAAATCCCCCAATTCTTCAACACAGGTTTCAAAAGCACTCCAATTATTTGAGTCGTGCGAAATAGCATATGCTACAGCAACTCTGATGTACTTAATATCATCTACGTATTTGTGTTTATCGACCACTTCCTGTGCCAATTCATATTCCCCCTGACTAATGAGAATTTGTGTATACATATTAAGCCAAATGCCACTCGCCTCTTTTTCATGGAAGAATGCTTCATTGTCTTCGAGCAGCCTCTTGGCCATGTCTACCTGATCGGTTGCCAGGTGACAACTCACCAAGGCTAGCGCCTGATGAATGGACACAGAACCCTTTTCCAGCAATCCAGTTATTGTTTCAATAGATTTTTCAAGGTCAGCGCCATAGTTCCTGGCCAGCGCCCAGTCAATGGCGGGGGCATAGGACGGATCTTCATCCAGAAGGAGACCACACAATGTTGATGCCTCGTCTTGTTTCTGAGGATCGTTTGCGAGACAAGCCAAAAGCCATACCCTGTTTCTTGTTTTTGTGTTTTGGGACTGTTCAAAGGAGTCTAATAGCCTATGCAATTGAGCTTGGGCATGTCGCAATGAATCTAGGCTGTGCTCATCTCTTTTTACTATTATCCAATCAACAGGCTCTGGAGAAATCGATAATTTGCCAACGTAGACATTCAGCGAAAGAGCTCCAAAATATCCAATTAATGCATCAGAAAAAATAACACTTTCCCAGCTTGGACTCAACTCTAGCGCCTTCTGAATCTCAAGCTGAGCCTTCTTGATATCTTTTAGCAAAAGGTAAGAGAGGGCACGCAACCGATAAGTTTCTGCTGTCTGATTTGTTGCAGTTGTTAAGGAGGTGAAAACCCCAGATGGTTGGGGTAAAGCCGAACGAAACGATTGAAGCGTACACAGGGAACCACGCAGCCCGTAGGGGAGACCGCAATCCCCCAA
>CAZTWV010000083.1:0-9999 GCA_964618295.1 uncultured Anaerolineales bacterium | reverse complement strand
CATTCAATCGATCAGCGCTGATTTTACCAGATTCAACAACTTCTAATCCTTTTAGGTTTTGTTTATTTTACTAAGAAAGGTATTCCTGACTGGATCCTGATCAAATTCTGCTGCCGGTTTCCTGAATTTGCTCCGACGGGGCGACCGGGAGTTTAATAATGAAATCGCTGCCTCGTTCTTCGCCCGCGCTGACAGCAGTAATCTCTCCTTGATGAGCCTCCACCAGCGCTTTAGTGATCGCCAGGCCAAGGCCTGTACCTCCTGTAGCGCGGTTCCGGGCCGGATCCACCCGGTAAAACCGTTCAAAAATGTGGGGGAGGTGTTCCGGGGGAATCCCAATCCCGGTATCCTTGACTGAAAGCTGAATCCAACCATTTGCTTGTTCCAGGGAGACAGAGATCTCACCTCCGGAAGGGGTATACCGGCAGGCATTATTCAGTAAATTTGAGACACACTGTGTCAATCGGGCTTGATCTCCCTGGATGATCGGGGCCGCATCCGGCAAGTCCAGATTGATTTGGACCTGATCTTCCTCTAACAGAGGTTGATACATCAAAACCAGATTATTCACCAGCTCTATAAGATTGACATCCTGAGTTTCAAGCTGAAGCAGATTTGCCTCAACCTGGGCCAATTCATGCAGATCATCCACCAGCCTGGAGAGCTGACGGGTTTGATCATATAATCTGGCCAATTCCACCTGATCCATCTCATACACCCCATCCAGAATTGCCCTCATGTTACCCTGGATCACAGTAATTGGAGTCCGAAGTTCATGGGCAACATCAGCCAGCAAATTCCGCCGGATTTGTTCCTGTTTTTCCAATTCAGCTGCCATAGAATTAAAGGCCCGGGTAACCTCCTGAATCTCAACCGTTCCTTTAATATCCAGCCGCTGACTGAGGTCCCGGGATCCAATCGCCTGGGCCGCTTCAGCCAATTCATTCAAGGGGGTAAGTAAATTGTGACTGGTTATAATTCCTGCCAGTGTTCCCAAGATACTGAAAAGGAACAAAAAGCGCAGCGTTCTGCTGACAATGTTCACGCCGGACATAGTCGAAATCACTTCTATTATCCGGGCCCGGAACTGCCCTTCCACAGCCGGGTCCAGAGAATGGAAACTGAGAATCACGATCATCGGAATCAAAATAATAAAAAACAGGATAGCAATATAGGTCACGCTGATCCGCACCCAGAGACGGTTCATGCTTTCTCTCCTCTAAACCGATAACCGATACCATACACGGTTTGGATTAAATCCGGATCTTTGGGATTCTCTTCAATTTTCTTTCGGAGATTCTTGATATGGGTGTCCAGTGTCCTTCCCATACCCTCGTAGCTGTAGCCGAGAGCTTTTTCCACCAGTTCATCCCGGGTGTAAACAAAACCCGGATTTCCCATTAAAACTTCCATCAAGTCAAACTCGGAAGGGGTGAGATCAATTTCCAGATCGCCGCGGGTTAATACCCTCCGGTCAACATCCAGCTGCAGATCTCCCACCCGATAAACCACCTGTCCCGCTGCTCCAAAATCAGCTTGCGAACGCCGAAGCAAGGCTCGAACCCGGGCTACGACTTCCCGTGGATTAAAAGGTTTGGTAATGTAATCATCGGCCCCGATCTCCAATCCCACAATTTTTTCGCTGTCTTCGACCCGGGCAGTAAGCATAATGATTGGGGTGGAAGACAGTCTGCGGTCACCCCGGACCAGACGGGTGATATCCCAACCATCTCGATCCGGAAGCATTAAATCCAACACCACGAGGTCCGGCTCTTCGGCCCGGAGTTGATGCAGTGCTGTTTCACCATCATAGGCGAAAATCACAGAGTAACCCGCTGTTTCTAGATAAGAAGTTACAAGCCGGACAATTTCTTTATCATCATCTACAACCAGTATTTTTTCCATAAGTTACTCGAGATCATTTCATCCGGTCACCCATCAGCCAGAAAGCATCGGGGTCGACACTTTTGAACCGGATTTTACTCCGTTCGGAGAGCTTCAATTGGTTCCAGCTGGGCGGCCCTATTTGCAGGATAGATTCCAAAGAATAAACCCACAGCAGCCGAGAACAGCGTTGCCAGCAGCACAGCATTAATTGTGATTGCAGGGTCCAGCAAAAGGTCATTCGCTTTGGCAATCTGACCGACTACTACAGTCAAAGCCCAGCCAAAAACAATTCCCAGCACACCCCCGACCAGGCTCATCAGGGAGGATTCAATCAAGAACTGACTGAGGATATCCAGCTTTTTTGCGCCTAACGCTTTGCGGAGACCAATTTCCCGGGTTCGTTCTGTGACGGTCACCAGCATAATATTCATGATGCCGATCCCGCCTACCAGCAAACTGATCCCTGCAACCCCACCCAGGAAGATGGTGAACACATCTGTGATCTGGCCCGCAACCTCGAGAAAGGACTGCTGTGAGAGCACACTGAAATCATCTTCATCGAGATTAATATCATGCTGCTCACGCATGATCAGGGTAATTTCTTCCATCGCGTCATCAACAGCTTCAGAACTTACAGCTGAAGCATAAATTACATCAACTTCCCGGCGGTTATCCCCTGGTAAAAGGCGGACCTGGGCAGTGGTCAGCGGCGTTAAAACCTGATCATCAGCACTGGCAAATTCACTCCCTCCCCGTTCTTTCATAACAGCGAGGACCCGGAAAGGCTGTCCATTGATCCGGACTGTCTCACCCACTAATCCTTGGGTTCGCCCGAAAAGCTCTTCAGCCACATTGGCACCGAGGATCGCAGAGGATGATAAGCCCGAGATCTGGGTATCATTAAAGATACTGCCCTCTGTGAGGGGGATATCCTGAACCTCAAAATAGGACGGCGTAACTCCTACCAGGGTGGAAACAACACTTTCATCCGAAAATGTCAACTCAGCTGAACCCTGAACGACCGGCGCGACCGCGGCGATGTTTGGCGCTCGAAAGGAATCATCTAGCGCCTCGGCATCATCAATCGTCAGCGGTTTTGGATTGGTGAGATCTCCACGGGACGGGGTGACAAAGAGTAAGTTTGTTCCAATTCCTTCAATTTCTCCTAGGATAGAGTTCTGGGCGCCGGATCCAATCCCCAGCATGGCGATCACCGCAGCCACACCGATAATAATCCCCAGCATGGTCAATAAAGACCTAATTTTATTTGACAGCAAGCTGTCAATTGCTTCTAAAAATGTTCGTGCTGCATTCATGATTTAATGCTCCTCAATCCGCCCGTCCCGGAGGGAAATAATCCGGTTTGTGAGCTCTCCAATTTCCGGATCATGGGTGACTATAATCAACGTTGTCCCCCGTTCCTGATTCAGATTCAAGAGGAGCTCCATCACTTCATCTCCTGATTTTGTGTCCAGATTTCCGGTCGGTTCATCCGCCAGAATAATCGCCGGATCATTGACCAGGGCCCTTGCAATTGCCACGCGCTGCTGCTGACCGCCGGATAATTCATTCGGCTGATGGTAAATCCGGTCCCCAAGGCCCACTGCTTCCAGAGCCTTAACAGCCACTTCATGGTGGTTTTTCCCATTCGAGCTGCTGTATCGCATCGGGAGTTCAACATTCTGCAGGGCAGTGGTTCTGGACAGCAAATTAAAACTCTGGAAGATAAAGCCAACGCCCCGGTTGCGAATTTCTGCCAGCTGATCATCTGTCATATCTGCCGTGCTTTCTCCATTCAATCTGTACTCACCCGAACTCGGCCGATCCAAACATCCCAGGATATTCATCAGGGTTGATTTTCCTGACCCAGACGGCCCCATAATTGAAACTATTTCGCCTTTTGCAATCCGGGTTGATAAACCCCGCAAAGCGTGAACTTCTACCTCACCCATTTGATACACTTTGGTAATATCTTTTGCTTCAACAACCCACTCAGGGGTTTCTATTTGATTATTCATGGTTGATTTCTACCCGAATGGCCCTCCGCCAGATGATCCAGGAGGCCCAAAGTCCAGCGGTTCATTCGGCGGATTCAAAATGACCTGATCACCCACTTCAAGATCGCCGGAACGGACTTCACTGTAATCGTCGGATGAAGCACCTAGGCTGATCTCCACCATCCGGATTCCGCCTTCAGATTCAGCATCCTGGATATACACAACCTGACTGCTGTCTACCCAGCGTACGGCACGGTTTGGAACCCGGAGAACATCTTCTACATGCTGGACGACAATTGCTGTGGCAGCGGTCATCCCCGGTTTAACCTGATCATCCGCATTCTCAACCTCCGCGGTGACCACAAAGGAAACCAGGCCCTGCTGAACGATGCCAACCGGTGAGATTGCAGTCACAGTCCCTTGATATTCATTATCCAGTACCGCGTCAAAACGAAGCTGGACATCCTGGCCAACCTTAATTTGATTGATATCAACCTCGGAAACTTCAACATCTACCTGAAGCTGGTTCAGATCGTCAATCCGGAAAGCCCGGGTCCCGGCGCTAACTATATCACCAGAGTTAACATCTACTTCTGTGACCGTACCTGCAAAGGGGGCTTCCAGTTTCACCATATCCAGCGCGGCTTCAGCACCGGCCACCCTCGCTTCCGCAATGCTGATATCCCTGGAAGTAGGACCTTCTTTGATTTCCTCATATTCCAGCTCAGCTTGCTGCAGCTGTTTCTCCGCCAGATCTAGTTCGCCTTCAAGAATGGCCATTTCAATCTCGTCTGCTCCGTCCTGGATCCAATTTAAATACCAGACCGCAGTTTGATAAGCATCAATTGCATCCGTCAGAGCAATTTGAGCTTTTGCTTTTGCAACCCTTCCATCTGTGTTATCCAGCCGGTTTTCAGCCTTATTCAGCCGGTTCTCAGTAATCACAATTTTTGCTTTGGCCGATTTCACTTCCTCAGGACTGGCCCGATTTCCGGGCTGGTTGATGATCAGATCGTATTCAGCATCATCCAGAGATTCACGGGCTCTAGCCAATGTCAGTCGGGCTTCCGCGGCTCTAAGAGCTGCTGTATCAAACAACTCTTCCAGAGCTTCCTGAGCGTTCATCAATTCCTGCTCCGCCTGGAAAATTGTCTGAGGCAGTGACTCACGGGATAATTCTGCAAGCTTCTGGTATTTTTGGACTTTGTCACCAACTTCTACATTCACTTCAGCAACATTCCCGGATATCATCCAGGTCAGAATAGCGGTCTGATTGGCATAGACATCTCCAGTCGCATCAATCACCGCATCCAGGGTGCCACGGGTAATTTCGCTCGTCTGGAAATCCCGATCGGAACTCTCTGCCTGGCGGGCCCGAACCACACCATACCCTCCCAAAGCAAGGACTGCCACCAAGATTATGATATAGATCCATTTTCTTTTCATGATTGTTCTCCTTTTCCAAACTACCGGCTCCATCCCGGTAAATATCTACACAATTAAAACTTACTACAATGCCTTATATATTAATCATACAAAACAATCTCCCTTATTCTAGACGACATATCTGAAGAAAATCTGAAGATATTGTGTTGATAATCAGGAAAATAAACTAAAAAGTAATACAAAAAAGGCTGCCAGCGTTCAGCAGCCTTTTTTGCTCCTGCAAGGACGGAAGCCGTATCAATTATGTCGAATTTTTTTCAAAGCTGACTCGGCGGCCTTAATCAAGGGATAAGCGGTGGGGGGAGCCGTCAGCAGCGGGTGGGTTCCGATTTGGGCGGTCAGCACTTCACTGACGGTCATTCGATTCTGAATCGCCAGCCCGATCACATTGACCACCTCTCCCACCGTGCAGCCGCCGTAGACGCTGCCACCCAGGATCAAACCGGAATCTTTCGCAACTACCAGTTTGACACGCTGCTTATGTGTTCCCGGAAGTTTACCGGGATGGTGATCTACTCCCTCAAACTCGGCCGTGATGTAATCAAAACCTTCCTTCTCAGCCGTTGCCTCAGTAATTCCTGCGACACCAAAAGCATGATCTCCAAAAGCGGTAGCAAAATTTGAAATCGTGCCGGTAAAAGTCCGGACTGCCTCCAGCTGGTAAAGATTCATCCCAGTGACCCGGGCCTCGGCACAGGCGGTGGAAGCCAGCATGGTGCCGATTACTTTATTAGTGATAAAATCCCTCTTTTCTGCGCAGTCACCAACAGCGAACACGTCCGGAGTTTCTGTTCGAAGATATTGATCAACCCGGATAAAACCTAGATCATTCGTGCTGATCCCGGCAGCTCTGGCCAGCTCCGTATTGGGCCGATACCCCATCGAAAGGATCACTGCATCTGCGGAAAGCTCTTTGCCATCCTGGAGTTTGACCCCGGCGACCTTGCCATTGCCAATTAATTCTTTAACTCCAGACCCTGCTTCTACCTTCACTCCTCTTTCTATCAAGATTGATTCAGCTCGTTCCGCCAGCGGCTCATCAAACACTGCGCTGAGCACATGCGGAAGAAGTTCCACAACAGTGACATCCTTTCCTCTCTTCCTGAGCTCATCGGATAATTCAACTCCGATAAAGCCGCCCCCAATCACAACAATTTCCTGTTTTTCTTCCAATTCCTTGAGCATTTGGTCCAAGTAGGCTTTATTCTTTGGAACCGTGTAAACATGTTCCTGGTCAGCGCCATTCAGCCAGCCGGGAATCACGGGATTGCTGCCAATCGCAAGAACCAGCTTATCATAGCCAATTTCTTCCCCATCCGACATTACAACCTGTTTCTGATCAGGTTTGACCTCAGAGACCTCTCCAACCAACAGCTCAATACCCAGCTTCTCTAATTTAGTATCAGGAATCACATTTTGAGCACTGTTCTCCAGCGAGCCAAATATGTAGGGAATGCCGCAAGGCACCACTACGGATTCTTCTTTTCGGATCAGGAGAAATGCTTTCTCCGGATAATGACTTTTTCCTGTTAAGGCTGTCACCAACCCCGCTGCACTTCCTCCAACAACTAAGACATCCACACTTTTCATTATTAAACTCCTTGTTTGTCAATTCTTTTTTACAACCGTGCACTATTATACAGCATTTTGAGAATAATGTACCAGAATTCACATGTGTGGAATATCCAGATTTTTGTGACAAATATCCCCCTTCTCCAAATGGAAAAGCCGGGGCAGGACCCGGCTTTCAATTGATAATTCTAATTTTTTGAAGATCGCAAGTCAGAGCAAAGCGCTGATCAATCCTGCTGCCGCACCACCCAGCACCAACCAGGCTGAATTTACTTTGTAACGGAAAATTAAAACAGCTGCCATCAGAGCCAGGATGATCGTCAGAGGATCGACAAGGGCTCCCCTGCCCAGAACCCAGGTGACAGCAGCCATCAGCCCGAGAGCTGCCGCATTAACCCCATCTAATAAAGCCCCGGTCCAGGGCGAATTTCGAAGCTTGGGTATGATTGGATTGGTGATTACAACCAGAATAAAAGCCGGCAGAAAAATTCCGACTGTAGCTGCCAGGGCTCCCGGCAGATCATTTAATAAATAACCGACAAATGTGGCAGTTGTGAAAACCGGCCCTGGAGTGAGCTGACCGACTGCTATTGCATCAATCAACTGCTGATCTGTCAGCCAACCCAGCCTCTCAACAAGATCCGCCCGCAGGAAAGCGAGCAGAACATACCCGCTGCCGTAAAGAACAGACCCGATCTTTAAAAAAGTTAGAAACAGGAGGGATAAGCTGAATTCAGCCAGCTGCAGTCCGGGTAAATACTCGATACCCATCAGCGGCAGTATTGCTGCAGCCCCACCGCCTTCATTCAGCAACCTAGCATTTTTTATCAGCATTACTGCAAGTCCCCCGACAGCCAGGAGCAGCAGCTCATTCACCCCCAGAAAATACAACAACAATATCAGGGCTCCTGCTGCTGCGGTCAGCGGCCCCTTGATTGCTTTCTTCCCCAGGCCCCAGAGAGCTTTGACAATGACTGCAATAATCACCGGCTTCACACCATACAGCAAAAATTCTGCCTGCGGGGTGGTGCCAAACTGCTTATAGGCCCAGGCAAATATAGTCACCAGCAGCATAGCCGGAAAAATAAAACTGATCCCTGCTACCAGCAGACCGGGGATTCCAGCCCGCAAAAAGCCGATGTGAAGCACCATCTCTGTTGAATTCGGACCGGGAATCAAGTTTGTGGCGCCGATCAGGTCCAGAAAATGATCGTCATCCAACCATTCTCTTTCCTCAACAGCTTCCTGGCGGAGCATTGCAATATGAGCCGCCGGCCCCCCAAACGCCGTAAAGCCCAATTTAATAAACAGGAGAGCCAGCTCTTTCAGCCTGGTCTTTAATGCTTGAGAATGGGAAACTGCACTCATATTGCTCCGCCTTTAAAATAACCAATAACTGCTTTGATTATTATATAAGATAACCAGGTTAACATCTCCACAGAAAATTGATAAATCTGGTTAACCCTTTCCCGGCTGAACTCAAGCGATTTATTTACGGTTCTGTTTTAGGCTGGTATAATGCTCGACATTCAGGAGGGGTGCCAGAGTGGACGATCGGGGCGGTCTCGAAAACCGTTGTGGCCTTATGGGCCACCGTGGGTTCGAATCCCACCCCCTCCGCTTCTTTATTCTCATAATTCGCTTTGTTCCGGGACATAACTTTCCTATAAAATTTGATAACTGATCAGGATTCCCCTCTGTTACAATTTACTCTGCCGATTATGATTTTTCCTGTGAAATGGCAAATTAATGGATTGACGAGGAGTGCTCTATGGGTAATATGCTGATGATTGGATTAATTGGAGGGGCTGCTCTCCTGGTAGTGCTAATTATTTTCGGGCTGCTGATAAGTCAATCCAGGAAAGTAGATCTGGATGATGTCCCGGAAGGTGAAGATCCGGAGTGGATTCACTCCACTATCCCGGAAGAAACCAGGGAAGCAACACTCGCGGATGGGGAGGGTGTCACTCTCTATGATCATGATCCCGGGGAGGATCTGGCTGCACCTTTCGCCGAACAAATTGAAGATCTGGTCCGGGCGGAGATTCAATCAAATCCAGTCTTAAGACCCTACGATGTCGATTTTGGTACTGCGCCGGATGGTGGAATAGAATTTCACATTCAGGGAGAAACATACCTAGCGATTGATAAAATTCCCCACCAGGAAGTCCGGGAAGAGATCAAAAAAGCAATTGCGAAGTACAACCAGGAAGGATGAAACGTTCCCAAGAAAAAACCACCCCGCCGGATTATGGCGGGGTTTTTATTTTAAACAATCAGACCCTTTATTGATTTTATTTTCGATAAGATTTACTCTCCACCCCGGACCCGGATCATCAACCCCATGACTAACAACCCCAAACCGATTAACAGAATCAGGAAGGACTGCCAGCGGAGGGGGTTGAAAATTTGCCCGATAAGCAGGGCGGAATTGTCGATTATTTGATGGTAAAGTTCAGAGGTGGGAGGAATTGCATCCGGCATTCTCTCAGATAAAATTCCCGTCCACAAGGGTCGATAAAGCAGTCCGGTTACGAAAGAGATTAAGCTGCCTCCAATCAAGGGAATACCCCACCACTGTCCCAGGCCGGAGATCGACCGAACCCCAAAAACCAGAATCAGAAACATCAAACTCAAAGGAAACAGGGGAATCAAAGCTGTGTTAAGCCGCAAGCGGCGCAGCTGCCATTTCAAAGTGAAGGGAGCCTGCAGGTTCTCCCCCGTTTCGAGCACCGGTCCCGCTGCGTTGTACTCCTCCGGGGTGGCATCAATCACCATCTGAAGAACATCCATATAGACATCAATTTGTTCTTGATGGGGATAGGTCGATAATTTACAGAGTTCCTCAACCATCCTGACCCTTGGGATTGGATCCCCTGGATTGGTCTTCATCTCTTCCATTTGTAAATCCGAACAGTCCGGAAGAGACTCATAAAAAGCAACCACTGCGTCTCTTCCCCGGGGACCCTGCATCTGATCAATCACCGGCACCAGAGTCCATGCTATCTGGGGATATTCCTGATCTGTATCTAACCAGGAATAAAAACTCTTGACTGAACTCTCAATCCAGTTCTCTAGAAGAGCTTCTGGAAGTAAG
>CAZTWV010000082.1:0-10155 GCA_964618295.1 uncultured Anaerolineales bacterium | reverse complement strand
AAAGCGATGCCGGACGCATTCCAGCGCATGGATTGATTGAAACGGATTTTTTCGATTAATTCTGGAAGCTTTTCAGCGAGGACTTCACCGGCTGCCCGGCCTTCTTCCCGCTCCACGGCTGCCACATATTCCCCTCCATCCATTTCCCGGATCTCAAGCTGGTCAACATCCACACCTTTGGAACGCGCGAAACCTTCCGCTGCTTTGGTGGGATTCCCGTCTGCGTCAAATGCCCGATCAGCTGGAGGACCTTTGACCAGCTGCTCCAAATCTTCCTGGCGCGGAGCAAGTTCCCGGATGTACATCACCAGTCTGCGGGGGGTCCCCATCACGGTCAGGTCCTGACAATCAAATCTTAGTTCTTTCAGCAGGGCAGTGCCTTCCTGCTTCAGCTGTTCCATGGCACTGGCCAGATCCCCATGCGGCAGTTCTTCGGTCCCGATTTCCAGGATAAAAGGAGCGGCTTGATCCGGGTATTCCGCTTCCGGATAGGTCTCTCCCAGGTAAGGAACTTTGGGAGTTTTGGCCTGCATTGGATATCCCAGCTCCACGCGCTCTGCGAGATAAGCTTCTGCCACTTTGCGGGATAGATCCCGCATGCGGTGGAAAAAATTCTGGCGCTCTGTGACACCGACAGCACCGCGGGTATCCAGCAGGTTGAAGGTGTGAGAACATTTCAATACAAAATCATGGGCGGGCAGTACCTGGTTTTCCTGCAGGCAGCGTTCCGCTTCTTCTTCATACAGGCGGTACATTTCCCGCAGGTTGTCCACATTAGCCAGTTCGAAGGCGTATTTACTGAACTGCTGTTCACTCTGCAGCTGGACATCCCCGTAGGTCAGGTGCTGATTCCAGCGGATTTCTTTGAAATCCCGCACCTGCTGGAGAGCCATCGCAATCCGCTCCAGGCCGTAGGTTAATTCAACTGAGACCGGCTCCAGGGGCTGACCCCCAGCCTGCTGGAAGTAGGTGTATTGAGTGATTTCCAATCCGTTGAGCCAAACCTCCCAGCCCAGACCCCAGGCACCGAGGGCCGGGGATTTCCAATTGTCTTCCACAAAACGAATATCGTGCAGGGCAGGGTCAATCCCAAGCGCTTCCAGGGAGTTGAGATACAGCTCCTGGGGGTTGCCGGGATCCGGCTTGAGGATGACCTGGTATTGGATGTGCTGATAAAATCGGTTCGGGTTCTCTCCGTAGCGTCCATCATCGGGCCGGATGGAGGGTTCAACATAACCTACATTCCAGGGTTCCGGCCCCAGCACGCGGAGCGAGGTCGCAGGGTTCATGGTTCCGGCTCCAACCTCGGTGTGATACGGCTGCCAGATTAAGCAGCCTTGGTCGCCCCAATACTTTTCCAGGACCATAATAATGGATTGAAAATCTAATGCTTCGGTCATAACTGCTCCCTTCCAAAAAGTCTCCGATTTTCGCCGGATTTGATTCATTTGACATCATATCTAAAATACCGAATGTCCGAAAATTATAACATGGGGATGATAAGCCGATTCCTTTTAAGGGGCCTGGTATTCGGCGCTGGGATTGGATCTTATACCAGCCCGAATGTTTTTGGCAGTCTGGATCCGCCAGCAGGACGCTGACTGGATAACTCCCTGAGCTGTCCAGTGGGAAAATGCATTAATCTGGGAGAATCCGGGACGAAGCCGCCCGGTGGTATAAATCACGGGCTGGAAATGTACAAACCGTCTGAAGACGGTTGACAGGATCTGTAATTTATTAAGTTGGAAATGATCCAATCCGTTGAATCCACCTTCAGTGGACTTGTCTGCCTCCAGCCCGCGACTTCAGTCGCCGGGCGAAAAAAAGTTTTGTCTTTTCGAGCGGAGCAAAGCAATCTGTGCGTTATGGTCCTGGGAATGGCCGGAATGGTTATTTAACCCTCCAATTTTGGCGACTGCCCCCGCCGGACTTTTCCATTGAATACAGATCGCCGCGTCGACCTGCGGTCTCCTCGCGATGACAATTTAATTCCGCCAGCGAGACGCTGGCGTGGTTTAATTCTAATAACCCCATCAGCGTCTCGCTGATGGGAGAATCTGGGACGAAGCCGCCCAGTGGCTACCTTTCCAGGATGCGGCGCAAAAACCAAGGGTTACCACCCCGTCCCTCCATCTCGAACGCTCCGATCAGTGTTTTACTGCCCCAGGTTCTGTTTGAGAGTGGGTTTCAGTATTCTGTTGTATAATCGGTTTGCTCAATAAGTAACAATAATTCATATGAAAGAGGTCATTATGGTTGAAGTTTACCAACAAGAAAAATGGACGCTCGATGCTCTATATCCTGATCATGAATCCCCGGCCTATCAGGAGGCCCTGCAAAGTTTAGAGCAGCAGGCTGAAGATTTTGAAAAGTACCGGGAAGAACTCAAACCGGAGATCACTGAGCAGACCTTTATGTCTGCTGTGCATGATCTGGAGAAGTTCACCAGACTTGCCAACCGGGTTTACAGTTATGCCGGCCTGTGGTTTACAGAGGACACCCAGAATCAGGCGGCCCAGGCGCTGCAGGCCAAAATTGAAGCTATGATGGCCGATCTGCAGAACCAGGTGATGTTCTTTGAGCTGTGGTGGAAACAGCTCGATCAGGATATAGCGGACAGTTTAAAGAAGAATACGGGGGATTTCCGCTATTGGCTGGAGGAAATGCGGCACTACACCCCGCACACCCTCTCCGAGCCGGAAGAAAAGATCCTCAACATCAAGAATGTAACCGGCTTCAGTGCTTTGAACACGATCTATGATTCCATCACTAACCGTTATACCTTCAAGATAGAAGATGATGGTGAAGTTAAGGATCTAACCCGGGGTGAGTTGATGGTATATGCCCGGCATCATGATCCGGCACTGCGGGCCGCAGCCTACCAGGAGCTCTATAAAATTTACGGCGATGACGGACCGATTCTGGGGCAAATTTACCAGACGATTGTCCGGGACTGGCGGAATGAAAACCTTAATCTGCGAAAATTCTCCAGCCCGATCTCAGTCCGCAACCTGCGCAATGATGTGCCCGATGCGGCTGTGACGACCCTATTGGATGTTTGTAAAAAGAATGCCCCTATTTTTCAGCGCTTCTTTGAATTAAAAGCCAGCTGGCTGGGTATAGAAAAACTCCGGCGTTATGATGTTTATGCCCCGGTAGCCAGGGCAGATAAAACTTATGAGTACCATGATGCGGTTGAAATGGTGCTGGATGCTTTTGGAAAATTCGAGCCCAGGATTGCGAAATTGGCCAGACAGGTGATTGATGATGGCCACGTGGACAGCGAAGTCCGGCCCGGAAAACAATCAGGTGCCTTTTGCTGGTCTGTTGTCCCGGGCTTATCGCCCTATGTAAAGCTTAATTATCAGGGCCGGGCAGATGATGTCGCTACCATGGCCCATGAGCTGGGACATGCCATCCATGCCCTGCTGGCGGCAGATCACAATGTGTTCACTTTTCATTCTTCGCTCCCTTTGGCTGAAAATGCCTCTACATTCGGGGAAATGCTGCTGATTGACCGGCTGCTGGAGCAGGAAAAAGATCCGGCCGTGCGGCGGGATATTCTCTTCAAGCAGGTCGATGATGCTTACGCAACGATCATGCGCCAGGCTTTCTTTGCGATGTTTGAGCAGGATGCCCATGCCATGATTCAGAAAGGGGCGATGGTTGATGAGGTGTCTGGCATGTATTATCAAAACCTGACCCGCCAGTTCGGGAAAGCAGTCGAGCTGAGCGAGGAATTCCGCTGGGAATGGGTTTCAATTCCTCACTTTTACCACACACCCTTTTATGTGTATGCCTATGCGTTCGGTCAGCTGCTGGTGCTGTCGCTCTATCAGCGCTTCCAGCAGGAAGGGGAGAGCTTTATCCCCGGCTACCTGAGCATCCTGGAAGCAGGTGGCTCTCAGGCTCCGGCTAAAATTCTAAACGAAGCTGGGATTGATATTGCCAGCGCTGATTTCTGGCAGGGTGGATTTGATGTGATTGATGGTATGGTTCAGGAGTTGGAAAAACTGCCCAGGGAATAGGAAATTAATTCAAAACATTATGATTATTTTATAAAGCAGCTCGTTGATCGGGACGGGCTGCTTTTTAGTTTTCAATATCCGATTCTGATTCCCGGGGAGACACAAATCGGAGCGCAATCAAAGCCAGAATGTTGATCGCTGCCGCTGCACCGGTCACCAGTCCAAATCCTGCGGCGTAGAGAGGGGCAGCAATCCAAGCCCCCAGACCGCGCCCCAGGGATGCCCCGGCCGCGTTCATGGCCATGGTCGTGGCCCGGGCTTCTGGCAGTACCCCTGTCATCAGCGGGATCACGCTGACGATTGTGAATTCAAAGGTTAAGTAGAAGAAAAATAATCCGAAAAAAGCGCCGGTGGAGGTCTTTCCGAGGACTGGCAGTAAGGCGGAGGATAAGACACTGCCCAGAATCCCGACCAGTGCTGCCCGTTTTTTGCTCAGGCGGTCCGATACCAGGCTGACTCCACCTTCTCCGATCAACTCAGCCAGACCGATGACTGCCGAGGCGCCTCCCAGGGCGGTGATCTGAAAAGCAAAGGACTGATCCAGCCAGACTCCGAAAACTACATTGACCACCTGATTGGCGACGCAAATCAGGGCGGTTACGCTCAATCCAGCCCGGGCCGAGGGGGAGTTGAACACTGCTCCAAAATTGGAAAGCATGGTTGGTTGACCGTGTTTCAGGGCAGGATCCCGTGGAATAAGCAGGATGATGGTCAGCAGGGCGGCAGCTCCGAGGCAGGTCAGGACCACGAAGGGTGCCTGGAGGCCAAAGCGGTTCAGTAATAATCCAACCAGCGGGACGCCGAGGAAGAAAGCACCAGACCAGCTGGTTTCGGTGATTGCCAGCACAAACCCCCGGCGCCGGTAGGGTATCCGGTCCCCGAAATAAGCCTGGATGGCGGGGTCGAAGATTGATTTTCCCAGGATGGATAGCAGGAGAAAGGCCAGAAAACCAAAAACTGTTGGCCAGAAAAGCATCAATCCAGCCCCCGTGCTGAAGAGAATCAGCCCAACAATCATGCCGGTTTTCCGCCCCCGGGTATCGCCCAAGGAGGCGAAGAGCGGGCTGAAAATCCCCAGCAGGGATTGGCCGGCCAGCATCCGGGTCATCTGGATCAGAGGGACCCCCAGCGAATCCATGAAGACCGGCTGGAAAGGAAAGATCATCCGGAAGCCAGTGTTCTGAACCGTGCGGATTAAGGTGATCCCGGAGATTTCTGCCCAAGTCCTTCTGTTCATATGCTCCTCATTCGTCTGACTTTTACAATCTTACCGCACACCCGGTGGAATGTAAGACGTAAGTTGGAAAATGGAAATCGTAAATTGTAGGAATCATTGGCTTGTCGATTGAATGTCAAGGCCAAAAATTGCTGTCTGCAGAAGCCCCAATTACATTATTTCTTTAGGTGCAGATGCATCAAACAACTCACGGTTTACTCCTAACGATTTTCTATTTACTGGCTGCCGGTATGGTAAACTTTCCTCGATGGATCAAAAAACTTTAGAGACCCTGGAATATCCGACAATTTTGTCCGAGCTGGCGGCACACTGCCATTATCAACCTGCCCGGGAAAAAGCTGTTAACCTTACGCCGCTGACTGAGATTGATCAGGTTGTTTTGCTGCAGAAGGAGACAGATGAAGCGGTCCAGCTGTTAAACCATCATCCTGGCGCCACAATCGGGGGAGCGAGGAATCTGGAGCCGATTCTGGATGATGCAGTCCGCGATTTGATTCTGGAGCCAGGTCGGATCCAGGAAGTAAAATCAACCCTGATTGCTGCCCGCACCTTCACCAGATTTTTGGAAAGGCAGGAGGCGGATTACCCTCGGCTGCAAGCCCGGGTTAATTTACTGCCGACGATATCAGGATTGGTGGACCGGATTGGGCAGGTGATCGCTGAAGATGACAGTGTGCTGGACTCTGCTTCTCCGGCTCTGACACAAATCCGGCAGGAGAGCAAAGTGCTCCGGAACCGCCTCAAAAAGAAAATTGAACGGATGCTGCAAAACCCGGCGATCTCAAAACATTTGCAGGAAGAGATTATCACCCAGCGGGGAGGGCGCTATGTGCTACCGCTGCGGGCCGATGCCCGCTCTAAGGTTCCTGGGATTGTGCACGATCAGTCCGCCTCTGGGGCTACGATTTTTATCGAACCGCAGGGAATGGTGGAGGGCAACAACCGCTACCGTCAGCTCGAGCTGGAAGAAAGAGATGAAATTAACCGCATCCTGCGGGAATTAACTCGTGAAATTGCAGGGCATGAAACCGAATTGCGCCGGATCACCGGTGTGATCACCGCTCTGGACCTGGCTCTGGCTCGGGGCAGATATGCAGGTGATTTGAGGGCTGTGCGGCCGGAAATTAAAAAATTTCCGGCCCGGATGAAACAAGGACATCCCGGTGTTACACTGCAGCTCTTTCAGGCCAGGCATCCCCTCCTGGAACCAGACAGCGTTGTACCCGTTGATATTGCCCTTGATGATCAGACCTATGGATTGATCATCACCGGTCCGAACACCGGGGGGAAAACCGTGACTTTGAAAACTGCCGGCCTGCTGGTGCTGATGGCTCAGACTGGTTTTCACATCCCGGCAGCATCGGGTTCAAAACTGTCATTATTTCAATCGGTTTACGCAGATATCGGGGATGAACAGTCCATTGAGCAGTCCCTCTCAACCTTTTCGGGCCATATAACCAACATTATTTCGATTTTGGAGAAGTCTGACCGGCGCTCACTGGTCATTCTGGATGAGCTGGGTGCCGGTACCGATCCCCAGGAAGGGGCAGCCCTGGCCCGGGGAATCATGACTTATCTGCTGGATCAAGGAATTACAACCCTGGTCACTACCCATCATCCCGATTTAAAAGCGTATGCCCACACCACCCAGGGTGTGGTCAATGCCTCGGTTGAATTTGATCTGGAAAGCCTGCAGCCCACTTACCATTTGACGATTGGCCTGCCCGGACGCTCCAATGCTCTGGCAATTGCCAGCCGTCTCGGGCTGAAGCAGGAAATTATTCAACTGGCAAAATCCACTCTGGACCCTGCAGACCTGCGGGCGGATGATTTGTTGGATGAAATTCACCGGCAGCGGAAACTCTCAGAGGAAGCCCATCAGGCTGCAGAACGGGCCCGGACCGAGGCAGAAGAACTCCGGGATCAACTTTCAGATCGGATTCATGACCTGGAAGAAGAAAGATTGGAGACCCTGGAAGAAGCCCGCCGGGAAGCCTGGGATCAAGTAGAAACACTCCGGAAAGAGCTCCAGTTACTTAGGGAGAGGATACAGACAGACAATAAGCCAGCTGAGGAAGAGATCGAGGTTCTTAAGGAGGGTCTGGATCAGGTTGAGACAGAAATTTCAAAACCTGTCCGCCGTCCTGAATCCCGGCCCCTGCCGCCGGATCCCAGGGGACCGATCCAGGTCGGTGATTCAGTTTACATCCGCTCCCTGGGTCAAAAAGGAACTGTACAATCTCTGGAAGGCAAGGATGCTGAAGTCCAGGTGGGAGCAATCCGGGTTCGAACCCAGCGCAGTGATCTAAGCCGGACCAAAAACAGTGAATCTGAAGATCCACCGGAACCGCAGTCCACCATCCGCAAACCGCGGGATGTTGCTTCTCCAGGCACTGAACTGGATCTGCGGGGGCAGCGGGTGGATGATGCGCTGCAGAATCTGGAATATTTTCTTGATAAAGCCTTTATCGCCGGGCTGCCGTATGTACGTATCATCCATGGAATGGGGCGGGGACGGCTGCGCTCCGCGGTCCGAAAGCAGGTCAAAGCCCATCCCCAGGTTGCTGCCTTCGAGCGCGGTGAGGAACGGGAAGGCGGTGATGGGGTTACCGTGGTCACTCTTCAGGAATAAGATGGACAAGAAGGGGTCAATAATCTGGTTTCTTAAGGTATTATTAAGAGAATTAAGAAATAAAAGAGGCGTGCTATGAAGCTATCCGTGGTTATCCCGGTTTACAATGAAATTAACACCATCCAGCAGATCCTTCATAAAGTTCAGCAGGTGGATCTGGAGAAAGAAATTATCGTCGTTGACGACTGCTCCAGTGATGGATCCCGGGAGTTTTTAGAGCAGGTCGCGGACGCTGATCAGGAGATTGCCCTGGATCAGGTTGGTCAGAATTTGCAGGTTGATAATATCCGGGTTTTCTTTCAGGACAGAAATCAGGGCAAAGGCGCAGCCTTGAACCGGGGTTTCCGGGAAGTAGAGGGGGATGTATTAATTGTCCAGGATGCGGATCTGGAGTACGATCCTGAAGAGTACCATAAGCTGCTGGGACCGATCCAGGATGGTTTTGCGGATGTGGTGTACGGCTCGCGCTTTATGGGGGGATCCCCGCACCGAATTCTGTTTTTCTGGCATTCGATCGGGAATAAAATCCTGACCTTTGTCTCCAATGTTTTTACCAATCTGAATCTCACGGACATGGAAACCTGCTACAAGATGATCAAAACGGATATCATCCGCCAGATTGATCTGAAAGAAAATGGATTTGGAATTGAACCGGAAATCACTGCCAAGATGGCCAAATTGAACGCGCGTTTTTACGAGGTGGGAATATCCTACTACGGCCGATCTTACGAAGAGGGAAAGAAGATCACCTGGCGGGATGGATTCCGAACCGTATACTGCATCTTCCGCTACAATCTGTTTAATTAATATTCTTGATCGGGGAACAAATTAATCCGTTCTTACGTCATAGGTATAGTAAAAAGGAGATACCTATGAACAAGTTATCCATTAAATCTGTTGTTTTGCTGTTCCCGATTTTTGCCCTGCTTTTGAGCGGGTGCAGTCCGCTGTTTTCAGGGGATAGATCTTCCAATACTCCGCTGGAAGTTGAAAGCGAACTTGCCCGGGAAGAAAGTCCCGAGCTGCCTGCCGGGGACCTGGAGGTTCTGGTCCAGGGAAATTCCGAGTTTGCGCTGGATCTGTTTCATCAGATCAGAAACTCTGATGGGAATCTATTTTATTCCCCTTACAGTATTTCCAGCGCCCTGGCGATGACCTATGCCGGGGCCCGGGAGAACACTGCCCGGGAGATGGCCGCTGGTCTGCATTTTAATCTGCCCCAGGAGCGGCTCCACCCGGGCTTCAACAAGCTCGAGAGGGAGCTCACCAGCCGGGGAGATATTGAGCTGCCCGAAGAAAGTGGAGATCCATTTCAGATTAACATTGCCAATGCGATCTGGGGTCAGCAGAATTTCCAATTTGAAACAGATTTCCTGGACACCCTGGCCCGGAGCTACGGGGCAGGTTTGCGGCTGCTGGATTTTGTCAATAAACCGGATGAATCCCGCCAGGAGATTAACCGCTGGGTGGAAGATGAAACTCAGGAAAAAATTCAGGATTTGCTACCCGAAGGATCCATTGATTCGGACACCCGCCTGGTGTTGAGCAACGCAATTTATTTTAACGCTGGTTGGCAGGAGCCGTTCCAGGCGGACAGGACCAAAGACGGGCTGTTCAATACTCTGGACGGAGAAAAAATTGAAGTTCCGATGATGGAGCACGATGAGAGTAAGACCTTCCCATATTTTCAGGAGGATGGCTTCCAGGCTTTTGAAATGCCCTATGTGGGCGGGGAGATGTCGATGCTGGTCCTGCTTCCTGATCCAGGGGAGTTCAAATCCTTCGAGAAAAATTTTTCTTTGGAGCTGCTGGAGAAAATTGAGGATGGACTGGCTTCCCAATCACTCCAGCTCACCTTTCCGAAGTTTGAATATGAATCTGAACTGAGTCTGGCACGGACACTGGCCGGGATGGGGATGCCGGAGGCATTTTCGAGTACCGCTGATTTTTCTGGAATGACCGGAGGGAAAGACCTCTTCATTTCCGATGTCTTCCATAAGGCGTTTGTCAGCGTGGATGAAGAAGGTACCGAGGCTGCCGCGGCAACCGCTGTGGTGATGAAGCTGACCTCCATGCCGGTCGATCCGCTGGAGATCAGCGTGGACCGGCCCTTCTTGTTTTTGATCCGGGATCGGGTCACCGGGAGTGTGCTCTTTATTGGAAAGGTGGTAAACCCAGCCCAATAAAAAAGTCCCAAACCACTAAGTCAAGACCACCCGCATAGCGGGTGGCTTGACCTGAGGCTATAAGCCTCTTTT
>CAZTWV010000081.1:0-10301 GCA_964618295.1 uncultured Anaerolineales bacterium | reverse complement strand
GAGAAGGCTGGCGCCGGATTGTATAGATACAGATATTTGTATCCAGCATGTATTTCATTTGAACGGCGTATCCCTTTCTTGATAAGCAGGTTGTTTTCTCTCTGCCATGAAATCCTCTGAGAACTGCTCCAGTGTATTCTCAAAATCCTGCCAGGGATTTTCATGAGACATCAAGACAACCGCCCTCCCCGCCTGTTTGACGTAGACGAATTCACCCTCAAACCGGAACTCTTTTGGCAGTCGGACTGCTTGACTGCCTCCATTCTTAAATAATTTTGCTTTTTTCACCGCAGACTCCTACCTATGATAATATATACCTGTTGTATATACTATCATAATGGAAAACGCTGTCAAGAGAGTGTGTGGAAACTAATCCAACAGATAAGAAATATTCCACCGACAATGTGCCCTCTCCAATCCTGGTTTCCGAACTAACGATTGGCAGGAATGGTATTTTACCTACGGCTGGGGATAAACCGCCAGGCTTTCAGCGATAATTTATTACCTTAGTTATCTATCCTCCTGCCACTTGATTTCCCAGCCTTTCCCCCAGATTTAAGCCAGGGATGCTGGACAGCGATATGATTGTTTATGAGCCCATCAACCAAAAGTAACATGCTGCCTGCTGATCTATCCGCCATCCACAACCTGCATTACAATACAGAAAACCATGAGCTTTATTAACATTCATTGTTAAATTCAATTTCACATCTGAGGATTGATTATGTCTCAACCAACAAGTGACCACCTTCCTCAATTCGATGAGATCTGGTATCTGGCAGTCCGCAGATTAGATCTCCTGCTTGCGGATCCAGATGAACAGCCTCATAAACCTGACAGCATCTGGATCTACAATCTCGACAGGGGTCTGATTCAAGCTGTTGCTCTCACACACCCGGACCCATCTCCTGACCAAATTCAGGACCTGCTGGTCCAGGCTGTAGAAGATCCACACGAATCTGTTCAAGCTCCCCCTCACCGGCCAGCGCAACTGTATATTGAACACCCTGATCACCTACTCATTATTAAAGATATCGCAAACAGGTATCAAATTCAGGTGGCCCACCATCCACTTCCTCACCTGATTGATGACATTGCTGATGATTTTGCCTACGAACTCAAAACTCAAAAAGAACCTTCAGCACCTGGTCTCCTCTCTGTGGATGGAGTGACTCCCAAAATTGTACGCGGTCTATTCAAAGCCGCCGCGCGGTTTTTCCTCGCAGCTCCATGGAATTTTCTGGACAATCTGCAAACACTCGCCATCCAGGTCGAGGGGGAAGAAAAACCCCGGGTCGTGGTTGTTATGGGTGATGCAGGAATGGAATACGGTCTAAACGTTTTCCCTACCCTGATGGACTTTGAAAAGATGCTTTCTTCCGCTGACGACCAGATGGCGTCACTGCCCGATAAGGGATTATTGGCACTGCACTTTGATGATGCCAGCTATTTGCCAGCAGACGATCTGAAAAACATTAAAAAATTCAACTGGCAGGTGATCGACAAACAGCACTACCCTACGCCGTTGATCTATACTCCAGATGGGTATCTGGAACGTCCAGGCGTTCCGGATTTATTGTTCTTAGAAGCAGCCATGCTGGCAATCCCAATCGTCCTGTCCAATCATCTGGAATCAGATCAGTCAGGAAATTATCAACCCTTTCAATCCAAGATAACTGTCACCACTCATGATGGAGAAATGGATGTTCAAATCTCTTTCCCGGTAGGCGAGATTTCCCGATCAACTCTTCCCGTAAGTCAGAGAAACGCAGAAACTGAAACAGATAGATTTTCTACCTGGGGGATGGAAGGCATGGAAGGGCTTCCTGATCCACGAGCCATGGAAGGTGCCTTCGGTTTCTCATCCGACTCCTACCAACACCCTGAAGTGCAGCAAGCCCAGGAGCTTATGTACCAAGCATGGGATGAGAAAAATCCCGCCAAACGGCTGATCCTGGCGCATCAGGCACTCTCTATATCCAAAGATTGTGCCGATGCTTATGTCCTGCTGGCTGAGGAAGAAGCCAGCACCCTGCAAGAAGCCTTTGATTTGTATCAGGAAGGATTTCTTGCAGGAAAACGCGCCCTGGGAGAATCGTACTTTGAGGAAAATGAAGGACATTTCTGGGGTTTAATGATCACCCGTCCCTATATGCGGGCCAGAAAAGGGCTTGCCAGTATGCTCTGGGATATGGGACGGCGTCAAGAAGCGTTAGAACATTTTCAGGAGATGCTCCGTTTAAATCCCATGGATAATCAGGGAATCCGCTATCTCCTTCTGCTGCTCTTGATGGAACTCAATCATGGCGAAGAAGTCGATGCCCATCTTAAAGAACATCAAGAAGATTCAGCCGAGTGGTTATACACCAGCGCCTTGAGGTTATTTCAAGTATCTGGCCGATCAGAAAAAGCAAATCGAACACTAGAAAAAGCGCTGGAAAATAACCCGTATATCCCCGCCTATCTCCTGGGCAATAAACGCATCCCACACCAGCTTCCCCCGGGAATTATCTTCGGGGAAGAGAGTGAAGCAGTGGTGTACTCAGCAGCCTATCTCGCTGTCTGGCGAAAAACCCAGGGGGCTTTGGATTGGTTAAAAACTATCCAAAATGCTCAATAGTTTTATCAAAGATAACTAATCAGGTGCAAATTACCACTGCGTGTTTGGTAATCACGAAATTTTTGAGGTTCCCTGGCAGGTCCGATTTAAGCGGCTGAGAATCTATTTAACATCACAAGCGATTGAATCAGTCCTGCTCAAGAAAATATTTTTTCTTGTGTTTCATAAATAGACAGCAAGGTTCTGCATGTTTAATCCAGTTTTGTTTGTACGAGATCTTCTCCTCGCAGAACCAACCTGCCTACAAAGTTGGATTTTGTCAGCAAGAATTTTAGTTTGCCTTTTAAGACGCTCATGATTCTGGTTATCAGCCTGTTATCTTTTTCAAAAGCCCATACCATAAAATGGTATTCATGGATTTATCATTTCTGCTCAGGGGAATCATGATCGGTTTTTCAATCACTGCTCCGGCAGGTCCGATTGGGGTCCTTTTCACGCGCCGTACGCTGGGAGAGAATCGGCTTTCCGGGCTTGTTTCTGGCCTGGGTGCAGCTTCTGCCGACGCATTGTACGGCCTGATTGCCGACTTTTGGCTGACCTGGATCTCAAACACGTTTCTCAACAAGCTGGTCTAGCTCCGTCTGTTTGAGAGAAGAAACTCGAAGGTACTTTTTTATCCACATTCGTCCTGACATTGCCCAATCCACTCACAATCCTCTCATATGCCGCGGTCTTTGCTGGTCTGGGTCTGGCAGATACCGAGAGAGATAGCCTTAAAGTAATTTTTCTGGTCCTTGGCGTCTTCCTGGGTTCCTCACTCTGGTGGCTTCTGTTCAGCAGGGGAATAGGTTTATTCCGAAGCAGGTTATCTCTTGATTCCTTGACCTGGGTCAACCGGATATCTGGTGCAATCATCTCAGATTTTGGCGTGTATGTAATCCTGAATTTTACCTGATGATTACCAGAAGATGGTACCCATTAAATAATGGTAAAATTGACTTGATTAGATGGTGATGGGGTCCACCAAAACCGCGCTGACGCTGATGACTCCTGGCAAAATATGTCTGGGAGTCTTAACCCATGGAAAATATTCTCATTATTGGGCTGGGCGGTTTTACAGGCGCTATTCTGCGCTACAGCCTGAGCGGCACTGTACAATCTTTATCCAATAGTGTTTCCTTCCCATATGGAACACTGGCCGTAAATTTGCTGGGGTGTTTTACCATCGGATTCCTTTCGCAGCTTGTTGAATCCCATGGATTTCTCCAGCCAAAAACCCGTTCTTTTTTATTGGTTGGTTTTCTGGGTTCATTTACAACTTTCTCAACGTTTGGAAACGAGAGCCTCAACTTGCTGCTGGAAGGCGAAAAGATCTTTTCCCTGGCGAATATCGGTCTTCACATTTTTTTAGGTTTAGGTTTCGTCTGGCTGGGCCGGATTGCAGCATCTACCTTAGGAAGCTGATCCTATGAATTTACCTGAAAATGGGTCCTTACTGCGGATATTTATCGGGGAAAGTGACCGTAAAGAAGGAAAGCCGCTTTATGAATGGCTTGTGATCAAAGCCCGTGAATCTGGATTAGCTGGAGCAACGGTCCTGCGGGGAATGATGGGCTTTGGACCTAGCAGCAAAATAACCTCGTACAAAATTTTACGCTTATCGGAAGACCTACCGATCGTGATCGAGATTGTGGACACCCGGGAAAATCTGGAAAAATTCCTTGATCAGATCAATGGCGTGATCCAGGAAGGGCTGGTCACAATGGAATCAGCCCGTATTAAGATCTACCGCGGCCGAGGAAATTAGGTCAAGGCATCTTCCCCTGCTCCTGATCATCCGCCTGAAAACCGTACCGTGAGCAAATAACCCTGCCATGAGTAGTTCTTCTTTTGCTGTTCTTACTGCCCTTGGAATCCTTCCACCAGCTTAGAGAGAAATACTTCCAGCTGGGTGCCAAAACCTGGAGAGGTTTGACAGCCAGCTGGTTTCATTTATGTAAAAAAATTTTCTTCTACCCAGTGCAGGAAAGGTTAAGCTCCGTCTATTAATAACCCAGCTCAAGACTCCTACGGTGCATCAAGAGGGAAGGGATAAAAAACAATAAGCAGCTGACCAGCAGGATGACCAGGTCCAACCAGGGATTGATTGTCCCCTGCCCCCGAACAGCAAAATTCATCAGATCCTGGGCATAGGTCAATGGAGAAAAATAGGCCAAGGACCGCATCCATGGTGACATCTCCGAAAGCGGAATGAATACCCCGCTGATAAACAGCAGCCCCCAGCGCAGCAGCGTGCTGGGCATCTGCACGTCTCCCGGGCTGCGGGTGGGGATTGAGCCGAAGATCAACCCCAGCGCGGAAAACGAAAACGCGCTCAGGGCTGCTCCCAGGATCAACCAACCGGGATAGGCAATCGTGATCTTGAAAAACACCCATCCGCCCAAGATCGCAACTGCAGAAACGCCAATCGCAAATAATGCTCCTACAGCCGCTTTCCCGATCAGCAATGTTATCAAAGACATGGGAGCTGCCAGCAGGCGGTCATAAGTTCCCAGGCGTCTTTCCAGGGGGATAATAAACGGGCCGGCCGCGGCTGCTGTAAAAAACAGGTTCAATGCCAGCAGCTGGGCCATGCCCTGCTCTGGAGCCAATTGGCGCTTGACAGAGAAAGAAAAAAACATGAACAGCGGCATCAATAAACCAAACATGATCATCCCGGATTTCAGATAGTAAACCCTAACATCCTTGAGAGTGACCGTCCAGGCCTGGGCCAATTCATCCCCTACACGGCTTAATAATGATTTCTTCATCTTGTTCTCCCTCTGCCGGCAGGTAATTCTTGTTGATCTGTTTCCCCGGCGGGAATCGTTCCTACATCCTGACCGGTGACCTCCAGGAAGACCTCTTCCAGACTGGGCCCACGCGTTGCCAGGCTGATAACAGTAAGCTGATTCTCCCGCGAATAATCTAAGAGATGGGACAGCAGCGGAGATGGGTTCTCTGTGTAGAGACGCCACTTATCCCCGTTTTTGACAACAGCATTGACACCCGGCATTGCTGCCAGCTGGTCCCGGTGATCAAGACCATCAGGTGCCAAAGCTATTTCCACAGACTGCACTTTCCGGAAAGTTTTCTTTAACTTTTCAGGAGTATCAATCGCCGCGATCTTTCCGTGATGAATGATCGCCACCCGGTCGCAGAGTAAGTTGGCTTCTTCGATCTGGTGAGTGGTCAGAAAGATGGTCGTTCCATCCTGATTCAGCTGTCTAATCAGATCGCGGATAGCCCGGGCACTTTGGGCATCCAGCCCGGGAGTGGGCTCATCCAGAAAAAGAAGGCTTGGGCGGTGAATCAAAGCCATGGCGATACTCAGCCTGCGCCGCATACCCTTGGAATACTCTTCTACCTGTTGTTTTCTTTTTTCCCACAGGCCAAAATTTTCCAGCAGCTCCTGGGCCCGGCGCCGGCGTTCCACGGGAGCCAGCCGATAAAGTCGGCCGGTGAACATCAAATTATCCCAGGCGCTCAGCTCAGCATAGACATTGGCCTCCTCCGGCACCAAGCCCAGTTGATGTTTGACCGGGTAGGCATCGCGAGCCAGGTCGTGCCCGAAGATGGAAACCTCTCCAGAAGTAGGGGTCAATAAAGTTGAGAGCATGCGCTGGGTGGTGGTCTTTCCAGCCCCATTGGGCCCCAAAAAACCAAAAACTTCGCCTGCCTGAACATCGAAATTGATCTGATCGACAGCCAGCACATCCCTTCCCCGACGGTTGTAGAGCTTAGTAAGATTCCTGACCTCAATGGCTGGGGTCATATCATGTCTCCTTCATATAACGGTTCCAGGCCTGGATTTAACAGATCCATTCCAATCACCCCAGGGCTGCGCTGAATCCGCTCAGCAGCAGGACCGCCACACCCAGGACCATGTTCGCAAGCAGCAGGCCAGCGCTCAATTTCTCGCTGGATGGGTCCGGCGGAGATGTTTTTCGGCCCAACACCAGGCTTCTGTAGAGAGCGATGCCCACCATAGCCAGGATCAGCAGATGTTTGATTGTCAGGATCATGCTGTAGGTATTCTGGAAGGAAAACAGACCCTGGAACTCCCCGGCGTGCTTCGCTTGCTGCAAACCGGTAACGATCAGGATCGCAATGCTGAAATACACCAGCACGCTCAGGCGCTTCTGAATCGTGTCCATCAGTTTTTTGGTTTGCGGTCCTTTCCCGAGGGTTTTCTTAACAGCCGGCAGAACAGCGATCCCTAACGCCAACAAACCCCCGATCCAGACCGCGGATGCCAGATCGTGCAGGAAGATCTCAAGTGCGAAGACGATTTGATTGGTTGTCATATTCATTCCTCCAGGAAAATGATTGAATTACGATTCATATTTACTCCACCAGCACAGATACGCCCTGAGCTGGCAGATCAGACTGCCTCCACTCCTTCCGCATGATGGATGGCTTTGTCCAATAAATCCAGCAGCTGGATTCTTTCCTCTTCCCGCAATCCACCAAGCAGGCGGCGCATTTTATCCAGCCGGAATTGATAGGCACGCTGCTGAAACGCTGACCCCTTTTCTGTCAGGTGGACTTGCAGGGCCCGGGCGTCGGCAGGGTTCTGCCTGCGCTCCAGCAGGCCCGACTGTTCCATCTGGCTGACAGTCACGCTTACTGTGGGCGCCGATAACCCTAAGCCTTCTGCAATCTCGCTGATTCCTGACCCGGGAGAGGCTGCCAACCAATCCAGGAGTGTCAGCTGAGGCATGGAAATTTCCCCACCCTGAAGGGGGTGCTGCTCAAAAGCCAGCTTGCGAACACGCTGGAACAAATCCAGCAGCTGTTCAGATACCCCCCATTCTTCACTCTCACTCCAGTTAGCCATTGTTGCGACCCTTTTATTTAGTTTTTCTAACTAATTTTATCACAGCAGTCGGAGCTGTCAAGGCTGCGGGCTGCCCCTAATTCCCAACCGAAAACATCACAGCAGGAAATAAAATACACCCGTAAACGACAGAACGACCGGTACAAATCGATCTAGATTAGATAGAGAGCTACTCAATCAAAGGTTTTGTGTTGGACCGGCGACCGAGGACCAGGTACTAACAGCCTGATGGCGTTGATCTGGCAAGAAATCCGCAAGTGAATCTGCGCTCCATGATTTCCAAAGGTGCAGATTTTTTAGGACTAATATCAAAGGACGAGAATGCCGCTCAGAGAGCCTGGGATACCTGCAAACGATCGATTTTATGATATTCTAGGGCTGGACAAAGTCCGAAGGATAGGATGAACAAGCGCAATATTCATAACTCAACAGAAATACGCTTTCCCTAAAGTGTCTGAGATCTGAAAAAAGTATCGTCCGGCTCACATTAGAAAGCTAGATCGATTTTTCAAAATATGATTGCTGGAGCTGAGTTTAAGAAAGACCGTCATGTCCGGTACGGCAAAGCAGTGTGACTGGGCTGCCACTCCAAGAGAAGGCAGATCAGCTTTTGTTGTAGATCATCCAATTGCCAGCAAGGATAAGCTGGTATTATGCCATCTTCTCTGGATAAATTTCCCATTCATCAGCCCACATATATTATCGTTCACCCACAGCGAGCCACTCCTGGATCTGCTGGCTGATCTGATTGCGAATTTCCCGGAACTTGGCCACCTTATCCTGGTCCGACCCTTCAAAAGCAGCCGGATCCTCAAAATCCCAATGGGTGTGTTTGCCCTGGTTCAAGAACACTCTAGGGCAGCTCTCTTCCGCATGGCCGCAGACGGTGAACACATAGGGAAAATGGACTTTCCCGAGGTATTCACCTACACCTTTCGAAGTCTGTCCCATAAGTGAAATGCCGATTTCTTCCATCACCTTGATAGTAAGGGGATGAATCCCCTTGGGTTCTAATCCGGCGCTGAACGCCTCAAAACGGTCTCCACCATATTCACGCAATAAGGCTTCTGCCATCTGGCTGCGGGCTGAGTTCCCGGTGCACAAGAAGATCACCCTGGTTTTCTTAGACATCGATCATCTCCTGTTTTGATCCAACTTGAAAATATTATCAGCCAAAAACCACACCTGGTTGGTTAACTTTTAGTTAATAAGCTCTTTTCCTGGTCGACTAGAAGGCCGCCTAAGTTCACAAGCATGGCAGATTACACAAATAGGGGGCAAAATATCGTCTAAATCGTTTCGGATCATTTGACGATCGTCACTCCCCCAGCCTTTGACCCCTTGCTTTTCGATCAAAGCATGGCTGCCAGCGCCTGGCGGCGGTCTTGATACTCAGGGATCTCCCCCAGAGGGCTGCAGCCAGCTAGCGTCCTTGACCCGTTAACCAACCCAATTGCAAACGCCAGGCAGGTAGCCTCACCACAAGCCTTGCAGTTCGTCTGGGGCAGAAGGGCGTAAAGATCCAAATGCCCGATTGGTTTTTTCTGGGTTAGAACCGGTTTCAAGGAATGGCGGTTTTCCCAGGTCGCATTGATCGCTTCGGTAAGGATGCTCAGCAGCTCCATGCCCTGTGTTTCATCCCGGACTTGGGTAATTACTATCCGACGAGTGTAGAGGGTCATAAACCCTCTCGGCCGGCGAAATGTCAATGTCAGGGACTCGGGATTGTACCCGATCACATCCGGGAGTGCTGCCAGATAGGGCAAAACGTCATTCAGCGGCCGAGAAGGTTGTCCAGAGATGATGATCCGGTCCCGATCGGCCAGGCAGGGGGTAACCTGGCCCAAAGCGATCGATGAAAGGTAGCTGTTTATGTTCATACTGGTTAATTTGATGGAGTCTTCGTGGTCCTACTACTGAGTTCAGGCCTATTGTTTGGAATGGTTATTTTCATCTTCTGTCAAATCCATTCGGTCTAGCCTTGAAAGCGGCTGAATGTTCTGCACATCAGCTTGTCAAGCGAGCCTAGCTGCAGTTCAGGCAAAGCTCGGTCTCGAGGTCCACCTCCCGGTCAACCCAATACACTGCCTGACATTCGGGACAGGCGACCTGCCTGAATTGATCTTTCCAGCTTTTTCCCCTGGGCTGGATTTCTGCTGGCAGGGAATGAAAAGGATTACCTCCACAGCAGCTGTCAATATTCGTGGAAGGTAGCCGGTCAGCGGGGTCTTTCGAAGTTTTTCTATTCATAAGCCATCCCTCAATCATTTGATCTGGGGTGCTTCGATGATGATCTCCTCCAAGGCATGCAGGTTGTCCGCATACTGCGGTTTATGAAGGGGATGACAATCAGACAGTTTATTTTGCGAAGCAGCTAATTTGAAGGCAAATATCCAGCAACTCCCTTCACCGCACTCCTTGCAGTTAGTTCCCGGCAGAAGCTTGTAGACAGCCATCTGAGTTGGTCGGCGGTGGCTGGTGGTGTTAGGCGTAATTTCGTGGCGCCGATTCCAGATCCGATTAACCAGGCTGATCAACCGTTCGATCTCCTGCTCAGCGTTTACGCGGTCCTCAACATTGCTGACACAGATCTTGTCTGCGTGAAAAGCTAAATTGCGGCCGGCTTTTTTCCAGGTCAGCGCGTTCGCTCCTGATCTATAAACAGCTCCGCTGAGCTCCGCGTTCAAGTACGGCAGGGCCTGGGAAATATCCACTGCCAGATGAGCGATCGCGGAGTAGCGCTCCGCCCCTGGTTCGCAGGGCGGGGTGAAAATTTCCAGATCATACGTGTCAATCAAAACTTCACCATTGAGGCTGTTGCATAACTAGCAACTTACGTCAAAAGCAGAATGCCGGTAAAAT
>CAZTWV010000080.1:0-10432 GCA_964618295.1 uncultured Anaerolineales bacterium | reverse complement strand
GTGTCGACGAAGCGCCGGTGGTCGCCGTAGACCGTGCGCATCTGGCCCGGCCAGCTGTCCTTGAGCGCCAGCAGCCCCGACGCCGGATTCCCGGGGATTTCGTTGCCGTCGGGGTCGAGCAGGACGGGCTGCACGCCGAAGAACGGCAGCGTGGCCGACCCCGGCTTGAGCGGCGTGCAGGCCGGCAGCGGCGTGATCAGGATGCCGCCGGTCTCGGTCTGCCACCACGTGTCCACCACGGGGCAGCGCTCCTCGCCCACGGTGGTGTAGTACCAGCGCCACTCCGGTTCCTTGATGGGCTCGCCCACCGTGCCCAACAGCTTGAGCGAGGAGCGGTCATGGCGGGTGACGAACGCGTCCCCCTCGCGCATGAGCGCGCGCAGCGCCGTCGGGGCGGTATAGAAGATCTCGACCCCGTGCTTTTCCACCACCTGCCAGAAGCGTCCGCAGTCCGGATAGTTGGGCACGCCCTCGAACATGAGCGTGGTGGCCCGGTTGGCCAGCGGCCCGTAGACGATGTAGGAGTGTCCCGTGATCCAGCCTATATCGGCCGTGCACCAGTAGACGTCGCCCGGGTGGTAGTCGAACACGACCTCGTGCGTGAGCGAGGCGTAAACCAGGTAGCCGCCCGTCGTGTGCAGCACGCCCTTGGGCTGCCCCGTCGAGCCCGAGGTGTAGAGGATGAAAAGCGGATCCTCGGCGTCCATTTCCTCGGGGTCGCAGTCCGTGTGGGCCTCGTCCATGAGCGCGTGCCACCAGTGGTCGCGGCCGGCCTGGAGCGTCACGCCCTCCCCGGTACGCTCGACCACGACGACGTGTTCGATCGACGGCGTCTCGGCCAGGGCGCGGTCGGCGTTGGCCTTCATGGCGATGTCCCGCTTCTCCCCGCGCACGCCGGTGTCCTGCGTGACCAGGACCTTGCAGGAAGAATCGTTGATGCGGTCGCGCAGCGCGCCGGCCGAAAACGCCCCGAACACGATGGAGTGCACCGCGCCGACCCGGGCGCAGGCCAGCATGGCGACCGCGAGTTCGGGAATCATCTGCATGTAGATGCAGACGCGATCGCCCTTCTTCACGCCAAGCCCCTTCAACGCGTTGGCGAAGCGCGAGACCTCGGAGAGGAGCTGTCGGTAGGAGTACTTGCGGTCCTCGTCGGGGGCGTTGCCCTCCCAGATGAGCGCGGTCTCGTCGCCGTGGCCGGCCTCGACGTGGCGGTCCAGGCAGTTGTACGCCGCGTTCAACTTGCCGCCGGGATACCACTGGATGTCGGCCTTGAGGTAGTCGACCTCGCGGATGCGTTGGGGGGATTCGAACCAGGTCAGCCGCTCGGCCTGCTCGGCCCAGAACCCGTCGGGGTCGCGCACCGACTGCTCGTAGCGCCGCCGGTAGGCTTCCATGTTCGGTACGTGGGCTCGGCTGGCGTCGCGGTAATGCGGCTGAAACACGGGCTCTTGGGTCACGTGGGCTCCTTTCGGGGAATGGGGTCGCTCAAATCAGTGTAGGGCGGTCGACGGATCGAGTTCAAACGCGCCCCGGACGCGCCCGACCCAGGCCCAGAGCAGCGCCAGACCGTACAGGCCGATCCCCAACCACAACACGGCCGTGAAGCCGTACTGGACGGCGACGGCGAACGAGAACACCGACCCCGCCACCGTGGTCACGCCGTTGACGGCCCAGGCGAGGGCGACGTGTCGCTCGCCGAAGCGCCCTACCGCCCGCAACCCCAGCGCAAACGGCATGCCCATGAACAGCGCGAGCGGGAGCAGGCTCGTGACCGCGACCAGCAGCCTCCCCCAGGTCCCCGCGCCGCGGAACGCGTCTTCGGCGAGCGGCCAGAGCAGCAGCCACGCGGCCAGCGCGATCAGGACACCGGCCAGAGGCCAGACCGGCGCGCGCGTGGTGCGCGACCCCCGTCCCGCCAGTTCGCTCCCGACCCCGCCGCCCAGCAACAACGCCGCCAGCACGGCGGTGACCGCGAAGGTCGGATGGCCCAAAAAGAGGCGCATCTGTTGGATCAGCGCGATCTCGACGCCCATGAAGCCCACGCCAAGCGCCGCGAAATAGACCGGCATCCAGCGCGGGGCGGCGAGGCGCACGCGGCGTTGGGCCCAAGCGGCCGCCCCGCCCCCGAGCAGGAGCAAGACCGCCATACCGAGCAGCAGGGGCGCGAGCTCGCTCGGGACGCCGCGCTCGAACTGGTAGAAGAACGGGCGGTCGTCGCTCGGCGCGCTCAGGTTCGCCTCGGACCCGGCCACCAGCTCGGCAAACGAGCTGGCGCCGCTGAACACGTCGTCCAAGGGGGGCTCGGCCAACACGCCCGGCAAGAGCAGCGGTTCCAGCCCGACCTCGCGGGCCACGGCACCGTAACCGAGCGCTTCGTCGGGCGCGAACGGGGCGTTGCGGATCAGGAGCAGGGGCACCTGCGGCGAGTCGGCCGGGTCCACGAACACGGTCACGCGCCGGAGCGCCTCGGCCTCGCTGAGCCCGCGCCGCTGGAACGCGGCCAGCGCGGTCGAGAGCGCCCGGGTGAGCGTGAGCTCGTCGTAGAGCTTGAAGGCGAGGTGGCCGTCGGGGTTGAGATGATCCAGATAGTCCCCGAACGCTTCGACCGTAAACACGGCGTTTTCGCTGAGCGCGATCCCGTTGCGCTCGGCGGCGAGCGTGACGATCTGGGACAGGAAAATGAGGTCGTAGCTCGCATCCTCGCGGTGCAGGACGCTGCGCCCCTCGTCGATCAACACGCGCACCCTGGGGTGGATGTAGACGCCCCCGTTGTAGTGCAGGTAGTCGTTTGTGATCGTCACGCTCGCCGGGTTGACCTCGACGGCCGTGATCCGCTCGGCTTCGCTGCGCAAGGCGAACCAGACGTCGAGCCCGGCGCCCGGCCCCAGGATGAACACGTCCTTGGGTTTGGCCATCGCAAAAGCAAAGAAGCCGATATCCTGTAGCAGAAAGCGGTTGTCGGTCTGCGGGGGCATGATCGAGCCGGCGGCCCCGTCGATGTAGAGCCGCCAGGGCCCGCCGTCGCCGGGGCGAATCAGGTCCGTGCGGGCGAAGGCGTCCCAGCGGGTTGTGATCAGCTCGCCCCCCGCCGCCAGCGACTGCGAGACGGGCTTTTGGGCCGGCAGACGGCCCATGTCGACGCGGAAGGCCTCCCCCGCCGCCAGCGCCAGCAGGGTCACGAAGAGCGCGGACGCCACCGCACCCGTCACGCGTGCGCGCCGGCGCAGGGCGAGCCCCGCCCCGGCCAGCAGCAACAGCCCCGCGACGACGACCCCGCCGCCGACCGGCCCCCACGCGTTCAGGAGCGGAACCGCCGCCAGCGCGCCCGCCGCCGCGCCCGCCAAGTCGGCCAGGTAGAGCCGCGGGCTGCGCTGCGAGGCCGTGCTGAACAGGGTCGAGATCGCCAGGCCGATGAAGACGTAAGGGAGGGCAATCAAGCCCAGCAGCGGCGCGTCCCAAACGCCTGCCATCCGGACGGCGAAGAGCAGCAACCCGGCAAACGCTCCGCCGGCCAGCGTGAGGTAGCGGGGGAGTAACGCCGTCCGCCGCCAGCCCGCGCGCCAAGCCGCCCCGGCCGCGCCCAGCCCGATGCCCAGCACGGCCAGCGAGAGCACGGCGAACACGTAGGGCGGGTAGTAGAGCACGGAAAACAGCCGGGTGAGCGCGACCTCCAGCAGCAGCCCGCCGCCGGACAGCAAGGCGACCGCGGCCGTGCGCAGCCCGAAAGGGAGGGGTGGCGCGGTCGGGCGCGACAAGTTACTCGCCCCGGTTCTTCATGCGCGGGTCGAGCGCGTCGCGCAACCCGTCGCCCAGAAAGTTGAAGCCCATCACGGTCAGCATGATGGCCAGCCCCGGGAAGACGCCGAGCCAGAATGACTGGCGAAAGTAGGCGCGCCCCTCGGCGAGCATGCGCCCCCAACTGGCATCCGGCGGTTGCGTGCCGAGCCCGAAGAAGCTGAGCTCGGCCTCGGCCAGGATGGCAAACGCCAGGCTGAGCGTCGTCTCGACGATGAGCGGCGCGAGCGCGTTGGGGAAGACGTGGCGCGCCAGCACGCGCACCTTGTTGGCCCCCAGGGCCTGGGCGGACAGGATGTACTCCTCCTGGCTGATCGAGAGCACGGCGCCGCGCGCGATGCGGGCGAAGATGGGCGTGTAGACGATGCCGATGGCCACCATGGCGCTCTCGACGCCCTTGCCGAGCGCGGCGATGAGCGTGATGGCCAGCAGGATGGCCGGGAAGGCGAGCAGCACGTCCATCACGCGCATGATGATCTCGTCGCTCACGCGGGACATGAACCCGGCCACGAGCCCGAGCACGGTCCCGGCAAGCAGCGCCAAGCTCACCGATATGAGCCCCACCTTGAGCGAGACCTGCGCGCCGTAGACGATGCGGCTGAACGTGTCACGCCCGAAGTCGTCCGTGCCCAGGGGGTGCGCAAGCGAGGGCGGCGCAAAGCGCGCCGAGAAGTCCATCTGGTCTGGCGGGTAGGGAGCGATCAGGGGGCCGAACACCGCCATCACGATCAACACGAGCACGACCACGGCCCCGAACACGGCCAGCGGCCGGCGCAACAGCCGCCGGAAGGCCTGCTGCCACAGGCCCGGCGTGCGCGCGTTGCTCGTCTCGTTCGTTCGACGCATGCCAGCCCCTCTTAAGTGTACTCGATGCGCGGATCGAGGAAGAAGTAGAGCAGGTCGACGCTCAGGTTGATGAGCGTGACCAGGGTCGCCATCGTCACCACGGTGCCCTGCAGCATGGGGTAGTCCCGGTCCTGAATCGCCGAGAGCGTGAGCCGGCCCAAGCCCGGCCAGTTGAATACGATCTCAATGGCCACAACGGCGCTCAGCAGCGCGGTCACCTGGAGTCCGATGATGGTCACGATTGGGATAAGCGCCGTGCGCAGCGCGTGGCGTATCAAGACGAGCTTCTCGTTCAGCCCCTTGGAGCGCGCCGTGCGCACGTAGTCCATGTTGAGCACCTCGAGCATGGCGCTGCGCACGAAGCGGGTCATGATCGCCCCGCTGATCAGCCCGGCGGTGAGCGCCGGCAGCACGAGGTGGGCGAGCCAGTCCAGCGGATCCTCGTTGATCGGGGTGTAGCCGCTGGGCGGGAGCCAGCGCAGGTTAAGCGAGAACAGGATCACAAACAGCATGCCCATCCAGAACCCGGGCATCGAGACCCCGAGCTGGCTGAAGGCCGAGGCCAACAGGTCGAGCTTGCTGCCCGGGCGGGTGGCCGAGTAGATCCCGATGGGAAACGAGATCAAAAGGCCAATGAGGATGCCGAGCCCGGCGAGTTGGAGCGTGGGAAAGAGCCGGCGCACGATCTGCGGCGTGATGTCCTGCCGCGTGATCAGGCTCTGGCCCAGGTCGCCGTGCAGCGCGCTCCAGAACCAGTCGCCGTAGCGCACCAGAAAGGGCCGGTTGAGCCCGAGCCGTTCGCGCAAGGCGGGCACGTTTTCGTCGTTGGCCTGCACGCCCAGGATGACGCGCGCCGGGTCGCCGGGGATGAACTCCCCGATCGAAAACACGACGAAAGACACGCCAACCAAGACCAGGACGGCCAGCCCCAGGCGCTGCAGGATGTAGGCTAGGTTCATGCGTTTCGCTCCGAAGAAAGCGGGGGCGAGGCAGGACGCCTCGCCCCCTGTGCCTCAACGTTACCCTTCAAGCCACACGGACCAGAAGTTGGTCGCCTGGTCCGGGCGCACGACGTAGCCGTTGACGCTCGGGCTCCAGGCGCGTGCCTCCTCCTTGGTGTACATGTAGATGTAGGGGGCGTCGTCGACCAGGATCCTGTCCGCTTGCTCGTAGAGCGCGAAGCGCTCCTCGAAGTCGCTGGTCTGGCGCGCCTCGGTGACCAACCGGTCGAACTCCGCGTTGGAGTAGCCCGTGAAGTTGAACACCTTGTCGGTCACGTGCTGCAGGAAGTAGTACTGGTCCGGGTCCTTCAGGCCGTTCCAGCTGCAGATGTAGATGTCGTACATGAAGTTGCCCTCGAGCTCGAGCCACTCGCTGAACTCGGGGGCGAAAATCGAGGAACCGATGCCGATCTGCCGCAGTTGCTGCTGGATGACCTGGGCGGCGCGCACGGTCTCGCCGAAGTCCACGGTCGGGAGCAGCTGCATGTCGAAGGCCTCGTCCGGGTTGAGACCGGCGTCCTCGATAAGCGAGCGCGCCTGTTCGATGTCCTGGTTGTAGGGCGCGTAGCCGAATTCGAAGTCAGGCAGGCCGGGGCCAATGGGCGCCTGGATCGGCGTGCAGAGGCCGAAGAAGGAAGCCTGGCAGATCTGGTCGCGGTCGATGGCCATGGCCATCGCCTGGCGCACGCGTACGTCGTCGAACGGCTCGCGCGTCAGGTTGACGCCCATGTAGTCGTAGGCCAACTGGGGCGCGGTCTCGACCACGACGTTGGGGTCGTCCTGCAGCGCCTCGAAGTTCTGCGGGGCGATGGTGAAGATCCAGTCCACCTCGCCGCCCAGCAGCGCGGCCTCGCGCGCCGCGTCGTCCGAGATCACCTGGATCTCGACCGCGTCGAGGTAGGGCAGGCCGTCCTGCCAGTAGTCGTCGTGCTTTTCGAGCCGGGCGAAGGTGTTGCCCTGGACGTCGGCGATACGGAAGGGGCCCGTGCCGATCGGCGCCGTGATGTTCTCGGACTCCAGCGTCTCCAGAGCCAGGATGCCGGTGGTCTTGTTGAAGCCCAAGGTGCGGTCGAAAATCGCGTTTGACTCGGGCAGGGTGACCTGAACGGTCAAACCGTCCACCGCCTCCCAGACCGCGTCCTCGCCCCCCGCGTTGGAGGCGTTGCCGCTGCCGGTCTCGGGGTCGATCAGGCGGTTCATGCTCGCGACCACGTGCTCGGCGCTCAGGACCTCGCCGTTGTGGAACTGCACGCCCTCGCGCAGGTTGAAGGTCCAGACCGTGTTGTCCGCGTTCGACTCCCACGAGGTGGCCAGCCCGGGCACCAGGCTCGTGTTGTCGTCGAACGTGGTCAGGGTTTCGAGCACGTTGTTGAGAACCTGAAAGCCCGCCAGCGAGCTGATCGTGTGCGGGTCCAGACCCTCCCATTCGCTTTGCCAGGCGGCCTGCAGCGTGCCGCCCGGGGTTTGGGCAACCGTGTGGGGCAGGTGCCCGGCAGGCTGGAGCGCGAGCGCAACCAGCACCACCAGCCCTACCGCAATCCACTTCCAATTCATCTTCATGACGAGAAGTAACCTCCTTGTGATCGGTTCTAAAAAGAGCGGCATACCGATCTTTCAGTTCACCTCCTCGAACAGCATGCCAAGGGTTTTTGTCGGCTCGAATAAGCCGAACGCTGGCTTAGCCTAGACCATTTCCCCGGCAAAGTCAATTCAAAACCCGTGATTGTGTGGCCAGTTTTGCGCCCGTTCCACGCGAAAGAGGCCACCCCGGGCCACATGCCGCGCGGTCTCATGCTCGCGATCCTCACTTTACCGGATGAGTGTCCAATATTATGCGAAAGCATGCCGCTATAGTTGACCATATGTCCAACAACGATTAGGCTGGGTCGGGATGGCTTAGCAAAAGACCCCCTGCACGGAGGGAGGCCGCATGCGGCTCGTTCGGCAACCTCTCCATCGGTTGGTGGATCGGCTCAGCACGAAGGAAATCGCGGTCGAGGAATTGGTCGACGCGCTTTTCGACGAAATCGAACGGCGCGAACGAGACGTGCGCGCCTACCTCGCGCTCGCAGACCGGTCGGAGCTCAGGCGTGCGGCGCGCCGGCAGCGCGACAAGCCGCTCCGGGGCGTCCCGCTTGCGATCAAGGACAACATCTGCACGCGGGACTTCCCGACCACGTGCGGGTCCCGATGCTTGGCGGGGTTTCGGCCTCCCTACGACGCTTCGGTCGTGGGCGCGCTCACGCGCGCCGGGGCCACCGTGCTGGGCAAGACCAACCTGGACGAGTTCGGGATGGGGTCGTCCACCGAGAATTCGGCGTTCCAGGTCACGCGCAACCCGCACGACCTGGCGCGCGTGCCCGGCGGGTCCTCCGGGGGGTCGGCCGCGGCCGTGGCGGCCGGGCTGGCGCCTGCCGCGCTGGGATCCGACACGGGCGGATCGATCGGCCAGCCCGCCGCGCTCTGCGGTGTCGTCGGCCTCAAACCCAGCTACGGGCGCGTGTCGCGGCACGGCTTAATGGCGTTGGGCTCGTCGCTGGACCAGATCGGCCCCCTCGCCCGGACGGTCGAGGACGCCGCGCTCCTGTTGACCCATCTGGCCGGGCCCGACCCGCGGGACGGCACCTCGCAGGGGCACCCGCCGCCGCGGGACTACCGTGTGGGCTTGTGTGACGGGATGGCTTCACTGCGCGTTGGACTTCCCGTCCAGTACATCGAGGCCGCCGAACGCAACCTGTCCCCCGAAGCGGGCGCCTGCGTACATAACTGGGTGACGCGCCTGCGTGCCCTGGGGGCACACATCGTGGACGTCTCCCTGCCGCACGCCGAGTACGGGGTGCCGGCCCTGTACTCGATCCTGTTCGTCGAGGCGAGCGCGAACCTGGCCCGCTTCGACGGGGTGCGCTTCGGGAACCGCCTGGAAGGGGCCGCCCCGGCCGCCAGCCGGGCCGCCGGTTTCGGGCCGGAGGTGAAGCGCCGCATCCTGCTCGGGACGCTGCTGTCCGGCTCTGGAGCAACCGAGGTCGGCTACCCGCAGGCGCTCCGGGCTCGACGCTTGATTCAGCGCGACTTCGAGGCGGCGTTCGACGCGGCGGACGTCCTGCTCACGCCCACGTCGCCGTTCCCCGCCTTTCGCCTCGGCGAGAAGGTGCACTCGCCGCTGGAGATGTACTTGTCCGACTACTTCACCATGCCCTCGCGGCTGGTGGGGCTGCCGTCGATCTCGCTGCCGGGCGGGACGGTCCAGGGGCTGCCCTTCGGGCTGCAGTTGATCGGACCCCGCTTTCGGGAGGGCACGCTGTTGCGGGCGGCGTGGGCGTTCGAGCGTTCGTTTCGGGCCGACGGCGGGGCCGCCTAGCGCAGGCAGAGTTCGCCGCTGGCTTCCCCGAGCGTGTTGTTGTCGCGCAGGACGGTGTCATCCGACACGGTGACGACGCCGCGGAACGCGTCGTCGCTGTGGCCGCACTTGCGCAGGAAGGCCGTCACCCCCCAGCGGCCGTTGCGCTCGACCATCGAACCCGTGAGCGTAAGCCGGGTCGAGGCCGTCACCAGCACGCCATCCCCGCCGTTGTCGGCAAACGTCGAGGCGTCGATATCGATGCGCGTCGCCCCCCGCGCGTCGAACCCGTCGTCCCCGTTGCCGGAGAAACGCGAGGCCGTCACGTCGATCTCGACGTCGTCGAGCGCCACAAGACCGTCGTCGCCGTTGTCCCGGACCACGACGTCCTTCAAGGTCAGGCGGGCGTTGCCGCGCGCGTCGATGCCGTCCAAGCGGTGACCGGCCACGGCCACGCCGTCCAAGGCCAGCTCGCCGAAGACCCAGATCCCGTCCCCGTCGCTGGAATCGACCGCGAGGTCCTCCAGACGGACGCTCTTGACCCCGTGCAGGATCGAGACCCCGATGCCCTGGCGCAGTCCGGCCTGCAGCCTGGTCCGCTCGGCCCCCGCGCCAACGAGCGTGACGGGTTTCCAGAGCGTCACGCCCCCCTGGAAACGGCCGGCGGCGAGCGCGACGGTCCCGCCGGGGGCCACGGCGTCGACCGCGGCTTGCACGCTCCCGTAGTCCGCGGGCACGGCTACGCGCGCGCGCGCAGTCTGCGCTGCGTGCGGCTGCCGCAGTCCGGCGGGGGCGTAACCGCAGAGTGCGGCGCCGTTGTCGGCGAACGCGTTGCCCTCCCCTTCGACGACGACGTCCCCCGAAAGCACGCCCAGGCCGCACCCGACGTTGCGGTCGACGCGGCTGCCCGACAGCGTCAGTCGAGCGCGCTCCAGCGCGATCAAGCCCGCGCCCCCGTTCTCGGACACCGCCACGCCGTCCAGCCGCACGGCGGCGCGGTCGAAGACGTGAAGCCCGCCTTTGGCGTTGTCGGTCACGGCCCCTCCGCGCAAGGCCACCTCGGCGAAATCGAACACCTCGAGGCCGCGGTCCCCGTTGCCGCTCACGCGCGTGCCCTCCAGCGCGAGTTGCGGCCCGTCGAAGACGATGAGACCGTAGTTGTGGTTGTCGGTGACGGCGCTATCAGTCAAATCGACGCGCGCCGCGCTGCGCACGTCGAGGCCGTGGCGGCCGTTGCGCCGCACTACGGTGTCTCGCGCGTCGAGCGAGACGTCCCCCTGGACGGCGATCCCCTCGAACGCGTTCTCCTCGAGAACGGCTCGCTCGACCGCGACCGAGGCCGAGTCGAACAGGTTGAGACCGAAGCCGTTGCCCGCGATCACCCCGCCGGCCAGCGTCACCCGGGCCGCGCCGCGCGCTTCGAGCCCGTCTTGGCGGTTGTCCCGCAAGG
>CAZTWV010000079.1:0-10472 GCA_964618295.1 uncultured Anaerolineales bacterium | reverse complement strand
AGGCTTTCTGAAACTGCATCCAGTTCCTGACTTCCATGGAATAGATCAAATAGAATAAATTCAGACCTTCTTGCTGATCAGACTCTTCAATTTTTTGGGAAATTTCTTCGGCCTGGGCATTAGTTACAATTTCTAAAGCGGCTGGAAGTAATTCAGATTCAACCACAATCGTTTTCGAAACCTGGTTAATTCTCTCTGGATGGAAAGTAAAACTCCCAGCATTGTAGAGGATAAGAGAAAGCGGCAGCGCAAAAATCAGCGCTCCCCCCAAAACAAAAGCAATAAATTTTGAAATCCCACTTAAGATAGCTTTCATGTCATTTCTTCAAGGTACGTGTCAAGAGAAAAATCGGTCATCGAATCCAGAACAAGATCGGGCTGCCCTCCGTTTTTATCAAACTGGAGCATTTTTGTCACTGGATTCGGGACCGCTATGCAGAATAACCCTGCCTGCTTGGCTGCCAGAACACCGTTCGGCGAATCCTCAAAAACAATCACTTTCTCTTTTTTTAATCCAATCTTTTCTAATCCCAGCTGATAAAGCATTGGATCCGGTTTGGCTCGGGGGACTTCATCCGATGTTGCGGTAGCGTCAAAGTAAGCCGCTAAACCTAATCTTTCTAAATGCAAATCTATCCAGTCTTTATCAGAGCTGGAAACTATTCCCAGTTTTAATCCCGCTGTATTGGCCTTAATAATCAGCTCCTGAACACCGGGAAGAATCTCTGTCTGACTGACATGTTTTTCCTCGGATTGGGAGATCATTTTTTTCATTTCTTTCCGATCAATACTGTCTCCCAAAGAATCCAGAAGTTCTCCTACCGGATCTGTTTCTTCAATTGATTTACCAACGTATTTGGACCAAAAACCCAAATCCAGCTCCAAACCTAATTCTCTGTGAATTTCCTCCCAGGCCTGATAAATCGCTGATTCTGTATCCACTATCAAACCGTCAAAATCAAATAGAATTCCCTGCAGTGGTGTAATCAATCCCATAAAATCCTGTTAATCTAACTTTTTTCTCTTCAAATAGTATAATGATTAAAAGTCATTCTTTAGTGTAATACAAAAAAACATGGTAAAACAAATTCAATTGATTATTCGTCTGCTCCGTGACCCAAGGGTTCACCCCCTCCTGAAACTCCTTCCGTTTCTCTCATTGCTTTATCTGGTATTTCCCGACCTGGTACCAGGTCCTTTTGATGACGCTGTTGTCATCGCTCTTTTCCTTCAGTTCTTTCTTACTCTAGTCCCAGATGATCTAATTCAGGACTTGAAAACCCGTCAGGATGATGAAGCTGAAATTATTGAAGGAGAATTTTGGGACAAACCGGATGAATCCTGACTTCAGATCCGTCTTTTCTTAAAATGACAAACTCCCCGGAAAAAGCAGGGGAGTTTCGATTTTCTCCATTTTGAGTTTAGAAGTAATCCTCTTCGTCATCTCCGTCATCATACTTAATTTCAAACTCTACGTCTTCTCTGGGATGGCGGACCCAGAGCTGGAGCAAATCTCCATCATCAGCAAACTCAAAATGAGCGGCAATAATGGTGATTTCCTCGGTAAAACCCTCTTCTGTCCGGTATTCTAGGACGATTGGCTGATGGTTTCTCCAGGCATCCCGGCAGCGCTTAACCAGAGCCTGTCCATCGAAAGCCCTCAGCTCAGTAAAAAATGTTTCATATTGGCCGGGACTTTCAACAACTCCCTGGATCCAGAGACCACTGACTTCCCGAAACTCCGGGGTAGGGCCCTCAATGATGGTAATTTTTTCCGTCATATTAAGCTCTCAAAAAATCGGATTTCTAATTACGGCTATCATACCATAATTTTTTATTGGGTAAACCGTAGATTAATGTAAGCTTATACTTTCCATTTAGACTGTTTATTTCCCACAGCTTAATACTATACGAAACAATATAAGCCTGGTTCCATATTTCTTTCTTACATTATCCCTCATTTAGATCCCAAAGCACATTACAAATTTTTCAGATCTCCATCCCCTCAGTCTGATTTATAATATCCCTAACTTCAGTGGCTTGATAAATGGCTCTCTGACTGTTAAAAGTAAATTACAATCCTTGAAAAATTATTTTCCATTTTAATTCATAGCTGGAGAATACACCGTGGAAAACTATAATCTGCTTGTGCTTTCTAAAGGGACCTCCTTAGAGAAGGAAGTTCTATCTACTCTCGGTGATCTGGTCGGAGAGAATCCCTCCTCCCTCTCTTTCCATCTTTTTTCAGCTCAGAGTGCATCTCAAGCATTAGATCATCCCCAAATCAATCTCGTTTCAGCTGTCTTGATAGACCTTGATTCAATAAAATCAAACTGTGATGAAATATTTAAACTGTTTTCTCAAGTCTATCCTGGAAAACCTCTGCTCTGTATCAGCGATCAAACAAAGCTGAAGAGGGATAATCCTCTTCAACCAGAATTTCCAATATTTGTTTTGTCCCGCTCAGAAATATCCTGTCAGATGCTGGCTCCCTTTCTAATTAACACTATTTCCCAGGCTTCTTTGATCGAACAGCTCCGTGTCATGCAGGACGATCTCAATCAGCGGTTATCAGAACTTCAATCTATCCGCCGGGCCAGTCTTCATCTGACACTCAACCTCTCTTTGGACAGCATCCTTGATGCCATTCTTGAAAGTGCTTTAGAGCTTGTTCAGGCGGAAGACACTCACATTTTTTTATATGATCAAGGACTTCTTCATTTTGGAGCAGCTTTGTTTGACGGGACCCAGCAAAAAAAACCTTACATGAATCCCCGTCCCAATGGTATTACTTATACCGTAGCAAAATCAGGCACCAAGGTTGTCGTGAATGATGTCATGAATGATCCCTTATTTCAAGACCGCCCCTGGAAAGGATCAATTATCAGCCTGCCCCTCAAAATCGGAGAGGATGTCCTGGGAGTGATGAATGCAGCTTTGAAAATTCCCCATGACTTTACAGAAAATGAAATCCGTGCTTTAGAAATGCTTGGAGATCAAGCTGCAATAGCCATCTACAATGCCAAACTTTACCAGCAAGCTCAACAGGAAATTCAAGAGAGAATCCGGGCTGAAGAGTCTATTCAGCACCTGGCCAATCACGATGCTTTGACCGGTTTGCCAAACCGGCGTTTATTTAATGAACGGATTTTATTGGAAATTTCCCATGCCCGCCGCGACCAAGAGAAATTGGCTGTGCTTCTGTTTGATTTAGATCAATTAAAAAGAGTCAATGACTCCTTTGGGCATGATATCGGAGATTTGCTGCTTCAAGCAGTTGGACAGCGCCTGATCGGTCTGCTGCGAAAAAGTGACACTGTAGCCAGGATGGGAGGGGATGAATTCCTGATTATTCTTCCAAAATTAATAAACCCTGAGGCTGCGATCAACACTGCAGAACGGATACTCTCCGCCCTCAACACTCCCTTTCAACTTGAAGGCAACCACATCCAGATAACCACCAGTATTGGAATCTCAATCTTCCCCGATGATGGGGAAGAAGTCACCCTTTTGGTTAAGAAAGCTGATACAGCTATGTATCATGCCAAACAAAAAGGAGGCAATACCTATCACCTCTATCAACCTTGAGATTATTTTTAGCTATTCGTTAATAATCTCGAATGATATACTCTCACCCAGATGAAACAACTTCTGATTCTGATTCCCAACTCTGTTGACGTACAAAAGCTCGATCTCGGCTGGCCAGAATTTTTATCCGCAGCCGAAAAAATGCCGGGATTAATCAAAGAATCAATCACTACCATTTCCCATTCCCTTTCTGGTATTTCTCCAATTCTGCGCTGTTACAGTTTCACATTTCCGGATCGGCAGACCCTTGAAGAGGGATTAACCTCTCCCTCCGGACAGGAGGCAGGATCTATTATTCACGAGCTGACAGATGGAAAAGGTATTATTCTCACGGCAGATTATCTGGAAGATGAAATTTCCAATATCAACAAATTAAGCTCCGGAGCTAAATAAACGATGACCGGAAAAAGATCCTCTTTTCTCCGCCTGGTATTGATTCCATTCCTGATTATGTTTTTATCAGGAGCAGGCTATTTCATCCTGACCCACTTCAACCGCAGCGGTCCCCGGACACGAAAAGTGATCTCTTTTATCCGAAATCCCCAAAAACACACTGAATGGATTACTCCATCATTATCTCGCTGTCAGGAAAAAACCCCTTTTACCTTTCCCTCCGAGGGATATATCGGCTATTTATGGGATGATTCTTTTCGTATGGGACACAGACACCAGGGAATTGATATTTTCTCAGGGACACCACCTGGAGAAACCCCCGTGTATGCAGCTTATGATGGTTACCTGACGCGCCAGTCAGATTGGAAATCTTCCCTGATCATCCGGATTCCGGAGGATCCCCTCAATCCCTCCCGACAGATTTGGGTTTACTACACTCATCTGGCCGATGATTTTGGCCAATCTCTAATACTGGATCAATATTCCCCGGGAACTTTTGAACTTCCAGTAAAAGAAGGAGATCTGCTCGGCTACCAGGGTAATTTTTCCGGAGATCCTGGCAACCCGGTTGGAGTTCACCTTCACTTTTCAATTGTTCAGGATGATGGAAGTGGAAGATATTTAAATGAACTTAAGATTTCTAACACCCTTGACCCTTCCCCTTATTTTGATCTTCCTCTCAACGGGAAACAAAACCAGAATCAAATTCCAGCCTGTTTTCAGGATTCCTAAAAAAAAATTTCCCTCACCCTCAGTTGATCTTTCTATCGTCTATAATTAAATAAATTCTCTTCAATTTGATCTACCTTTTCTCCTGGAGAAAAAAGATGACAAAATATCAAACCATCCTTGTTGAGGAAATCAAGAAAGTAGGATTGATCAAATTTAACCGTCCAGATTCTTATAATGCGCTGAATCCAGTAATGCTGGAAGAGATTATCTCAGCTCTTCAATTCTTAGATAAATCCAGGAATATTGGATGCATGGTTTTGACCGGAAATCAAAAGTCTTTTGCAGCTGGTGCTGATATTACGGAGATGAGCAAAGCCAGTCCGGAAGTAATGGAACAGAGCTCCTTTATCCCCAGCTTCGAAAAAATTTCCCTGATTAATAAACCTCTCATCGCTGCGGTCTCTGGATACTGTCTGGGAGGAGGACTAGAATTAGCACTTGCTTGTGATTTGATTACATCGTCGGAAACAGCACTTTTTGGACAGCCAGAAATCACCCTGGGGGTAATTCCCGGAGCTGGTGGAACCCAGCGCCTCCCCCGGCTGATCGGCAAACAACTGGCAATGGAAATGATCTTGAACAATCGCTTATTAGAAGCACAAGAGGCTTTGCAATTTGGATTAATCAATCATCTTTATTCAGTAGATTCCTATCTGGATCAAACCATAAAATTGGCACAATCAATTGCAGAAAGAGCCCCATTGGCGGTTATAGCTGCCAAAGAAATGATTAACCTATCATTTGAGAATCCTCTTTCCCAAGGATTGGAAAAAGAACGTTCGAAATTTTATCAACTATTTTCAACAGACGATCAAAAAGAGGGAATGCAAGCCTTTTTAGAAAAAAGGGATCCAGAGTGGAAAAGTAGTTAATTATCTTCTCCACAATTATATTATTAATCTGTTAATCGTAATAGTAGTAGGGGATGGGGATAAGTGGATAAGTCAAAAAGAAAGGGAGGGAAGGGAATATAGAACTTTTAATTTATTTTTTGGTAAATCCTTTATTTTTGGGAAAATTAGGGTTGAAAAAGAAGAATTAATTTTACCTGATATTTATTGAAGTATATTCTTTCTATCCACAATGATGGGGGATAAAATAGGGATAAAATTGAGTTTGATGGTGATAATGAGGAAAAGGATGAGAATAGTCGAAATTTATCCCCTTAACCAAGAATAAATAAACAGAAATAGAGGGGTTTTTGCGAATAGTTATCCCCAATCAACCCCTGTTATCCACAGTTAAACCCCTGTTATCCACAGTTTTTGATGTTTTTTAATGGTTTTTTTACGGAATCAAGTTGGATTCAGTTTCTTTATTCTGGAGAAATAATGGTGTCTTCTGGGATGACTGTGCTCTTTGGTATCACGACAATCCCATCTCGAATGGACCATTCATCATGGTCTTGATCGGTTCCTCTTGGAAAGGGACGGATGACCACATTTTCCCCGATCCTGGCATTCTTATCAATAATCGCTCCGCTGATATTTGAATTTTTACCAACCCCGATGGGAATGGGGTGTTTGCGGGTGGCGTTTTCCTCGTAATAATCTGCTCCCATTAGAATGGTATTTTCGATCATGGCTCCATCCTGGATCTGGCTTCGGAGTCCAATTACAGAGCGGGTGATTTCCGCTCTCCCTATATAGCATCCATCCGCCAGCGAAACATCCTCCAGTTTTCCTCCAGCCACAATTGATCCCGGGAGGAAACGGGCGTGGGTATAAATTGGGTGGAGAGGGTCATAAAAGTTAAAGGGGGGGGAAGGTTGGGTTAATTCCAGGTTTGCGTGATAAAAAGACCGAATGGTTCCTATATCCTCCCAATAACCATCAAAATCAAAACCAACTACCTTGTGGGAGTGAATGGCGCTGGGAATAACTTCCTTTCCAAAATCATCAACATCCAGTGATTTTAACAGTTCACTTAATACAGAAGTTTTAAAAAGGTAGATGCCCATCGATCCCAGCAGAGGACGATCAGGATCATCTCTGCTGACAAAGTTATCCCAGACCGCAGGGTCCTTGGGTTTTTCTACAAAATCCGTGATGATGCAGTCTTGGGATCTCTTTAATATTCCCAAACGGGGAGCCTCAGCCGTGGAAACAGGTTGGACCGCGACAGAAATATCTCCCCCGAGATCCCACAGATGCTGAGCCATTTTCCGGTAATTCATCCGGTATAGGTGATCTCCCGCTAGAATCAGAGAGTATTCTGCTCCAGTGGAATGAATCTCGAACAACTGCTGTCTGACTGCATCGGCAGTTCCCTGATACCAGGCATCATTGGTCATTGTTTGCTCGGCAGCCCAGATCTGAACCCATCCCCGGTGAAAGGGATCGAAATTATAAGTGCGGGTGATATGGCGGTGCAGAGATACAGAATTGAACTGGGTCAGCAGAGCAATCCGGTTGAAGTCAGAATTAATGCAGTTGCTGATTGGGATATCAATCAGGCGGTATTTACCAGCAATTGGCACAGCTGGTTTGGCTCGAACTTTGGTGAGAGGATAGAGGCGGGTCCCCTGACCCCCTCCCATAATTACAGCCAGAATGTCATTGGTGGACGGCATTGCGACTTCTCCTTCTCAAACTATCCCCGATTGTTAAAAAAAGACCTCCAGAAAAATGGAGGGCAGGATTCACAGCTGGTACATGATTCTTTTCCTGGATTGGGTGAAATGGATTGGAGTGCCGAAGGTGGGAGTCGAACCCACAATCCTCGAAGGAACGCGAGTTTGAGTCGCGCGCGTCTGCCAATTCCGCCACTTCGGCAGTGACGTGGATTAGTATACCTAATTCAGGGAAGGGGGTCAAGACGCCATAATTTCAGGATCAAACTCTAAACCCAGACAGGTTTTGACTCAAGGGAAAAATCTTTGATCTGGAACAAATCTGCGCTATAATTATTTGATATACAATGATACAATTTGTCGTGATGGATATTTCAATTGATTTAGACAGTCCGGTCCCAATCTACGAGCAGTTGGTTTTGGAGATTCAGTGCTTGGTGGAGAGAGGTCTTTTCCAATCAGAAAACCAGCTGCCTCCCGTCCGGGAATTAGCCCGGGATTTGGGAGTGAATTTTAACACTGTCGCCCGCGCTTACCGGATTCTGGAAGAACAGGGTTTGGTTTCTGTCCAGCAAGGCAGAGGGACCTTTGTTCTGGATCATCCTCCCTCTCCAGAATCTTCGGCGTTGAAAGAAAAACAGCTGAATCAGCTGACTAAGTATTATCTGAGGAAAGCCCATCTCCTGGGTTTTGAAGACCAGGAAATTAGATCAAAACTGGAAGAACTCCAGACAGGAAGGGAAGAAGAATGAACACAAATACTTCTGAAAACAATCTAGATCGGAAAGCGCTGGCCTGGTATTTGATGCTGTCGTTTGGGATTGCCTGGATATTATTCCTGGTCCCGCTGCTCTGGGAGACCGGCAGCGAGGCATCCCTGACCAGTTCGCTGCTCAGCTGGAGTGCAGCGATGTGGATGCCGGGTGCTGCTGCTCTGTTGGTGACCCGTTTTGTACAGCAAAAACCTGTCAGGTCGCTAAATTTACAGCGTTTAGGTCCGAAAAGAATTTATCTCTGGGCCTGGCTGGTTCCTTTGCTGGCATCCCTGGGAGCCGGGCTGATTACCTGGCTGCTGGGCTGGGGACAATTAGATCTGACTTTTTCCCAAATAGTAGATGCAGCCTCAGAGATACCGGATCAGGTACCGCTCTCGCTTCCTGCCGTCGTGGCAATTCAAATTCTAGCTGGAATCCTGATCGGCCCCCTAGTTAACACCCTGTTCGCGCTGGGAGAAGAGCTGGGCTGGCGGGGATTTTTGCTGCCGGAACTGCTGCCCCTGGGACAGAACCGGGCGATTTTAATCTCGGGCTTGATCTGGGGTTTGTGGCATATCCCGGTAATTGTACAGGGTCACAATTATCCTGAAGCACCGGTTCTGGGGATTTTCTTGATGATTGCTTTCACTGTGCTGTTGGGTGCATTTCTGAGTTGGCTCTACTTTAAAACCGGCAGCCCCTGGGCTCCCGCTCTGGGACACGGAGCGGTTAATGCGGTAGCAGCCATTTCCGTGATTTTTTTCTCTGAAGTAAATATCTTGACATTGTTAGATTAAAACATATGTTCTGGTTTTAGGCGAAGGAAAAGTATTCCCGATCCCTTTGATCTTAAAATTCACTCATTAGAGGCAGAGGCTTTTCCTATTTTATTCATTTTTTGTTCAAAACAATCGAACATCCGTGCTAATTTAACATTGTCAAGATATTATCTACGGGGCAACCCTGACCAGCGTCTCGGGTTTGATCGTCCTGCTGATGATAATTGGGGGTATGTATCTGACTGGTAAACTCCCGGCGGAAATCTCAGAACATGTTTCACGTGAAACATAGGAGTGAAACCTGGTAAGTAAAATTCTATTCCGGGTGCTAAATATCGGGGGGATGGTAGGGTTTATCTTCTCTCAGGTTGGGCACATTCTTTTTAACTAGTTTTTGCTGGTTCCCAGGTTGAATTTTCTGGGTTTGCCTGCTTCCCAGGAAATCGCCGGTCTAGCTTTGTTCGCGTTTTTTTGTCGGTCTATCGGCCGGGGTTTTTGAAGAAGGGGTCCGCTGGCTGGTGTTTCGCTTCTGGCTGCGAAAAGGCAAGGATCCCTATCAGGCAGTTTTATACGGCGTTGGGCATGGGGGAATCGAGGCTTTTCTGGTAGAGGGTGTAGCAATGCTGGCTCTGGTCCAGATATTGGTGCTGGGGGGTGAAAGTGGGATGGGTTTGCTGTCAGGGACGGATCAGTCTCTGGTCCGGGAGCAGATAACTGCCTATTGGGCTGTTCCTGCAGGGAGGTCTCTGCTGGGAGCCTGGGAGCAGATCTCCGCTGTTTTGTTTCAAATTGGAGCAATCATTGTTTGTATACAGGGCTGTTCGGCTCCGTCAGCCGGTCTGGGTTCTGGCTGTCGTTGCGGGACACACAGTGCTGGATGATTTTACGGTGTTTGCTGTGCAGAAGCTGGATTTTATTACTCTGGAGGTTGTAGTATTTCTGGCACCAGCAGCTTGGTTGGTCTCGGCCTGGATGATCAGGGTTGAAGTTGAGCGCTCTGCCCCCGATCGGCCGCAGCCGATCCCTCAAAAAGATCTGCCAGTGGTGGGGTATGTGACCCGGGAACAATTGGAGGATAGTCGATATGGCGTCTGAGAGCGCGGTCATCTGCACCAGTAAGCTGTCCAAGCAGTTTGGTGACCTGGTTGCTGTTAACCAGCTGGATCTGGATCTCTACAGCAAGCAGGTCTTCGGATTCCTGGGCCCGAACGGGGCTGGAAAAACTACCACCTTGCGGATGCTAACTGCTTTGCTGTCGCCTTCATCTGGAACAGCTGAGGTGCTTGGCCACCGGGTGGGAGAAAATTACCAGCTTCTGCGATCAAAAATTGGGCTTCTGCCTGAGGCTCCAGGTTTGTATGCCGCCCTCAGCGCTGAAGAGAATTTTTTGTTTTAAGGAGCAATGTATGGGTTGGATAATCTTGAACCCCTGATCGAACGGTATTTGAAAATGCTGGATTTGTGGCACAGGCGCTTTGAGCCCGTAGCTGCTTTCTCTAAAGGAATGAGGCAGAAATTGGCTGGGGCGAGGACTTTGCTGCATGACCCCCGTTTTATTTTTAGATGAGCCCACCAGTGGACTGGATCCGCAGACAGACACGATATCTCCTTCTTTTTTGAAAAACTGTGAAACAGTTCTGGATATATCATTAA
>CAZTWV010000078.1:0-10908 GCA_964618295.1 uncultured Anaerolineales bacterium | reverse complement strand
CCAGCACCCGACGGTCATACCGGGCCGCATCGATCAAACCTTCGGCTACCTCCTCAATGTCATTACAGCGGTGAACCCCAACTGAAGATCCCATATTCGCTGGTTTCACAAAAACCGGATACTGATTAAATTCTTCCAAGCGTTCTAAAACTCGATCCATATGGATCAAATCTGAACGCAGTACCAATATGGATGGAACAACAGGAATTTGATTCGCGATCATCACCTGCTTAAATAAAGCTTTGTCCATTCCAACCGAGGAACCCAGCACCCCAGCTCCTACATAAGCGAGGTCCATCAATTCAAATAACCCCTGCATGGTCCCGTCTTCTCCAAAAGATCCATGCAGTACAGGGAAAATCAAATCCAGCTCTGCAATTTGCTGCAGCTGACCTGGACCGTTCATCTCATCAATTTTATATACTGCCGGTCGTGAGGGAATAGGCAGAACGGCTGCCGGGGCCAGTTCAACCTCTTCTCCCGCCAGCAAATAATCCAAAACCTGCTCACCAACCAACCAATCTCCTTCTTTTGAAATGCCAATCTTGGTTACCTGGTATTTATCAGGATCCAAGGTGTCTAAAACAGAACGCGCTGACATCAAAGAAACTTCATGTTCCCCGGACCTTCCTCCAAACAGCACCCCAATTCTTATTTTCTCAGCCATTCTCTCGTCCCTTGTTCCAATCCCCAATCAACAAAATTTCTAATTCCAATTCAATTCCAAATTGCTCTTTTACTTGATCCCGGGCCAGCTGGATTAATTGATAAATATCAAAAGCAGTCGCCTCACCCTGGTTCAAAAAGAAATTTGCATGAACCTGGCTGATCACTGCTCCTCCCCGCCGGGTGCCTTTCAATCCTGCAGCTTCAATCAATCTGCCAGCGTAATCCCCGGGAGGATTCTTAAACATGCTGCCCAAGGATGCTCCCTGGGGTTGAGTGCTTTTCCGCTGCTCAGCAATCCGGGAAATCTCAGTTTTAACCTGATCCGGTGTACTGTGTGCCAGTTTGAAGGCAGCATTCAAAACCACCGCTTCAACCTCGCCCCTTTTCAGGATACTGCTGCGGTACCGGTACCCAAAATCTTCTGCGGACCATGATTCCCTTTCCGCATTCCCTTTTTTATGATGCAAGATCTCTGCCAGATACAAATCAGCAGCCACATCAGATCCATGGGCCCCGGCATTACCCACCACTGCCCCGCCAACTGTCCCTGGAATACCGGCAGCCCATTCCAATCCTGCGAACCCCTTGGCTCCAGTCCGCCGGGCGACACTTCCAAAACTCGCTCCCGAATCGGCCAGGACAATTGGTTTTCCTTCCGGTGTTTCAGTAAAGCTGATATCCTTTGCTTTGTTGATCAGCACCAGCCCCCGGATGCCTTGATCACTGATCAAAACATTAGCTCCACCTCCCAACAGCAAGAATGGAATCTGGTTCTTCCATAAAAAATGAACCGACTCAACCAGGAATTCAAGATCGTTGATTTCAACCAGATAATCTGCTGGACCGCCTACCTGCATGACAGTGTAGCGTTCCAGGCCAGTATTCGGCAGCAGTCCTTGCCCGAAGAAGGACTGCAATGCCTGAATTTGATCCGCGGTCAAAACCAAAGATTGGTCCATATTATTCCTAAAGACTTTTGATTCGATCGACAACTTTGCCGACAATTTTCTGGGAGACTTCTTTTGGCTTTTCTAAATCTCCGTTCAACTCCGCTTCCAACGCAGGATCATCACGGACCACCCAATGAAGCTTGCAGGTCGGCTCAAATGCGGTATTCACACCCTGATCTCTTCCTTCTGGGTAAGATTTTGTGTTCATATCAAATCTCCTCGACCTTAATTTTTTGTTCCAGCTGGTCTGTAATTTTGATTGCATCTCCAGCTGTAAAAACAATCAGAACATCTCCCTTTTCGAGAGCTTCCTGCAAGTAATCAACTGCTGCCTCAATTTCTGGTGTAAACCGGATCTGGGGATGTTCAATTTTTTTCACCACTTCCTCTGGACTAAAACCCTCCGGCTTGGTCTCGCGGGCGGGATAAATATCCAGCATCATTACTTGATCAGCATCCTCGAAACAAACAGCAAATTCCTCCAACAAAGTCTGGGTCCGAGAATATGTGTGGGGCTGCCAGACCGCGAGCAGCTTTCTTTCCGGATAGGCATTCCGGGCTGCAGCAAGGGAACTCTTGATTTCAGTTGGATGATGTCCGTAATCATCTATCAAAGTGATGCCCTGAAAGGTTCCCCGGACATCAAACCGTCGTGAGCTGCCTTTGTAGTCCGTTAATGCCCGCGCACTCCATTTTCGTGACAACCGGGAACGATTTGCAACCGCAAAAGCAGCCAAAGCATTCAGCACATTATGCTTTCCAGGCATCTGGAGAGAAATCAAATATCGTTTCTTTCCTTCTTCCTCCAGAATGACTGCCTCAAAATCTGTGCCGCCCCTGGAATTTATCCGCAAATTTTCTGCCCGGTAATCCAGATTTTCTGCTTCAATTCCATACCGGATTTGTTTGAGATCTTCCCGGGCTTCTTCCACCAGCCGGGTCGCTCCAGCATCATCCGCGCAGTAAATCAATTCAGCCCCGGTCTTAAAACCCACCAGGTATTGCCTGAAAACCCCGAAAAAATCATCTTCCGTGGGGTAAATATCGGGGTGATCATGTTCAACATTCGTTATCACACCAAGATCAGGCTCAAGTCCCAAAAACATACCGTCATACTCATCTGCTTCAATTACAAAACTTGCACCCTGCCCCGCTCTCGCATTTGTTCTGAGATTTTCGACCAGACTTCCAACAATGAAACTTGGATCTTGATCCAGCGCTGTAAAAATCCACGCAATCATTGATGTAGTGGTAGTTTTCCCGTGACTTCCTGCTACAGCAATTACCTGCTTGCCTTCAGTGAGTCGGGGTAAAAAGTCTGCCCGCTTCAGGACTGGAATTCCAGCCTCCCGCGCCGCCTGGACCTCAACATTCTCATCTGGGACTGCGGAGGATCGCACAACAAGTTCCGCGTCGCCTGGATTTTCCGGGCTGTGACCGATCCGGATTTTCGCTCCCAGCTCCGCGAGAGCTGCTGTAAGATCTGAATTTTCGAGATCAGAACCACTGACCTGGATCCCATCCTCCAGCAGCACACGAGCTATTGCAGACAATCCAGTCCCTCCAATCCCAATAAAATGTATCTTATCCATCAGATAAACACCACCAGGACAAACATAAACGCAACTACAACAGCAAAGAATAATCCAATTTGATTAGAAGCAAAGACCGGTGGGAAGTAATTCAAAGCATTTAAAGCTGCATCGGCCATTGGATTTCCAGGAACCGGAGGAGAAATATTTGGAGCAAAGGGATAATGAGCAGAAGCCATGTAGTACCAGAGCGTACCTACGATAAAAAATCCGCTTCCCAGACCAAGAACAGCACCTAACAGCACATCTTGAATTTTCTCCCGCCGGGCTTTTTCTCTCAAAGCAGCTAACCGTGGCGTCTGGTAACCAAAAAATGCCAGGACACCAACGATCGAAGCCCGGACCCAGAATTGAACTCGAAGCTCTTCCTGAATTGGAACCGGAAGCGACTGGAAGTTCGTGTTCGGATCCAGATTCTCAACCTGCCCCAGTACTTGTTCAAAGGGCACTACAAAAGGAGTAAAGTTTTCAAGCACATAAATCAAAAATAATGCCAGGATAATGCTGAAAATCACCAGGAGTTCTTTCGCCCAACCCCGCATGGCGCCAATCATCCCAAATAAACAAAGGAACATCCAGAATGCAAACATGATCGATATCATACTGATCTCACTTCCGGTTTATTTCCACCCAGCAGCTTGAGCCAGCTGGCAAGATAGGATGCTGCTTCCGGTTTGGAAGCGGAGCACATCGCCTCGCTCATCTGACTTAATTTCGCCGGATCCTCCAATAGTTTTTCCACCGTTTGTTGAAGCTCTTGATCCAGCTCTTGATCCAGGAGAATCTCGGCAGCTCCCAGCTTCTCGAGATAACGGGCGTTCCTCAGCTGGTAATCCCAGGCATGAGGATAGGGAACAACAATCGCAGGCACCGCGAACCTGGGATATTCTCCCAGGATAGAAGCTCCTGCCCTGGAGACCACCAGATCAGCGCAGCACAGAGCGGCACCCATCTCTTCATGTAAATAAGGGAAGAGGCGGTAGCGGTTTTTCAATTCTTCTCCCATCTGATCTGTTTGCTGAAGAATATCTTCATAATCCAATTTCCCACTGATATGAATGACCTGGACCTTCGTGAGCAGATCCGGAAGGACCTTCAGCAAGGCGTAATTAATGGAGCGAGCGCCTTTACTGCCGCCAAAGACCAGCAGTGTTTCTTGATCAGGTTCGAGCTCCATAGCTTCGAAAGATCCTTTCCGCTCCCATTTCAGCAGATCCCTGCGGACCGGGTACCCGCTGACCCGGACATCTTTCCTGGTTGAGAAATAACTCCGGGCTTCTTCCACCACTACCGCAATCGAATCTGTAAATCGAGCGATAACCGATAATGCTAAGCCCGGTTTAATGTCAGGGACAAACAAAAGGCTGGGAATAGAAAAACCAGCGAGAGCAATCGGCACAGCCAGATATCCACCCGTGAAAAACATCGCATCGGGCTCATAATCCCGGATGATCTTTCTGGCCGCTAAAAACCCTTTCCAGAGAGTAATCAAATTCCCGGGAAGCCGACGCAGCCCCACTCCATGAATTCCTGCCGCAGGGATCGTCATGAAATCCACCTGCTCTCTGGCAAGCAGATCCTCTTCAATCCCCGATTTCCCGCCAACCCAGCGCACAGATATCATCTTATCTCCGAGCTGATTGGGTTCGTGGAGTGCCTGCAGAACGGCCAGAGCCGGGTATACTCCCCCGCCTGTCCCGCCCGCGCAAATCAACAACCGCACCTAATGACCTCCGTTCTTTTTTAATTCTTTCTGCTTCACTGTATCGGGCCACGCCAAGAATAATTCCAACTGCTGCCAGGGTTACTACCAGGTTCGACCCGCCCAGACTCATAAAGGGCAGCGGATTTCCAGCTACCGGAAGTAAGCCAATGATCACAGCAATATTGACAAAGGATTCAAAAACGATCCAGAAAGTCAAACCGGCTGCCAGCAGGGACCCGAGCCCATCACTGGCCTTCTTGGCTATACGCAAACCTCTCCAGAGCAGCAAACTGTAGAGCAGAACCAGTACCGTGGAGCCAACAAATCCCAGCTCCTCACCCACCACAGCAAAAATACTGTCAGTGTGCGGGACCGGGAGCAGCACCAGTTTCGCCACGCCGCGTCCCAGACCAACACCAAACCATCCTCCATTCACGAATGCTGTGTATGATTTAATAATTTGCTCTGATCCAACAGCATTAATATCCTGGATTCCAATCCAGAAATCCACAATCCGCTGGTATACTTCCGGCTTCCGGAAAGCCACGATACCGGACCCCAAAGTCCCCGAAAGCAGAACAAGAATCAGAATCTGGAACAATGATCCCCCGGCCATAAAGAACAGCAGCAATCCCAGGAAAAATACGGTCACAGCTGCGCTGACATCAGTCTGAACCGCGATCAGCCCACCTACACTCCCCAGGATCAATGAGAGGGGCACCAAACCAAAACCGACCTTTTTAATCATCTCCCCTTTCGAATCCAGCCAGACAGCGAGGTAAATAACGATCACCAATTTGGCCAGTTCGGAAGGCTGAACTGATTTCCCACCAAAAAGTGATCTAGCACTTCCCTTGCCGATCACCAGAACCGCAAGCAGTAAGCCCAGTGTGAATACAATTGCCAGGATCGCCAGGTGATTCTTCTTCCAGCGGTGGTAATCCATGAAGAATAAGAACAAGCCTCCTGCAGTTCCAATCGACAACCAGAGCAGCTGGCGTACAAAATATGAGTTGACGTCCTTATTGGCCTGCCAGGAAACGTCCCACGAGGCAGAATAAAGCATCAGCAAACCGATGACAAGCAATGCCGCCACAGTCAGCAGGAAAGGAATATCAATCGGGATATCCAGTGGATTCGATTCAGGTTTTACTTCAGTTCGTTGACCCATTTTCGGAATTTTTCTCCACGTTCAGCGAAATCCTTAAACTCATCAAAACTTGTTCCCCCCGGAGATAGCAAAACAATATCATCCGGTTGGCAGAGATCCCCTGCCGCCGCTACGGCATCCTGCAGGCTCTCAACCCGGTAAATCACGACGTCTTCTCCATCTTCCCGGGCAGCTTCAGCAACCCGCTTCTCAATCATCCCGGCTGTCTCCCCGAATAAAACCAGAAAGCGCACCCTCTTTATCACCTGCTGAACAAAGTCATCCCAGGGCAGATCTTTATCTCGTCCGCCGGCCAGGAGCAGGATTGGCCTTTGAAAAGATTTCAGAGCAGCTATTGAGCGCTCCGGCGCAGTTGCAATTGAATCGTTATACCAATCCGCACCCCTCCAGGTCCGAATGTATTCCAAGCGGTGTTCCACTCCCTGGAGTGAACGGACACCCTGTTCGAGTGATTGGTCGGAAAATCCAGCGCTCAGACCGACAGCACAGGCAGCCAGCACATTCTGCAAGTTATGTTCTCCCCGAAGCTGGATAACATCCCTTGAAAACAAATCCCTCGATCTCTCACCATCCCAGAAAGCGATCTGGTCCTGATGCAAATAGGTTCCCGGGGTATCTCCTTGAGGTTGGTGGATACCAAAAGTTATTAAATTGCCTACCACATGCTTTTCCAGACTCCAGACTCCAGGATCCTCCCGGTTGAGGACAGCCGTATCAGCTGGTTTTTGGTAAGTAAGGATCCGGGATTTCGCAGCTTGATAAGCTTCCATTGTATGGTGCCGATCCAGATGATTGGGAGTAATATTCAATATGCAGGCCAGATTGGGCGCTGCGGTCATCAATTCCAGCTGGAAACTTGACAATTCGAGCACCGCCAGATCATCTGCATTGATCCTTTCAATCACACTGATCAACGGGTTTCCAATATTACCGCCGACCCAGACCCTATTTTCGCCTTTCTCGATCCGGGCCATATTTCCTACCAGCAGCGTGGTGGTGGTTTTTCCAGCAGACCCGGTAATACCGATTGTTGAGCAGGGAACCAGGTCCAGGAACACCTGGGAATCGTTGATGAGCGGGATCCCCTGTTTTTTTGCTTCTTGCACAAGCGGTATCGTCAGCGGAACACCCCCGGACACAGCCAGGGTATCGGTCCCATCCAGGAGGGAAAGCGGGTGTTTTCCTAAGACCCACTCAATCCGATCCTGCATTTCCAGCTTTCCGCTTGCTAGCATATCAATCGATTCCTTCTGATCTGTCACAATTACCTTTGATCCCTGTTTTGCGAGAAACTCAGCCAGGGCCAATCCCTGCCGGGCCGCTCCAACAATCACAACCTGTGCGTCCTGCCAGGATCTTGCCATCATCTCACCACTAGACCAGCGAAAGAGCTACGCCTATTAATCCTGCTACCAGACCGATCAACCAGAAACGCTGAACGACCTGGGTTTCACTCCAGCCCAGCAGCTCAAAATGATGGTGAAGCGGGGTCATCTTAAATACCCTCCGGCCGTCTGTTAACCGGAATACCGCAACCTGGATCATCACGGATAAAATTTCACTGAGCGGTATCACAGCGATGATCGGCAGAACGATCCAGTGGCCGGTCATCAACGCCACAACAGCCAGAGCCGCACCAAGAGCCAGCGATCCGGTATCACCCATGAATAATTCAGCCGGGTGTACGTTAAACCAAAGAAAACCAAAGATCGAACCCACAAGTATGAAGCAGAACCTGGCCAGGAAAATCTGCCCCTGCATTAAAGCAATTCCACCGAATGCAGCAAAGGCAGTAGCTGATATCAGCCCAGCCAGCCCATCCAGCCCATCCGTGAAGTTAACCGCATTCGAAGTCCCAACAATGATAAAGACAGCAATCGGATAATACAGCACACCAATCTTCACATCAAAGTTAATTCCCGGGAGGAACATATAGGGCACATCCAGCAAATCCCGGAGCACAAAAACAGCACCGCTTGCTACCAGCACCTGAAGAACAAATTTTGCCCGGGCAGATAAGCCATCCCCACCCCGGATTCCCCGCAAACTCATCCAGTCATCAATCGCTCCTATCACAGCAAAAGCGACGAAAACGATCAGCGGTACCAAAACGGAATTTCCAAACACAGAAACACCGAATACCTTGACAGCGTTGAAGAGGATCGTCAGTAAGGCTACCGGAAATAAAATCAAGACCCCGCCCATCGTTGGAGTTCCGAGTTTAGCGAAATGCCGTTTTGGACCATCAACCCGGATTTTTTCACCGATGCTGAGCTGGCGTAAAATTCTAAGGAGCGGGCCGCCCCAGATCACGGTCAGCAAAAAACTGAAACCGGACAGGGCCAGGGCCATTGAAGTTTGATTCATACGTTTCCCTCCAGAGAGGCAACAATCCGGTCCATTCTCATCCCATGTGATCCTTTCACCAGGACAACATCATTATCTGTCAGAACACGATTTAGATACTCCACTGCTTGATCACTGTCAGAAAAGGAATGAATTTGTTCTGGATCCAGCCCTGCCGAGAGAGCTGTCTCAGCAATTATTTTCCCAAGTTTTCCAACGGTCACCAGGCTGTCGGCAACTTCAGCCACCCGTATGCCCACTTTTTGATGTCCCTGATATTCATATCTTCCCAATTCCAACATATCTCCCAGAACCGCCACTTTATGACCTTCCATTTCCTCTAATAAGTTCAACGCCGCCAAAACTGATTTTGGTGAAGCATTATATGTGTCATCCAGAAGCAGTGCCCCACAGGTACTCCGGACAGCCACCAACCGGAGCTGATTATGACCTGTCCGCAGACCCCGGATGATTTCCTCCCAGGACAAACCTTCCGTCAGTCCTACCGCCGCAGCCCGCAGGACTGTGTGGACAGAATGCCGACCGATCAGCGGCACCTTGACATGAATGGTTTCACCCTGGTAGTGAAGTCGAAATCGAATCCCATCCAGTCCTAAACCCTCTACCTCATCCGCCCACAAATCTGCTCCCGGGTTCAAACCGTAATAAAATACCCGGGCTTTGGTTTTGCCGGCCATCTCTTTCACCAGCGGGTCATCATAGTTCAATACAGCCACCCCCTCCGGCCCGGGGGGAAGAGCTTCTACCAGCTCAGATTTACCCCGTGCGATTTCCTGCTGGGAACCCGCTCGTTCAGCATGAACTGTTCCAATTGTCGTAATCACACCAACTGCCGGACGGGCAATGTCACACAGAAATTTGATTTCACCCGGGACATAGAAACCCATTTCCAGCACCGCCCGGTCATGTCCCGGGCTGAGCTGCCACAAGGTCAAAGGGAGCCCAATTTCGTTGTTTAGATTCCCCGGATTCTTCAAGGTCCGGTAGCGCTGTCTGAGAACAGCAGCCATTAATTCCTTGGTGGTTGATTTCCCGACACTACCAGTAATCCCAATAATCCGGACATTGAGACGGGAACGCCATTCCCGGGCTACCTGCTGCAAAGATTCAATAGTATTGTCAACTAAGAGGCAGAACGGTACTTCTACAGCTTCCGAAAAATCCGAATCTGCCCCAGACCTGAGATCAAGCACTGGACGATCAGTTTGAACTGGACGCTGGATTAACGCAAAACTTGCCCCATTTCCAAAAGCGTCATCCAGGTAATCATGACCGTCGACTTTTTCACCAGGAACTGCCACAAACATACTTCCTGGAATCATTTTCCGTGAGTCCACACCAACATCTGAGATGACTTGAGACGCCCATGAAGGGCTTTCCTGACTAAGTGTCTCAAAAATAACGTCCAGTGTAATCATGATCAGTCCTCAACTCTGACCCGGACTCCATCTGGTGGAATTCCAAGGTGAATTACCAAACGCTCAACAACCTGGCGGAAGACCGGAGCTGCTGTTTCTGAACCCCAGATCGATACAGCCGGCTTAGAGAGCCAGACATAAACAATAAATTGGGGATCATCGGTTGGCCCCCACCCCACAAAGGAGGCATTTGTCGCATCACTTGTGTATCCTCTTCCTGAAACATAAATTTCTGCGGTACCTGTTTTCCCTGCCAGACTGTAGCCGGGAACAAGCGCCAGTGATGATTCATTTTTTAACGATTTCCTCAACATTTCAGTCATAGTCTCAGCTGTTTCGGCTGAAATCGGATGACCGACCACAGTTTTGGGCGGGATGTAAGAATATCCATCCTCTACGATTGCCTTGATCATCCTCGGAGCAACCATTTCTCCTTCATTTGCAATCGCTGAGACCGCTTTAACCATCTGGATCGGTGTAATCTCGATTCCCTGTCCAAAAGCGTTTGTTCCCAGTTCCGAACGGGTGTATTCAGGACTTCGATGACTTTTTACAAACCCGGGTACTTCCCCCGCCAGTTCAATGCCCGTCATCTGTCCAAACCCAAAATCCTGAAAATAGCCATAAAATTGTTCGGATTCCAATTGGGTAGCTACCCAGGCCAGACATACATTTAATGAATTTTGCATGCAGCTGGTCATGGTCTGCGGCCCCCAGGCCTTTTTGTTCCAGTTTCGAATTTTTACTCCACCGATCTCAATCTTACCCTCATCAATATATTCTGTATTTGGCTCAACCACATCGGCATCAAGGGCAGCTGCCATAGTCAGAACCTTGACTACTGATCCTGGCTCATAAGCTTTCAAAGCATAGTTAAAAACATTTTCACGGTTATTGATAATTTCCCTGTTTTCATCCAACCAATACTCATTAATATCTGCCCTCGGATTGGACGCCATCGCCAGGATATCTCCAGTTTCCGGATCCATCACAATAATTGTCCCGGCCAGCGCGCCCTGTTCTTTGATGGCTTTAT
>CAZTWV010000077.1:0-10937 GCA_964618295.1 uncultured Anaerolineales bacterium | reverse complement strand
ATTAAACTCCTTTTGAAAATTTTATCTTTTCAATATCCATACTTCAACCACCGGGGGTGATTGACCCCATAGCGAGGAAAAAGAATATGACCAGATCCTGGAGAAAATGTATAAACCAGGCCCAGAAAAAACCTCTGGTTTCCAGCATAGCTTTACCCAGGATCCATCCCAGAAAAGTTGCCATCAAAACCCCGATCACCCCATACGGTACACCATAATAATGAGCGGAACCAAAGAATACAGACGAGATCAAAAGAGCAGATCTGGGACCGATGACCGGTTCCAGGCTGGCCAGCAGCGAGGAACGGTAAGTAAGCTCTTCATTGAAGGCATTCAATACAGCTCCCAGCAGAACGATGGGAAGAAAGGGCAAAGTGAGCCAGATTTGATTAAAACTCGGTCTGCCTGCCAGGATCAAAAAGACCAGCGTTCCGAGAGTAATATAGGCTGCCCACTGCCCTCCGAATTGGGTCCAGGGATCTGACTTTGGAAATCCCAGCCACCGAACTGGTTGAATGGGAGCATCCAGTTTTCCGGGCACAAAAAAGAAATCCTTCCGCTTCCAGCCAATCATTACCATGACCCCGATCAAGGTTAAAGAAACCAGCAGCCTTCCCACCTGGATACCCAGCAACTCACGGCTGAATCCGGCCTCTGGTCCTCCAAAAGTGTTTCCCCAGAATTGTAGTCCGGAAAGTACACTCACGGTAAATTCAGCCAGGTAAATCACTCCAACCAGCAGGAATAAAGTTCTCAGGTGGCGAAATTGATCCAGAATATAACTCAAGACAAAGAGCAGTCCCAGAAATCCAATTTTCCACCACAGCAAATTAATTGAAAGAGACAAAATTTCTCTTAAGAATACATCCGGCAGCAGGCTGATAAGTAGAACGACCAACCAGGCGGTTATGGTTTGAAATTTGTTATTATTCATTACTTTCACCATCGATCAAATTTAAGCGTTGAGATCCTTCCAGTTCAAAAAGAACTTGATTAAAAAATTGGGCAGTAGTTACCAGAAAATAACCTCCGGCAATAAACAAAATCGTTGTCGTCACTGATAAGTATTCCACCAGGTAACCTATCAGAAGCATCCCCAGCGGTGTCGCGATATATGCCCCTGAGGTCATCAATCCAAAGACCCGGCCCCGCATTTCAGGTGGGACACGCTCCTGGGCCACGGTCATAATCACCGGGTTGATTGGACCGGCCGCCAGACCGCTGATCAAGAGCAGTCCCAGGACAATCGGAAAGGATGGAGTGAAAGCCAGGATCCAGAACGGGATCCCTACCAGAAAAAAGGCACCAATGAATACCGACCGGCGGGGGAATTTTTTCCCAAACATCCCATACAGCAAGGCACCAACCAGTGCACCCCCTCCAAAGGTCGAAATCATCAAACCCAGATTGGTCGCTTCTCCGTAAAATTGGCGGGCGTACACTGGGATCACAACCGCAAAGAGCGGTGCATCGAGAAAGTTTGTGATCGCTATGGTAATCATCAGGGTCAGAATCAAGCGGTTGGCGCGGACAAACTGCAGGCCAGCTTTTAAATCCTCCAGATAACTGGTATCTTCTGTCTCAACCACCCTCCCGGAAGGAATGGCCCAGATGAAAATCACAGCTGAAACAGCAAATGTGACCGCGTCCAACCAGAGCACATTATTGGCACCAACCCAGGTAATTAAAACACCTGAAATTGCGGGACCTACCAGAGCGGCTCCCCGCCGCAGCGACTGCTGAATTGCATTCGCTCGTTCCAGATCCACCCCCGCTTCCTGAGCCAGATCCGGAAGCAAAGAAGCTCTGGCAGTGCTGCCCGGAGCATCCAGCAGGGCACTGAAAAACACCAGGGTCAGCAGCAGCCAGAAAGGGAGTCCAATTGAATAATAAAACAGCGGGATCATCGCGACAGTCACGCCGCTGCCAATGTCCGACAGGATGCTCATTCTTTTATGCCCGACTCGATCAACTACTGTCCCGCCAAAAAAGGTGGCAATAATCGAGGGCAAGGCAGTAAAGAAACCCACCAGGCCGGTCTTGGCGGCGCTGCCGGTCAGCTCCAGTACAAACCAAGGGACTGCAATCATGGTCAAATAATTGCCAATCAGAGAAATTGCTGTTGCAGCTAAAAAGCTGTAAAAAGGTACTCTCTTCATGAATGCACCTATCAAAAGTCAATTATTACTGCCGGGGGAGTTGTTTCAGGCGGGCTACGATTTCCTCTCCCTCCATTTCACCGGTTTCCACGAAACCCAATTTTTCATATAGATACCGGGGCGGATTCTCAGGTTGGTAGGAGAGAGCGAACTGTTGACAGCCGTGCTCAACCTGTAAATAGTCCAATGCCATTCTTACAGCTGTTTTTCCCAACCCTTTGCCCTGGAAAGCCTTGTCGATTAAGATTCCACCCAGCCAGCAGCTGCCGTCCGCCTCATCCACCGCCCACATCATAAAACCGATCACGCGGTCATCAAGCTTGACTGCCAGCGGCTGCCATAATTCCCCGTAATGGCACAAACAAAGGTAATAGGCCGGATCGGCGACATAATCCCCCTGCTCAGGAAAGACCTCTAAACCGGCCACCTCCCGCCAATTTTCCTTGTTGACGGGTTCCAGCTTAATTTCTTTTTCATTCAAGCAGTCTGACATATTTACATACCTCTCCAACGAAACCGCGTTTTTCATAAAAATTTCTTGCAGATTGATTATTTGAAAAGACTTCCAATGCGATCCGGTCCAATCCCCGGGAACGAGCATACTCCTCAGCTTTTTCCAGCAACCGGGATCCCAAACCCCGGCCTTCCACCCCCGAGTCCACCACCAGCTCCGAAATATGAACATAAGGTTTCGAAGTAAAGTAATCCTTCATAATTTTTACAATGATCACCCCGAGAGCTTCACCGTGCTGACCTTCCGCGATCCAGACCCCGCCATTCACCGGTAAATTTTGAAATACCTCACTGATGCTGTCTTCAGTTTTCCGGAGCATAGATTCCTGATTCCGCCAGGCTGGGGGACCAAACTCCACGAACCTCTCAATCAGAGGGAGCACTGAAACCAGATCTTCCGGGACCGCTTCCCGGATCTTAAACTCGGGGGGCTTCATTTTGGACATCAGATCTCCAGGCTAGGTCAATCTGCAACACCTTTTTGTGCAATGATACTAATCGGAGTAACCCGGACCAACAGCTCTCCCTCCACACTGTTGCGCTTTCCATATTCCTCAGCTCGATCTTCACCCATGTAGCGGGAAGCGATCAAAGTCGCAAAATGCAGCAGCTCCTCCGGGTCGGAACTCAGCTTAGCCCGGCCCTCAACCATCACAAAAGCATAGGGCGGCTGCTCCTGGTCCACACAAAGGGTCAGCCGGGAGTCTCGTTTCAGGCAGCGGGCTTTGACGGATTTGTACCAGGTATTGAAAACTAGCTGTTCCCCATCCAGGATAAACCAGATCGGGGTCACATGGGGACTACTGTCACTCCGCACCACAGCTGCTTTTCCAGTCCGGGTTCCGTAGGTTAAAAATTCCCGAATTTCCTGCGGATCCATATTCTCCATCATAATTCCTTTTATTTATTCCCAGTTTTTACTCTGGTTTTGAAACTCAAGCCAATCGTCAATTGTATCAATATCCCGCAGTGTAGGAAGACATTGAGCAGAAAGCTGGCATTCCTCGGCCCGCTCTAGCGTTTTTTGCATCACTTGAGTTGTACTCCAAGGAATATCAGAATACATTCTGCTCCTGCATTTCGATTGACCTATCAAATAATATCCTCCATCAAGATTCGGACCCAGCACGAGATCCGTCTCCGTCAGGGCTTGAAAGGCATCCTGAATGTATTCAACTTTCAAAGCAGGAGTATCTGCGGAGATCAGCAGCACATCTTTCGCCCCCAGCATTTTCAGTTCAAGGCAGGCATTCAGCAGCCTTTCTCCCAGGTGTTTTCCCTGCTGCACAACCGCCAGCAGCTCAGGGTAGTGCTCGTTAAACCAGTCCCGGTCTTCCCGGGATGCAGCCATAATCACCGGCTGAACATTCTCCGGCAGATCTTCAAATTTTCGAATCAAAGACTCAAGCAGCTCACCAAAAACGGCGGCGCTTCGTTTCATGCCAATTGACTCACCCAGACGTGTTTTTACCCGGCCCGGGATCGGGGCTTTGGCCATAATTCCAACCGTTTGAGCTTGAACTGTTCCAGTCGGAAGCCGATCCCGCTCTGTTACGTTGTATTCGGCGGCCAGCTTTTCAGCCGGGATTCGGAGTACATGAAATTGAAATAACAACTTGAGATCCAAACTCAGCTGCCGGAAAACCCCGCGCTCAATTAACCTCCGGGAGGAAGTAATCACCCGCTCCGGAAGCCGGATCAACTTCCCGTGCTGATCAAGAGCGAGCGCGAGAGCCACATCCTCCATCAACGCTAATTGAGGAACTCCTCCGATTTTACTGAGCACAACCCGCCGGGCAAACATAGCTTGATCCCCGAACATCAAGTAGGGTGTTCGAATCCGCAGCATCCAGGACAAACCTTTCAGCAGCCAGTGGCCGGGCTCATACACAGGCTGAAATGCTCCTCCCACAACCCCGGGCTTTACTGCTCGCAGGATCATCCGGCCGTAACCATCCGGCAGCAAAGTATCCCCATGACAGAAACAAACGATTTTCCCCCTCACCTCCCGCAGCCCGGCTTCTAATTGAGAGGCTCTCCCCCGCCGGGCACTGATCACCTTGGCGTAGCGAGCAGCAATTTCCTCCGTTCGATCCCTGGAACCGCCGTCGACGACCAAGACTTCAAGAGCTTCCAAGCCGCTGTCCCGGGTGATCCTCGATAGCACCCGATCCAGGTTCTCTTCTTCATTTAATGTCACAACAATCACGGATAGTTCAGGATTCATTTTTTTGTTTATCTCTGTTTCTACCGTCCAATTGATCCTATCAAATGCAGCACTGAGGGAATGTAGGATGACAGGAACTTTTATATTTCTAGAAAAGATCCAGCTGTTGATCTGGAACGGTCCTTTTCCGGGGCTTGAATACCGGAATTCGGAGCGAGATATCAGCTTCAGAAGAAAATTTATCCGTCAGGCGGTTGAGTTTTTCCCAGTTGGGACTGCTGCACTGGTACCGGCCGCCGAAAGTCCGGATGTACTGTTCTTTGATCCCCGGGAAATGTAGATCCAGTTTCTGGAAAAAATAATCTCTGGAACCATCCCGGAGAGTCATCCCGAAAGCCGGAATAATATAATCTGCTCCGCTTTCCAGCGAACGGTGAAGGATTTCTGAAATATTTTCCTCCGTATCCTCCAGGAAGGGGAGGATCGGCATCATGGTCACTCCCGTCAGGACGCCCGCAGCTGAGATTGCTTTCATGGCTGCAAAACGCGCGCTGGGGGGAGGAGCTCCAGGTTCCAGCACGGAGGCTAAATGATCATCTGCGGTTGTGATGGTAAAGGTCACTGCCGCATACCGCCGATTGATATCCCTGATCAATTCGAGATCTTCCAGGACCAGATCGGATTTGGTCATCAAGTGAACCGGAAAACGGTGCCGGGCGATAATTTTCAGGGCTCCCCGGGTCAAACGGTACTCGCGCTCCACCGGCATGTAGGGATCATTCATGGAACCAAACCCGATCGTCCCCCGAACCCGTTTGCGGAGCAGGGTATCCGCCAGCAGCTCCAGGGCATTGACCTTGACCCGGATGTCAGCCAAATCACCCAGCTGGTAGCATGAGGAGCGAGAATCGCAGTAGATACATTGGTGCTGGCATCCCCGGTACAGGTTCATATTGTATTTTAACCCGAACCAGGTATCTGGCTGGGGAACCGGGTTGAGGATGGTTTTTGCCTGGATTTCTCTGACCATAAATTAAGGAAGGGCTTCCATCTTAAGACTTCGTTCCAGAAAGATTGTCAGGATCCGAAGAATAATTTTCCAGATAGGATAGATACAAAGCACGTAAAGCCCGGGTGCATTCACCGATCTTCCCGTCACCAACCGGATGTTGATCAATTTGAGTCACAGGCAAAACCCCTTTGCTGGTCGATGTTAAAAAAGCTTCATCTGCAGTAAGTAATTCCTCTCGCGAGATCAATCGCTCCTCAACAGGAAAATGGCCCTGGGCCAGGTTGAGAACATTCTGCCGGGTGATCCCAAACAGGATATTATTGGCAGGTGTGATCAGTTTGCCAGCCCGGAATAGAAAGAAATTGGAGCGGGATGATTCCGACACCCCCTGCCCAGAGTAGTACAGCAGGTCATCTGCATGCTGCCGCTTCAGGAGCAGTTCCCAGCGGAGGGAAGCGGTGTAATTCAAGGTTTTGACCAGGGGTATTTCCCGCTGGAATCGGACGGTTAGCAAAGACAACCCCTGGATGTAGCTTTCTGGAGGATAGACAGGAAGTTCTTCAGGGATACAGATCAAGCGCGGATTAAAGACGCCCTTGTTCCGGGTCGGATCACCACCGGTTAACAAGATCCGAACCGCAGGCTGCTGAAAACGGCAAGAATCCACAAGATGCTGGATTATCTCAATCAGCTCTTTTTCACTTATGGGAACCGGAAGGTGAAGGGCCGCCGCCGAGTGGTGAAACCTTTTTATGTGGTCCCGGGCGTGAAATAGTTCTCCTTTCACAGTCCGGAAATAGTCAAAAACCCCGTAGCCCCGCTGCAGGGCCAGATCAGTCAATGGTAACCTCGTATCATCCAGCGATTGAAAAGAGCCATTGAAGTAACATAAACAGGACATAATTATTCTCTCATTACTGCAGCGGTTATTTTGAATCCAATTCCAGAAGATCCCATAAATCTCTGAGGGTCTGGATCTGGTAAGTTGGTTGGCAATTTTCTGGAAGGGATTGGGGTTTGCTGTTAACCCAGCAGGTATCCAATCCGAAACGGATCCCACCGGTGATATCTGATGAAAGGCTGTCACCAACCATCAAGACCTCGTTCCGGGGAGGATTACCAATCCTATCAAACAAAATGGAAAAATAGCGCTCGGATGGTTTTGAAACGCCGATCTCGTCAGAAATCACCACCGCTTCAAAATAGCTTTCCAGACCGGACCGTTCCAGACGTCCCCGCTGGACATCCCCGATTCCGTTGGTAGCCAGTGCTAAACCAAACTTTTTCCTGTTCTGGAGTTCTTCAAGCAGCTCCCGGGCGCCGGACAGCAGCGAAGATTGCCGGGCCAGCTGGTTGAGGTAAAAGGGGCTGACCTCTTCCGGCTGATAAGCGAAATTCCATCTCTTCTTCAAATCAGCAAAGCGCTGAACCCTGATTTCCTGAGAGGTCAGTTCTCCTCGCTCAAACTGCTTCCATAATCCGCTGTTGATTTCGGCGTATGATTGGTGAATTTGCGCTCTGAATTCAATCCCCTGGCTTTCCAAGGTCTTCTCCAGGGCTTCCTTTTCTGCCCTGTCATAATCAAAGAGGGTGTTATCCGCATCAAAAACTATCCACTTATAAATACTCATCCGAATAATCTCCTCACCGGAGTCAATTGTTTTTATCCCGGCTGCTGGAAAACACCAGGAATAAGGTCAGGCATCCCGGTCCGGGTCAAGAAGTTTATACAAATCCTCTTCAACTGCGTTGCCCGCAAAAACTGCCTCTCGAGGATTCCTAAACTGCTCATAAGTGCTGTTCAGGGCTCCCTGCAGATCCATCCCCCGTTCCCGGGCCAGCCAGGCAGCCAGAACATGCCCGGTTCGGCCGCTGCCCCCGGAACAGTGCACCAGGACCGGCAGATTTCGGTCAGAAGATTCTTTCAGGAAAGGCAATACAAATTCGCTTAATACAGCAGGATCAATCAGATGATAGTCCGGAATGGGTGCATGGCAGACATTGCTGGCGCCAAAATTTTCTTTATATTCGGCCAGTAAATCAGAGCTGTAAAACTCCAACTGATCCGGGTGCAGCAGGCAGCAAATCCGCTGGATGCCCTGACTTTTCATGAACTTAATCCACTCCCGCACCGCCCGATCCGGCACATCCCGGGAGTCATATCCCGGCCGTTCCGACCCAAAAACAATCTTTTCCTCTGCAGATGCTGGGGCAAATCTATAATATATTTCCATCTTTATCATTATACGTCAGATCGTTGACCATGCCACTGTAAACAAAAAGGACCGGAAGCTGGTCCATTTTGTTTCGAATTTTAAATATCTTGAAATTTTTCAGAGAGGCACCAGAGCCAACCTGCCGTACATCAAAAATACAGACATGGCAAACAGTATCCCGCTGACAAAGAGTTTGGGGTCATCCCGGGCTGCCAGATGGAATCCCATCGACGCCAGAAACATTACTGCGGCTGCACCGGCTGCATAAGGAACAAACCGGGTTGGAAAATTGGCAACAGCCGGCAGCAGTAAAGCCAAACCAGCCAGCAGCATCCCGCCGGCAGCGGTGTACAGCGAGGGTACTGCCGGCTCAAAATTCTGGATGGCTTCCTGCATAGTATCTAGATGATGCTGCAGTGTATGGCTGACAGCGGTTGAGATTAGTTTAACACCGAGAATTACCTGCAGCGCCCAAAAAAGTATCTTCATTCTCAAAAACTCCAAGGATACTATTTTTCAAGATAAAGAACATACGGGATGGCATTTAAAAAATTGCATCACGTTATTGATATTATATCTATCTTGGGATCCACCAGATCAGGTAAATTGATAAATTAAATTTATCAATAAATAGGATAAAACAGCTAACGGAAATGAACTACCAAGAGAACATCCGACCGCCAATTATCACTGAGGTGACTTGAAAATCTTCATCCAGGATCACCAGGTCGGCCCGGCTTCCAGCTTTCAGCGCTCCCCGCTCCGGATAAAGATCCAGAGCCCGGGCCGGAGTATCGGAAGCCATGGCAATTCCCTGGCTAAGAGTGACCCCGCTGAACTGCAGGACATTCCGCAGCCCCTGATCCAGGGTCAGGGTGCTGCCCGCCAGCGCTCCTTCCCGGGTCCTGGCTTCTCCCCCGACGACTTCAATTTCCTGTCCAAGCAGCTCATATCTGCCGTCCCCCAGCCCGGCTCCCCGCATAGCGTCGGTGATCAAGATAGTCCGTCCGGGACCTTTGGCTCGAATCAGGATTTTCACCACGGCCGGATGAACGTGCACTCCGTCTGGAATGATCTGGGCATAAATCCGGTCCTCGCTGAGAGCGGCCCCGAGCACCCCCGGCCTCCGGTGGAGGAGGGATTCCATGGCATTAAACGTATGGGAAATCTGATTCAATCCTGCATCCGCGGCTTCAAGCAAGCCCTGGTAGCTGGCTGTCGTGTGTCCCGCTGCAAAAAAAACACCCTGCTTCCGTCCGGCTTGGATCATCTCCAGCGCTCCGGGCAGCTCGGGGGCTGCAGTCATCAATTTCACCAATCCGCTCTCAAACCAGGGCTGATATTCCTCTAGATTCGGGTTTCTGAGATGCTCTTCCGGCTGCACTCCTCTTTTCTGGGGTGAGAGGTAAGGACCCTCGAGGTGTATTCCCAGTGGGACCGCGCCGTCCTGCGGCGAATGGTAGCCTTGAAAGGTCTCAATCAATTCATCAATAGTTTTCCGGCTGGCAGCCCCAGTGGTCAATAAAAATGAGGTCACGCCCCTGGAAGCGAAGAAGCGGCAGATTCGGTCCCAGGCTTCCTGGCTGCAGTCCATTGTATCCGCCCCCAGACCGCCGTGGACATGCAGATCGATCATTCCGGGGGCAATCCACTGTCCCTCCAGTTGATAGATCTGGTCTGAAGGCTTCAGCTCTAGATTTTTTTCAGGTTGAACAGCACTAATTCTCTCTTCCTGAACAACCAGTCCATGCCCGGATAGCACCCCGGAAGGTGTGATAAGTTTTCCGCCCTTGAATATCTGCCTCACAGACCACTCCCTGTTTGAGTCCTGGGTTTTATTGTACCCTTCCCTATAAAAGGCAATTTACTAAGAGAGAAGTGCAGCCATCACGGTTTCCCCTTCTGCAATCTCCTCCACCCCCTCCGGAATCTTGACCACGGCTTCACTCCGGGACAGCATCTGGAGCCGGCTTTTGAGCTTGATGGATTCAAACTCCAAACAAGCCCCGGTTTCCGTAATCCGGCCGTGGATGAACTGGGTCCAATCCAGCTGCCCCCACAAGGTGTTTTTGAGCCGAACCGGGACCGACGGCAGTCCCGGATCTTTCCAGCCGGCCAGCTTCATAATTCCGGGCAGCGCCAGCTGCAGAAAAGCCATATGATTTGAGGGCGGTCCGCCGGGCAAACAAAACACCGGTTTAGACCCTGCCATCCCAAACCCAACTGCTTTTCCTGGCCCCATTTTAACCCGGTGATAAATTTTGTCCCAGCCGAGATCATCCAGCACTGCTGCCACCAGATCCCGATCCCCTTTCCAGGCTCCCCCGCTCGTGATCACTGCGTCATAGGATTCCAACGCTGTTTTCAAGCCGGCTGTTAAAGTCTCCCGCTGATCGGGAAGCACATCGGTTTCCACCGCAAATCCATAGCGCCGGCACCAGGAAGACAGGGTCACCAGATTGCTGGCATACAGCTTGCCTTCCTGGAGCGGCTTTCCGGGGGCAATCACCTCGTCCCCGGTGGCAATAATTCCAACGACCGGACGCTTGAAAACTGGAACCTCGGCATATCCAGCAGAAGCCAGATAGCCGACCATCGTCGGGCGTAGTTTCTCACCGGGTTGGACCAGGACTGCGCCGGGAAAAACATCCTGCCCCTTCGGCAGCACATTCCGGCCCGGTTTAGCTGTGTTAAAAGCAATTACCTGCTGCTGCCCTTCGACCCGGGTGAATTCTTCCGCCAGCACGGCTTCAGCCCCATCCGGAAGGGGAGCACCGCTCAATATCCGCACAGTTTGCCCCGGCCCCAGTGTTCCTTTCCAATCCCCGCCGGCCGCCACACTGCCAACCAGATCCAGAGCTACTTCATGA
>CAZTWV010000076.1:0-11394 GCA_964618295.1 uncultured Anaerolineales bacterium | reverse complement strand
TCAGGCGGAGATGGTGTATTCAAACTCAAATGTCAAAACAACTTAATGCTATTAAGTTTTTATTACTCTTGCGTGCTGGTGGATATAAGAATCAGATAAATCAGCATCCCGTAAATCCTTTAGCAGCAGCCTGATATGCCTTGCTTGAATTTCTGTAACATCTTCAAGCCCTATTTTCTGAAAGAAGTCTAGTATTTTTGATAAGGTGAATTCGTAAAATTCAATCGTTCTTTTTGTAACGTTTTTAGCTTCCCTGGAAAGCATAAAATCAGTATAAGCGTCCTGGAATAACATGCTGTATCCCTCCCTATTTCAGAACGCAAAACTAGTTAAAGCTGATGCCTACGAAAATGTGGATTAAAAAAATAGCCCCCATATACAGGCGAAAAGCGCAAAAACTATCACTTTTGCCCACATATAGGGCCTACGGGATTCGAACCCGTGAATGTCAGCTTGGGAAGCTGATGCCTTACCACTTGGCCACACCCGCTGGGTGCCAAGATTATAACAGAAAAAATATTCGATTCAAGGCCCGAAGCTGTCTTCTGGAGAAACCTACGGTGTGTCCAGGTCCGGGACCTGGACGTAGGACAGATTTTCCTCGGGGATGCTGATGCTGGCCAGCGGACTGATTGGAAAATCCTCAACTGTGTTGGTCTCCAGCACGTTGAGCTGGATCGGGTTGCGGAGGGTCTGAAACATGAAATAGGACAGCAGCTGGGGGTAGGCTGCTGGATCGGGATAAGTGTCCATGCTGCCCGGACAGGGACAATCTACTGCGACTGTAAAAGATTTTTGGGGTGCGGTGGAGAGATGATAGATGAGCTCATCGACTGTTTGATCTCCTTCGGTGATGCTGTTGAGTTTAAGGTCGGCATCAAGTTCGAATTCCAGCGGCGTGTACGCGGAGGACTCAGGCGTCCATTCACAGGGCCGGCACTCACTGCTTCCCCGGTAAAGCGGATTGATTTCAGTCAGAACGATGGCGTTGCGCTGTTGGACAGCTGCTCCACCATCCGCCGGGAACCAGAGCTCGACGCTGTACTCACCCGTGTATTCAAAATAATCCCCTGTAAAATCAGGATCCGTGTCAAAATTGGATTGGGTTCTGATTTCCCCCGAGAAAGAAACATAGCGGTAATCAGTTCCGCTTCTGTTCTTATGGTCTGTTTCTGCGGCAGCCGAGGCTTGATCTGCATCTATTTGGTTCTGTCCGGCTCCTGCAGATTCGCTGCAGTCTTGAGGACACTTCGACTCGTTTTCGGGACCGTCGCAAACGCCGTCACCGCACCTGTTTTGGCTTTCAATCGGGGCTGAGAGCTCCGGGCTGCTTGATCCGGGCAGCAGGGCACAGGATGCAGTCAGTAAAGTCAGTGCTACGGTAATGTATACTGCAGTTTTCATCAAGCTAGCTCCTGATTGTTTTTGATTGTTTTCTCAAATTATAAGGAGGAATCCGCCAGATCAGCTTACATTGGTGTTAAGCTGGCGGGGAGGTAATGGACTTACATCAATGCCTGCGCTCAAATAATCTGCAGATCCGCTATAATATGGGGATCACGATGCCATCCATTAAAATTCTTATTACTAAAAAATTTGGTTTATCGGTATGAATCTGTCAGTCCTTTTGCTGGGGTTAGAAGCGATAATCGCCTACTTATTTGTGCTGGGTGCTCATTCCCTGCGCCGCCGCTTTGGACAGGGATATTTTTATGCCCTGCTGGGAGGAATGACCGCAGTGATGGCCTGGGTCACTGACGCTGGATTTCAGATCGAAGTCTCCGGAATCACATTTGTGGTTGGATCCACGGTCTTTTACACAGCGCTGCTTCTGGGTGTATTTGTGATTTATGTTTTTGATGGACCCGGAATGGCCCGGATCGCAATCTCAACTGTGCTTTTTGTCTCAATATTAACCCCACTGACAGCAGCTTTACTTCATTTTCACGCTGACCTGGCAGGTTTTGACCTTTCCTGGGTCCCTCGACCAGGTTTGCGAATTAACGCTGCTTCGGCAGCGGCAACATTTCTAGATTTAATCTTTCTGGGTGCAGCCTGGGAGCTGCTTGGAAAACCGCGCTTAAAACTTCCATTCTGGCTTCGAACGTATTGGACTTTACTCTCCGTGCTTTGGCTCGACGTCCTGATCTTTACAACCGGGGCTTTTGCAGGATCCGAGAATTATCTCAACATTATGCAGGGAACTCTTCTGAGCCGTTTGATCATTTCTGCGGCTGCCTTCCCAGTGCTTTACTCTTATCTTTTATGGGGCCAAAAGAAAAAGGAAATATTTTTTGTCAATCGTCCGGTTTTAGCTATCCTGCATCAGTTTTCAGAACTGCAGACAGAACTCAGCGATGCAAAAAGAGAAATTCAACGCCGAAAAATAGTTGAAAAAGATCGAGATCAGTTAATTATCCAGCTTCAGGAAAGCAAACAAAAATATAAGGAGCTCAGCAAGAAATATGAGCTGGCGTCTACAACCGATGAGATTACCGGAGTTCCTAACCGCCGCCATTTTAACAAGGTACTTGCAAAGGAGTGGAAACGGTCCTTGCGGGATGAGGAAGAAATTGCGGTTCTGATCATGGATTTTGATTATTTTAAAAATTACAACGATCAATATGGACACCTTGCCGGGGATGACTGCCTCAGGAGGCTGGCAGCTGAACTCAGCAGCGTTTTCCAGCGCCCGGGAGACTTTTTTGCCCGTTTTGGGGGTGATGAATTTGCGGCAATCCTGCCTGACACGGGTAAAGAGGGGGCAATCCATCTGGCCCAGAAAGCCCAGGATCATCTGGCACAGGTAAAAATTGACCATCAGAGGCCAGATGGTGGTCAGTATGTCACCATCAGTATTGGAGCAGCGAGCAGCGTACCGGCAGGGGAACAGCGCTCGGAACAGTTGATCAACCACTCTGATCAGGCGCTGTATCGGGCAAAAGAAGAAGGAAGGAACAGGATTCATTATTGGTAGGAAAGGAAGCTGAATCTCCTTTCCGGGAAAAGTCATTTAAGTCCTGCAATCAATTGGGGACGTTATATGCTTAAGTACGCTTGTCAAAACTTGGTAGAATACAGAATGAAATTTGATCTTTATTAGGGATGGAGAACTGCGGTTGAACACAGAAAATTCTTCGGTCCGCTATCCGGAAGAACGCAAACTGGTCAGTGTGTTATTTGCCGATATAATCGGTTTTTCTCACCTGGCGGATCAGCTTGACTTTGAGATTGTTAGCGATGTGCTGCGGAGTATGTGGCTCAAGCTGGACCAGGTAATTGAAGAGTATGGAGGGTTTATTGATAAGCACATCGGGGATGCCTTCATGGTGCTGTGGGGAGCTCCCAGGGCCCAGGAAGATGACCCGGAGCGGGCTGTCGGGGCCGGTCTGGCTGTGCTTCAAGCCCTGGAGGAATTTAAAACAGAGTCTGGCAATCCGCTGGCCAAGAAGTTGGAAATGCGGGTTGGGATTCACACCGGCCTGGTGCTGGCGGGATATGTCGGTATCAAGGGCGAATACACGGTGATGGGGGATACAGTTAATATCGCCAAACGGATGGAAGAATTTGCCGAACCGGGATCGCTGCTGATTAGTGAAGCCACTTACCAGTTCATCCGCGGCGCGTTCCAGATCAAACGTTTGAGACCGGTCGCTGTGCGCGACACGGAGCGCCTGACCAATGTCTACCAGGTTAATGAACCCCTGCAGCAGCCCAGCAAACTCCGCTATCGGAGCCGGGGTGGATTGGAAACTAATCTGGTTGCCCGGGAAGAGGAACTGGAAAAACTAAAAGAAATCTTTGAGCAAACCCAAGGACAAAAGAAACCCAGCTGTGCTCTGATTGCGGGTGAAGTCGGGGTCGGGAAATCCCGGATGTTAATGGAATTTGTCAGTCACCTGGAGGGCAAATACCCCCAGCTGACTGTGATGTCCAGCCGGGCTCTGGAGCAAACTGAACAGGTTCCCTATTATCTCTGGCGGGAACTCTGGTTCAACCGCTTTGGTTTAAACGAGGATGATCCTCTTGAAGATGCACGTCAGAAGGTGATTGAAGGGGTGCTGGCGCTCTGGGGCCAGCAGCTTGGAGAATATCCAGCTGTTGAAGCAGCTCATTTCATCGGGGATTTGATCGGGATCACTTTTGAAAACAGCCGCTATCTGGAGTCTTATCGCGAAGATCCGGAGGAGCGGACAAAGCATGCCTATTTGCTGCATGCTGAACTGTTCACCCGGGCTCTAACCCGGGGGCCGGTGCTCCTGATCCTGGATGATTTACACTGGGCAGACCGGAGCAGTTTACAGTTGATCGATTATCTGCGGCGGATCAGGAACAAGGATATGCCCCTCCTGATCCTGGGGGGAGCCCGTCCCGAGTTTGTCCGGGATCATCCGGAGCTGGTCCAGGGCACTTCTTACCTGGAGCTGGGGCCAATTCCTAAGCAGGCAGAAATTGTTCGGAGTGCCTACCCAATACTAAAAGAAGCACCGGCTGATTTGCTGCAGGCGCTCGCAGTCCGCTCTGGCGGAAACCCCTACTTCCTGGAAGAATTGGTTAAGACAATTATCCCCGGTGGTTTCGAGGGAATGCAGGCGGCGGATATTGAAAGGAATTTGCCCCGGTCGCTGCGCATGCTGCTGCAGTCCCGGATTGATTCCCTGTCCATGGAAGCGAGAGCAACTACTTTATTCGCAGCTGTTGTGGGCCGTGTTTTTTGGAAGGGAGCCGTGCTGTCCGCTTTCCGGGGCTCGAAGGGTGTGACCCAGGCCCTGGGAGTTTCCAGCTATAATATTGTTGGCAAGGTGCAGTCCGCTCTGGATGAATTAATGGAAAAAGAAATGGCTTTCCCCCGGGTGGGCAGCGCTTTTTCAGGTGAGAAGGAATATATCTTCAAGCATTCCCTGCTTCGGGATGTAGCCTATGAACGTCTGCCGAAAAAGTACCGTGCGGAAGCCCATCTTGCGGTCGCCTCCTGGCTGTCTGAACGGGCTAATCCGGAGCGGAGCGTTTCGATCGCCCGTCATTTTGAACTGGCCGGAAGCCACACAAAGGCGCTGAATTATTACACCGAAGCGGCCAATTACGCCCGCTCTATGGGGAATGATCAGGAAGCTGACGAACTGCAGTATCATGCCCGGACTCTCTAGGAATGCTTTACTCAGATTAAAGGAAAAAATATGCGTGTTTACCTGGAGGACATCCCCTTGCAGGAGGCTCAATCCCGCCTGGGAAAAGCCTTAGCTGAAGCTGGATTAGCGGGAGTTTTGGGTAGAGAATCAATCCCCTTGGATCATCAAGCTGTGGGTCGGATTCTGGCTGAACCGCTCTGGGCTCGAATTTCTTCTCCCCATTACCATGCTTCCGCGATGGATGGGTTTGCGGTCCGGTCCGCTGAGACGCACGGTGCGCTGGAAACAGCCCCTTTAATTATTGAGTACGGGCAGGGCACAGTTTATCTTGACACTGGGGACCCCGTTCCGATCTGGGCGGATGCGGTAATCCCGATTGAAAATGTTGAATCCCTGGACCTGGGTAATGGAGAGGATGCTGCCGCAAATCCCCGCCGCCCGGGAGCAATTCGGATCCTGGCCGCTGCCAAACCCTGGATGAATATTCGTCCGATGGGGGAGGATATGGTTGCTACCGAACTGGTTCTTCCAGCCGGTCAGCAGCTGCGGGCGGTGGATCTGGGAGCGGCTGCCGGCTGCGGGTATGACAGCCTGCAGGTCGCAAAGAAGCCCAGGGTGGCGATTCTCCCCACAGGGACCGAGCTGGTGAATCCAGGAGAGCCGGTCGCTGAGGGAGATATTATTGAATATAACTCGATTGTTCTGGCAGCCCAGCTGGCAGAATGGGGAGCTGAACCAGAGCGTTTTCCCAATATCCCGGATGATCTTCCGGAGCTAAAAACAGCTGTTCTCAAAGCTGCAGCCGAGCATGATCTGGTATTAATTATCGCCGGCTCATCCGCAGGATCAGAGGATTATACAGCCCGGATTGTTGCCGAGAATGGTCAGCTACTGGTGCATGGAGTCGCTGTCCGGCCCGGACACCCCGTTATTCTGGGCTTGATTGAGGGAATCACTGGAAAAGTACCAGCAGTGGGAGTCCCGGGATATCCGGTTTCGGCCGCGCTGACTGCTGAGATTTTTGTTCAACCGTTGATCCAGCGCTGGTTGGGAAAAAGCCAACAGCCGCGGGAGAAAGTTGAGGCAGTCCTGACCCGAAAAATCACCTCACCTCCTGGTGACGATGACTATATCCGGGTTGCTGTTGGAAAAGTGGGGAAGAAAACACTGGCAGCTCCGCTCTCGCGGGGTTCTGGCGTGATTACTTCCCTGGTGCGGGCGGATGGTTTGCTGGTCGTTCCCCGGGGAGTACAGGGGTATCCGGCAGGCGAAAAAGTCAGTATTCAGCTGATCAGGTCCCGGGCTGAAATTGAGGAAACTATTTTTGCGGTGGGCTCTCATGATATCACCCTCGATATTATGGCCCAGTTTCTAGCCGAGAAGAACAGACGGCTGACATCAGCCAATGTTGGAAGCCTCGGGGGGATCATGACTTTGAAGCAGGGGGAAACCCACCTGGCCGGTGCTCATTTACTGGATCCGGACAGCGGGGAGTATAACCTGCCGTACATCAAGCAGCATCTTCCCGGCAGGAAGCTTTGTGTAGTCACTCTGGTGGGCAGAGTGCAGGGGTTAATTCTCCCGGCGGGAAATCCCAAGAATGTGGACGGGCTTGCGGACCTGGTTCGGGAGGATATCCGTTTTGTGAACCGCCAGCCAGGTGCGGGAACCCGGTACCTGCTGGATTATCATTTATCACAGCTGGAGATTACTCCGGATGAAATCCAGGGATATCAACGGGAGGAGTTCACCCATCTGACGGCTGCTGCAGCGGTTGCATCCAAACGAGCCGACTGCACCCTGGGCATTCAGGCTGCAGCCAGCGCTCTGGAGCTTGATTTCCTGCCGCTGTTCCAGGAGCGTTATGATTTGATCATACCAGGCGAAAACCTGGATGATTCTTTGCTGCAGCCCTTGTTGGATCTGCTGCATGATAAAAAATTCCAGGCCGCAGTTTCATCCCGGCCGGGTTATGATGTGAGCCAGATGGGGCAGGTGGTTGCTGATCTTCCGGAATCGGATTAGGGTTACTTGCTGAGTCAGTCCGAAGGAAATAAATCTAGCACGGATATTAATCTCGTCTATAATAGAGTTGGAAAAATAGAAGTTGATTTTGGAGGAAAGATAATGGTGAATGTAAAAAAGAAGAAAGGTGTGATTGGGATTTTGACAGGTGGTGGAGATGTTCCGGGTTTGAATCCGGCAATCAGAGCAGTCACCATCCGGGCCCTGCGGGAAGGTTATCAGGTAATTGGGCTGCGCCGCGGCTGGGCCGGAGTCATGGAAGTGATCCGGGAAAAAGATGCTGATAATACCCACAATTTTGAAATCTTAACCGAAGAACGGGTCAACAAAAAAGGTCGGACTGGCGGCACTTTTCTGCATACCTCCCGGACCCGTCCCAGTAAAGTGCCAAAAGAGAAAGTTCCCCAGCATCTCAAAGATCAATACAATGAGGAGATCAATGACCTGACTCCAGAGGTGATAAAAAATTTGGATTTCCTGGGTGTTGATTACCTGATACCGATTGGAGGGGATGATACCCTGAGCTACGCTGTGGAACTGTATCAGCAGGGTGTCAACGTGGTTGGTATCCCAAAAACTATGGACAACGATGTTCCGGGAACGGATTACTGCATTGGTTTCAGCACCTGTGTGACCCGGACCATTGAGATGACCAATAACCTGCGGACCACAGCTGGATCGCATGAACGGTTTTTGGTGCTGGAAGTATTTGGGCGCTACGCAGGGTTTACAGCCATGCTGCCCACCATGGCCGGTGCGGCAAATCGCTGTGTGATTCCGGAGCATAGATTTGATATCGAACAGCTTACCGAACTTCTGGTGGAGGACCGCTACAAATACCCCAGCCGCTATTCAATTGTGCTGGTTTCTGAAGGAGCCATGTTTGAAGGCGGTGACATGGTCTTTAAAGACTCGACAACGGATGCCTATGGACATAAAAAATTGGGCGGGATTGGCGATTTAGTTTCAGAAGAACTCAAGCAGCGCTCTGCGAAATATAATAACGGGACCCCGATCAACACCGTCAATCAGCGCTTGGGCTATCTCGTTCGCGGTGGGGATCCGGATGCGATTGATTCCATTGCCCCAATGGCTTTCGGCAATCTGGCTCTGGATTTGATCCTGCAAAATGTGCACGGCAGGCTGGTTGTGCTCAAAAACGGCCGCTATGATAATATGCCGATTGAGGTCTTAACCGGGAGGAGCAAGGTCGTGGATGTGGAACGTTTTTACAACACGGAAAGGCTCCGTCCCCATTACAAACGTTTCGCCATGAAACCGTTATTTATCATGACCAATGAAGGTGAATAATAGATCGAGAGCTGCTGTGGCTCAAAATCCTGCTGTTCTGATTTTGATATAATAGATTCAGAACATAGGAATCCATCAACTGCAAGAAAGGAGGGAGACAGTGGGCAGTGCAGCTGATAAAAAGCAATCGGGGCTTCCGAGCTGGCTCTGGATAATTTTGATTATTGTCCCGGGACTTATTATCTGTAAAATGCTGTATTGGTGGCTGCTGACCCCAAGTTATCGGCGTAACCGATCAGTGGAGATTAAAACTCCCCGGAGCACCAGACCTCCAGCAGCAAAACAAGAACAGGTGTATGATGATCTGACCCGGATTAAAGGGATTGGTCCGAAAACTGCGGAAGCACTCAACAATGCCGGGGTATACAGCTTCACTCAACTGGCATTGATTAAATCAGAAAGGCTTGAAGAAATATTCAAAGCATCCCGGGCCCGGATGACGGATCTTCAATCTGTTCACGATCAGGCTAAATTGGCAGCCAATCAAGATTGGGATGGTTTGGAAAAATACCAGAAAGAAAACTAAATTTTCAACTCCTTCAAAAATCTTGAAATCATAAGACCCCTGTGCAGATTACAGGGGTCTATTGGGTTCGAATTTGGAAGCGGAAAATTTACCGGGAAACTGCCAGTTTGACCATTTTGCCGGATTTATCAAATGTGACCCGGGCATAATGACGGTGGATTGTTTTTCCGCTGTTCTGCGGAATCTCAAATTGCTTACTCAAGGTTACCACCTGCCGTTGATGGACGTGTTCGGGAGGATTGCTGGAAGCGAACTTTGCAGTCGCGCATTGGTGTTCTCCTCCCTGGCACACATTTTTCTCGGTGCCCAGCATCATCTCAGCATCCTCCATCCCCGGTAAATACTTCTTGACGACCTTTTTAACCTGCTTCAAGGTATTGGAAGGAATATCTGTGGTCAAGGTGGAGCGGTCGCATACGGTGGGAACCTGGACCGGAGGAATTCTTGGAACCAGGATCGATTTTGGCTGTTTGCGGCGGGCGGTTACCGGGCTGATCAGCGGGTCTCCAAAATGAACAAAGGAGATCAGCGTTTTTTGGTCTTCGCCATCCAGGTATCCCTGGCGGTTATTCATCTCCCTGGCGACTTCGATTTTGGCGTTCTGGAGGGCTATGCCGCTTCCATATCCCTTCTGGATTCCGATCCAGTAGCGCTCGGCGAGGAGATCAGCTGCGATCAGAGGCGTATCTACAGAACCATAGGCAGTCACTGTGGAACCGACAACTGCATGGCTTCCGCGTGATAAATACTTGAGGGCAATGGAATCCTCAATCTGTCGTCCTTCTAGATGCACCCCATAACATGCTTCTGAAAATACAAACAAGGGAGCATCTTCATAGGCGTTGATATCTTCAGGACGGAGAGCAATTGGATAATCCGGCCCCGTGCTGCCATTGGTCAGGTCTTTCTGGCCGTACCATTCTGAACTTTCCTCAACTCCGTGTAAATTGAAATAGCCAAGTCGGGTAACAGGGACCGGGATCTCCGCGTGTTTCCCGAAAGGTGGAGAGGTGACAACGTTTCTATTTTCCTGGATGGAGCTAAATACTGCATCTGAGGCTTTTTTCCAGGCTTCCGCCGCATAACCAAAGCTGAAATTCGATTCCCGGTTCAGTGAAAAGGTCTTTACGATCCAGGCCAGAAATCTTTCCAGCCAGGTCATGTTTTCTTTTGGTTTTCCCATATGGTTTTCTGTGATGTTCCGCAACATATCCAGCAGTAAACCAGGATCATTTCCAGCTCCGCCAGGAAGGCGTCCGACCGGCCATTCCGGGATGAAATAATTTTCATCGGTGGTCGCATAGGGGTTATCTGATGGGACAAGAGTGTCGTTATCTTCAACCGGGTTGGGTAAATTATGGAAGGGGACAACTTCCGGTCCGCCTACAATCAGCACAGCACCAATCATCAACCCGTTTTCCGCCAGGGACTGATCCAGATCAGCCAGAGCCAGCTTCAAAGCCCAGGGGTCATCCGGCAGAGTTGGTTTCAAGCCAAAGTTCGCCATACTGGAGGGATCATCCGCCAGAAGCATAACCGCTCCCCAGCCTGGTTTAAGCCGGATAGCATAGGTGGTTTTCTTCATCTCTTCGAGGATGATTTCCGTTGTCTCGGGACCAAATTTACGCTCCAGACCTTTCCGGGTCGAAAAGACAATGTACATTGGAAACCGGTCATCGGTCCGGACTGTTGATTTGGTACCCAGGTCCTCAACTACTTTGTTGAGTTCATCGTTAACCGCTTCCAGATTCTCTGTCGAGAGGCGGGTGATTTTATCCAGTTTTTGATCCAGGTCTGCATCCAGTTCCAGGTCATCAATATCTTCTGGAGGAGGTTCGTTAAACTTGGGTTTTGGTCCAGGTGGAAGCTGATTCCAGCCCATTGCAGCGGCAACCGGAGCCGGGATCCGCAGATCAAGATGCATCTTGAGGTTGCTGGGCCAGAGATCTTGATAAGGATGGTCGTCCCCCAGAGTCCGCCTGGTGATCTGACCGGATATGTCATCCGCAGCGGTCTGGTGGAGCATGCTCACAGCTTGATCAGCACTTCCGGTTTTGACCAGAGCGTTAGCCAGAATTAATCGGCACGCCAGGCTGTCCGGCCATTTTTGATGATAATGTTCGGCGAACTGCAGCAGTGCGCTTTGCGGTGTATCGGGATCCGCCAGGAGAATCTTAAGGTGAGTAACAGCACTTAGAGCGGTCGGTGGATTGGCACCGAGGAGCTCAGGAAGGGAGGACAAGGCCTGATCCAGGTTATTATCAGCAAGGTTTTTTCGGATGGAAGCCAGAATCTGGGCCCATTCCGGGATCCTGTAGCTGGTATTCTGGCGTTTAAAAACACGGCTGTTTGGATAGGCCGCGAGCAGCCGGTCGACGCCCGGATACTCGGCAAAGTTGCCGG
>CAZTWV010000075.1:0-11406 GCA_964618295.1 uncultured Anaerolineales bacterium | reverse complement strand
ATTTTACCGGCATTCTGCTTTTATCGTAAGTTGCTAGTTATGCAACAGCCTCTTAAATGGGATCAATTTGAATTTTGATCTGGACCAACGTATTGCCAGGGAAACCATCCCCGCTTTGCTCGATGTTTTTGAATTTACTGAAGCTTACTATCAGGAGCAAAAATCAAATCGGCAGGTTTTAGATTTTGACGACCTGGAGAGCATGACCCTGGAATTGCTCGAGGGAAACCAGCAAGTTCGAGAACTCTGGACAGGAAAAATTAAGGCAATTTTGGTTGATGAATTTCAGGATACAAATGACCGGCAGCGGCGGATAATAAAAATATTAAGTGGAGACGATAAAAATTTGTTTATTGTTGGAGATGGAAAACAATCCATTTATCGATTTCGGGGTGCGGATGTCTCAGTTTTCCGGGATGAGCGGCGAAAAGTTACAACAGAAGGAAAGTATTATCAGCTTTCAAAAACTTACCGGACTCATGCGGGGCTGATAGAAAATTTCAATCATTTGCTGAACCAGGTTCTTGGTGAGGAAAGTACAGAAAATTATGTAGAGCCTTTTTCACCCTTGAAACCGGAACGTGAAAAACCGGATTTTGGGATTGATGCTCCATTCATTGAATTTCATCTGAGTATTGGCCGGAAATCTGAAGGGGCGATGTCGGTGGCCGCAAAGGCTGTGGGACAGCGGCTAATTGAAATGGTTGAGCCCATCAGGAGGAAGGGGAGGCAGTTGAACTTTGGAGATGTGGCTGTCCTCTGCAGGGCTGCAGGATCTTTCAAAGCGTATGAGAATGCATTTGAAGATTTAGATATTCCTTATACTACTGTAGCAGGACGTGGGTTTTATAAGCGTCCTGAAGTAAGAGATATTCTTAATTCGCTTTCAGCTTTTGCAAATCCAAGTGATGATCTTGCGGTAGCTGGTTTTTTACGTTCTCCCGTAATTGGCTTTTCGGATAATGAACTTTTGAGAATTCGGCGTTTTCAGAAAGAACAGAAGCTTGAGAGATTGTATGATGCTTTGCTGCAATTTAAACATCCACAGCAAGAAGCCTATTCGAAGAGAATAGAGTGGGCGATTGAAGTGTTTGAAGATATTGAATCTTTGGTTGGACGGTTCTCAGCCGCTGAAGTTTTAAAGCGATATCTTGTTAAGACCCATTACCTGGCATTATTAAATTTGGGGGGTCAATATCGGGCTGCAGAAAATATCAGGAAGTTATTGGAAAGTGTTCAGACCAGCGGGTTGATCAGTATTGATATCTACCTTGAACATATTGAAGATATCATAAGTTCATCAGCCCGGGAGGGAGAGGCTCAAGAAATCTCAGCAGGGACAGTCCAGATCATGAGTGTTCACCAGGTTAAAGGTTTGGAGTTTCCAGTTGTTGTTCTGGGTGACGCATCCAGAACTGCTCGAGGCGCAAGTGGAGTTTTAGTTCAAGAGCCGTTTGGAGTTGTAATACCATTTCAAGATGAAAATGTATGGATAAATGAAAACAATGAAATTGAACGCAGCCGTTTCCAATCAGGAATCTATCACTTAGCTGCTGTTGAGGATAACCTGCGTGATGAAGCAGAATCGAAAAGGCTGCTGTATGTTGCGGCAACACGAGCCAGAGATAAGCTGCTAATCAGTGGTGTGATCGGCGGAATTGCAAAAAACGGGAAATTGTATTCCCCTCAAGGTTGGCTCTCTGATTTAGGACAACCTCTTGGACTGGATGAGCTGGAAATCAAATACAATCCCCGCGGAGAAAAAATCCACGACTTTACTCTTGACTGTAACGGGTCAGATATTCTTGCCTCATTTTATGAGTTGAATGTGACTTTTCCGGGTCGACGAGAGATGAATGACGGAAAGATTAAATCTGCAGGACAGATCCAAGAAGCCATGCTGAATCCTTTGCCCCAGAAAAGGAATTTGGAAGAACCACAAATTCTCGAGCGGATCTGGCCAATTAAAACAGATTTTGTTCCTGCCTGGATGATTGGAATGCTGGTTCACCGTTCCCTGGAATTGTGGCGATTTCCCCAACCCGGGGAGGGTGGTGATTATGCTGGGTGGGCTGGTCGTTTTCTAAATTCAAAAGGTGTCTCTCATCCAGGGCAAGTGAGGAGAGCAATCAGGCAGGCCGAAAAGCTCCTGGATGGATTTTTGTCACATAGGCTGTATTCAATCATGGAAGACGCTGACCGGAGATTAGCGGAAATTCCTTTCAGCTGGATGGATGAGAATCAGGTAATGCATCAGGGAGTGATTGACGCTCTTTTCCTTTACCACGGGAAATGGTATTTGGTTGATTTTAAAACCGATCATGTATCGGACCCTGAAGGTATAGACTTATACGTCGAAAAAGAGGGTTATCGAAATCAAGTCGAAAAGTATAGACAAGCAGTAAATCAAATTCTCGATATCGACGCAGCACCCCTGATTTGCTTTTTGAACTTAGGGCAGCGGGTTGAAATTTATCCTGAAAACTCCTGGATAGATTAATAATTTAGTGATTCTGAATATTAATCAAGAGAGAAAAAAGTATATTCTTCTCCCAGGGCAGTTTTACCCCGGGCATTAAATAAATTCTTGAGGTGGTCATCCATCGTTAAATATATTATTTGCCAACCCTGGAGTGCCATCTGAATGGTTTTGGCAACGAGCTGTTCTCGGCGTTCCCAGTCAGAATGCTGAAAGGCATCATCCAGAATTAGAAATAACGGTTCGCCTCCGCTGATAATCGAGGCTAGACCCATTCTTAGTGCCAGATGGACCTGCTCTCGCGTACCTGTGCTCAGCTCATTGATTGGAAAATTTTGATATTTACTGCTTGAAATAAGTTGATCATTTTCAATATCTAGTGATAGCTGACTCCCTGTCAGACTATTGATCAACTTGGTTACTTGAGAAGATTGAATGTTTCTGCGAATGTGAGCATCTTCAAGTTCTCTGATTTGATCAAGACAGTGGGTAATTCCAATTCCGGAGATGATTCCTGCGGTTTGTTTTTTGAGGGTATCTTTTCGCTCTCTGGAGAGTTCTTGGAGGCTGTTTAATAAATCCGGCCAAATTGTGTCAATAGGATCTCCCGTTTCATCGCAGATTCGCTGTTTAAGTAACTGCTGGTCTTTCAGAAGCTCATCTTCCCGGGCTTGGAGATTGGATAACTGAATACTTAATTGGCGCAGCTCTTTCTCGGAGTATGATATTTGAGAAGGGTGTTCCAAATAATTTGATTCTGGAACACCGAGCGCTGCTAATTTTGTTGATAAAAATTGGATTTCTTTTGTAAGCTCCCGGGATTCAGACAGTAAATCCTGGTAAGAAGTTTTCCAGGTTGATGGAGTGGTTTCCGGGTAGTTTAATCTGGAAAATGCAGTTATGATCTGGTTTGACAGATTCTCCAAATCGGTGTTTTTTTCTTCAAGTTGTTGGCTAAATGTTTCTATCTGATAATAATATTTCCGGTAGATTTCCCTGCTTTTTTTAAGGTCTGTCAGGCTGTTGATTTCATCATTAAATGTTTCAGTGTAATGTCGTTTAAGAGCTGTTCGTTCATTGTTTTTATCTTTTTGAATTGCCCAGATCGATATTTTTCTTGAGTGAACCCAGCTTAAGCCAACTCCGGTAACGATTAAGCCAATTGCGAGCCAGACCAGGTACCCAGGTTGATAAAACTGAGTCAGAAGCAATGTAATGAGACCTGCTATCAAGGCAGACAAAGCAAAAACCTGAAGTGCGCGGTGTGGGTGTTGTTGAGTTCCGAGCTCTTGGTCCTGCCAGGTAGAGATTGCTTCGTTTAGCCATAAGTAGGATTCTGATTTCGGTGTTATATCAATGATCTTTTGTTTTAAATTCGATATTTCAGCTTTAAGACTGCGGTGGTTTGTCAGCATATTTCCGAGATTTTCAACAACATCGTCTGGTAAAGCTTCTTTCTTCTTGATTAGTTCTTTCTGCTGAGAGGAAATCTGGAAAGCATGATGTAAACGCGCTTTTTCCTGTGCTTGAAGCCTGGCCTGGATTTTATTTTGTTTGTGAAGATTTTCCTGGAGTGGTCCTCGAGAATAGCTCAACTCGACTTCTTCCAATATGTTTGATAACCGCCGAGATTCCCGCCTGAGTCTAAAAAGTTCTTTGATGTCGCCTCTATTTTCACCTTGGATTTGGCCGTTGATTATCTTAGCTTTTTGGACTGTAGTTTGAATCCGGTTAGATATCTCGGATAAGAGTGTTTCCCGGGTGAGAAGGGCCTTTAAGTCATTTTTGGAAATCTCCCCCGGATGATTTGGTGAGAGCCCGGATTCTCCTCCTTTTATCACGAGCAGCTGTGCTAAGTTGAGCGGAAAACCCCGGTCATGTTCCTGCCAATAATCTTCAAGTTTTTTCTCTGTACCTGGTGTGAAGTCACGAGCAAATTTAGATATTCCAGAAATCACAACTTTACCCTGATCGGCTGAGCTGCGAAGGTTCCAGGTGCCGGAATGGGAAAACAGTGACTTTAAAAAAAATTCAACAAGAAGTGATTTACCGGATTCGTTGTGACCAAAAATCAGGTTAAGTTTAGTGAACTCAAATAATCTGTTCTGAATTGGACCCAGGGATTGGATATTTGTTTCGGAAATCCGGACTGGCATTAATAAGCTCCGTAAATGATTTTTAGGGCTTCGAAGAGAACATCCTGCCGGGTGATTTCGTTGTTGCCAGTCAACCAGTCTTGAGAATTTAACCATGTTTGAAATTCAGCCGCAATATAGTCCCGATCCGGGTCAGGATGATGATAAAGTCGGGATAGATCAAGATGGGTGTCGGAAGAAAAGAGAAAATCAGAAAATGCATTAGTGATGATTTCTATGATTTTTGATCTGTTCTGGGCATACCCCAGGACCTGGATATAGGGTTGGGTTTTCTGTTCCCAGCCTGGGGGGAGAGACCAGGATTGGATTCGTTGGTCAATTTCATTTCTTAAAACTTTTTCCTGGTTTTTGCCTGGAATCAGCAGAAAATTTTCTTGAAAGAAGATTTCTGAATTATTAATTTTGATTGATGAGACCTGATTGGTGGAAGTATCAAAGATCAGGAACCTCCGCAAGCCGGTTTCTGTTCGGTTCAGGGGACAGGGTGACCCAGGGTAAATTACCGAGTCTGCAGAATGGGGGCGGTGGATGTGACCAAGAAAAGCATGAGCTGGATTGTAGCGCTGGAGATCGCCCCGGGTCAGCGGGAAGTAAGTCCCCGACTCAGCAGGATTCTGCTGCCTAACGCTTTGCGTATAGTCACCATGGCTGACCAGAATCCAGCGCTTATCTTCAAAATCAGGTGCAAACGAGGCGATGAGTTGACCCATGCTGGTATTCTTTTGATAAGGGATGAGCAGTATCCACCACTGATCATCGAGAGGGAGAAATATTGGATCTGAGTAGACCTGAACGCCGTGAGCGGCGAGATGTTTGTCGGATAGGTCGGGATCGTGATTTCCGGGAAGGATTGCAATTTTTGTCTGATCTGGACGGTGGGTGCGGACCAAATTTTCAAAGTCACTGTAATTTGCCAGAGTTTTATCAAACAGGTCGCCAGCAATGACAAGCTTATCAACTTCTTGATTCCCGCAGGTCTGAAGAATATTCCTGAGCGCGTGATAACGGTCAGGGGAATCCTGAAATTGGAGAAGATGATTGTCTGCTGTAAAGGCAATGCGCACGATAAGTTTCCCTGGATAATTCTTGAGCTGTAAATATCAAAATCAGTATAGCATGTCAGGGAAAAAGGAATGGATGAGATCCAGGGGGAATTGGAATAACAGCTTAAAAAGAGTCAAACTTAGTGACCAAATTAGAAAAATTGTAAGATGTTCAATCAAGCTCTGGAGGTGTTTCTCCGGGATAGCCTGTGGAGAATTAAAAATACCAGAAAAAGAACAAGCACAAAAGCAACAATTGGCAAAAAGATGGAAATAATTGTGCCTGTGATTGAAGCGGTTAGTTCTCCAGTTGATAGGATTGGGTTAGCAATCCCTCCTGTTGAGGCGGTTGATGCACCCCGGATCAAAACGCTGGAACCCTGGACAAGTCCAGCAATTCCTCCCCCGGCAATTACTGCCAGGGTCCATTTGAGATAAGGATCCATTTCAGTTATCACGGAGGCGGTTGCAATTGTTCCCGCAATAACTGCTGCAGGGTTGGCAATGCTGTCAAGCAGGTTGTCAACCCAGGGGATATAATATCCAGCGACCTCAATCAAAACCGCGATACTGAAAGAGAGTAATGCAGGCCAGCTTCCCAACCATTCAAATCCAGGAGCAAAGGTTAAAGCGCTGGCTCGAAAAGCAATACTCATCCCCAGCAGAGGTACAAAAACACGAAACCCGCAAGTGGCGCTGAGGCCCAGTCCAATGAACAATCCTAATAATTCCTGCATAGATTTCCTTTTCTAGTAAGGCCAAAAGAGAGGGAGAATAAGAAGCACAGTTATCATCACAATCAGGGTTAAAGGTAAACCGACCTTGATGTAATCTGAAAATTTATACCCGCCTGGTCCCATCACGAGCATGTTTGCGGCATGACCTACCGGGCTGAGAAAAGCAGCAGAGGATGAGACTGCTACAGCCATCATCAGCGGATAGGGAGAAACGCCCAGATTTCCAGCAGCGGTCAAGGTTATTGGGGCCAGAAGAACAGCAACTGCAGGATTGGGCATAAACTGGGAACCCAGGGCCGCCAGAATGAAAAGGCCCCCAACTACCGCCGTGGGTCCAAATCCACCGATCAGATTAATCAGGCTGGATCCGATCAGGGCCGCAGCGCCGGATGTTTCCATCGCAATACCCAGGGGGAGCATACCTGCAATCAAAAACACAGCTTTCCACTCGATCTGGAGGTAAGCTTCTTCCATCGAAAGACAGCCTGTCAGGACCATCAGTGCTGCTCCTGAGACTGCAGAGATAGCGATTGGGAGCCAGCCAAGAATTACAGGAATTAAAACCCCTAACATAATCAAGACTGCGAGAGGAGCTTTTTTCAGCCTTGGAGCGGGTTGAATGGATTCGCTTAACGAAAGAAAGTCTGCTTCGTCGGCCAGCAAACGCAGCCGGCTTCGGGGTCCAAACAGCAGGAGTGCGTCTCCGAAGCGGAGTTTCATTTCTCTCAACTGTGAGCGATAGGCTCTGCCTTCTCTCCAGACGGCTAAAATTGTCAATCCGTATTTCGCCCTGAAATTTAGTTCACGGATGGCTTTTCCGGCAAGCGAAGAGTATGGAGAAAGAACTGCTTCAAGTAAGCCGGTTTCCTCAGTTTCAAGATCGCTGAGATCCGGCTCAGACTGGGTTTCAATAATTAACTCTTGCAGCCCTTCAATCATCTGGAGGTCTGATAGTTTCCCTTTGATTATTAGCGTATCACCGCTGAATACTTGTTCATCCGGATCAGGCATTAATCTTGTTGTGTCGCTCCGCAGGATTCCCAAAACACTCAACCCAAAAGCATCGTTAAGGCGGCTGGTGGTCAATGTCTTTCCATTCAGATTGGATCCAGCAGGAATCCGGACACTCATCAAACGATCTTGAAGATAATATTTTTGGTAGGATACCTCCGGAAGATAGTTAAATTGGTCTGAATTCTTCAGTAGTTCCAGGTTCGCTTGATTTCCCTGGACCAGGAGGAAATCTTTCTCCGATAGTGTTATTTTTTCAAGATTGCTCCTGATCAGCTGATCGCCACGGCGAATTGCGATTACAATCGCTCCGTATCTGTGACGAAAAGCGGTCTCGCGCAGGGTCGATCCATTTAGCTCAGAGCCAGGGATGATTTCAAGTTCTGCTAAATTAATTTGGGAGGAAACGAGTGTTTCGAGCGGCAAATTTTCCTTGGTTAGAGATAGATGGTCATTGTCGTGAATTTCGAAAAGCCGATCCAATCTCCCTTCAACTAAAAGGCGGTCCCCCGATTGGAGTGTAAAATTAGGTCCGGGGGCCATGATATTCTCGCCATTCCGGATTACGGTTACCACATTCAGCTCAAGGGCAGAACCCAGTCTGCTTTCCTCTAAAGTTTTTCCTTGCAGAGCCGAACGCTCTGGAATATTCAAAAATACAAGTCTTTCTTCAAGGTCATATAGGGATCCGATATCGGCTTCAGGGGAGGAAGACAATTCTCTGGTGATATCCCGCTTTGGAAGTAAATGGCGGCCTATTAAAACTATAAATAGGGTCCCGATTAAAACGACTGAAATCCCAACGGGAGTAAAGTCAAACATTGTGAAAGGATCCAGGTTTGCTGAACTGAGCGATTCGTTGATTAATAAATTTGGAGGAGTTCCGATCAGCGTGGTTAGGCCACCCATGAGACAGGCAAATGCCAGGGGCATCAGCAGGCGGGAAGGTGTTCGGTTAGTGCGTCTGGCAATGTCGATAACAACAGGTAGAAAGAGCGAGGCTACACCAATTGAATTCATAAATCCTGAGAGAAACCCGGGAATCAGCATGATCACAATCAGCAGGCGAACCTCGTTGTCACCCGCTAATTGAAGAACAAATTTACCGAGAATGCTGGCAACACCAGTTCTCCCAAGCGATCCACTCAGAATCAGAACTGCCCAGACAGTGATCACAGCTGGGTTACTGAATCCGGAAAGGGATTGAGTTGGAGTTATCAGCCCCGTGAGTGCTAAACTGGTCATCACCAGCAAGGCAACCAGGTCCATTCTGATCCATTCGGTGACAAAGAGAATAACCGCGGCTGCCAGTATAGTGAGGACTAAAATGATATCAGGAGTCATGCTTTTTCCCTTTTGGACGGGAGGAGATGTCTGAACAAAATTATAGCTCAGGACCTGTACTTAATCTGAGTTTGATAAGAGAATTTTGCAAATTCAGAAGGGTGAAGACTGGGACGGGAGGAAAAATCATCATCGAGTATAGCATAAATACTGAAAACCTAGATTTTCTGATAGGAATTAAGCTGAAGCAGGAAATTTAGCGGCCGCCAATCCCCAGATGGATTTGTGAAATTCAAATCCTTATCGGGTAAATGATCCAAAGGCGGTTCCAGAACCCTTCTTGTTTGCTGGAAAGTTTCCAGCATTTCTTCTGCCATGATTTTTGAATACTTTGGTACAGTGTGGACTCAGCAAGATCAAGCTGGATTAAGTTTTGGAGATCTCAGCTGCAATCTCCTTAGCCCAGGCGGTAATCATATCCCAGTCCCTGAAGTCTCCTGTAGGTGTTTCCACATTTTTGATCATCCAGCGGTGAAGGAAATTTAGTTTTTCAGGGATCAGGACCCCGTGAAATACTGCAGTGCCGTTTGGTGCAGATTTTGAAAGGTGGGGTTGGATTTTAGGAGGAAATTTCCAACCATCCAGCAGATCAACAGGATCTCCATTTCCTGTGGGCCCGCTAGAGAAGATCCAAAAATTTTTATTTTCGAGTTCATCCGAAAAACGTTTGATGAATTTCACAGCAGATCTAATCCAGCCGCCAATATAAACCCCGCTGCCCAGAATAACAATTTGATAATTTTCAATGGATCGAACCTGATTGACAGGTCCCAGATCAACGGTAAAGCCGTGTTCTTCAAGGACATGGGTAATTTTTTGGGCAATTTCTTCTGTTCCGCCGTATTTCGAAGCATAAGTTACGAGAGTTTTCATCTGATTTACTGAATCATTGTCCGCTTGAATCTGAGAATTTCCCACTGAAAGTGAAAATGGTGATTTTGAAGGGGGGATTCGATTTATAAATTTTATCTATTGATACATTCGGCCATTGAGTGGTTTGTACCATTGTATCCTAAATCAATTTCAGGGGAGCAGATTTTCAGCATCGATAGTAGTACTGAGTTTTGGTGTAGAAAAATGAAACTTTGCAGAGCAAACAAAAAATCCCCTTGAATTTAAAACAAGGGGAAATAGTTGATAATCATCCTGGAAAGCGGCTGTCTTAGACTAATTCACAACCTCAACACCCTTCCAGAAGGCCACATGATTCTTTATCTCTTTGGCAGCTTCTTTTGGCTCTGGATAATACCAGGCAGCGTCAGGATTCTTTTTGCCATCTACTTCGAGGTTATAGTATTTTGCATTTCCTTTCCAGGGGCAGATGCTGGTCTTGTCGCTCGGGCTCAGGTACTTTTTATGGACTGACCCAGGTGGAAAATAGTGATTTCCTTCAATTAGTACTGTTTGATCGGATTCTGCAATAATCTGATTGTTCCAGATAGCTTTCATTGAAAACTCCTTATCTACAATTTATAGATCTATTTGTACTCCGAGATCTTACAAGAAAACTGCAGGTTGTGAGGAACAATAATGTACGAATGTCACTGGAAAATTACAATTAGGTGGTGATAATCAGAAATAGATAAATAAATATGATATTGGAGGTTTAGGAATGAAAATTGGGATCATGAGCGCAGCTTTCCCGGGATACGAGTTTAAAGATGTGATCAGATTTTTAGGGAAAAATAAATTCAAGTCAGTTGAGGCTGCTTGCTGGCCGGCAGGTGAAGGGAAAGACAGAAAGTATGGGGGGGTGGTTCATATTGATGTGGATGATTTATCGTCATCCAAGGTTAATGAAATTCAGGAGTTGTGCGGGGAAAGTGGAATAACACTTTCCGCACTGGGATATTATGCAAATCCTCTTCACGATGAGATTGAACATCGGGAGAAAGTCATCGCGCATCTGAAGAAAGTGATTGTTGGAGCTGAGAAATTAGGGGTGGAAATTGTTGGAACTTTTACGGGTAGACCTGCGAGTCTGGCAGGTCGAAGCTGGGAAGAAACGGTCGATCTTCATTTTGAAGAGTACAAAAAAGTATGGCCCGATCTTGTTAAGTTTGCTGGCGACCATAATGTCAAGATTGCCATTGAGCATTGCCCTATGCTCTGGCAAGATACCTGGCCAGGGGGAAATAATTTGAGCTATTCCCCGGCTATTCTGCGGAGATCATTTGAAATCATTCCTGATGAGAATTACGGTTTAATGTATGACCCCTCCCATTTGATCTGGCAGCAAATTGATTACATTCGATTTATCTATGATTTTGGTTCGAGGATTTTCAGTGTTCATGCCCAGGATATGGATCTTGATCAGGAAATGTGCTATCAGCATGGCATATTGAGTGCTGGGATTGGAATTCAAAAGCGCCGGATCCCGGGAATGGGGCTGGTCGATTGGCAGGAAGTAATCAAAGCCCTTTACAACGTAGGCTACAATGAAGTTCTGAATATTGAACATGAAGATCCGAATTGGGAAGGCAGCCCGGATAAAGTGAAAGATGGATTTAAAATCGCCAGACAGCATCTGGAGATGTTTACCGTGGATTGATTTTAAAGAAAGAAGGATATTTAATTAAAAAAGGCTCCTCGCTGTTTTATGTGGGTAGCCCGAAATCAAGTTTTCCGGCAACAAG
>CAZTWV010000074.1:0-11518 GCA_964618295.1 uncultured Anaerolineales bacterium | reverse complement strand
TGGTTTTTTGTTTCGGGCGCTTCGCGCCCTCAACTCACTAAAGTGTTAATAAAAAGCGCACCTTATAGATGCGCTTTTCAGGGATTATTTTACGCTTCTTGTGGAGGCGGTTCCGATGAAGCTTCTTCCTCCAGGACGCCTTCCGGGACAGCTTCACCTTCTAATTCTGCATCTGGCTCTTCTGCATCCTCAGCTTCGTTTTCTGCTTCGATTTCTGTCTCAATCTCGTCCTCAGGTTCGGTTTCAACCTCGATTTCATCCTCGCGCTCATCTTCAACCATCTCTTCTTGCAGAAGTTCCATATCAATAGAAGCATATTGATCAGAATCTACTTTCTCCAGGCTCAATCCTATCCGATGACGCTCCATATCCAGGCTGATGACTCGCAGGGTCAAAGTTTCACCGACTGAGACAATTTCGGAGGGATGGCCAATCCGCTCCACACTTAATTCCGAAATATGGATTAACCCTTCCAGGTCTGTATCCTCTATTCGAGCAAAAGCCCCAAAATCGGTCAGATTTGTGATCGTACCCTGGATCAGCTGACCTTCCTGAATTTCACTGGCTTTATCAAGCCAGGGATTTTTCTGAAGGCGTCGCATGGAAAGGCCTATCCGGCGCTTGTCCTCATCAATGCTGATCACCTCAACTTCCACTTCCTGGCCAACTTTTACCAAGTCGCGGGGATGATCCACATGATCCCAGGAAAGCTCAGAGAGGTGAACAAGACCATCAACACCCTGAATATTCACAAAAGCGCCAAAGTCTGCCAGACTGCTAACATATCCGGAAACCTGATCGCCCACGGAGAGTTCTTCCAGAAGCTGATCCTTGATCGCTTCCCGGGTTTCCCCGATTGCATCCCTTTCGGAAAGGATTAACCGCTGCCGGGAGCGGTCAACCTCGATAACCTTCAGGGTAATATCTTCACCGATCGTGGTCGCCCAGCGGTCTTCAGGGGTTGCGCCTTCACCTTCCCGGAAAACACTGACAAGGGATCCAGGAACAAAGCCGCGCAGCTGGCCAACCGGGACCAGCAATCCGCCTTTATTGTAACCTTCAATCTTGGTATCGATGGTATCCCCAGATTCCAGACATGCTTCGACCTGTTCCCAATCTTTTTCTTCCTGAGCTCGGGTATAGGAAAGCAAAACATGACCGTTGACATCCTCTGGTTCCAGGACATAAACGGAGATTTCTTCTCCGATCTGGAACTGGTCCATAGCTTCCTGACTGATATTTTCCAGCTCGCGACCGGCGATTAGACCATCGGCTTTGGCCTGGACATCTATCAAGATTCCATGGTGGGTGATCGAAGTGATCACACCTTTCCGGATATCTCCCTTTTCAGGAATATTTCCCAGCCCGAGTCCTTCCTGGGCCAGGAGTGTTTCCATATCCATAATTTCTGGTTGGGGGGTATTGTCGTTGACAACTTCTCCCCCTGGCTGCTTAATTTGTTCATCCATAAAATGACACGCTCCAAAAAAATTTGATGGCTATCATTATACAGTGCATAAGTCAAGTTGACAACCTTTATGGTAAGATAGTCCCGGACTAAAACAGTCATTAAATGGGGCAAAATTCCCCTTTTTTTACAGGTTTCACTCAAAAAATACAACCGAGGAAGATTATGACAGCGATTTTTCCCTTTACAGCAATCGTCGGCCAGGAGAGAATGAAGCGGGCCCTTGTTCTCAATGCCGTAAACACCTGGATTGGGGGAGTTTTAATCCGCGGCGAAAGGGGAACCGCAAAATCCACAGCTGCCAGGGCCCTGGCAGCCCTGCTTCCCAAGGTTGAAACCTTTACGGACTGCCGCTTTGGATGTGATCCGAATCGACCCTCCACCTGGTGCACCGATTGCCGGGAATTAGCAGAAAATGGAACAGAACGAAAAATTGAAATGCTTCCAACTCCATTTGTCAATCTCCCGGTATCAGCGACCGAGGATCGGGTTGTGGGCACCCTGGATATTGAGAAAGCAATTCAAAAGGGTGAACGCCATTTTGAACCCGGCGTGCTGGCAGATGCTAACCGGGGACTGCTTTACATCGATGAGGTCAATCTGCTGGATGATCATGTAGTTGATGTCCTGCTGGATTCCGCTGCGATGGGAATGAATATCGTTGAACGGGAAGGAATTTCCTTCAGCCATCCAGCTCGTTTTATTTTAGTTGGCACCATGAATCCCGAAGAGGGAGATCTTCGTCCCCAGCTGCTGGATCGTTTTGCGCTTTCCGTCGATATCCGAGGGATACGAGACACCCGGGAACGGGTCTCAATCATGGAAAGACATCTGGCATATGAAGATGATCCCCAGAAATTCAGGGCGCAGTGGCTTCCCCGGGAAGAGGAATTATCCCAGAAGATTGCCCAAGCTAGAGATATCCTCCCTGAAGTACAGTACTCCTCAAAAAATCTGGTGGATATCGCCAATCTGAGCGCATCGCTAAATGTCGACGGCCACCGCTCAGATCTTGTGATTCTTAAAACCGCCCGGGCCCATGCAGCCCTGGAAGCCCGCAGGAAAATTACTGGAAGGGATATCGCCCTGGCAGCCGAACTGGCATATCCACACCGCATCAAACGCGGTCCTTTTCAGCAATCTGAAATCAGTGCCGAGGAACTATCCGAGCGCATCGAGCAGCTCAAAGGGGCTCGACCTGATCCGGAACAGACTGCGGGGGACGGAGAGCAAACAACTGAAAACAACCAGAAGGGTGATAAAGGCGAAGAATCCAAAAAAAAAAGCCAAGAAGCTCACCCAGGATAGTTGAACAGCGCCGCCAGCCCCCAGATGCCGGAACCGCGGATATTTTTGATTCAGGTTATGCAGATTGGTGGGAAGGCGGAGACCCGGTAGAGATCGGAGATCCAGTTCAACCCCAAATTATCCAAACTCCCGATGATCAAAAACAGCGCAAAAGCAGCGGTAGAAGATCCCGAACCCGGACAGAACAGCGTCGGGGCAGGTATGTTCAGTCCCGACCGGCAAATGGAGATACCTCGGATATAGCCCTGGATGCCACGATTCGGGCAGCGGCTCCCCATCAGCAAAACAGGCAGAATGAAAGGAACGATCTGGCTTTTTCGATCCAGAAACAGGATTTGCAGCGAAAAGTCCGGGTCAAGAAAACTGCAAATTTGATCTTATTTGTTGTCGATGCCTCCTGGTCAATGGCTGTCGCCGAACGGATGAGCGCCACAAAAGGGGCCATACTCTCTCTGCTGACCGATGCCTACCAACGCCGGGACCGGGTCGGATTAATTGTCTTCCAGAAAGATCGGGCCCTGCTGGTTTTACCACCTACAAATTCCATTCAGCTGGCCCAAAAAGCCCTGGCGGATATTCCTGTAGGAGGCAAAACCCCACTGTCATCCGGTTTGAAGTTGGCACTGGACGTTGTTCAACGCGAAGCTATATCCCAACCAGACACCCGACCGTTATTGATCCTGCTGACGGATGGTGTTGGGAATGTTTCCATGGGTTCTCTCCCACCCCAGCAGGAAGCTCGAGAAATCGCCCAGAAAATTGCTGAAGCGGAGATCCCCTCAATGGTGATCAATATGGAACATCTAGAATTTGACAAAGGACTGGCTCACGAAATCGCTCAATATTTGAACGCTTCTTATTACAGCCTTTCAGATTTTCAAGCCGACAAACTGCTGCAAACAGTCAAAACAGAGATTAGTTGAGCTGAAATATCTACTTCATCTTTTTGTTTTCTGATCTAATTTCTTTTTCACCAATCTGTTATCATTGAAACGATGATTCCCGTAAAGCTCTCAATCGCAGGATTTTTATCATACCAGGACCCGGTCGAGATCGATTTCACGGCGGTGGATCTGGTATGCATCACTGGCGAAAATGGGGCTGGGAAATCATCCATCCTGGATGCTATTACCTGGGTCTTGTTTGGTCGGGCTCGAAAACACGATGAATCGATCATCAATTTGCACTCCAAGCAGGCCGAGGTCTGTCTGGATTTCGATTACGAGGGAAACCGCTACCGGGTAAACCGAATCAATCCCAGGGGAGAAACCAAACTTGTAGATTTTTATATCCAGAAAAAGGAATCTCCCGGGGATTGGGTCCAGCTGACAGAACGCACCATCCGGGAAACGGATCAAAAAATCACCGAAACCCTGCGGCTGGATTACGATACCTTTATCAATGCTTCTTTCTTTTTACAGGGAGAAGCGGATCAATTCACCCAGCAAACGCCAAGTGCCAGAAAACGGATATTATCTCAAATCCTCGGCCTGGAAGTCTGGGAAACTTACCGGAAGAAAGCCGCTGACAAACGGACAGAACTTCGAAATTCCCTGCATACTTTAGAGGGAAGACTGGAAGAGATATCACGGGAATTGAGCCTGGAAGATGAGCGCAGACAAACCCTGAAATCTCTGGAAACGGAACTGGCTGAAGCCGCAGAAAATAGAGCTCGTCAAGAAGAGAGAGTAACTGAACTGCAGGGTGTCGAGGCTTCACTCGAGCAGCAGAAAAAACTGATAGAAAACATCAACCAGCAGCTGGAATCTAAAAAGCAATCCATAAAAAAAATTCAAACCCAGCTTGTGGATCGCAAGCGCGAACTCCTCACTCACCAGGATCTCTTAGACAGGCAATCAGAGATCAAAAAAGCCTTCAAGAACTGGGAGGATGCTCAAAAAAAACTCACAGAATGGGACACCACGGCGGAAAAATTCCGGGAGCAGGAGAATCGTCGTCAAGGTCCTATGCTTGAAATCGCGGAAGAAAAAGCCCGTCTGGAACAAACTCTGCAGAACCTGCTCGAAAAACAAACTGAAATTGAAAAACAAATATCCACTCTTCCTGAGCTGGAAACAGAACTCGAACAGGTCCGGCAGGCAGCTTTCAAAGCCGAAGAGGATCTGAAAACCCTGGACCAGACCAAAGACGAATTGGAACATGCCCATCAGCATCAGGCAAATGCCCGGGCGGAAAATCCCCGGCTGTATCAGGAAATGCAGGAACTGAAATCCCGGATTCAGGAGCTGGAATCCACAGAAGGTGCCCACTGTCCGCTCTGCGGACAGGAACTTTCACCCGCAGAGCGGGCAGCCTTAATTTCTTCCCTGGAAAGTGAAGGAAAGGATTTGGGAGATCAGTACCGCTCCAATAAAAAGGTTCTCAATGAAGCTGAAACAGTTGTCAAAGATCTTCAGCTCCAAATCACAGAACTGAGCCAGTCTGAAAAGATCATGCGGGACCTTCACCGGACTATGGATAAGATCAGCAGCAAGATTGCCTCTATTCAAGAAGAACAGACTGCCTGGCAGGATGGTCCGGCTGCCGATCTCCAGAGAACAAAACAGAAATTGGAAAATGATCAATTTGGCGCAGAAGCCCGCCAGGAATTAAAAAAGATCAACGACGAACTAAAAAAAATAGGTTACGACGCTGCTGCCCATGACCGGGTTCGGAAAACTGTCAGGGATGGCGAAGCAATTCAGGAAGATCTGCGCCAGCTGCAACTCTCAACAAGCGTGGTTGAATCCCTGGAACGGGAGATTTCCAATCTCAACAGCCGGATTGAACAGGAAGAAAAAGAACTCAAATCCCTGGAAAAATCTCAAGCCGAAAGTCAAAAATTACTGGAAGACGCGAAAGTAAACGCCCCGGATATCAAGCAGGCAAAGGCAGAATTTCGAGCCTTGAAAGAGAAGGAAAACATCCTCCAGCGCAAGCTGGGGGCTGCCGAACAAAAAGTTCAAGTCCTGAAAACGCAGCGCGAGAAGAAAAATGAGCTGATCACAGAACAAGAGAGAATCCGGTCTGAGATCAAAAAGTTTCAACAGCTTGAAGAAGCTTTCGGGAAAAATGGAGTTCCAGCCCTTTTGATTGAACAATCTTTACCCCAAATAGAAACACACGCCAATCAAATTTTGGAGAAACTCAGCAATGGGAAAATGTCTCTTCGCTTTCTGACACAAAAGAATTATCAGGATACACGCCGAACAGATAAAAAGGAAACCCTGGAAATTCAAATCAAAGATCAAACCGGGGTCCGGGATTACGAGATGTACTCCGGGGGAGAGTCCTTCCGGATTAATTTTTCCATCCGATTAGCGCTTTCTCATCTACTTGCCCAGCGGGCGGGCGCTCGACTTCAGACCCTGGTTATTGACGAGGGTTTTGGAAGCCAGGATACTAGCGGCCGCCAGCGGCTGATTGAGGCAATCAACCTGATTAAAGACGACTACCAGAAAATCCTGGTGATCACCCATGTTGAAGAGATCCAGGATATGTTTGCCGACCGGCTGCTGGTTGAAAAAACGCCCAGGGGATCACGGGTCCAACTGCTTTGAAATATTAATAAAAAAATTGTAAGATAGACTGGATCGACCCCGTCAAACAAAACAGATTAGCAGCAATTTGAGAGTTAGATTAAGAGGAGAATCAAATGGATGAATTTGGCTATGTCACGGAAGACACATTTGAGGCGGAAGTACTTGAATCTGATCTTCCCGTGCTGATAGATTTTACTGCTGCCTGGTGCAGTCCCTGTAAAATGCTGGCACCAATTCTGGAAGAATTGGCTCAGGATTGGGCAGGCAAGGTCAAAGTAATGAAACTCGATGTGGACTCCAATCAGGCCACGGCGATCAAATACGGGGTAATGGGTGTCCCCACCCTGATGCTGTTCAAGGAAGGAGAGATTATTGAACGGCTCTCCGGTTTCAAACCAAAGAAACATTTAGAGAAAGCTTTCAGTCCCCACCTCTAGTTCAATTCCAGAACTAACAATATCCCCGGTCAGGATAGATTTTAAAAGAATGAATGCTGCCGGGGATGTTTTTTTGGGGGGAGAAAGTCAACGAGCCCCGAACCTGGTATTGACATTCCGCTGCTTTTTTTTATAATCTTTGTAACTGCGAATACTTGCAATTACTGCCCAGGGCACAGAAAATGACTCCTGATAAGATACTAACCAATTTGCGCCAAAAAGGATATCGAATCACACCCCAGCGCGAATGGGTGGCCCAGGCAGTTGCCTCCCACACCAACCACTTCACGGCTGAGATAGTTTCTGATTTCGTTCAACGCAAGTCCAAGGCTGTCAACCTGACAACTAATTACCGCACGCTTGATTTACTGGTAGATGAAGGGATGATCAGCCGTTCAGATCTGGGAAAAGGACAGGTTATTTACGCCAATCAACTGCACGGGCACCACATTCACCTGGTTTGTCGAAACTGCAAGCAGGTCACCAACGCCCAGATCAGCTGTGCAGAACCGCTTGAAGCGATCCTGAAAAGGGATTATGAATTTGATCTGGATCTAAAACATATCAGCTTATTTGGGATTTGTTCTAACTGCAAAAATGGAGGAAATGGCCATGTTACTGTCTAAGCTCTTCTCACCTGAAGCCCTGCATATTCCGGACGGTTTTTTGAACCTGCCGGTATCCATTGTTTTCTGGGTAATAACAATCCTATTTGTCGGCCTGGCAGTGCGCCGCTCATCCAAGGATTTTGGAGAGCGGCAGGTTCCGCTGATGGGCGTGATTGCCGCATTTATTTTTGCAGCCCAGATGATCAACTTCCCCGTCGCTGGCGGGACCTCAGGACACCTCCTGGGCGGAGCCCTGGCAGCCATCGTCCTCGGCCCTTGGGCCGGGATCCTGGTGATGACCACAGTAGTTGGTGTCCAGGCTCTATTTTTCCAGGATGGCGGTCTGGTGGTTCTGGGAGCAAATATCTTTAACATGGGAATCTTAACATCCCTGATCGGATATGGACTCTACCGGGCTGTCGAAAAGAAAGGGAACACTGTCAAATACCTTGTTACAGGTGCAGCTGCCTGGCTTTCAGTCTTTGCCGGGGCTCTGCTCACTTCGCTGCAGCTCTGGATCAGCGGGACTGCATCTTTAAACATTGTTCTGCCCGCTATGCTTGGGGTCCATGCGATCATTGGAATTGGTGAAGCTCTGATCACCGTGGGAGCAGTTGCTTTCATTACCCAGACCCGACCGGATTTGATCAACGAATCACAAGAAAAGGGCGGTCGGGGCTGGATCGTCACCGGGGCTTTGATTTCGCTGGCGGTGGTCCTGATATCTCCCCTAGCCTCCGCTTCTCCAGACGGATTGGAGCGGGTAGCCATCAATCTTGGTTTTATTGACCAGGGACTGGATGCCCCCTACCAGGTTCTTCCGGACTATACTCTCCCGTTCCTGGGTGAAACCCCAGTTTCCACCATCCTGGCAGGAGCAATCGGCGCTCTACTGGTCGGCGTCCTGCTGATTGGGATTGCCCGGTATATGAAACAAAAACCTGATCAGGAAACTGCGTGAACAGCACCTCGCTGAATCTATACCAGGCTCAACACAGCCCTATCCACCACCTTGATCCGCGGATCAAGGTGGTTTTAACAGTGTTAATAATTGTTTCCAATGTGCTCCTGCCCGATGGAGCCTGGCTGGCGCTTGGCACAACTTGGGCTTTGCTCCTCTTTTCAGTCCAGCTCGCCAAAATCAGCTACTTATTTTTATTCTCTCGATCGCTAATTGTGCTGCCATTTGCTTTTGCGGCAGTCACCACTCTGTTTTCCACCCCGGGATCCCCGGTGTTCACGCTTCCCTGGCCCGCTGTCCCGGTGACTGACGCCGGATTGATCCGTTTCGGCACCATTATGATTCGAAGCTGGATTTCCATTCAGGCAGCTATCTTGCTGACAGCGACCACTCCCTTTCCAGATTTGATACATGCTCTGCGGCACCTCAAAATCCCAACCATCCTGGTCTCAATCATCTCATTCATGTTTCGTTATTTATTTGTTCTCACCGATGAAGCCCGCCGCTTAATCCGGGCCCGGGCCAGCCGGAGTGCCGCACTCCCAGGACAAAAGTCGGGCAGTTCAATTGTCCAGAATGCCCGGACAGCTGGCAGCATGGTTGGACAGCTCTTCCTCCGCAGCATCGAACGCAGTGAAAAAATTTACCAGGCAATGCAGGTTCGGGGTTACCGGGGGCATTTATTGACTTTAAACCCCCACAAAATGAAAACCAGCGACTGGCTGGTATTGACTGCTGTGATTCTCTTCATTGGGATGCTGCAGCTGCTGATGCTTTACTCAAACTGATTGTTGAGGATTTTAATATGCCGATCCAACACCGTGACCAACCAGACCGAACCCAACCTCTGGAGTGTTCTGAAGAAGCTGTACTGCTCAATCAGGTAGAATTCAGCTACCCGGATGGTCATCAAGCGTTGAGATCAATTGACCTCTCGATCCAACAATGCGAAAAAGTCGCTCTGGTCGGTCCCAATGGAGCAGGGAAGAGCACATTGATGCTCCAGCTAAATGGTGTTTACCGGGGTGAGGGTGAAATCCGAATTATGGATATTCCGCTGGAAGATAAGACTCTGCCCCTGATCCGGGGGCGGATCGGGTTGGTATTTCAGAATCCGGATGATCAGCTTTTTTCGCCAACCGTCTTTGAGGATGTCGCTTTCGGACCGCTGCATATGGGCTTGCCAGAAGATCAGATTCATGAACGGGTCTCAAGGGCTTTAGACCAGGTTGGGATGTCAGATTACAAGGATCGGCTTTCCTATCATCTCAGTCTTGGTGAGAAAAAAAGGATATCTATCGCCACTGTGCTGTCCATGGAACCGGACATCCTGGTCTTTGATGAGCCGACAAGCGGATTAGATCCACGGGCCCGGCGTTCCCTGATAGAGCTGCTGCAGGAAATTGAACTCACCATGCTGGTATCCACCCATGATATGCGGTTGGTCCAGGAAATATTTCCCCGGATGGTGATTATGGATCAGGGAGAAATCGTTGCAGATGGCCCAACAGATCGTCTGCTGGCAGACCAGGCTTTGCTGGATGCACATGGTTTGGAACAGCCTTGATTAAATCCAAACCTCGGAGGTCAATTGCGAAAACCTCCGAGGTTGAGTTGTTACCTAAATATCAGTCTCAGGCTCTGGAAAAATTTACAAACCTGCAGCTTTTCTGAGCTTTTCTGCCCGATCAGTGTTCTCCCAGGGCAATTCGAGGTCATCCCGACCAAAGTGTCCATAGGCAGCAAGCTGCTGGTAAATCGGCTGCCGGAGTTTTAAATCCTGGATAATCGCTCCGGGGCGCAGGTCGAATTCCTCTTCCACCAATCGGCTGATTTTTTCTTCCGCAATATTCCCGGTTCCAAAAGTTTCAACATTGATACTGAGTGGCCGGGCCACTCCGATTGCATAAGAAACTTGAATTTCACACCGGTTTGCCAGCCCGGCAGCCACAACGTTCTTCGCTGCCCAGCGGGCTGCATAAGCCGCGGAGCGGTCCACTTTCGTTGGGTCTTTCCCACTGAAGGCACCCCCTCCGTGCCGCCCCATTCCTCCGTAGGTATCCACAATGATCTTCCGACCGGTTAATCCAGCATCGCCCATCGGACCGCCGACCACAAAACGCCCGGTTGGATTGACAAAGACTTTGAGATCATCGTCCACCATCTCTTCCGGTAGCACCGGTTTGATGACATGCTCCACCATGGCCGCTTCGATTTCATCATGGCCGATCTTTGGAGCATGCTGCGTGCTCACCAATACGGTATCGACCCGGACCGGTTTTCCATACTGGTATTCAATCGTTACCTGACTTTTTCCATCCGGGCGGACCCAATCCAGGGTTCCATTCTTCCGAACCTCGGCCAGCCGCCGTGATAATTTGTGAGCCAGATAAATCGGCATCGGCATCAGCATCGGAGTTTCATCACAGGCATAGCCGAACATCATTCCCTGATCCCCGGCACCCACCTTTTCGATCTCCGCTTCGGTCATCTCACCCTGCTTTGCTTCGAGGGCTTTATTGACCCCCTGGGCAATATCGCTGGACTGCTGCGAAATCGCTACCAGCACCCCGCAGGTTTGACCATCAAACCCTTTTTTGGCCCGGTCATAGCCAATCCCGGTGACCACGTCACGGACCAGGGCATCATAATTAACATCCGCCGAAGTGGTAATCTCCCCCAGCAGCATCACATAGCCGGTCTTGGTTGCTGCCTCACACGCCACCCTGGACATTGGATCTTGGGCCAGGCAGGCATCCAGCACTGCATCACTGATCTGATCACACATCTTGTCAGGATGCCCCTCAGTCACGGATTCCGATGTAAACAGAATACTGGGTAAAGAATTTAGCGTACTGCTGCTCATAGAACCTCCCAAAAATGAGTCTGTTCCTGTAATAAGAAAAGCCCCTTCTGATGCGCAAGAAAGGGCTCAAACTCAATGTGCCCTCTCATCTTCCAGAACCCGTCTGTCGGAGTTAGCACCATCTGCCGGGGAGTTTAACTCCCGCAGCCCGGTTGCCGAGGTTTCACAGGGCCGTTCCCTCCACCTCTCTGGATAAGAGTGCCTTCAGAGGCTATTAACTTGTCGATCGGATGATAACATCATCCTCAGTAAGTGTCAAACCTAAACTCGGAACTGTTAGGGCAATGTAGTAATGTCCTATTCTAGCAAAGTTAAAATGTCCTAATGG
>CAZTWV010000073.1:0-11642 GCA_964618295.1 uncultured Anaerolineales bacterium | reverse complement strand
CACAATTTATTCTACACTCTCAATTTCAAATTTAGATGAGCTATCAGAATAAATCCTATCTGCCATAAATTCTCTTACAATCAAAAAAACATCTACCATTAACAATATCAGTTGTAACGCAAAACCAAAGTACGATCATATGTCATCATCCTCGAAAAGTATTTCCTGGAAATTAATGAATCTACCGCTTCAATTAAACCTTGGTAGTTATTTGAGAAATCATCAAATACAATGATTGATTCTTTTTTTAGTTTAGGTAAAAAAAGGTTTATGTCTTTCTGAACAGCCTCTTTACTATGATCTCCATCAATAAACAAAAACCTCACACTCTCATCATCAATATATTTTGCAGCTTTTTCCGAACTCATATCCATCATCTTTACTGTATCTTGTAATCCTAATGTATTCATATTTTCAATAAAATTTGGTTTAAGATCACTCAAATCAGCTTTTTTAACACGATAGAATTTTTCTTCACCTATGCTTCCTTTAAAATGGTCAATAGCGAAAACTTTTCCGTTATTTGAATTTTTTGCAGCCATACCTAAAAATGTCGTAGATCTTCCTTGCCATGAACCAATCTCAACAACATCTCCTTCTGTTACTTGAAAATAGCATAATGCATATAGAAATTGACCGGATCTGGCTGGAATCATTCCAGGAATTAATAGAGCACTGTTACCCAATGCATCAATATCAATAATTTTTTTAGCCGATTTCAATTTTACATCTGAAAATATGTCTTTCCTATTTGAAATTGATTTATATTTTGTTATATCGAAACCTATTTTATTTATTATTCTTTTAAGTAGTTCAATTAGCATAAAGAATCCTTTTACTATTTACCTGTTCTTTTTCACCATTTCTTGTTCAAACTACAATTTTCCAATTAGAACTTTTTTAATTATCAATCAAGAAAGATGTGACCTATTACTTAACCTGGTAACATTTTGCAAATATGCTTTAACAATATTATCAAGATCAAACTTCCTAGCTAACTCACTAGATGTCTTCCGAAATTGAATTAAATTTAATTCGTCAGACAACAACCCAGTTAATCTATTCATTAACAAATAGTTGAAATATTCAATAGGTACTTTATATCCATTCTCCCCTTGCTCAACAATATCCTTAAATCCACCGATATCCGAAACCACAAACGCTAATCCCGCCGCCAGGGCCTGTACTCCAACCACGGGCAGCCCTTCGGATAAGGAGGGCATAAACAGGATATCACTCCGTAGAAATTCATTTCTAACTTCCTCCGGGGTCACCCAGCCCGGCATCCGGACCCGGTCCCCCAAACCCAGGCTGCGGATCGCTTGCCTTGCTTCCTCAAACAGCTCTCCATCTCCCAGCATGACCAATTCCCAATCCAGATCCTTTAACTGTCCCAGTGTTCTGATGACCAGCAGCGGATTTTTCTGGGGTACAAAACGACCTGCAAAAACTATTCTGGGTGGCTGATGTACCTCTATTTCACCTACAGGATATTCATTCAAGTCAATCCCGTTGTGGATGACATCAATTGGAACATCGTAAGTTTTCCGGGCCAACCTCCGGGTAAATTCACTGACCGCAATCACCTGGCTGGCATCCTTCCAAACGGGATATGTGAACGGTTTCACCAACCGGAACCAGCGGTCCGTCTTCTCCGGGGTACCACCCGGAACATCTCCCAGATGCACGGTCAGCAAATAGGGTGTGCCGGTAACCTTCGATAGCAGCCAGGCGACCGGCCCAGATGGTACCGCAAAATGAACATGGATGACATCAGGGTTCCAGCGCAGAATGATCTGCAGGCCTTTCACAAAAGCAGAAAACAGGAAAGATAGCATCGCCGGAAGAGAAGCGCGGGCTGGATCTTTTCTCAGGGTCGGGACCCGCATGATTTGAAACGGAAATCGGGAGTCTTTTTGTTCTAAATCCGGGCTTCCGACCAGATTAGCTGTCAGCACTTTGACTTGATGCCCACGCTCTGCAAAACCTGCAGATAGGTCCTGTGCGACATGGCCGCCTCCCCCGCCAACAGGAGGAAATTCATGAATCAAAACCAGTATCTTCATGATTTCCTGCCGGATATTTCACGAATAGCATATGTCGTCTTTCCTTGCGACTCATGATATGTCCGCACCAGCAGCTCAGCGATCAATCCCATCAGCACCGATTGGAATCCCATTAGAACAACCAGAATTGATGTTGGAAACAAAGGTGAATCAAAGGGTGAGATCCCAAACCCCAGACGGCGGATTAGCAAAAATGCCAGAATGCCTGATCCCGCCAGCAGTAAGCCTAAACCCATCCCGCCAAACAGATATAACGGTTTTTGAGAGTAACTGATCAAAAATTTTACAGTGAAAAGATCCAGGAGGACCTTAAAAATCCGCTCCATTCCATATTTCGATTTTCCACTCCTGCGGGGATTATGCCTGACTTTTACCTCAGTGATTTTTGCTCCTCCATGTGAAGCATATGCTGGAATAAAGCGGTGCATCTCTCCATACAAACGGAATCCCATCAAGGCATCTTTTCTATAGGCTTTCAAAGTACAGCCATAGTCATGCAAATGCACACCTGTCACAATTGAGATTATTCTATTGGCTATCTGGGATGGCAGGACCCGGGTAAAATATTTATCTTTTCGATCTGACCTCCAACCGCTGACAACGTCATAGCCCTCTTCAATTTTCGAGAGCAGAAGGGGAATATCAGCTGGATCATTCTGCAAATCCGCATCCATCAAGACCAGGATCTCGCCCCGAGCGTGATCAATTCCAGCTGCGATAGCTGTGGTTTGTCCAAAATTCCGTCTCAGATCTATCGCAGTGATGCGGGATGGATCCTTTTCTGAAAACTGTTTCAGGACTGGAAAACTGTCATCCTGACTGCCATCATTTACAAAGATGACTTCCCATTGTGACTCAAATGATTCCAGAGCTCGATAAATTGAGCTCTGCAAATTGGGCAAAACTTCTTCTTCGTTGTAAACAGGGATGATGATTGAAATTTCCATTCATAACATCCTAACATATACTCTTATTAAATTCGTGATACTCACTCAAATTTAGAAGTATCATTCCATGAAAATGTTTCCATGTGGATTTTTGACTGAAAATGATTTTTAATTGCGGGAGGACTGGAACAGCACAAAATTTGCAGCCTTTTTGTTGGGAATAATCTCAATAAAATGATCAACTTAGACTTCCAAGCTAGTATATCATTTGATCCTGAAAATCATAAAATCCATACCATCAATTTAGTAGCAATATACATCTTGCTTTCAGATAGTCCCGCTCCATCAAACGCCCTTTCAGAATATAGTCAACCTTTGATAACTTCCCAACCACAATTACCTCACTTCCATGCTCAAACCCGGCCATATCTTTATCACCCGGCAAGGCAGTCCAGATATCCATCGTTCCGGTAAGGTAAAATTCAATCCGACCAATACTTGGATCCGTGTAATTCCTGCCTGGTACATCCTCTAATATCTGACCGGCTTTAAAATACCTTGGAAAGAGCGCTTTTCCATACAAAATGTCAAATCCCGATTCCTCATAGTAATCAAGACACTTATTGATACTGGGTATCTCAGAAGCCTGCGAGGTAATCTGATGAATAACACCATCCAACCTCTCTTCCGTATAGACTCTTGGAATGGAAGTTTCTGCCAGGGGAAAAGAAATCCCAAATCCCAACAAAAGCACAGCTACAATGATACCTCCATATGATTTTTCTACAGTAGGTGAGAAGTTCGTCATCTCAAAAATTGGTTCCGCTTTCCACCACCAATCCAAATTTCTCTTCTCGTCTGAGACCCATATCTTTCTAACGATGGAAGAAATTCCAATACTGTAAAAAACTATCGATACCCAATCCACAGATCGAACAAACCTCCCACCTGATCTTCCAATAAAGGAATAGATTCCAGAATGGAATAAAGCAATCATGACAAGAATCAGACCAATCATCCTGTTGTTCTCTTTAAGCTGGAAAAATCCAAAAGTCACAAGGAAAGATGATAGGAAGATCGGTAAAACCGATTTACTATCAAGCTTACCATTCCAATCATTCCACCAGAAAGGCAAACTCCTGACGTAACGTTCCAGGTACTTGTCCCGGTAAGTATCATTTTCAAGATCAGAAGGATCCACTCGATTAACAAGAAGACCAGGCAAGTTATTAATTGTTAAAAACGGCTGATGATTGGAGGGAAGATAATACAAGAAAGAAATAAGGTTGTTCCCCAGATTTTCACTTTTACTCTTAGGAGTTCTTCCATCTTCATCTAATTTCTGATTTAATTCACTTTCAGATTCGAATATACTGCTGAATGAATCTAGGACTAACCTCTCCCTGCCCATCCCCATGTATAGGATAGAACCGCTGGATAAAACTCCTTTCATTATCCATGGACCAGCTACCAGAAGGAATCCCAGAAGAAATATTGCGTTTTTACCCGCACCCCGGAAAAGATTGTTCCGGAAAATCAACTGTATACCAATTCCAACAGCAGCGACATAAACAAATGCTTCAACCCTTAATAACACAAGGAAACCTAAAACCCCTCCAGACAACAATATGTAAATCCGATTTCTTGCTCCATTATTAATCCATCTTAGCAATAGGAAAAGGAGCAAAAGAATTCCCAGGATTACAAATGGTTCGGTTAGTTGATCCTTAATTTGCTGTATCGTAATATGCTCAACTAGAGTTAGCCCATTAACCTCTCGGACTATAAACAACATGCTTGCCAGGATGGCAGAAAATCTATCTTGCAGAAAAGTAACAATCAAATACATTAAAGCGGGTATAAAAGATAAAATCAACAGATTAAACTGGACTCCAGTATGGAAATCATCATCGAGTAATAAATTTTTAAAAGCCAGGTACTGCCAAAAACCAACGTGATTACTTCTGCCGGTCCCATTACCAACCATTAATTGATGGGCACTAATTTCATATCCCAATGCATCCGACCTCGGGTAGGAAACATTATTTGGAAGCCTGGGGATATCAATAAAAGCGGTAGAGGAAACTGATTGGTTATTCCAAAGCACGAAGGCTAGCAGGAATAGAAGAATTAATACAAAAGGATCAATGAATTTAATTGGATCTTTTTGTTTTAATGTGATCAATTTCAAAAATAGCAGGGTCAAAATTAAAACAATGATCAGGCCAAAAACCTGAATACCTAGAATTGGAGCATTGATTTCCTCAAACCATGAAAATTGTTCTCTCCCTATCTGATCCCCGGCTCTTAGAAGTATCAAAAGAAAAACAAAAAACCCTGTTCCTAACAGGATAATAACTTTATGGATATTTTTCTTGTTAAATATCTTATGGAACTTAACTTCATTAATAAGCAGCAAAACAACAAGCAACTCAATGCTCACCAGCAACGCCCATATCAATAAAGGAAAATATTCAATAAGGATATTTCTTACACCAGAAAAATGAATACGGGACGCAGCCGATTGAAGAAATAAAACATCCTGGAACAATTCATATATGATGATTACCAATATTACAACTGATATCCTAAATATCAATACATGTTTCTGAAATACTGTCTGTATCTTTTCGATCATACGCGTCAATCTATTTTTTCTAAGAAAGATCACCAGTATTCCAGCACTTAAAAACAATAAAAACAAACCAAACCCAAGACTTACTATTGATAACCATCTATCTGGATTATTCCAATTGTCTTGCACCCCAATGATTATATTCACAACCGTGAGAGCATTCTCTAAAATAATTACAATCAAAATATATGAAATTTTTTTGGACATTTACTAATTTCCCCTCACAAACAATTCTTTATTCTAGGAGAACTGGACAAATTTGTTTTGGAACTTAAACATAATAATGATATTTACGGATTGTTTCAAGTCTTATTCCATTCCTACCCTATCATAATCTATGAGATGATTGCTATTGATGTGGACTTTGCCTTATTGATCTTATACCCAAAACAACAAAAAGTTGAAAAAAAAAGATAAAGTTTCTAACAAAACTTGGAACAATACATTTCTATGTAAATTTTACCGTTAACCAGTTAGTGTCTTAGTCAATGGTGTAAATTAATTTGTGCTTCCACATCTACGTTTGTCGTCAAATCAACCAGCAATGCAGATGAATGCTGGTCACTGTCACGATCTGGTTCCGTAACCAGGAGCATGCTTTGCTCACTAAAATATCTTCTTTGAGAAGCACACCAATTATCATCCAGTTCTTTCAGGATCGGTCCAATCAGTTTGAAGACAGACGGACGATCCGGGAGCAGTCCAATCACATTGTATCTTCGGTTGACCTCCTTATTGATCCGCTCGACCATGTTTGTGGAATGGATACGCCGCCAATGTTCCTTTGGAAAAGTCTTATAAGCCAAAATATCCTGTTCGGCATTTGCCAGGATCTTTGCGGCATCCGGATAGGTCTTTTCCAACACCTGTACCAATTCACGCAATCGATGCACCGCGCTCTGATGACTGGGCTGCTCAAATATCAGCCGAACCGCATCCGCTACAGAGGCCTTGTCCCCGTGTGGGATCCTGGCCAGGAGATTGCGCATAAAATGGACCCTGCATCGCTGCCAGGAAGCCCCGGGAAAAACTTTGGAGAGCGCTTTCTTCACGCCCTCATTAGCATCGCTGATCGCCAGCTTCACATCCTTCATGCCGCGTCGGACCAGCGAACGCAAGAATTCCAGCCAGAAGGCTTCATCCTCGCTTCCACCGAGGTCAAACCCCAACAAATGACGCTCTCCGCTCTCGTCCACTCCAACTGCGATCACCAGGGCCAGACTGACAACCCGGTGATTTTGAACGACTTTGACATACAGAGCATCCAGCCACAGGTAGGGATAGCTTTCCTGCAGCGGTCGGTTGCGAAACTGATCGACCATGTCATCCAATTCTTTGCAGATCCTCGACACTTTGCTTTTATCTATCCCGGTCAATCCCAGTTCCTTCACGAGTGCATCCACCTTGCGGGTGCTTATTCCTTTCAAGTAGGCTTGCTGTACAACCGCCAGCAGGGCTTTCTCGGCCGGTTTTCGGGGCTCCAGCAAGCTGGGAAAGTAGGTTCCTTTGCGCAGCTTCGGGATCTTCAGCTCCACCTCTCCCACCCGTGTTTCCCAGGTGCGGGTTCTGTACCCATTCCGATGATTTTTTCGCTCCGGAGTCCGTTCATGTTTCTTGGCTCCAGTCTCATCCTCAACTTCCAGCTCCATCAGCATGTGGCTGAGAAGCTGAATACCTTCCTGCAAAAAATCAGCGTCTTTATTCAGTCCTATCTTGATAAGGTGCTCGCGAAATGCTATAGTTGGATCAGTCATCTTGTGTCTCCTTTTTGGTTGGCTAACCTTATGGAAGCACAAGATGGCTTTTTTTGCCACTTCTTTTACACCACTCTATGAGACATTATCGTTAACCACGTGTTTATCATTAAAACAAAGAAAACAATCCCTTTTAAGATACAATAGTGTAAATATCCCAGGCGTGATAATGACTGAAATATTCGACCAAGAGCCCAAAAAACCAAAGACCTCCCTGGAACTTCTGTACCGGGTCAGCCGGGAAATAGCCACAGCCCTAGATCTAGCTACTGTCCTGGAGAGAGTCCTGCACCTATCCATGGATACTGTGGGGGCAATTAACGGCAGTATTATCATTCTTGATGACCAGGAGATCCCGGTCGAATCTGCGATTATTGTTCAGGATCAGGTGATCTATCACACCAATGATCAATTAAAAACCACACTTGAATTTGGTCTGGCTGGCTGGATAGTGGAAAACCGGCAGGCTGTCAATATTTCAAATACCAGCGAGGACGAGCGCTGGCTGCGCCGGCCCGATGATCAAGAAACGGCTACCGGGGCAAAATCCGTTGTCGCCGTTCCCATTCTCGCTAGAGATAAGCTTGTGGGAGTGATCACTCTTGTTCATCCGGAACCAAATCACCTCAACGAAGAACATCTTGAATTAGTCCAGGCGATTGCAGACCAGGCCGGTATTGCTGTGTTAAATGCCCGTTTATATGAGGAAAGTCAGCGCCAGGCCCGGGTAATGACTGCGTTGGCCAACAGTGCCAAAGCAATCTCTTCTACAATCCGACTTGACAATGTCCTTCATAACATTCTCAAACAGATCAAAACAGCGCTAGAAGTAGAGATGGTAGCCCTATCTCTGATAAATGATCAAGAACAGCTGGAATACCGGGCGGCCATCCACTCCTCCCTGGACATCCGAAAAAAAATCATCGGTGAAACCCTGAATAAGGGAAAAGGCGTAGCAGGGTGGGTAGCCAAAACCGGTCAGGGGATAACCATCAATCAGGTCGAAAACGATCATCGGATCGAGGACTCCAAGATCCTTTATGAACCAGTCCAGGTTGAGGCAGTTGCAGCGGCACCAATCTATTTACATGGGAAAGTGATCGGAGTCCTGGAATCCATAAATCCTGGAGATGGGTCTTTTGAGTCCGATGCCATGGTCGTTTTGTCCGGGATTGGCAGTCTGGCTGGGTCCTCCATTCAAAATGCTCAATTATTTGAAGATCTACAAGCAGCCCACAATCGATACCATGATTTATTTGAAAACAGCGCTGATCCTATTTTGATCACAAATTTGAACGGAAACATTGTTGAAACGAATTATCGAACGCTTAAAGTCAGCCAATACTCTCCGTACGATTTAGAGTTGATGAACATAGAGCAAATCCACCAAGTAGCATGGGAACAGGTCGGAGAAAAATTCCAGCTGCTGATGGAACAAGGTTTCCTGACCTATGAATCAACTCTCACCACCAAAACAGGTGAACAAATTCCTGTTCATGTCAATGTTCATCCGATCAAAATTGAGGACCAACAAAGAATTGAATGGATATTACGTGATATCAGCGAGCGGAAAAAGCTGGATCAATTGAGAGATGATCTCACCAGTATGATCTACCATGATCTCAGGTCACCTCTTTCAAACGTGATTTCAAGTTTGGATGTAATACAGGCAACACTACCTGACCAGACAGATGAGGAACTGGAATCTCTGTTTGAAATCGCGACCCGGTCAACTCAAAGGATTCAACGGTTAACCAAATCCTTACTGGATATCAATCGTTTGGAATCCGGCCAACCTATTACCAATCAGGAATCCTGTCAACCAGCTCTCCTTATCAAAAACGCACGGACTGCCCTCCAGTCCAGTTCTGACGCAAAAAACCAGCAAGTCAACCTGGCTCTTCCAGACCAGCTTCCACCGCTCTTGGCGGATCAGGATATGTTAGAAAGAGTCCTGATCAATTTACTCCAAAACGCAATCAAATTTTCCCCGGCAGACAGTGAAATAGAAATAGGCGCTCAAGAAGAAAATCAATCCATTCATTTTTGGGTCAAAGATTCCGGTCCAGGAGTAGATCCGGATTATAAGGACAGGATTTTTGATAAATTCACCCGGATCCATCCAGATGAACGCATCAAAGGTTTAGGACTTGGTTTGGCTTTTTGTCGGCTTGCAATTGAAGGACACGGGGGGAAAATATGGGTCGAAAACCTTCCGGATGGCGGAGCGAGATTTTCATTTAATCTGCCTGTCCTTCCAGAAAGCTAGGACATCCTGATGCCTGATTTTCGGGCTTTCCAGACACAAATTCTGAGATTCTGAAGGAGAATAAATGCACGAAATCAATAATGGGATTTTTTATGAGGATACCTACCCGGGACCGACAATCGGTGCCATCTTACTTCCGCGGGGTATGATCTTCATCGATACCCCTCTTCGGCCAGAAGACGCCCATCGCTGGAAATCAACTCTTTTGAATCGGAGCCAGGGGACAATTCACAAACTTGTGGTTTGTCTGGATGATCATCCTGATCGAACGATCGGTGCTCATGGTCTAGATTGTCCAATTCTCACCCATCGTGATGCGGCCGAGACCCTGAGAGACTACTCCGCTGTATTCCGAGGTCAGCTACCAGAAAGTGGCGCTGTCTGGGAACGATATCCAGAAACCACCGGTTTACAGTGGGTTGTTCCGGATATTACATTTACTGAAGCAGTTAAGTTTCACTGGGGAGAACCAGAAGTGATCATAGAACACCACCCAGGACCGAGACCAGGATCCAGCTGGGTGATTATCCCGGAAGAAAAAATTGTGTTCATCGGGGATACTGCGATGGTAAAAGGTCCTCCTTTCCTCGGGAAAGCTCATATCCCAACCTGGATAGATACTCTGGATGAACTGCTCCGGGCCCGCTTCAGGGACTTCAAAATCATCAGCGGTCGAGGTGGTTTAATTGATACAGACAATATCAAGGAATTGAAAAAATCAATCCGCAAACTCCACCGCAGAGTGGATAAAATGGCCTCCAAAAAAGCATCTCCAGAGGACGTTGGCAGTCTGGCAGAAAAGTATCTTGATGATTATACATTTTTCAAAAAAGATCGGGAATTCTGTTTGCAGCGGCTTAAACATGGACTTTCCCAGTATTACATTCGCAACTATTATCAGGACGATGTTCTTGAATCCAGCTGAGAATACAAAAGACCGGAGCAGGCAAACTCACGAAAAACCACCAAAAAAATGGATCAAGAATGTCTCTGATATCCGAATATCAACCAATCTATAACTTTTCAAGAGGATCTACGGTCGAATCGACAATTTACGGTGGAATTGCAGTTGTTGACAATAACGGAAAACTGCTTGCTTCCCATGGAAATCCGGAAACCGTAACCTTTCTCAGATCATCCGCCAAACCATTTCAAACTCTCCCGCTGGTTGAGATGGGTGGATTGAGTAAATTCAATATCTCTCCACTTCAATTAGCTGTCACCTGTGCCTCCCATTCAGGCACAGACAGACACATAAAAGTTATCCGGTCATTGCAAAATTCAATTGGAGTTCAAGAATCCGATCTTCAATGCGGGATTCACCCTCCTTTTCATCAGGGAACCCGCAGATCTCTCCGGGATCGTGGGATTCAACCTACTCCGAACCATCATAACTGCTCCGGGAAACATACCGGGATGCTCGGTCAGGCAATTCTTCTTAAAGCAGATCTTGAAAGATATTTTGAACCGGACCATCCTGTCCAGAAAAATATTCTGGAAGTCTTTTCTGAGTTTTGTATGCTGCAGACGAATGAGATTCAGCTGGGAACCGATGGTTGTTCTGTGCCAACCTTTGCCATACCGCTCCAAAATGCGGCAGCGGGCTGGGCCCGTTTAATGGATTCCAGTTCAGGCAACACCGGAAGGAAACATGCGGCGGAGACAGTCATCGCGGCTATGAGGTCTCATCCCTATATGGTTGCTGGTCCGGGCCGATTGGATACAAGATTGATGGAAGTCACTCATGGCCGGATTATCGCAAAAGGCGGCGCAGAGGCTTTCCAATCACTCGGAATTCAAAAGGGCTCTATGGGTTTGGGAAGTCCCGCCCTGGGAATTGCAATTAAGATTTCAGATGGAGATCCAGGGAAACGAGTAAAGGACCAGGTTGTAATTGAGACCCTGAAACAGCTGGGTCTATTGTCTGCGGATGAACTTGAAAAGTTGTCTGAATTCAAACCCGAATATGAGATAAATAACCAGAGCGATATCACAGTCGGCCTGGGACAACCCTGCTTTAAGCTGGATTAT
>CAZTWV010000072.1:0-12191 GCA_964618295.1 uncultured Anaerolineales bacterium | reverse complement strand
GTATGGATCCACAAATGAGTGCGGATGGAAGTATGGTGAAAGGTTGTTGGTAAAGAGAAATCTCAGGTTGGTCGCCACGTCGACCCTTGACAAACTAGGCCTTCTCATGGAAGTAAATGGTAAATAGAGAAACGAGCTAGGACGGGAAGCGTTATCCTGGTTGGCGGATAACGCTTCTTGGTCGTCAGAATGATCGAAAGAGTCTCAAGGACCGTTCCCGGAGAGAAATGGCCGACGGTTTTCAGTGGTTTATCCGCCGGACAGCTCCCGGAGATTAACTGCAGGCTCCGGGAGTTATCCGGCGTTATCCTGCAAGGGTGCTGTTTCTCAGGGGGGAGGAAGTCCCGGGGGTGATTAACATCTCCTGAGTCTGGCCTGAACTGGCAGGACATTTCCGCCCGGTGACTAAAGTCACGGGCAGGTGACAAACAAGTCCCACCTTCGTGGGACTAATAGAATTAAATAGCCCAACGTCCTTACTGATGGGAGCTTTTGATATTTCAGGGTCAAATTCCGGATCACCACTCACAATTCACCTATTCGGCTTCCACCCCGCACTCCCCTATCGGGGTATATTTCCCGCTCGAAAACTGAATTTTTTCCTCTTCAGCCGATCTAAATCTATAATTGGTATAATTGCTTGGCTTAAACAGGCAGGAAAAGTCAATGTTAGACTGAGAACTAAACTAAATACGGTGGATCTGTAATGGAAAAAAATATCAGGGTAGTTGGTGCCAGAGTTCATAACTTGAAAAATATCACGGTGGAGATTCCCCGGGACAAATTTGTAGTGATTACCGGTTTGTCAGGATCAGGAAAATCCTCCCTCGCTTTTGACACGATTTTTGCTGAAGGTCAGCGCAGGTATGTTGAATCGCTTTCTTCCTACGCCCGTCAGTTTCTGGGACAGATGGATAAACCGGATGTAGAGACCATTGAAGGGCTTTCTCCTGCGGTTTCTATTGACCAGCGCGGCACATCCCAGAACCCGCGCTCCACGGTCGGCACGGTGACTGAAATTTATGATTATCTCCGTCTCTTGTTTGCTCGAGCCGGAATACCGCACTGTCCGGAGTGCGGTCGGGAGGTTACCACTCAATCAGCCCAGGAAATTGTTGAAAGGATTGAAGAATACCCGACAGGAACCCGTTTTAACATTCTGGCACCGGTGATCCGCGGCCGCAAGGGGGAACACCAGGGAATCCTGGAGGAGATCCAGGGAGCTGGATTTGTCAGAGCCAGAATTAATGGTGAAATTCGCCGTCTGGAGGAACCCATTGAACTGGAGCGTTATCAGCAGCATACGATTGAAGCTGTTGTTGACCGTTTGATTATCCGGGACTGGGAGTCTGAAGAAGATCAGAAAAATTTCCGCTCCCGGCTGACGGATTCCGTGGAAACAGCTCTGAAATTTGGGGATGGCTATTTACTCATTTATGACGAGACAGATCCAGAGGATCCGAAAACAACTTCATTCTCAGAGCATTTAACCTGCCCGGTGTGCCATATCAGTCTGCCGGAAATTGAACCGCGGACATTCTCTTTTAACACCCCACACGGCGCCTGCCCAACTTGTGAAGGAATTGGGACCAAGCTGGAAGTGGATGTCAAGCTCCTGATTCCGGATCCGGGAAAATCTGTGATTGAGGGTGCGATCGATGCTTCAGAGTGGGGCGGTCCTAGGGAACAGGGTGGTTATTACTGGCAGTCTTTAGAAAGCGCAGCCAGTAATTTCAATATTGATCTGAAGCAGTCTTTTGATTCCCTGGATCCAGATCAGCAGGATTTAATCCTGTATGGAACCGGAGATCAGTCGATTAGTATGAGTGTCACTAATAAAGATGGGCGGGAGTATGAATTTAACCGGCCCTTTGAAGGCGTGGTGAATAATCTCGAACGCCGTTTCCGGGAAACACAATCGGAATACATGCGCAACCGGATAATGGGGTATATGAATGATAATCCCTGCCCGGACTGCGGCGGCAGCCGGCTCCGCCCCGAAGCGCTGGCGGTGACAATTGATGACCGAAATATTATGACCCTCTCTACCTGGCCTATCAACCAGATGCTGGATTGGGTCAGAAAATTGGCAGGAGAGGATTCCCCCCTGAATCAAAGACAGCAGATGATTGCTGACCGAGTGATCCGCGAGCTTCTGGAGCGGCTCGGATTCCTGGCAGATGTCGGTTTGGATTATTTAACCTTGAACCGCTCCGCGGGCACACTTTCTGGCGGGGAAGCCCAGCGCATCCGGCTGGCAACCCAGATAGGGTCGCGCCTGATGGGGGTGCTCTATGTGCTGGATGAACCTTCGATCGGGCTCCACCCCCGCGACAACGGCCGTTTGCTGCGGACCCTGGAGGGACTTCGGGACCTCGGCAATACAGTGATGGTGGTCGAACACGATGAGGAAACCATCCGCACTGCGGATTGGATCCTGGATCTGGGACCGGGTGCGGGTGAAAACGGCGGAGAAGTGGTGGCTGCCGGTCCGGTGGAGGATATTCTTTCCACCCCGGAATCCCTGACCGGGGCTTATCTATCCGGCCGTTTACAGGTTCCGGTTCCTGAACAGCGTCGGGAAGGGAATGGAAAATCCATCGTAGTCAAAGGAGCCCAGGAGCACAACCTGAAATCGATTGATGTCGAATTTCCCCTCGGTAAACTGGTTTGTGTCACGGGAGTTTCAGGATCCGGGAAATCAACCCTGGTGGTGGAGATCCTTTACAAAGCGCTGGCCCGGGAGATCAACCGCTCCAAGACTAAACCGGGTGCTTATGATCGAATTGAAGGGATTGATCATATTGACAAAATAGTCAATATTGACCAATCTCCCATCGGCCGAACGCCGAGATCTAACCCGGGGACATATACAAAATTGTTTGATTATATAAGGGATCTGTTTGCTGAGCTCCCGGAAAGTAAAATCCGGGGATACGAAAAAGGCCGCTTCTCTTTTAATGTCAAAGGCGGCCGGTGTGAAGCCTGCCGGGGTCATGGCCAGCTGGAAATTGAGATGCAGTTTCTCCCCGATGTCTATGTACCCTGTGATGTCTGTCACGGGGCCCGTTACAACCGGGAAACTCTTCAGGTCCGGTTCCGGGATCAGTACAATATCGCGGATGTCTTGAATATGACCATTGATACCGCCATGGAAGTCTTTGAGGCATTTCCCCCGATGATGAGCCGGCTGCAAACTCTGAAGGATGTCGGATTAGGGTATATCCGAATTGGTCAGCCTTCTCCTACTCTGTCCGGGGGTGAAGCCCAGCGGATTAAATTATCCCGGGAGCTTGCCAAACGCTCCACAGGCTCTACCCTTTACGTTTTAGACGAGCCCTCTGTCGGGCTGCATGCTGCGGATGTCCATAAGTTAATTGAGGTCCTGCAGCGCCTGGTGGCGGAAGGGAACACGGTGCTGATTATTGAGCACAATCTGGATATAGTTAAGGTGGCTGACCATATCATTGACCTGGGACCGGAAGGGGGAGAGGCCGGAGGAGAGGTGATCGCAGTCGGGAAACCAGAGGAGATTTGCTCGAATAAAAAATCCTACACTGGACAGTACCTCCGCAGCTATATCCGGGAAAACCACCAGGCGGCGGACTATCAGGATCCAACAGATTCTGATCCCAGCTGATCCAAAAAATTCTTATTGATTGGTATCCGACTGGTTATTTTTCCGGGGTTACTGCTCGGCTGATACGGGCATCTACTGCAGCTGCGCCCTCTCCCTTCTCAAACACCAGCAGCGGATTGATTTCTATTTCTCCCAGTTCGGGGAAATCAGCTGCCAGCTGCCCCAGGCGAATAATGGTTTCTTTGACCGCTGCTTGATCTGCCGGGGGGAGGTTTCTGTACCCGGCGAGTTTCTGCCCGGCCCAGGTTTCCTGCAGGAGAGCTTCGATTTCTAGTTCTGTTGCTGGAGCAAGGCAGAAGGCAGTATCCTGCAGGCCTTCCACATCAGTTCCACCGCTCCCAAACATTAACATTGCCCCGAATTGCGGGTCCTGAATTGAGCCAACGATGACTTCCTGGCCTGCAAGATGCATTTCCTGCACAAAAACACCTTCAATCTCTGCTTCCGGATTGGTTTTCCTGGCCCGCCGGGTAATTTTTTCAAAGCTGGATCGAATTGCGTCCTCACCTTCCAGATTTAATACCACACCCCCAATATCGGTCTTATGGCTGATTTGGCTGGAGGCAATTTTCAATGCCACGGGTTTCCCAAATTTCACAGCCAGTTCCCAGGCCTGATTGGAGTTTTTTGCTAACCCCATGTCTCCGGTGGAGATTCCGTAAGCTTCCAGAATCTGCTGGGATTGAAGAGCATCCAGGGGGCGGTTCGGCTCTGCAGTGGAGAGAATTTTTTTAACCTGGTCGGGGTTGATATTCTGCGCTTTGAGTTCTTCAGCTTTGCTAAATTCCAACAGCTCCCGCCGTTCAACGAGGGCATGCAGGGCAGCCGCGGCCCGCTCGGGGAACCGGTATTCGGGGATGCGGGAAGCCCGCAGGTGTTCGATAGCTTCCTGGATCAGACGGTCTCCCATCACGGACACTACAACAGGTTTTTCTGCCTGCTGGATAACCGGGATCAGAGCTTTGGCTACAGCGCCGGCGGTATACATTGGAGGAGTGGGATAGATCACCATCACACTGTCCACGCCCGGATCCTCCAGGAGAATTTCCAGGCAGCCCGCAAACTGCTCCGGAGTGGAAGATGCCAGCAGATCAACAGGATTCTGCAGACTGGACGCGGATGGGAGGATCTCTCCGAGCTTTTCTTTCGTAGCTGGAAGTAGAGGCGTAAGACCCATTCCCCGTTCTTCCAGGGAATCTGCTGCCGTAACCCCCGGGCCGCCGGCGTTGGTTAATATCGCGACCTGATTTCCGGATGGCAGCGGACACCAGGCTAGAGCCCGGGCCTGATCAAACATCTCTTCTGTGGTTCGGGCCCGAAGCACTCCGGCCCGCCTGAAAGCAGCCTGATAAGCGCTGTCCCGACCTGCCAGAGCTCCTGTGTGAGATGCGGCTGCTTTTTGACCAGACTCAAATTTTCCAACTTTCAGTGCAATCAGTGGTGTCTCTTCGATTACTTTTCGGGCCTCCGAGATAAAAGTCCTCCCGGCCTTAATTCCTTCCAGATAGAGGGCAATCACCCGGGTGTGTTCATCGCTTGCTGTCGGGACTAAAAGATCGGTTTCACTGATATCAACCTGGTTTCCCAGGCTTACCAGGCGGGAGATTCCGTATCCGTGCCCGCGGGACCAATCGATTGCGGCAGCGCAGATCGCGCCTGATTGGGAGAGAAAGGCGACATCACCGGCATCAGGTCCCGGGGGAGGTAGAAAAGTTGCATTGATCGGAATGTGGGTGTCAATAATTCCAACACAGTTTGGCCCGATAATCCGGATCCCCCATTTTTCTGCCGCTTCCAAAGTCTGTTTTTCAAGGACTTCACCGGCCTCACCGATTTCCCGGAAACCGCCGGACCCAATCACAACCGAGCGGATTCCACGCTGGCCGATTTCATCCATCAGGTCCGGGACATAAGAGGCTGGGATCAGCACAACTGCAGTGTCCACCGGGTCTGGAACGTCCAGAATGCCGCGGTAAAGGGTTTCCCCCAGTAAAGTTCCTCCCTTGTGATTAACGAAGTGTATTTCACCCCGGTAGCCGCTGGTGCGCAGATTATTTGCTAAACCGTATCCCAGTTTCGTTGGATCCTGGGATACTCCAATGATTGCTACACCTTTGGGGTTAAAGAAGATGTTGAGGGGAGAAGGGGGATTCATAGAATTTGGCTTCCTCCAGAAGGGGTAGATGACTGGTTAAATGGGTTGAGGATTCTGGATTACAGATCAAACGGCTCAGAGAAAACCCGGCAGAAAACATCCACGACATGGGGATCAAACTGGGTTCCGCTGTTGCGGCGCAGCTCAGCAATCGCTTCTTCGTGGGTGTGGCTTTTACTGTAGATCCGCTTGTCACGAATTGCGATGTAAGCATCCACCACTGAAAGGATCCGGGATTCAATTGGGATTTCCTCACCTATTAAACCAAAAGGATAACCACCGCCGTCATACCGTTCATGATGAGCGTGGATGATCGGTGAGACCGGGGCCAGCATCTTGATCGGAGCAACAATCTGGGAGCCGATTACAGGATGCTGACGCATCACCACCCATTCGTTTTCTGTCAAGGGTCCTGGTTTATTCAAGATTTCATCCGGGACACCGATTTTACCGATGTCATGCAAAATGGAAGCCCAATGTATGGCTTCAATTTGTTTGTCTGTCAGATTTAGAGCGGAAGATATTTCTGTTGTCAGGTCTGCCATGCGCTGGCTGTGGTCACCCGTGTAGCTGTCCCGGGCATCCATCGCATTTGCCAGGGAGACAATCGTTTGCAGGAAGTTTTCCTCCAGCTGCTGATGGAGTAATGCGCGTTGAATCGCGTTTGTTGCATGGTCGGCGATTACATTAATCAACCGCAGCTTACTGGGTGTAAATGATTCCCGCTCCTGGCTTCTCACTTCACCGAAAATCAGCAAACCAATGTACTCATCCACCCCGACCATCGGGCAGAGACAGAGAGTTTTCGCATTGTTAAAGAAGATTGCTTCTCGCTCTTCTGCTTTCAGATCAGGATCATCCTGGTGCAGGATCACGGTTTGACCCCGCTGCAAAATCCAGTTGTAGTAATGTTCTGCTACCAACACTTCAGTCTGTCCCAAACCAAGTTCATGGGTTAGGTTGTGGGCAGGATGGACTGCCCGGCAAAGAAAACTTCCATTTTCTTCTTTGGTCAAAATCCGGGTGTAAGTGACATGGATGCTTTCCACAGCGTGGGCAGCAACACTTCGCAGTACAGTATCAAGATCATCCGTGGCAACCAACTCCCGGGCCATACTGTACAATGTGTCCATTTCCTTGCGCCTATTTTGCTCTGCTGTATACAGCCGGGCGTTTTCAATTGCTACAGCAGTTTGATTCGCGAGTGTGGTTAGCGTTAAACGGTCGTCTTCGTCATAGGCCTGTTCGGATCGTTTTGTACCCACAGTAAAGATCCCGACCAGTTCGGATTGAACCTTTACCGGGATAAAGAGTTCAGCCTGGATCTTTTCCAGATCATCACGCTCGCTTTTCCAGAGGGACTGAAATTGTGGGAGTACTTCAATGTCGTGATTGGTCAAAGAGCCTTCATGGTTGGCCAGCCAGAGCACAGCCGGATGACCGCGGCGGAATTCAACTATGCCGAGCTGTTCAAGTCCGACGTGATTAATTAATTGGAAGCGCCCGCTTTCTTCGTCTTTCAGGAAAAAAGCTGCCCGGGGAATATGCAGGGTAGAGGTGACTTCTTCCAGAATGATATGGGTGATTTTATACAGGTTCAAGACGGTAGCCACCCGGTTGCTCAGGTTTTGCAGCATCAACCGGGAATCATATTTTTCCCGAAAGAACATCCGATCAATAGTCGATTGAGCCCGCTCCCGGAGCGGTTCTGCGACCAGGGCGGAAATCACAGCTACCACGAGGGAGAGCAGGAAGATTTCTAAGCCGGAATACAGGTTGAAGAGCCGGAGGGAAAGGGTGATGATCAGGAAATATGCTGCCCCGATGATGACCGTTGGGATGGAGTAAAACAACCCCTGCCGGACCACGACCCGGATATCCAGCAGCTGATAGCGGAGAATCGCGTAGCCGATCAACAGGGCAGATATACCGTTTGCAGCGATGTCCAGAGGGTATTTTCCAAGCTCAGTAAAGTTAACCACCGAGGTAACAATGGTCAATCCAATCCCGATCATCAGGTACAGCAGGCGGTTGCGCTGGATGACATCGTCACTATTAGTGTAGCTCCGAATCAGGACATAGAGGCTGAACAGGATTAAGACATAGGATGGTCCAGCGATGAAAGCCATCAATGGGCCGAAATCGTAGATTACTGTGCTTACCTCAACGGTCGCGGTTTGGACCACCAGGTTGGTCAGCATACTGACCAAGATGGCTGCAGCCCCGTAGTATGCCACGCCGGTCATCCAGCGGGGGCGGAGCTCAATAAAAGTCTGAACAAAATAAAATAAAGAGATCATGGTGGTGATCGCGCTGGAAGCCAAGAATTTCAACCAGAAAAGGGAATGGTCTGTATCAAGCAACAGGAAAAAGGCGCTCAAGGACCAGAGCGCCATGGAGAACATATACCAGCGAAATCTGCGCCGGGACTGAGTTTGAGGTCTGGCCAAAGCCACTACAGCAAACAACCCACCGTATAGGAAGAAGGTGATGAAAGGTACGATGGTGTTAATATTCCAGGTCCAGACCATGCTGTCCTTTGCTTAACCTTTGATCTTCTTTTCTTTTATCAATACGCCAAGCTGATCTTTGGTGGGATTCATGTGGGGAGGTTTGGTATGGGCCAGGTCTGCTCCCTGGCTTTGCTGATAATCCATGTAGGATTTAAATGCTCCCGGGTTCAGCAGAGTCAGCTTCAGAGCGTCATAATCCAGCATGTCCTCCAGGTCCTTATAATCTTTATTAATTGTTTTTAAACCGGTTTTGACCCGTTTTTTGAACTCAACCTCATCCAGTTTGTTCTTGGGATCTACCTCAACAAAGAGGTGCAGGTAGGCTTTCCCATCCAGAATTTCTTTCCTGGCAATCCATTCATGGTAATCTACAGTGGCTTCCTCAACGGCCAGCCAGATATCCTTTTCAGTTAGAAAGGCGAAGTTTCCGAGATTGATAACGTCATCTCCCCGGGCGTAAAAACGGACCTGGGGAAGTTCAACTCCCAGCTCCGAATCTTCTTTCGCGACGACCTCGAACATATCACCGACTCGATAGCGGGTGAATATTCCACCATGGAAATTTGTGAAGACCAGCTCGTAAACACCCTCTTCAAGTTCGTTATAGAGCACGGTTTTGGGTTGATATTCCGGGTTTTCCTCAGCTTTTAGGCGTTCTTCCTGGGGGATAAATTCCAGGAAGACATTTTCGGGATAAAAAGTCATATCTTGATAATTCCAGGCCTGAACAGCCAGTAAACCGCCTTCTGTGCAGGCATAACCCTCAAGCGGTTTCCGCCCCCAGTATTTAATGATCAGATTAGAATAAACAGCTGTATCCGCTCCGCCGGTCATAATGCCTTTAATACTCCAAATATCCTTCGGAAGAAGGTTCCTTCCGTTCAATTTCGCTTTGAGAAATCCTTTCCCCATCCGCCAGATTAAACTGGGGTGGAGCATGTCCAGGCTGATTTTTGTCGATCCGGAGCCCTGCTCAAACTGCTCCCCGATCCGGACCAAAACCGAAGAGATGCCGTAGAAGTAGTCCAGTCCCTTGACCATGGCTTCCTTGAAACCGGCTTTGACCCGGTCCCCATAGCTCATTTTCTCACCTTCATCAAGGGGCGGCAGGAAGTGGACATCTGCATGTTCGTCTGTTGAGCGGGTTAAAACCGCAGAAAAATAAGGCGGAGGTGCGGTAGTAAGCAAAACTGTATCCTTGTTTTCGAGGTGAATCTCCCCCTTTTTATTGCAGGAGGCTAAAATCATAGCACTGATTACAACTTCTGCCAGACGATCATACATTTTTTTGGTATAGGGAACCCATTTAAACTGGAATTCACCCGACCGACCGCTGGTGTGGCACCAGGTGTATGGTTTTCTGGGCAGGACATCCTCTCGTTTTACGTCTAGATAACCCAGGTAATCTTTGTAGGTAGTCAGGGGGACTACTTCCCGGAATTCCTCAATGCTGCCGGGAATTACATCTCCCATCAGCATCCGGCCCATCATTGAATTGCCCAGCAGTTCAATTTGTTCCATCAGCAATCGTTCCTGGATTTCCATGAATTCCTCGATCGATAGATCAAGAAATCCGCAGTACTTCATCCAGATTTCATCCTGTTTTCCCTGCTGGATCAGTGTGCTCAGTGCTGTCATCTTTCCTCCCATGATTTAATAGAGCATATGGATAATGGTTCAGGAGCCCAACGATACTTTGATGATAACTTGTTGATCTCAACCTGCTCAAAACCAGCTGATTTAAGATCCCTATCCCAGCCTTCAGGTGTTCGTAAATTGACGGCAGAATCGGCTTCTGCCCAGGCCCTGGTTAGATTCTCTTTAACTAAGAAGTAAGTGAATGCAAAGATCCGGGCCAAGCCCCGGATGATGGGTAGTTCCCAGAAGGGGGATGTGCCGACATCAATGATCGAGAGCTGGCCGCCGGGTTTTAGCACCCGCCTCATTTCCTGGAGCATGATTGGAATATCCATATGGTGGGAGGCCAACCCAGAGACCAGAAGATTAAAACTGTTGTCCGCATAGGGCAGGAGCATGGCATCACCGCAGGTCAGGCTGATTTCCTGGTTCAGATGGCGGGGATGGATCTCCGCCCTGCCGGCTCTCAGCATGGTCTCATTGATATCCAATCCCACAATCCGGATATTCTTGTGGTCTGTGTTGATAATCTTGCGGGGAATGACCGAAGTTCCAGTGGCCACATCCAGAATGCTCCAGCCGTCTTGGATGGGAGTGTGAAGCAATAGTTGATTCAGGAAATTATGGTAACTCCAACCCCAGAAAGTTTGAAGTTCACCGTCTACCACTTCTTCATAGCGGGGAGCCATTTCGGTAAATGCTTCATGAACGCTGCGCTTTTCCTTCATAATGGGAGCCTAAAAAAATTGTTGGGGCTAGGCATCTAGAAAAATTTCCTTTTCCTGCGTATTATACACCTGTTTAAATATTAAATATCAGGCTCATGTGTCAAAAATCACATGAGGTTTGGAGTGGTTTATTAAGTTTGATAGGATTGAAAAACTACCCCCCGGTTTTAAGCAGGATTAAAACCGGGGGTGGATTCAGGCGTGAAGTTTGGGAGCGGCTGTGACTGATAAACCGTTTTTGGTTAACGCTGCGGCAGTTTTATTCAATGCTCGGAATTTATCTTCAAAATTTTTGGTGAGATGGTCCCAATCACCGGCAGAAATAATCTCCTCTTTTTCCCGGAAATAGTCCAGAATGTCGGAGGGGTGTTCCCGGGTTTGATCAATTTCTGGATCTCCTCCCTCATGCTTGGCGGAAATATTGGCGACATGATCCGCAATTTCCACCAATTCTTCCCGCCGATTATAAGGCTGAACTACAATACTCTTGTAGGTTTCGGTAATGTGGTGTTCGAAGCGGACAATATCCTCGAAATCGAGGCTGTGCCGGAACTGAGCGGTAATCTCCATGGTTTGATTATTGACCGAGTTGCTCCAGTTAAACCCAATCAGAGGGGTGGTTCCGTCCTCTCGCGCGAAAAGTTTCGCTCCAATCAGGGTCCAGAAAGCGGCATACGGGTTGTCGTTTCCCATATACACCGAGATTTTAAATTCATTATCCACGCCGATTTTATGGAGCAGGTATCCCAGCAGCACTGTGCCTGGATTGATATTCAGGACCTGGGTGATGCCGTATTCTGTATAGTAGTAAAGATACTCATCCAGCCATCTTAGAGCATGCCGGTTGGGCTGTCCGACCCCGCCGAAATAGCCGGTGATTGTTTCCGGTCCTCCCAGGTGGATATTGGATCCATCGGTTCCTTTCGTATCGAGAGTTTCAACATAAGATGAACCAAGGATTTGCATCGCGGCAGCAAATGCCGGAAGGTCCCCGTCCTGTTCCTGTTCTTTCATCCGGCGGACCCGGATGAAGCGTCCGGGCATTAGCATTTTTTCAGCAATGGCTTTTTCGGCGATCATCCGCAGCCAGGGAAAGTACTGGCAGGCGCTGATTTCCAGGGTGACAGCATATTGTTCAGAAAACGAGACTTTTTCAACCTGGTCCCCCAGAATTTTTCTGCGGTATTCCGGGATGCTGATAAATGCACCCTGATCCTGTTTTTCCTGCAGCCATTCCAGGTCCTTCAGGTGATCCGGATTGGATTCCTTCACTTTTTCCAAGAGATTTTCCAGCTTGCGGGATTCGCGAGCCCTGGTGTTGATTTCCTCGGGTGTGCCGTATTTTTCTACCACGACCAGAAAATCGTTAATCACCTGCTGGTCAGGATTAAGCAGTACCCGGTTGATCGCCTCCAACCGGCCGGGGGGAATTACCAATCTTTCTCGAAGGTCGGTCATGGGGTTCTCCTTGTATAAATAAGTTAGTTGTTATCTAGAACAAATCAATACCCGAGAGA
>CAZTWV010000071.1:0-12324 GCA_964618295.1 uncultured Anaerolineales bacterium | reverse complement strand
GGGTTTTATTGATACATTGTGCAACAGGCTCTTAACTCTCCTAAAATAGTGTCTGATATTTTTTGCAGTTCAGATACTATTTCTTTTGGATCTCGTTTGCCCCAGTTAGATTTCCTTCCTTTTTGCTTCAGATTCTCATTCAGTATGTTTATTGCTCCAAAAGCGTCTCCCCATTCTTTTTCTTTAAAAGCTGATTGAAGAACTTCCCACTGTTCCATAATTATTTCGAGGTGCGGCACAAACGCGTCACCCTTATCTGCCGCCTCACTGAAAATTTTGCTTTCCCGAAGCTGCCTTAACTCATTGAAACTTATTTGTACTTCCGGATTATTGACATAGTCGCATATTGGTTTGACCAAAAATGCGTGCCAATTCTTCCAAACCTCTGCTGGAGATTGTCCCAGGTAAGATCTGATTTCCAAGCGGAAACCCAGCATAGATTTTAAGTACTGCCGGAGCCTCCACTCACCAATTTCAACCAAGAATGAGGAAGCATTTTGCGATCTCGCCGCCCAGTTTAACCCAGCCTGAACTGCATCCACCTGCATGATTACAGCATCAGTTTCATCAATTAATTCAAAACGGGGATCCACCCCAATCTCAGCGGGATGATTACGAATGATCTCTGCTGCCAGGCTGTGAATCGTTCCAATTCTTGCTGAGTCCAGCACAGAATATATACTCTGCCACCTGTCTTTATCTTCTTGAATCAAATCAGAAGAGTTTACAACCTGGCTGATTATTCTCCTGATCCGGTTCCGCATTTCCCTTGCAGCTTTTTTGGTGAAAGTTACCGCCGCAATTGAACGAAGTTGATATCCATCCTCCAATAAAGATATGTACCTGGCTGTCAGGGTTCTTGTTTTACCACTCCCGGCACCAGCATCCACAACAATATCTTTTTCCCTGGCCAGAATTGGCCCCAGCTGCTCAGGGCTTGGCTCTAGATATTCAACTACCGGATATCTTTTATTCTCCATTTATCTCACCACTGCCTTGGTGCAAAATGCCAGCAAAAGGCTGCCGCCGGACAGTAATCCGGGCATCCTCCAAGAGGCACTTCGGGTAAAAAGTATCCAGCTCGTGCCCCCGAGACAGAATCCCAGGCATATTTCACCGCAAGATCAATTGCCCCTTCCGGACCTGAAAACTCTTTATACTTAAAATCGGACAGCTTCAAACCGCTTGTTTCCCCTGACTGAACATGAAAATAAAAACCCTCGGCGACCTCTCCTAGTTCCAGATTTTCTCTAGCCGCCAAAGCGTAAAGGGGAAGCTGAATTTTTTCGCCGTTTGAAAGCGCTCGTCTACTGAAACCTGCTGAAGAACTCGTTTTATAATCAACGATTCGAATTTCTTGTGAACTGTTGACATCGATCCGATCAATTAATCCCCGAAGCTTGAAGTAATCATTACCATCCCCCCTAATAATCAATGCTGGTGTTGAATCACCGGAAATCCCAAATCGTTTTTCAGCTTGATAAAATTGGAAATCTGGATTGATATTCTCCAGTATGATCAGCCCGTTTCTAACATTATTGATTATTTCTTCCTTGGTCTGTTCCCAGGATGGTAATTCACGAAATCCTTCTTTTTCCGGAGCAGTTCGGAAAACCTTTTCTGCCACTTCTTCTAAGTTTTTTATACAATTTTCCAAAGTGGTATCTGGTGCTGAAACAGTGTAAACTTCCTCAAAAATTTTATGGTATAGATTTCCCAGCTGTCTTGCATCCAACCCCTCCCGAGGTGGTTCCACTTTTTCCAACCTCAATTCTTGCCCTATAAAAAATAAAAAGGGGCAGGTGCGGTATGACTCCAGGCGACTTGCGCTCCAGGACGATCCAGCGCCATAACGCTTTCCAAGATACTCAGCCGAGGCAGTCAACCAGCCATCATATTGAGACGGATTTTCTTCTGAACTATTTATTCGGCTCCTGATCAGATCCATGCCGTGATTTATTCTGGACCACTCCTTTTCCTTCTGACTAATCAGGTTGTCAAAATCAAAATTTCCTGAGGGTAGTTCAGATCTCATTTCTAGAAATTCATTCCAGGAAGCCACACTTCCAAGATCAAAATAATTTCTACTGTTTTCCACCTCAGGAACAGTATCAGCAATTCGGAGAATTTCCTCCCAAAAAGGTGAAGGCTGCCAGGTTGTTCCATTTTCAGTCAAGCGGGGTCTTGTGAGCAGCAAGCCCTGAGATCCACTCATTAACAGCTCATGAAAATATTCAGCATCACCGCTTTCCGTCGACGGCAGCAGGGGAAGATTCGCTCTGGTATTTAGCAGCTCTCGATCCGCATCTCGCAGAAATGGATCCTCTGAAACTACTGCTGGAAACTCCCCTTCAGCCAATCCCAGGACAGCAAGCCCTTCAAAATGGAGGCCCCGGGATTCAGCAGCGTCAAGCACAAGGACACTTTCGCCCTGATTCCGCTGTGGAGAATAATTCGCGTTGAGGATAGTTTGTTTCAGCTCATTCTTAAATGTATCAAAACTGATCGGATCTCTTTGAACAGCTTCATCCGCTGCAGCCATCGCTCTCAGCTGTTTAATCAGCTCCTCAACAGCAGCCAAATCCCGCTCCTTGGTCTCTTCCGGGGCAGATTTCAACACAGACAACATATTCAGCGATTGTCCTAATTCTTGATCTTCACGACCAATAAAAGTATCCAAAACCCGCTGACAATGTTCTGCTGTCTCCATTCTCTCCCGGGGTGGAATCAATAAATCGCGCATCCCTATAAAAAGTTTTCTAAGAAGCTGTGCATCTTCAGCTACCGGCAGATTGTCAGAAAGTCCATTTGAGCCTAACTGGTTTAAAGCAGCATCCTTTTCTATTTTTGAGAGCTTGTTAAATACCTCTTCCCACTGCGAGTTTCCAGCAATAACGGATCCCCATCTTGCCGCTGTTGCAAACTGAGGAATATACTTACTCTCCAGACAGATTGTCTGATTTTGATGTTCTACTGACACAGCGGAAGTCCAATCAAAGTAGGGGGTTTTTAAGATCGCAATCGTTCCCCGCCAATGAAAATCATTATCCTGGTCACCGACGAGTTCCAGGCCCTGTTCCAACACAGCAACAGCAGGGTTACCAGCCAGTGGCTGTCCTCCAACAAACCGGAGCGGTATACCAAACTCCTCCGCAGTCGAGAGAATTAATTCTCGATATGGTTGGATGTTTCTCGCCACAACAGCAGTTCGCCCCAGGTCAAATTGGCCCTCCACAACTCCCCTTTTTATCCAGCGCAGGGCTCGGCGTACCTCCCCGGACCGATTTGCTGCAGCAGTCATAACTAGACTATCTTCAGGAAGCTGAACCTGTTTAGAATCAAGATTAAATAAAGTGCTCCTAATTTTTGCAGAGAGCTGATTACTTTTAGAGCTGATCTGGGATTTTTCAAGAGGAACTATCGTAAAATCCGCAGCGGATAACAGCGCTTTTCGTGTCCGATCAAACCTTCTATAGAATGCCATTTGAGCGCCGGATTGGATCAGCCCGGTTAGGGTAACCACAAAACCTGGGATTTTTTCAGCAAGTACGCTGATCAATTTTATCTGGGGGGGAGTAAAATTGTCAAAACCATCAATAACCAAAAACTCCCAGTCCAACTTTGCAGAGGGTTGTTCTCCAAGCACGGAAGCAGCCAGGAGAATTGACCCTGCAGAATCTTCCCACCCCAGTCCAGACAGCCGGGATTGATACTTTTCAAAAATTTCACCTAACTCAGATAAGCGTTCAGGATTTTCAATCATCTTTACCGCTGACAGAAACGAATCAGCAGAAATCCCACCAGCTTTCAATTCGCGAATGACGTCAGCCGCAACTTGAATGAACCCTGGGAGCTCTTTGATCTCCTGGTAAAAACTCAATTCGAGTTTACTTATTTCTCGTTGGAGAATTCGATTCTGAATCCGCTCCGGGATGAATATGATTGGAATGTTATTTTGTTCTAGTATTTCTTCTGCCAGCTCATTAAATGTTGATAATCGTACACCCAGTGATCCCCCTAAACGAGCCAGCCTTTCTTTTGCAGATATTTTTTGAAGCTGAGACGGAATGACAATCCTGACCTGTTTGCCTAATGAGGTCGATTTCTTTACAGCTCGGCGAAGCACGTATTCAGTTTTTCCAGAACCAGCCGGACCAACGATCAATTCAGCGATGTTGTTTTCTCCTTCTAAAACATGTCGTCTTACAAATCAAAATTAACTATCAAACGACCAATATGATCCAGATCGAAATAAACCAATGAATAAGAAAAGGGTATAAAAAGGATTTTGTTTTCCAGGCAATCCAGCCAAACGCAAACCCACCAAAGATAGTAGACAGTGTTTCAATTTCTGGTTTTGTCAAATGAGCAATTGCAAACGGTACAGCCTGGAGCCAGATTGCATCAGGGCCTATTTTTTTCCCATAAGAAAACAAAATCCAGCCCCGAAATAAAAACTCCCAACCAAACATTTCAACTCCAGCAGGTAAAAGTAAATCCTGGTGAGATACTTGATAATAGGACCGCATCTCTGGGCTCACCCTGGCTATCAACCAGAGTATGGGAGCCATCATTATTATTCCGCTGCTGGTAAGGATAATCCCAAGTTTGATATTTCCTAGCTGGAAACCGTATTCAGATGGATGATCCTTAAATACAAAAACAATGATAAGTATTGGTACAACAAAAAATAATATCAATTGTTCCCAATGTCTGCTGGGAATTATTTTCCAGTAGTAGGAAATAAGGATCAGCAGCGTACTGATAATCGAAACCAGGGTCATTTCCCGGTCAAAATTCAACTTCTCACCCAAGATATTTTTGTTTTTCATCTCTGCTGTTTCCACTAATCAATTAACAGGAAATTATTCCGGATTTGCTTTCACCTGGAACTGCGTCTCATACAAATTTCTATAAAGGCCGCCCTGCGCCAGAAGTTCAGCATGGCTCCCGGTTTGGACTAATCTGCCTTGCTCGAGAACCAGTATTTTATCGGCAGCAAGAATGGTTGAAAGTCGGTGAGCAATCACCAGGCTGCTGCGTGTTTGCATTATGGAAGCCAAAGCATTTTGAATCAGCTGCTCGGATAGAGAATCCAAATTCGAAGTTGCCTCATCAAGGATTAAGACCTTCGGGTCATGAAGTACTACCCGGGCAATCGCAATTCGCTGTCTCTCGCCCCCACTCAATCGATATCCACGTTCCCCGACGACAGTCTCATACCCGTCAGGAAGACCGCGGATGAACTCATCAATATTTGCTGTTTTGGCTGCTTCTTCAACCTCAGAGAACGAAGCCCCGGGCCTGGCATATCTTAGATTTGCTAAAATTGTGTCATAAAATAAAAAAGTCTCCTGGGTCACCATCCCAATTGATCCCGATAGACTTTCTAGACTGAGATCCCGAATATCATGTCCGTCAAGCTTAATTCTTCCACTGGAGGGATCATATAATCGCGGAACCAGGTATGTCACTGTAGTTTTGCCTGCTCCACTGGGTCCTACTAAAGCTACTAATTCCCCCGGCTCAATCGTAAAACTGATTTCCTCTAAAGACCAGGGGGCCTGGACAGAAACATTACTTTCGTTTTTTTCTTCACTATCCTTTCCTCTTTTAACCAGAGCATCAGTATTTGCTCTCCAGGAAAGCCGGGCTATTTCTTCCAATCCAGTTTGTTCTTCCGTTGGATCCTGGTAAGAGAAGCTGACATTCTCAAATTCAATTTGCCCTTTAACATTGTCCAATATCACAGGTTGAGGTTTTTCTTTTATCTCAAGAGGTTTGTCCAAAACCTCAAAAACTCGCTCAAAGCTAACCATACTTTCGACAAACTGGACCTGGGCATTTGTCAAAGCCATCAGCGGACCATAAAGCTGGGTAACGTAAGCCCCGAAAGCGACTATAGTACCAATCGTAAATTCACCTCGCAGAACAAGATGACCGCCAACCCAGAAGACAACAGCGGATCCAACTGCGCTCACTACACCCAACAGCATGAAAAACCAGTGTCCAACTACAGCAGACTGGACACCGATATCCCGGACTTCACGGGCATGATTTCGAAATCGCTTCCTCTCACTTTGTTCCCGCCCGAATAATTTTACTAAAAGAGACCCACTGATGTTAAGAGTCTCGTTCATGACCGCATTCATCTCAGCATTGTATTCCAACGATTTTCTCCGTAATCTTCGAAGCAGTCTTCCAACCCGCCGGGCCGGTAGAAGAAAAAGAGGAAGTATCGCCAATCCAATTAATGTCAAGCGCCATTCGAGGGCAAACATAATACTCAAAGTGGCAATTAAAGAAATCAGATTTGAAACGATTGTCACCAGGGTGTTGGAAACTGCCCGCTGGGCCCCAATCACATCATTATTCAAACGTGACATGATTTCCCCTGTCCTGGTTTGCGTGAAAAAGCGGAGTGACATTCTCTGAAAATGGCTGTAAAGTTCTCTTCTTAAATCATAAATAACACCTTCTCCTACAGAGGCGTTTAACTGACGCTGCCAGGCTCCAATAACCCCATTCAAAATCGGGATTCCAACCATTCCCAAGGCCAGAATATTCAACCGCCGGAAATTTTTTTCAGGCAGAGCAACATCTATCAGATCACGGTACAAAAGTGGAGAAATCAGGGAAAGCCCAGAGACAATCAGGATTGTTAACAACAACCCCAACACCTGCAGCCAGTATGGTTTTGCAAAATCCCAAACCCTTCTAATCAGTTTTCCTGTCAGAACAGGCTGTTCTGCCTGATCGTCATGACTGATATATGAAAACCAACCGCTGCCGTGATGTCCCATGAGTTACTCCTATTTTCTGTATAGACCGATTGTAATACAATTCATATATCAAGTGGCTTTAGACAACTACAAAACTAAAATCAACGACAGCTTCCCGAATCAGATTACCAATCTAACAGGGGAAACCGATGAATTTACCAGATAAGGATATTCTCCACCAATACCTACCACCCTTATGGATTCTTCAGAAAATTTCTGCCCAATACAAACTGGATCCCGCAGGTATGCACGGATTGAATCACTGGGGACGTGTTTACGAAAATGGAATTACTCTGGGGCTTAAAGAGGGTGGAGATCTTCAGGTGATTAGCCTATTTTCCGTCTTTCATGATGCCTGCCGGGTCAACCAGGCAGTTGATCCAGGCCACGGCAGCCGCGGCGCTGTTCTGGCACAAGAAATTCTAGAGCCGCGTCAAATACTGTCTCCAATGCAGTTTAAGTTATTGCTTAATGCCTGCCACTTCCACACAGATGGTAAGACCAAGGCCAACTTAACCGTACAAATTTGCTGGGACTCAGACAGGCTTGACCTTTACCGGGCTGGAATCTACCCCAAATCTAAACACCTCTGTACCCCAACTGCAAAAGATGACAGCATCATCCGCTGGGCTGTAAATCGATCAGGTGCAGACCATGTATCCGGATTTGTAAATGAACTCTGGAAACCAATTTTTACTTCTTCATGATCGCTGATCTACTTTACAAATCCCTGACATGGATGATAAGAAGGTAAGTAAATATGGACACCTTCTAACAAAAAAGTAGGGTAAAAACAACCCGTTAGTTATTGGAACGTGCTATACTTTTACTTGAAATCAAATTTATCATCGGGCCTGATAATTCATGAATGTAATGAAATTTTGTCCAGAGTGTTATAAAGAACTACCTCCAAATGCTACCACCTGTCCTTTTTGCGGTTTTGATACCGGCAATGGCGATCCAGAAGAAACCTTTCAATCACCTCTGCAGGCCGCAGCAGAAGTATCCTCACGAATTCCGCTCGAGCAAACTATTCTCAGCTTGCTAATTCTACTCTTGTTGTTCTGGGGATTAAGTGCTTCAGCTACTCTTCTTCCTGCTTTTATCAACCCAACCTACCTGGGGTGGATTCTGTACATTGTGATTGGGGTCCAGATCATGCTCCGGATACCAATTGGTATCTGGGCTTTGCAGGAACAATCATTCCATAAAAATTTGTCAATTGAGAAAAAAATTGGAAATTTGTTACTGGCTTTCATCCCCCTTGGGGCGATAATCTCCTTTTACCACGCAGCCAAAAATATAGTTCGAACAAAGCGCCTTTCAGAGATTTTTATTGGCTCCTTGGGAGCGCTTGCTACAGCAGCAATTTTAACCGTCAGTACTGCAGAACTCATCTTTGGCAATGAATCAATTTCTGATCCCTCATTTCCACAAGCATCGGCCGCAGTAACTGAAATCCCTATTGTAGAACCTGAAGAAAACGGCAATCAAGAAACAGTGGAAAACATAGAAGAAGCAGAAGCCGTTCCTGCACCTTTGCTGGATATGGACTGTCAGGATCCCTCTTCTGTCCACCCCTCGGATGAAGGTGAAAATTTAACAGTTTGCGGAAAAGTCACCAACTACGGAGATATTGACTGCCCGGATTGCCCAAATGGCTATTATTCCTACATCAAAATTGACAGCGAATTTCAGATAGTTTCCTATGACTGGCAATTTAGCTTTGCCTGGTTGGGAGACTGCCTGAAAATTGCAGATGATGTGGAAATGCTTGGAGAAAAACCCGTATTTGTTTTTGGTAAAAGGGAAGGGTATGCTGGAACCGAATGCAATACTGACCTCCAGGGCGAGTTGGTTTGCGACGGAGGTATATATTTCCAGGATTATTTTGGATGTGAGCAGTAAGCATCATACATCTAACAATAGATATATAAAGAACCCCTGAAATATCTGGGGGTCTTTTTTCATTCTAATCTGCGAGTTTATTCCCGGCGGAACTCTACCAATTCAAGTGTGCCATCCAGAACAATAGGCGCTTTGATGCCTCCCACTTGCAAACTGGCTCGATCAATCTGCTGTTTTACCAAACCTTGATTGGGCTGGAACCACAGACTGCTGTCCAAATTTAATGTCCCGGATAATTTCATGGAAGAAACGCTGTCATCCAACACAACACTCAAATCAATTTCCGAGTGCCTTGAGAGCATTATTGCCTCAGAATAATCTCCAGCGCTAACAGATACGGGGTCAAATGAAAATTGATCCTCCCCAGAAGACAAAGTATTCCAGGACAATTTGATCGGACTTTGCTCCAGCGTACCCGTGACTTGGTCCCCATCAACTTCTGCTTTGATTTGGCCGGATGCGGTGTAGTTCCCAACCCACTGATGATTCCAGGCGGACTCCTCAAAAGTTTGATAAGATGGTATGAAGACCCCGCCCACGTGATCAACAGTTACATTTCCGGAAACATCGCCAAACAAAAACCCCAGAAATATATTCGGCATATTTACCAGCGCTCCGTCCTCGCATACTACTTCTGCCTCCGATGTCACACCGGAATCAAGGTATAAAGCTGTCAATGTCGCAGTATCCCCCTCAGCTTCTGTAACTGATATCCCGATCTGAGAAGTTTTTCCTTCGGAAGTGTAGCTGTAGACCCATTGGTAACCAGGAATCACCGGATAAAGTAGATTGGCACAGGCATCACTGCTTGTCGGATGTGGAACCATCCCCTGATATTCAGGAGAAGCTGTTACGGCAGGCTCCCCATCACCTTCGTTTTTTTCCTGATCAACTGTCTCAGCTTGATCTACTGAGTTTTCTTCCTTAGAAATTGTATTTTCTACCCCAGCACCATCTGTTTCTATCTCCTCTGGAGACTGAAAAGATCCTAAATTGCAGGCACTGATTGTCAATATCAACACCATTATTAAGCCCAACCAACCAGTTTTCCATTTCGTCAAAACACTCTCCTTGACTGCATTTTTTAGTGTAGGTTAAATGCTCTTCAACGGCAGATGAAGATATTTGCTGGTGATCTTAGCATAAGTTAGATCAATTTGATTTAATATTTATCCCCTTTTTAGGAGAGTTTTATTGAGGATTTGTACCAGGTTCCAGATCTCCTTAGGAATCTGTAAATTCTCCGAAGTCAAGAAACAGTAAAAATATGTTACAAATTGAACATGGCCATCAGGAGAGTTTTGGTCCCAAAATGGAAAATAGGATCAGGAATCTTTTTCGTGATCCTCAATCTGCTGACAGCTTCCTGCTTTAGCAGTTTTAAAACAACCCCGCATATTCACCAATCACCAACAGGTACATTCTCTGCAGTTCAATCACTGACACCGGAGATTTTTCCCCGGACGAGTAATGACCAAAATCAAAGCACGGAATATGAACTTCCTGCTGGATGTGTGGTAAATCCCCCCCAGGCTCTTTATCAAGCACCTGATCTTAACCAGGAAATTATCATTGAACTGGGTCCCCAATCCTGCGGAACTATCATCGGTCAATATCCCGCAACTCGCTGGGTCCTGCTCGACGTCAGGAACACTCAAGGCTGGATATCACTGGAAGTTCTAGAAGTCTCAGGCAGCCTCCACCAAGTTGAGATGATTGAAGACCCCCAGGTTGAAAAGAAGAAAACACCTCAAATCTCTTCTGGCGGATCTATCTCCCACCCCACACCTGTTCCTTCCGCCATCCGTTCCAATTTCCCTGACAGCTTCCAAAACCTTATCCTGCAAGATTATCCGTTTGAATATAATTGTCAAGAATACCAGTTGCAGCTTGAAGTTGCTCCCAAACTGGACAGCTACTACTCCAATCAGGACAAAGCCTATTATTATTCCGGGGAACTTCCTGCTGATTGGCAAACAGATTATTACATTGAATTTCTCTCCAGCAGCCAGGACCTGGCTGCAATCAATTACACCATCCAATCAATCCAGGATGCTGTTCATCCTGAAAACAGTGACCAGCTCCTGTTAGCCCTGGTAAGATTCGTCCAGCATCTCAATTATGACTGCGATAAATATTTCAGCTACCAGAATTTTCTGGAAGATGATTATGCCACCAGTTATCCTTACGAGACTCTGGTGGACCAGAGTGGAGTTTGTGGAGATTTTTCCCTCCTACTCGGGAAGTTTTTTCAACAAATGGATTACGGTGCAGCGCTTCTTGTTTACAACAATTTGAATCATATGGCAGTGGGACTTCAGTGCCCTTTGGAATCATCTAATTATCAATGGAATGGAGTCGGATATTGTTTTGTTGAAACTACAATTCCCTCTCGGATTGGTGTGCTCCCTGACTCGATCAACAAGCAACCATTTAATGAAACCCCGGCTTTCATTCCCATCTCTGACGGGAAAACATTTGAGATGATAGAAGATCTGCAGATCTCCAGACAGCAGGAAGTTGAACAGTTTGGATCCTATATTTTAAGCCTGACCGGGTGTGATGAAATAGCTGCCTACAAATCTGTTCGGAACCTGGAGCTTACTATCCAGACCCTGGAAGGTGAACTTTCAGTCCTGAATCAAAGGATTTCAAATCTAGACAAGAAGCTGGACCAGAAAATTGCAAACTACCGCTCATCAGGTTGTGAAGGCACTCTTCCGGAAGAAAAGTACGATCAGTGTCTGACAAAATACAATAATCTCAAATCTGACGAGAAAACCTATAATCAGGTGGTCAACACATATAATAATACTTTCCAGGAATACCAGAATGTCGTTTCAGGATATGAAATCGAACTCGCAAACCTTAACTCGCGGATCATGGAAGAAGCAGTAGACTGCTCCACGGTTACCCTCGACAAACTTCCCACACCACAACCCTGACTACCTTCTATTCAACTTTGTTAAAATTCACAGGAAGCGCTGGACTATTCAGCGCTTCCTGTATCTAATGGCTTCCGTCGAGATTATTATCTAACAATAATCACCGCATCTGACATTCAGACCCGGTTGGAAACTGTGCAAGCGAGGAACTAGATCTCGGGATTAAACGGCCTCTCTCCTTCCCAGGTATTCCCGGCCAGGGAGGTTTTTTCTTTTATTGAAGGTTGGTATAATCCCCATCGTCTTCATTCCAGTATTGGATATCTCTCCCCTGTTCAATACGAAATGGAGTTTAACCAATCTTTACATCACAAGCCCTTAAGTGTCCACTAAAACGGGGGAACTCCACCCTCACCAAGGATAGCACTCTTCATATTTTGCTGATTGACTGCTTTGATTCTCAAAAACCAACCTGATATTTCCACTTGTTAATTCTTCCAGTCTAGAATATAGACAACTTACACTCTCAAAGACAAGTGTAAGAGGAATCATCAGTTCCGGTGTGGGGCTGGGCCGGAACAGCAGTTTCTGTTGGGTCTAAAATCGTTTCTGAAGAACAAGAAATGATTAATGGGGATATTATCATGAGAAACATGAGCAATCCAGCAAAAAAATATTTGCCTAGACATGCTCATTCTCCTTGTATAAATAAGTTAGTTGTTATCTAGAACAAATCAATACCCGAGAGA
>CAZTWV010000070.1:0-12424 GCA_964618295.1 uncultured Anaerolineales bacterium | reverse complement strand
TTGTTCACTTATTTAGTGAATTTAGGTTTTATTGATACATTGTGCAACAAGCTCAATAGAGGCTGACATAAATCGAAGCTGTCTGGGCAAAGGGAGATACCGTATGAACGATAAAATGTTGGGTTTCACCGTTTCTGGGAGTCAAACCAATCACCCCAAAATTTCCCCCAACTTGAAGAATATCCGGATCACTCAAATTGGTTTCCGGGATATCAAGATTAGTAGAATCGCCATCCATAAAAATTCAACTTCTTTAATATCTAGATAGGGACTACTACCTCCCCTAAAAAATACCACACCATTCGATTTTATCTTGACCAAAACCTTATTTCTCGGGATCATTTGGGTCCAGAATTCACCGTCTTCATGAATCGCTGGCAAGCTATCGATCTCTTCTACATGAGATCCGCTGCTGAAAGATAATGTCATACCATTTAGCCAATCAATACCACTAGATCCGTTCACAAACTTCACACGAAGTCTGAAGGATGTCACACGGTGCCCTAAAAATAGCGGCTTTGTGATATCCACCACATTACGTTCGTGCCCGAGAGGTATCCTGATAAATGTCTCAAAATTATCGGCTACCACTACACTGCCGCATCCTGAACCAGCGATAATACCAATCAACAACACAATTACAAAAAATAGTCTCGGCACGCTTCTATTCCTTGTAAAACAACCCGGGGACAGGTTGTGGCTCACATTACCCTCCAATTCTAATCGCTTTAGCTCGCGCATTCCTATCAGCATGCACACAGCTTATTCCGCCTTCCGACTTAATCCTTCTGTGAGATAGAGATCAAACTGGGTTTTAACCTCTGGATCTGTTATATACGGACGATACTTTTCGGCAAATTCGAAGATCTCGCTCTCGGTTTGCTCCCTTTTTTCCAGCAGTTCACTAAAATAGAGCTCAATCTCACCTCTGGCTTCATCTGAATCCAAGACTGACTGCAGCTCAATCATCCGCGCAGCCTGCCAGAGCTTAAGTTCCTCCGCCATTACGCGGGATTGGGTGAAGAACAATTCAAAAGTAGCAGCTGAAAGCTTACTCCCTTTTTCAGCAGATTCCTTTTCGTTATGGATTTCCTCCTGGTGCTCCAGGAGTACGTCAGTGAACTCCCGTTTCAAGTTAACATTTTCAGACCTCATTTCGTAGCGTTCATCCAGCGCATCACCCATATTTTTCGGATCTCTAGCAAATTGCTCAATCTCATCAGGTTCATTTTTAGCCAGGCCAGCTGGCACAAACAGAAGTCCGGTCCCAATCAGCAGCAGGCAGATTCCCGCAATAATGCAGGCGATCTTTATGATCTTTGTTATTCTTCCCTCCATTTCTTGTAGTTCAGGTAGGTAAATACACCTAACAAGGAATTTTCTGATCTTAAATTATGGCTTGGATCTGTTGAAGGATCGAGAACCGCTAAAATAATGTTATTTTTTGAGCGGGATAACTTCACGATAGCATAAATTTCTCAGTAATATGCTTACTTGCTGCTTTTGTCTAATTAAATTCCTTGTTCCATTATGCTGGATTTTATTCTTAAATCACATTCTTCCGTGTTCTTCGCTCGCATTTCCCGTCCAACAGTTTTAAATGCTTCAATCCCAAATCGATACCCGCTCGATTATCCTGGAGTAAATCCACAGCATACAAGCCCTGTTGATTTAAAACCATAAGGAATAGTCTCCCTGAAACCTCTGACACCCGTATGGTGGTATAAATAAGGAATGTTTTTATGCAAGATTTCCCCAATTGGGTACAATCTTGATTAACATTCAAACCACATAAGAAATTTTTTAATGTCAGGTAGATCGGTACAGTCAGTTTGTGTTTGGGAGAAGGGTCAATGACGCAAGAAAATGTACTCGTTCTGGTAATATTAACAGTTGCCGTAGTTCTATTTGTCAGCGAACGTCTGCGGGTCGATCTGATCGCCATGATGGTGCTGATCACCCTTTCTCTGACTGGTTTAGTCACAATCGATGAAGCCTTTTCGGGCTTCTCCAGCCCCGCTGTGATCACGGTCTGGTCAGTCTACATTGTCAGTGGAGCGCTCTTCCGGAGCGGAGTAGCGGACACCCTGGCCAATTTTATGCTTCGCCTGGCCGGAACAAACTACCTCCGGCTGCTGTTTGTAATCATGCTCACCGTCGGGGTGATGTCCTCCTTCATGAACAATATCGGCGCGGTGGCAATCCTGCTGCCCGCTGTAGTCAGCGTGGCCCGCAAGATCAATGTCGCGCCTTCCAAACTGCTGATCCCGATGGCGTTCACCTCGCTGCTGGGAGGAAAGATGACCCTGATCGGCACCCCTCCCAACATCCTGGCCACCAGTATCATGGAAACCTATGGAGGTCTGGAACCGTTTGGGTTCTTTGACTTTACACCCATGGGGGCAATTGTACTGGGGATCGGTATCGTTTATTTCTTGCTGATCGGACATCGAATCCTTCCGGACCGCACGCCCGGCGGAGATCTTTCGGAATCCTATCACCTCCGGGATTATATCAGCGAGGTGCGGGTTGGTGAAAAATCCTCCCTGATCGGGAAGACTCTCCCTGAATCCCGCTTGGGCCAGAAATTCGATCTAAATATTGTCCAGATCCAGCGCTGCGACGAAGGCCTGATGGTTCCCCTCCAGGATCCGGTGTTAATGGCCGATGATCTTCTTATTGTACAAGGCAGTTCTGCAAATATTTTAAAAGCCAGTGAAACTTTAGGGCTGGACACTGTCCGGGACTGGAAATTTGAAGAGCTCAGTCAGGAATCCCAGGCCCTGGTGGAAGTCACCCTCTCCCCGACCTCTCACATGCAGGGTCAAACCTTAAAGCAGTCCGATTTCAGGGCCCGCTACGGTCTAACGGTGCTCGCCATCCAGCATCATGGAGAGTCCGTTAGTACAAACCTGGCTGATCTCCCCCTGGATATCGGGGACGCCCTCCTGATCCAGGGACCTGAAGAACGGATTGCCCAGCTGCGGAGGGATAGAGACTTTCTAATTCTTGAAGCTCCTCCAATAGAATCCAAACGACTTAAAAAGGCTCCCCTGGCAATCGGTATCCTGGCTGGCGTGCTAATAGCGGTCAGCACCAGAGTGCTCCATGTTTCGACTGCGATGCTAATCGGCGCCGTGATGATGGTCCTGACCGGGGTGTTGAAGATGGACGAGGCATATGATTCTATTGAGTGGAAGTCAGTCTTTCTGATCGCGGGAATGCTCCCGATGGGGATCGCGATGCAGAACAGCGGCACCGCACTCTTCCTGGCGGAAAAGATTGTCGAGCTGGTAGGAAGCTGGGGAACCGAAGCAGTGATGATGGGAATTTTCCTGATGACGGCTCTAACCACGGAGGTGATGTCTAACGCGGCCGCCACCGTCCTGGTGACCCCGATTGCAATTGATGCGGCCCGCAATCTGGGCGCCAATCCGCAGACCTTCGTGATGGCAGTCGTGATCGCAGCGGCCACCTCCTTCTTGATGCCGATCGGCCATCAAGCCAATGTGCTTGTTTTCGGTCCGGGCGGATACAAGTTCAGTGACTACACGAAAGTCGGTGTCTGGCTCAATATCATAATTTTCATCACCGTCCTGTTCGTGCTGCCGCTGATCTGGCCGCTCTAGAATTGTTCGCTCGAATACGGACGGATAATCCAAAATCCAGCATCACCCAACCAGTCTTTTCAATTTGGTGGGCTGTTCCGCATTTGGAAAAATCATCTTAGCTGCGATTCAAGAGCCCAATCGCTTAATCTTGATCTCTACCAAAACAATTATAAATATATTAATCCATCCAGCCGCTTCCAAATCAAGTTAAAAGGAGAAACCAATGGATTACATCAAAGCCTTCCAAACCACCGATCTGCCGCCCGGAGAGATGAAATCGGTCAAGATCGGTAAGAAAGAGATCCTGGTAGCCAACCTGGACGGCGAGTACTTTGCGATTGACAACAAATGCAGCCACCTGGGAGGATCGCTGGCAAAGGGAGAGCAGGAGGGCAGCATCGTCACCTGCCCCCGGCACGGCGCTGAATTTGATCTGAAGACCGGTTCAGCGGTTGGTAAGGCTAAAATCGCTGTCTTGAAAATGGGCGTCAAGGACCTGGCCAGCTTCCCGGTCAAAGTCGAAGGACCGGATGTACTGATTGGATTTCCGGATTAAAACTGTGGAGCTGCTCAGGTGAAAAATTTTTTCATCCCATAAACCGCAAGTAATGGATCCAAATAAGATAATAACTATACGAAAGTTTTCGTCCACCATATCGTACAAAAACTATTTTTCTTGCTTGAATAATCTGGAAAACCTCTGTTAAGTGCCTGTAAGGGTCTTTGCCCTGGCTTTTGTTCTACAATAGTGTTTAGACTGAAGATAGATTCTGACTCCTTTATCCGTCTATGATTGATCAGGATTAGAATGCTTGTAGTTTCATCTAGGATATAAGTTATGCCTCTGACCCTGTTTAAACAAGAGAACGGTTTCACACTGGTGGAACTGCTGGTGACCCTCGCCGTCCTTGCTCTTCTGTTTGGAATTGTCACCCTGACTTTGAACGGTCTCGGAGCGGATGCTCAAACAGACGCCTGCAGCGCTGAGTATTATATTGTGCAGTCCGCGATTAAAATTTACCAGGCCGAAAATCCCGGTGAAGAACTTACCCCGGGTACTGATACAACCATCAGCAATGGAGACAGTGAATTCGCTGATTATCTGAGAGGTACCACAGAAGGATTGTACTCCTGGACTGCGGATGGAGTGCTGACCGCCGGAACCTGCCCTGCCCCTGACCCCGCCCCGCCCTGGCCCTGCGGAATCCCGGGTCCCTGATCGAAGACAGAGATCCCAGCAGAAGGATCGACTGATCGATACCCCCTACCTCAGAAATATCCTCAGGAAAGGATCCAGTGCGCCCCATACTTTTTTTCATTTCCGGAATACCCTTCTACGCCTCTCCAGTATTTCTGGTGCTGGCTTTGATCACTGGCTTTATTATCGGTCGAATAGAAGTCCACCGCCGTGATATTCCACTCAAGGTCTACTATCTGTATTGGCTATGCGCAGTTCCGGTCGCGCTTCTCCTGGCTGCGCTCAACTCAGCCTTATTTCACCAGCGCCTGCTCGAGGTCCTGTCCCATCCAGCTCAGCTCACTTCCACCGGACTTGTGTCCTTAGGGGCTGTGCTCGGAAGCCCGGGGCTGGGCGTTATCATCGCAAAGATCTATAAGCTTCCTCCGGGGCAGATCCTGGATGTGATCTCAATTATTCTCCCCCTGATCCTGGGGGTCTACCGGATCGGGTGCATATTAAACGGCTGCTGCTACGGCCTGGAAACCGAGGGACCTTTTGGCGTCTATCTCCCAACCGTCTCTGGCCAGTGGGCTCAGCGCTACCCAACCCAGCTTGCCCTGCTGGTTTTCGATTTTGCCCTGTTCACTGTCCTGTGGAAATGGCGCCTTAAAAAACCCTCCGAGGGAAAAACCACCCTGCTTTTCTTGCTGTCCTTCTCCATTTTTCGGCTGCTGCTGGACAGCCTGCGGGTCGTGCCGATGGTCACTGACTCGCTCAATATCCTGCAGATGGGATCGATCGCCCTCCTGGTGATCACCCTTTATGCCTGGGCCATGATCCGGCTCAGAAAGACTGACCGGTAAAGCTGATCGTATTGATTGTTTACTGTAATAAATTGTGACTATTTAATTGGTTTTTTGCTCAAATCTATCACCCGAATTATCCGGTTTTTTTCAAAAAAATATTCGTCTTTCATCTCACTTTGTGAAGAAATAATTATATCCACCAACCAGGTACTCCTGGCAAAGGAGGCAGCCAGGATTATAAAAAAGCCGGGTTTCGACTTACCCTGAAATCGCGTAAAAATTATATTTACGGAGGTTTAATCAAGCAGACATTTATTTAACTACAACACCTGATACACCCCGTATACTACAAACCAGCTGCCCAACAGGGAGGCTTTCAATGCGAAAATGGTTGATCACGAGTGCTGCGGTTGTTCTGCTTATATTGGGTTTCCCGCAGCTGGTCCACGGCCAGACGGATGATGATGATAGATTTATCAAAGACCTGGCCTGGATGGCAGTGACCGGCGACCAGATGGATGGCGTATTGGACGGCCATGATCTGGCCAATATCCAGGCTCTCAGTGATGATTATTATGATCAAGCGATATTCTTTTCCAAACAAAGGGATCCCGATAACCAACAATTCATCCGGCTCTTACAAGCCCGCAAGGATGATCTGCATCAGAAGTTAACGCAAAAGATCGCTCAATCAGCTGCCCGCAGCAATCAAAACGAGGCTGAGAGATTTACAATCAATCTTCTTGATTCGCTCTTCCGGGGTGGATCAGACAACCCCCGCACAACAATTGGCCGCTTTCTGCTGGGAGATGACCACAGCGCAGCTCAGAATGCAGCTGGAACCATCCACCAGACGATTACTGATGGAGCAAATACCGTTGACCCTTCTTCACCCCCTGAAACTAACCCGATTGTCACAAGTTACCAGTCAATTCAGGCGGATCAACTGAAAGACCACACTGTACACCAACTGAACACGGATATAGTCAATCAAATCCCAGACAGCATAGCTATGGTTCAATCCATCTCCTCCAGCACATATGATTTTGACGCGGGACTACCAACATCTTCGTCGATTGCAGCAGATCAAGATCAAGAAGATGCACAGCCAACTGAGCCGCCTGTTCCAACACCTACTTTCAGCACGATCATTCAGAGCACACCATCTGAAAATGGCGGTAGTGGCGTCGTTATCCAGAAGCCTCTTCGCTTTTCCAATCAGGGTCTTTCTGGTGCTACGGTAATTGTTGAGAGCTACACTCCGCCACCTGACTCACCTGCTACAAAATCAAATGCTTCCACGGTGGTTTTCCCAGGCGGGAATACTTCCAGCAGCCTCTCGCTGCCGATTGGTGAATATACCTTTTGTTACTACTGGGAATTGGACGGAGATGCGGATAATGACGGCTATATAGATTATGCCCATGCGACAACGGGAAAAGTGACTTTGAGCGCCACCTCTCCGGACAATGTTGAAAGCGCTCAGGTAGTTAGCCTGAACCCTGAAGATCGGAGCAGTCCGAATGGAAAATGCGGCGAATCAGAACAGCCGCCATCCGGGGCTGCCGTAAACCTCACGCCCCAGGAGGCTGCTAACCAGGGTGAGAATACTTACTTATGCTCATATGTAGATTGGGGCGAGGATACGTTAATCTTTGAGATTGCCTTTTTGATAACAGCATCACAATGTATGGATCGTCGTTAAGCGAAACATTTACTGGCACGAAACTTTCATCAAATGTTTACTTGGTTGATGGCGATACAATAACTTTCAATGATAATGGTTTTCTTGCTGAAAACAATGCGGGAGTGTTGTTATGCGAGCTCCAGTAAATCACTTACAGAAAAACAAGGCTACCATTCTCGCTGTCTGCTGCCTGCTCCTGGTGCTGAGCCTAGCCTGTAATCTACCATTCCTGGGCCAGGAAGAGACCATCCGTGAAAATTACGGTATCCAAGAAGGTTTAGTACAAAATGTCCCTCTTGAAATGTATCAAGCGAATCTGCAAGGATATCTTCTAAGTGCAGCTCAACAAAACACCTTATCTGATTACGGATATCCAGACCGCTTTCTGATTCACTTTTTTGACCTGCAGCTGCACAGCGGCGAGCGAGTAAAAATCCGTCAGGAAAGCTGGTACTACGACCAGATCGGCTACGAAATTATTTTCAGGAATGGGAAAATATTCACCTACAAAAAGACCGACCCAGTAACTTCTCCCGGTTTGCAGAGCACCGCATATCAACCAGAACATTTTACACTCGATATGAGTTTGGGGGACGTGCTATTCGTCACCGGTGAAAACGGTTATTATGCAGAGCCCATGCCAGGCGAATTATTTGAAAACGGAAAGATTGTCTTCCTGAAAGGGCTCAGTGCAGGCTTTGAAAATGGTCAATTACGCTACCTTGAGACGATCCCATTGGGGAATGCTGGTGTTTCATCCCGATCTAAACAACCTGCAGCGGTCTTAACCCAGGTGCCTGACAGCATCTTATCGACCGGGGAAGATAACCAAGAACAGAATACAGCCCCTGCAGAACCCACATCAGCTCCCCCGCCTGATAAATCCCCGACACCAGAAGGTATGCAAATCGCCCTGCTGCCGGGAAACGCGATGGAGTATTCCCGTCCACCGGAGTTGATTGTCTATGCAGATGATCAGTCTGACAGCGTCCCCAAAGAGATACAGCTTGCTCCGTTCTGTCAAGCCGGATGTTTTCGCTATCAGGGCTGGCTGGGTTTAATGGAACCCGGGGATTCTTACGAGGTGATCTTTAAAGAACCAACAACGGCAATCGGCGTTCAGTTCTGGGGTGATCCCGGGGACGGCATCGCCCATGTCTATCTGGATGGAGAGAAAATTTGGGAAGGAAGCACGGAAGGGACAGATGTCAATTACCCGGGAGGAGCATTTGTGAACTATCTGCAGATCAGCAACCTGCCGGAAATCTCCAATCACATCCTTAGAATTGAAACCAATGCTGGCGGTGGTGCGGTGACCATGTACTTTTTTGGTGCCGGCCTGGCAAGTCCGTAAGCCAATACCTGACAGGATAGACAGAAAGTTTTCTCCAATAACTTTCCGAACACCAAAATTTCATTCCCCCTGCTGCTCTGCGGCTGCTCTACTGCAGAGTGCTGCTCCGCCTTTCGAAAGCCAGTTGTCCAAGGCATAACTGGTATCGTAACCGCTCGCGGCATCCTGATAGATATTTAATCCCCAGAATACATACCGGCGTGTTTCAGCAGGCCATTCCAGATCAGGATCTTTTGCCCGGGCGATTCCAGCGTTATAGCTGGCCAGAGCCATGGCGGTAGAACCGCCGCTTTTCAGCGTTTGCTGCAGCCATATGAGGCCCCGATAAGCATTTGTGTCCGGGTCATAGGGGTCTTCACGATTCTTGAAATGGTGGGGCATAACCTGGAACAACCCCATCGCTCCGGCAGCTGATTTGGCTCTGTTATATCCGCAGGATTCAACTTGCATCACTGCGGCAATCAAATTCGGATCCAGCTCATACTCCTCAGCCCAGTCCAGAATTTCTTCTTCCCAATACTGAATTTCTGGAGTAAAAAGGTCCGAGATTCTATCTTCCGACGATGAAGATTCAATCAGGAACTGCTCTGCAGGAATGGGTTCACTTAACACAGACGCAAGCTGGGGCTGGTTTAGAAGGGGCGCCAGCTGGGCTTTGACAGGAAGATCCTTAACAGTGCAGATCTGACCTGACCCTTCCGGCAAGTTCCCTTCAACACCGGAGTTGAGTGACTCAACATTCTCAGGACAGGTTGGGAGATCTTGCTGAGCATCAGCATTTCTGTTTTCCAGCTCGACTGCAGAGATTGGTGTGTTTTCGTTGTTTGAGACGGCTTTATCTGTTGGGAATGGTGTCAAGACCGGTGTTTCCGTAGGTGCGATCGTCGGTGTCCAGGTTGGAGGTAAAACCGGCCTCAGTGTTGAAGATGGTTCTTGGAGCACCAGCAGTTCAGGCAGCGTTGTTGGGGGCAGCGGGTTTAACCTGCTCTGGGGATGGGCAAAGATGACCAAGAACAGCAGCCCGATCCCTATTGTCCCTGCCGCCAAGATCCAGGACAAAAGATTTAAAATCCCCCCAGGACTACCTTTTCTGGGAGATTGAGGAGATCCATCTTTTTCCAAGAACTTTAGTTCTGTATAGAAATCATCCAGCGGATCGGGCATATTTGACAAATCCCGGTCTTCAGGCCTAAATCAGAGAGCTTTTTCTGCTTATAAAGGCCTATGCGAAAAAGTTTACCGCTTAAATATACTACAATAACAACTCGAATACCACTTCCAAAATTGTTATGTCGATTGTGTGGAATTTATATATGAATCTAATTGATGATTGTCCACATCATAGTAGCGGCCCTATGAAAAAACACCGATATTTTGCCTTTACTATTAATCCAGTGCGCCGCAATCATTACTTGTATGTCAATTCCTTTTCTATCCCTGAGGAAGTTGATGCAATCTCAGATCCTTTCATCTCTTGAGTTATAATTCCCCTACAATAAATTCTAAGAAAAGAAGAGGTCTATGCATCAAGACGAGATTCGCAAGGCAGTCCGCGATCGGTACAGCGGTGCCGTCCGGTCAGAAAACCAATCCAGCTGCTGCGCTCCAGGCTGCTGCTCCAATCCAGAACTGATCACACATGAATCTCTTCAAGACGCCTCCCTACAGTTAGGCTACAGCCCGGAAGAATTAGAGCTAGTCCCTCAGGGTTCAAACCTGGGTTTAGGATGCGGCAACCCTCAGGGGATTGCCAGCCTGAAGCCGGGAGAGACCGTCCTGGATCTCGGCAGCGGAGCCGGTTTTGACTGCTTCCTGGCGGCCCGGCAGGTCGGCAAGGACGGAAAGGTGATCGGAGTTGACATGACCCCGGAAATGGTCCTCAAAGCCCGCGAAAACGCTCGCCGCGGCGGATATGAGAATCTAGAATTTCGTCTGGGGGAAATCGAGCACCTGCCGGCCGCGGACAGCAGCGTTGATGTGATCATATCCAACTGCGTTATCAACCTTTCCCCGGATAAACCGCAAGTTTTCCGGGAAGTTTACCGGGTCCTAAATGACAGCGGCAGGCTGGCAATTTCGGACACAGTGGCCGTCCAGGACATGCCAGAAGAAATCAGAAAGGATCTCGAGCTCTACTCGGCCTGCATCTCAGGCGCGGCAGCAGCTGAAGAGATCCGGAATATGCTGAGCGACTGCGGATTCACTGAGATACAAATTGAGATTGAGGAAGAAAGCGGACAGTTCATCCAGGGCTGGTCGCCGGGGGACAATCCGGAAGATTACATCCGCTCAGCGCTGATCACAGCTGTAAAATAACCATCAGGAAATCCCTGCATTCACGCCTGGGGGGAGGCACTCATTTGGCTCTTGACGCCCTGGAAATTCCAATCCACCACCTGGCTCTACCGCTTGATTTCAACATTTTATCGCAGGGTAAAAAAACGTCGATCTGTTTTCAGGTCAACCATTAATTGAAGGTTTTCTCAGACACCTATGCCCTGTTTTTCTTATCCTGACTCCGATCCTGGTTCCTACCGCTTTCATTCTCCAATCGCTTTCCCCGGATTCTGTTATACAGATTGATAACCAATAATAAAAATTTCACCAGTAGAGATTTCCCGATCTTAACTAAAGGATTCGTTCTCCTGATTTAATATACATCTCTATAATAAGAAATAGGAATAATAAAAGGAAACCTGTAATGTCAGATAGAAATTTAGGCTTAGAAATCTTAACCGGTATCAAGGAAATCAAGGCTCACAAAGAAGGGAAAGTTGTTCTGGTGACCAGAGTACTGCGCAGGCTTTCACACCCCCAAAAAAAAAGCCGGAGGGATTAAATCCGGCAAACATCTCATTTTCCAGCCTGCTTGACGTGAACTAAATGAAAGTTTAGGATTGAGAGCAGAACTGGCAGTCCGGCAAAATCGCTTATTTTGAATTACAGAACAACGTCCCACTCGATTACTGAAAAGAGATGAATGCCCAATAGCTTAATATTTTCCTGTTAGAAAATCAGGCATTGATTACAATGATCGTCGTTAAAGAAATTGAGCAGACCCTGGTAGCATGTCCTTCTCAATGGGAAGGCATCACGGATGATGACCGCCCTATTTACATTCGTTATCGGTGGGGATTCCTCTCTGTGAGGATTGGTACTCCAGGCGACAAATCTGAATTTGCTGGTGTGCGCGGGAAAGAAATTTTCCGGAAGAAGCTCGGGGGGCCTTATGACGGAATCTTGTCGCAAGAAGAACTGGTAGAAGTCACAAGCGGACTGATTCAATTTCCTTAATCTTCTTACTTCTCCAGTTAAATCTAAAATATTATTACTGGGATATATATTTTTCCAGAAAAAGGAACCCTGAACATTTCAATAATTGATTGCTTACACAGCCCAGTTTTCAATTCTGAGCTTGGGAACGCGTTTGAATTCCCTCTCGTTATTGGTGACCAAAACTATGTCAAGGCTTCGAGCATGAGCAGCAATCAACGTATCCAGGGATCCTATAGGTTTCCCTTTACTTTCAAGTAGGGAGCGAATCATCCCATAAGCTTCCGCTGCCTCAGTGTCAAAAGGTGCAATCTCAAGAGGGAAAAGAAACTGTTCCAGAGCTTTTGAATTTTTCTTTCTCTGTGCGCTTTTTTCCACCCCATACCATAATTCTGCTGCCGTTATGGATGAGATACCAATCTCACCTACATGGTGCTGTCTAAAACGATCAACCACCCGAGAAGGCTGGCGCCGGATTGTATAGATACAGATATTTGTATCCAGCATGTATTT
>CAZTWV010000069.1:0-12697 GCA_964618295.1 uncultured Anaerolineales bacterium | reverse complement strand
TCGAGTCCAACCAGATCTCCCGGGAGGCGCTGGTGCGCACGCTGGAGGCGCTGAAAAAGGTGTCCGTCCCCGTATTTCTGCTGCCGGGTAACCACGATCCCCTGGACGGCGCCTCCATCTTCGCGACGAAGGAATTCCGGGAGGCGCCGGAGCATGTCATCGTCATCCGCGACCGGGCGCCGATCCCCGTGCCCGGCGTGGAAGGCGTCGAGGTGGCCGGAGCGCCCTGGCGCACGAAACGCCCGAACGCCGATCTCTGCGCCGAGCTGGCCGCGGCCCTCGAGCCGGCGCCGGCCGGCATCACCCGCATTGCCGTCTGCCATGGCCAGACCGACAACCTCTCGCCGGATGCATCCCAGCCGGCGATCATCGATCTCGCCGCGGCCGAGGCAGCCGTGCGCACGGGCCGCTTTCACTACCTTGCCCTCGGCGACCGCCACTCCGTCACCCCGGTGGGCGACACCGGCCGCATCTGGTATTCCGGTGCGCCGGTGGCCACCGACTTCGTGGAGGAAGACCCGAACCGGACGCTGCTGGTCGACGTCGATACCGACCACTGCGAGGTCACGCCGCTCGCCGTCGGCGACTGGCACTTCGTGTCCGCACACTTCACGGTGAACGAGGCCGACGACGTGGAGCGCTTCCGCACGTGGCTCGAGGACCTGCCGGCCAAGGAACGCACCGCCGTGAAGGCCGGCTTCACCGGCAGCGTGAACCTGGCCACGGCCGCGGCGCTGGACGAGATCATGGAGTCGCGGCGAGAGCTCTTCGCCAGCCTGAAACTTCGCGAGCGCACCACCGACCTGGCCATCGTCCCCGACGAACCGGACCAGGACTCGGTCTCCCTCGCCGGCTACGCCAAAGCCACCTGGGACGAGCTGCTGGCGCAATCGGAGGCGGGGGACCAGGCGGCGAGCGACGCGCTGCGACTGCTGTACCGCCTGTCGAAAACCGGCTGATCCCACATGTAGGAGGGCCTTCAGGCCCGACTCTCCCAGAAACCCCGACTCTCTCAGGAACCCCGACCAAACGAGCTAACCGGCCGGCGAACTGCAACGGGGCCGGACTCAGGCCCCCATAGTCTCCAGCATCCCGACGAGATCGTCCGCATGCTCTTCTTCGTCTTTGAGGATGTCCTCGATGATGCGGCGCGTGGTGGGGTCGTCGTCGCCGAGCCAGCGCACCATCTCGGAGTAGGTCTCCACGGCGATGCGTTCTGCGACCAGGTCCTCCTTGATCATGTCAACGAGCGTCTCGCCCTCCGTGTACTGCGCGTGGGCGCGGCCGGCGAGGCCTTCCGGGCTCCAGTTCGGCGTTCCGCCCAGCTGGGCGATGCGCACGCTGACCCAGTCGGCGTGCTGCTGTTCCTCCTCGGCGTGCTCCAGGAACTCGGCGGCCACCGGCTCGGCGTGGATGCCGGAAGCGCGGTAATAGTGGTTGCAATAGCGCAGGATGCAGACGATCTCCGTCGCCAGCACCTCGTTAAGAACGTCGATCACCTGCTCGCGGTCAGCCTTGTAGGCGGAGGTGACCGCGCCGTCCATCATCTTCTCGCGGGCCCGTTTCTGGATGGCTTCCATGTCGGCCTTGAACGGTTGTTTCATGATGTTGTGTCCTCCGATTCGCTGGTATTCCCGTAACTACTCCTTCCCACCCTAGGACACCGCCCCGCGCTCTGGCTATCCCCGATTTCCGGTAACGGTCGTTCCGGCACAATTTGCGCATGCGGATCAGGCGCCGTCACGCAGCGTGGCGAGCTCCCCCTGCAGCCGGTTCGCCAGCGCCTCGTCACCGATCTCCTCGGCGAGTTCGGCGTAGTCCTGCAGCAGCGGCTCGAAGGTGTAGAGATAGCTGCCATCCTGGCGTGCCTGATTCAACCCCTTCTCGAACCACGAAGCTGCCTGCTCGTAGTCGCCGCGTTCGCGGTACAGGCGTCCGAGTTCGCGATAGGCGTACACCACCTGCTGGTGATCGGGCGGCAGGCCGCTTTCGGCCAGCGCGAGTGCCTCCCCGAATCGCTCCACCGCCTCGTCGTAGCGTCCCTGCTGCAGCCGGATGGAGCCGATCCCGTTCAGGGTGAACACCTTGAAGGGATGGTCGGCTTTCAGACTGCCGTCGTAGATCGACAGCGCCTGCAGATACTGCTCGACCGCCGCGTCGAGCTGCCCGCGCGTGTGCCAGAGGAACGTCCCGAGATAGTGGTGATTGAGGCCCACCCTCGTATCCCCGGGGCCGAGCACGTCCTGCTGTATCGTCAACGCCGCGCGTATGTCCTCCTCCGCCTCGTCGTTTCTCTCCAGCAGACCGAGCACGTTGGAGCGGGCAAGCCGTGCACCGGCATAACTCTCGTGCTTCGGACCGAGCGCCTTCTCCATGTGCGCGACCGCCTTGTCGAGATGCGCGAGCGCTTCCTCTTCGTTACCGAGCCGCGCCTCATAGTTGCCCATCGACACGTACAGGCTGCCGCGGACGAAGTCGCTGGACTCGCCGATCTCCTCGAAGCGGGTCTCTGCCTGACGCATGTACTCCAGCGCCTCGAGGTAGCGGGACCTGACGCCGAAGATGATGCCGAGATTCACCAGCACCGCCCCCGAGGTGTGCGCAGACACCTCCCGTCCGGCGTCGATCATCGCCAGCACTTCCCGGAGCAGCGCTTCCGAGCGGTCGTATTCGCCGGCCGATCGCAGCAACATCGCGTAGCGGTTCAGCGTGGAGGAGAGTGCGCGGTCGTCCGCATCCGGATCCGCCCGGAACGCCGCCAGCGCCTGCTCGAACAGCTCGGCAGCCTCCTCGAGTTGTCCGGCCTGCGCCAGGCTGTTGGCGAGGGAGGCCTTCGCGCGTGCGGCCTCGGTCGGATCATCGGCATAGATCTCGTCGTACACCCGCACGGCATCGCGGCCGAGCGAGATCGCGGTCTCGTAGTCGCCCATGGACTGATACGCCTCGCCGAGCACGCCGATCAGACGACCGCGCACGCGGGGCGCCTCCGCAAGCTCCCGGTCGATGCGCCGGCGGCCCTCCTCGAGCAGCGAGCGCGGCGAGATCTCCTCCGGGTTCGTCATCTTCGGGTTGGCGGCATTGAACAGGGTGACGACGAAATCCGTGGCCTCGTTCGCCACCCGCGCCTCGGTACGGGCCCGGTCCCGCTCCCCGGCCAGCTGCCAGGTGTAATAGCTGACGAGTCCCGTGATGACGATCACGACGGCGGCGGCGACGCCCACGCCGAGGGAATTGCGGCGCAGGAACTTGCCCAGCCGATAGCCCGCAGAGTCCGCGCGGGCGCTCACCGGGCGCTGCTCCAGGTAGGCCCTGACGTCGGCCATGAGCGCGCTCACGGACTCGTAACGCCGGTCCGGCTCCTTGCGCAGCGCCACCATGACGATATTGTCGAGATCGCCGGCCAGTTGCTTCTGCAGCCGGCCGACCGTGGTGCCGCGAGCGCTGGCGACATCCGTCGCGCCTGACGTATCCGGCTCCGGTGCCGGCCCGTCCCCGGTTACGCGGCTGCTCGGTTTCGCCGGCTCGCGGTCGCAGATGGCGCGCTCGAGCTCCGCGGCCGTGCAACCTTCGACAGGATAGGGGAAGTGTCCGCTCAGTAGCTGATACAGCAGGATGCCGAGGGAATAGATATCCGTCGCCGTCGTCACGGTCTTGCCGCGCACCTGCTCGGGGCTCGCATGGCCCGGCGTCATGATCCGCGCCGAGGCGAGCGTCACGGCCATCGTGTGCTTCAGATCGGACTCGGCCAGCAGTTTCGCGATGCCGAAATCCAGCAGATACGGCGTACCCCCCTCGTCGACCAGGATGTTGGAGGGCTTTATGTCCCGATGGATGATCAGCCGGCCGTGGGCATGCTGCACCGCCCCGCAGCAGTCGAGGAACAGGGCGAGCCGGCCGGCGATGTCCAGGCCGTGCCGATCGCAGTAATCGGTGATCGGCACGCCGTCGATGTACTCCATCGCGAGCCAGGGACGTCCGTGCTCCGTTTCGCCGCCGTCGAGCAGACGCGCGATATTCGGATGATCGAGATCGGCGAGCATCTGGCGTTCGGTGCGGAAGCGGCTGACGAGTGATGCATCGCCGCCGGAGCGCAGGATCTTCAGCGCCACCCGTTTGCGGTACTGGTCATCGGCCCGCTCGGCGAGCCAGACCGTGCCCATGCCGCCCTCGCCGATACGTCGGATCAGCCGATACGGTCCCAGCCGTTGCTCTGCGCCGACGCGCTCGTCAATGCCATGGCCGATGACTTCGCCGGCCGCCTCCGCGACGATACCGCGGATTGCCACCTCGTCTGCGCCGCTCGCCTCGAGCAACTGACAGACTTCCCGGTACAGGGGCTCGTCCTCGCCGCAACGCCCGCGCAGAAAGGCCGGGCGCTCGGCCTCGGGCAGAGACATCGCCTCGGCGAATATCGCCTTGACCGTCTTCCAGTGCTCGCCTGCGCCACGCGCCATGACCCCTGTACCCCCGACGTCCTTCCCCGGATAATAGCCCAGACCGTCAGCAGGACCGCAAGAACCCCAAGGACCCCAAGGACCCCAAGGGTCCCAAGGGTCCCAAGGGCCCCAACGACGCCGAGAGCCGAGCGATGAGCGATGCAGGGCGCATCACCCAACTGATCCACGCCTGGCGCGAAGGCGAGGCAGGCGCGCTGGACGAACTCGCGCCTTACGTCTACGAAGAACTGCGGCGTCTGGCGGCCCAGCAGATGCGAGCGGAATCGGGCCCTCATACCCTGCAGGCCACCGCGCTCGTCAACGAGGCCTTCCTGCGCCTGGCAGATATCGAGCTCGACTACCAGGACCGCGCCCATTTCTACGCTATGGCGGCACGCACCATGCGCCGTATCCTCGTGGACCACGCCCGCCGCAAAGCCAGCGCGAAACGCGGCGGCGGGGCCCGGGACGTCACGCTGGACGAGGAGGCCGTGGCCGCGGAGCAGCCCGCCGCGGCCATCCTGGATCTCGACGAGGCGCTCGGAGAACTCGCGGACAAGGACACCGATCTCGCGGCGGCTGTCGAACTCGTCTTCTTCGGCGGCCTCACCTACGAGGAGGCCGCCGAAGCCCGCGGCGTCTCACGCTCGAAGCTCTACCAGGACCTGACGCTGGCCAAGGCCTGGCTCCACGTCAGGCTGCAGGGCCCACCCCCGAATCAGGGATAACTGCTGCCCCGCGAGCCATTCGTGGACGATTCCCCGCCGTTCTGCGCCTGTACAGACAAGGCCAGAACAAAACCGGGGAATCGACATGAGCGCCAGCGCACAACTTCTTCCTGCTACAGGCTCCCGTCACCGCCTCAGTTACTTGCTGCTGAGCGTGGTCCTCGCTGCATTCGCCGCCCACTCGGGTCATGCCGCGTCCTTGGTGGAGAAGCGCACCGCAGACAACGACGCACTGGCTTTCGGACTCGGGTATCTGGGTGGCACCCACGCGGCGAGTGTGCCTCTCGGACTGGCGCCGCCGCCCTTCGATCAGATCGCCGAAGCGATCGGCTACGGAGCGGAGGTCGGCATGAAGTACCTGCCGCCGCCGCTGGCGTTGCCGGGGGATCGCGTCCTCTTCCCCAACGCGGCGCGTTCGGGTTCCGGCTCGGCCTCGCGCTGCGTCTATCGCTTCACCGAAGCACTGGCCGCCGACGACAACGACCGCGGCATCGAGGAGGATTACGCGAGTACCTATCTGATCGCCTACAACCCCCTGGACGACGTCTGGGGCGATCTCGGCGCGCCCTGGGTATTCCACCCGTCCGGGGACATCACGGTCTCCGTCGACAATGAATTCCTCGCCGGTGATGTCGTGCACCCGGAATTCCCGGAGGGCCGCCATCGGCTTGACTGGCGCGCCGACATGTACATGAATCCGATCCTGGATATCCTGCTGCCGACGGTGCTGATCCCCCTGTCTTCGTACGCCGAGAGCCGGATCGCGAAGACGGCCACGGCGAAGCTCGCGCTGCGCAAGGGCAGTGCGGATCTCGCCGCGAAGAGCATCACTACGCTGTTCGAGCTGGCAGCGGACGCCGGCCTGGCGGCGGCGGACGACGGCATCAGCGCCACCGAATGGAACGAACGCGAGTCCATCATCACGGGCACTAACCGGGGCACGCAGACGCTGACGGTCCGGGATATCCACGTGCCGTTCATGACCGACACGCAGACGGGGGCGGCGGGCATCGAGGAGCAGCTCATCGAGCTGGAGGCCACGGACTTCGGTGGCGTGCGCTTCGGCCGCGTGCGCGACGAACTGCGCTCGCGCTTCGAGCCGACAGATTCCTGCGGCAAGCTCTTCGTCACGGAGACGGACGAGGCCGACGCGCGGCTACTGCCGCTGGATGAGCTGAGTGTGGTCACCTGGCAGAGCCGGGAGCGGGTCGGTGGCCCCTACGACCCGAACCTGTCGTCCCTGGCCGCGAACCAGCGCTGGATCGACGATGGCGAGAACGTGGTCACGACCCTGGTCCAGCGCATCCGCGTGACCGACACCCAGGCGCCGATCCTGCTGCCGCCGGCGGGCTTCGCCCGTTACGCGGAGACCGGCATCGACCTCACGGCGGAGGACTTCCCGCTGGGGCGGCCGCGGGTCGTCGACCTCGCGGACCCGGCGCCGCAGGTGACGAACGACGCCGGTGATTCCCTGGCCGCGCCCACGGAAGAGGAGGGCGGCAGGCGCTACGTCATCCAGTGGCAGGCGACGGATGCCTCGGGCAATGCCACGGAGTCCGCGCCGGTGGAGATTCCGCCGCCCGGCAGCGCATGCACGGAGGGTGGCGCGGCGGACTCCGGGCCGAATATCCAGATTGTCACACTGAAGCGCCCGGGCACCAACACCGCGCCGACGGCGGCGCCGGCGAGCGCCTCGGGCATCACCTCGGAGGCGGTGGAAATCCTGCTGAGAGGCAGCGATTCCGACTGCGTCGACGGCCGTTACGACCCGCTGGATTTCCGCATCGAGACACTGCCGGAGAAAGGCTTTTTCGAGGCGCCGGACGCTCCGTTCTTCATCGAGGACTTTCGCATCACCCCGGTGGGCGAGCGGCGCGAGGGCGACAAGGTGACCCGCGTCAGCCCTCTCGGCGATCTCGCCCAGGGCTTCGTCGACACGCCGGCGGACCAGCGCGGTACCTACCTCAATCAGAACGTGTGCCTGGCCGCGCCCGGCACGCCGGGTGCGGACGATCTCGGCAACGCCATCCCGCAGGACTTCGTCTACCAGCCCAGCCACGTCTACGTGAGCGACGAGACACTCTATTACATCCGCGACAAGTTCTTCCTCTGCGGCGAAAGTCAGGGCAACCACCTCGACGTCCCCGGCGAACTGCCGGCGATCCCGCGCATCTCAATCTGGGACGAGAACGGTGATTTCGTCGCCATGCGTCCGCTCTATCCCACCGCCAACCCGGCCTGGGACGACACGGGTCTGGATCCCAACCGCTGGCCCCGGGACGAATTCACCGTCGACCACAATGGCCGGCTGTGGGTCCTGTTCGACATCATCGTCGGCACTTTCGGCCAGGACATCCTGGTCCAGAGCCTCGACCTCGCGCTCGGCGACCTGCGCTCCCACGGCCGGGTGAGCTACGACGAGACGGATGTCATCTACGGACGCGAGGTGAAGGGTATCGTCGGCGAGTCCGGCTGGGACCTCCTGTACGAGCTGCACTTCAACGGCGTGCACGTCCGCCCTTCTTCCGACAGCGCCGATGTCTCGTCCGATGAGGAGAAGATCGGCGTGCTGGACGTCTCCGCTATCACCACCCTCGGCGAGGACCCGGATCCGCCTTTCAATATCACGCAGCCGGTCATCGGCGGCGTCGACCTGACCGAGACCTCGCTCCGCGGCACGGATATCGCCGTTGACGGCGAGGGTTACGTGTACGTGCTCGAGCCGCGCAGGAACCGCATCCACAAATGGGCGCCGACGACGCGGGACGCATTCGGCGAGTGGCAGCTCGGCGCCTACGTCGGCTGGATGGGGAGCTGTGCCGCGAACAGGGCTGACCCGGAGACCGGCGTGCCTTACAACGGCTGCGATGAGGCGCGCGGGACGTCCCGCGGCTACGCCTGCACGGACGACACCTGTACCCAGACGCTGGGAGGCGACGGCAAATGGGACACCGGCGGCGACGGTCCGGGCCAGTTCAATGCGCCGGCAGACATCAAGATCGACCCGAACGACCTCCTGTACGTGGCGGACACGGAGAATCTCCGCGTCCAGCGTTTCGGGGACGACGGCACCTTCGCCGGCCAGGCCGAGTCCACGGGCACCGGCGTGAACCAGGGCGACGAGCCCGGCTTCATCCTCGGCAACATGGGCAAGCCGAAGCGCCTGTCTGTGAATTCGACTTCGTTCTTCGTCATCGAGCCGGACAGCGAGAACGGTGACGACTTCGTGCACGTCTTCAAGACTCTGCCCTTCTACGACGTGACGGACGACAGTGCCAAAGTGAAATACGTCTCGCGATTCGACTTCTACGGCGCAACCGACAATTTCCGCTATGTCGTCGACGACGGCATCGACGTGAGCGCACCGGCGACGGTGAGCGTGACCGTCGATCGGGCCTTCCGCCCGCCCGAGCGGCTGCGCTCGCAGTGCTACACCGACGGGACATTCGCACAACCGATCCGCTGCGAGCTCGAGGAGGACGGGGAGATCTACCTCCGGCTGAGCTCCTACGACCCGGACGGTTTCCTGAGCACCGGCGGACTCGACACGCACACGTTCACGCTGGACACGGAGCCGTCCGACGGGACGCTGACCGAGGTGGACGCCCAGGACAATTCCGTGTCGTTCCGGTATACGCCGGCGGCGGACTTCAACGGCGAGGACGGTCTGACCTTCAGTGTTAGCGACGGCGTGCACACGGTCAGCGACAACGGCGAGGTCCGTCTGGTGATCCGTCCTGTCCCGGACCCGGTGGTCCTCGACCTGCCGGACGACCTGAAGGCGGCCCGGGGCTTCAACCGTACGGTGAGCGCGGACTACACCGACCCGGACGAGGATGCCGACGAGCATCAGGAGATCCTCTCCATCGCCTGGGGCGACGGCGTGACCGCCACCGGTTCCGGCTGGACGAACTCCGGGCGGCGGGACCTGAACGACCGCGAGATCGACCCGCATCTGGCCGTCGGCCCCGGCATCGGCTACCTGCTCGCAAGCCATACCTGGGAGACCGCCGGACCCGCGACGCTGGAGGTGGTCATGTTCAACGACGCCGATCTCGGTCTCGAGAACACCGTGGCGACCACCACCGTCGAGGTCATCGACGCGACGGTGGTGACCGCGGAGCTGGCCGAGCCCGCTGACGACATCGATCCGGATTCCCCGTTCGCGCTGCGCATCGACGTGAAAAATCTGCAACCGGACAGCTGGGCGGGTCTTTCCGCCGGCAACGTGCGGGTGTCACTCGCCATCCCGGACGGCCTCGAGATCGTCTCATCGGACCCGCGCTGCACGGCCGGCGAGCGTCTGGTCTGCGAGCTGGGCAATCTCGCGCAGGGCGAGACGCAGCGCATCGAGTTCCTCGCCAACGTCGGGCTGCAGGCGGCCCGCGACGAGCAGTCCTTCCCCATCCGGGTGGAGCTCTTCGACGACGGTCCGAAGATCCGCGACGAGAACGTCGCAATCCTGTCGGTATCCGTCGCCGACGCTGACGACGACGGCGCGATCGACGTCGACGACGCCTTCCCCGATGATCCGGACTACGCGACGGACACCGACGGCGACGGCCTGCCGGACGAATGGGAGATCGACTACGGTTACGATCCCGGCACGGCGGACGACGCCGCGGCCGACGAGGACGGCGACGGCCTCACCCTCGCCGGGGAATACCGCGCGCGGAGCTTTCCGAAACTGGCGGAGCGGCCGGTCGCGGAGACCGGCACGCAGCTCACCGCGCCGGAAGCGGCCGGCGAGGACCGTTTCGGCCAGGCGCTCGCCGGTGCCGATTTCAACGGCGACGGCTATGCCGACCTCGCGATCGGTGCGCTGAAATACCAGGGTCCCGGCGCCGTCTTCATCGCTCTTGGCTCCGCGAACGGTGTCCTCTCTTCCCTCACCGAGCTCGCGGCCGGGACGGGGCAGAGCGAGTTCGGCCGCGCCGTCGCCACCGGCGACTGGAACGACAGCGGCTATCCGGACATCGCCATCGGCAGCGCCAACGGCATCAGCATCCATTACAACAACGGGGAGATCTACGAGACGCCCGACCTCATCCTCGCGGGCAGTGAATCCGGCGCCGACCTCGGCTCGTTCCTCGCGAGCGGCGACCTGGACGGCGACGGCATCGACGACCTGGTGGCGCTGAACAACGTCTCCGGCGAGCGGGCCCGGGTCTACGTCTACCGCTCGACCACGGGCGGGCCGGACGTCGTGCCGCTGGTCCACGCCCTGGATGTCTTCTCGGCCTCCGCCGCGGCGGTCGCCGACATCGACGGCGACGGTCTCTCCGACCTCCTCGTGGGCGGCGGCGAGAAGGTCACGGGGTATCTGGGCGCCGACAACGACTGGGCGGCCCCGGCGCTGGTGCCGGAGGCGTCCTTCGAGCTGCAGGCCCTGGAGTCCGCCAGCCGCTTCGGCTTCAGCCTCGCGAGCGGCGCCGACATCAGCGGTGACGGCATCGCCGACCTGGTGGTGGGCGCCTATGGCGGCCGCGGCCGCATCCACGTCTACGACAGCACCACACAGTACTGGGTGGCGGACGTCGACGAGATCGTCAGCACCACGCCGCCGGTCCAGACCATCGCCGGCCGCGACGACGGCAGCGACCCCGGCGACACCCACGGCGACCAGTTCGGCGTGCGGGTGGCCCTGGGCCATCTCGACCGGGACGGTTACGCCGACGTGGTGGTCGGCGCGAACCGCGGCGGCCCGGCCGACGCCGGCTACGTGCAGGTGCTGCGCGGCGGCCCGGGCGGCCTCACCGCCGACCCGGAGACCGGCGAGGGCGACATCGACTACGACATGCTCGGCTACTACGTCGCCATCCCCGGCGACGTGGACGGCGACGGCGTCGACGACATCGCCGGCGGCGCGCCGGACATCGCCACCGCGCAGAGCCCGAACCCCGACGGCGGCTATGTGCGCATCTACCGCCACGCGCTCGCGGCCGTCGACCCGGCCGACGACCCGGACGGCGACGGCGTGGGCACCGGCGCGGACAACTGCCCGGATACCGCCAACACCGACCAGGTGGATCTCGACGGCGACGGCGTGGGCGATGCCTGCGACGACGACATCGACGGCGACGGCAACAGCAACGAGTTCGACAACTGTCCGCGCACGGCCTCCGACGACCAGTCAGACCTGGACGGCGACGGCGTGGGCGATGCCTGCGACGACGACATCGACGGCGACGGCACGGCCAACGCCGACGACGCCTTCCCCCGGGACGAGCGCTACAGCGCCGACAGCGACGGTGACGGCATGCCGGATGCCTGGGAGACCGACAACGGCCTGAATCCGGAGGATGCCGTGGACGCCGACACCGACGCCGATGGCGACGGCCGCTCCAACGCGGACGAGTTCCGCGCCGGCGGTGATCCCAATACGGACGACGTGCCGCCGCAGGTGACCGCACCCGCCGACATCGTCGTGGGCGCCATCGGCCCGCATACGCCGGTCGATCTCGGCCAGGCGACGGCGAGCGACGCCCAGGATGGCCAGGACGGCGCACTCACCGCCACGCCGGACCGGCAGGGACCGTTCCCGCCGGGCCGCCATGTCGTGACCTGGCGCGCGGCGGATGCCGCCGGCAACGAGGCCACGGACACCCAGCGGGTGGACGTCCGACCGCGGGTGAACTTTGCCACCGGCAGCCTGGCGATGGGCGAGGGCACGGAGCGCGTCATCACCGTGAAGCTGAACGGCCCGGCACCGGAATACCCGGTGGTGGTCCCCTACACCGTCAGCGGCACGGCGACCGAGGGCGAGGACTACGAGTTCGACAGCGGCGAGACGGAAATCCGGTTCAGCGATACCGGGTCCGCCGCCAGCTCGACGACCGACGTCATCCCCCTGCGCACGATCGCCGACGGGCTGCCCGAGCTGGACGAAACCATTGTTATCCGCCTCGGCAACCCTGGCAACCCTGGCAATTCCGGCAACGCGGTGGTCGGTGGCAACAACGAGTTCGTGATCACCATCTCCGAGACCAACCTCGCGCCCAGCGCGAGCATCGATATCGTGCAGGCGGCCGAGCAGCGCACCACGGTGACCGCCGACGGCGGCCCGGTGCGGGTCAGCGTGGAGAGCGACGATCCGAACGACGACACGGTCAGCTACGACTGGAGCGCCAGCGACGGCGCGCTGGTGCCGTCCGAGGGTCACGACGAGTGGACCTTCACCTTCGACCCGGCCGGCGTGGCGGCGGGCATCTACCGCGTCACCGTGACGGCCACCGACGACGGCCTGCCGGCGCGCTCCGCCACCGTGCACCGTTATCTGCGGGTGGTGCCCGCCGCGCCGGCCCTGGCAGCGGACGCCGACCGGGACGGTGACCGCATCGACGACGCGGCCGAGGGCATCGCCGACCGCAACCGCAACGGCGTGCCCGCCTGGCTCGACCCGAGCGAGGACCGGCACCACCTGGTCGCCGAGGCTGGCTCCCCGGCCATCCTGCAGACGGACGAGGGCAACGTCCTCGCCCTCGGCCGCACCGCAATCGCGAGCGGCGACGATGCCCGGGTCACCATGACCGA
>CAZTWV010000068.1:0-12872 GCA_964618295.1 uncultured Anaerolineales bacterium | reverse complement strand
CAACCTTCAACTTTTAAACCTGTCTTTCCTGGCAGCCAGAATTAGCTCCCCGGGATACTGCTCTCCGAAAGGTGTTTTCTGGTAATCCCCATAAACTGATTCCACTTTGAATCCGCAGCGGAAGAGCAGGTGCTCTGCTTCATATCGAAACAGGTAGCGCATTGGAAAAGCGTGCACAAGGCGCTCTTTCTTTCCGTCCGGATGGGTCAGATAGTAAATCAGCTCCACCTGATTGATCTGGTTGTGGTAATTACGGGATACGGTTTTATTGCAGCGCCGGACCCGGATCCCGGCCGGGGTGGTAAATTCCGGTTCCGCATCCCCTTCCCGCCCGAGATTGTCCCGGGTTAAATGCTCCAGGGAAGGATTGAAAAGATCGAGGATGATCTTTCCCCCCGGGTTGAGGTGGCGGTGGATAGTCCGCAGGCAGCTGATCTGATCTTCCACCGTGAGCAAATGCTGGAAGGGCCGGAAAGGCAGGGTCGCCAGTTGGAAGGAATCGCTGAGGTCAAATTCCCGCATATCCGCTTCCACCAGCTGGACCCCTTCCTGGACCTGGAGGGGTTCTTCTGCCAATTGATTCCGGCAGACATCCAGCATGTTCCGGGAGAGGTCCAGGCCGGTGATCCGAATCCCGGCCCGCGCAGTGGGGATCAGGACCCGGCCGGTCCCACAGCCGACCTCGAGCACCGGTCCCCCGCTTTCACGAGCGGATGCCACGAAAAAGTCAACATCCGGCCGCTCGCGGTACGGGACCACTAAATCATAGATCTGGGCTACAAAGGGGTTGGTCTGGTATCCGCCGCTGTCATTTACCATCAGATTCTCCTATCCTATTAATGGTAGTGTAGAGCAGGAAAAGAGAACCGTCAATCAAGACCGGTTAAATGGCAGTGCAAAAATATGAAAATGTGTGTTTTCAGCGGTGGTATTTTTTGAGGATTTCTGATCGCGTGGGACAGGTGCAGAAGGTGTTAACTCCGAAAATCACAGCATAGGGGCAGTTATGGCCCCGATGCTCCTGGACTTCTGTCACGCCATTAATCGGATGATGGGCCTGGCACAGCGGATAGGCTTCATCTTCCAGGCACAGGAACTCGAAGCTGCACTTGGTGGTTCGGTCTAAAACGGATTGGTCTATCTCAAGCCCCATTACTCCCCTAGAATTGCCGAATAGTCATACTCTGATTACATTATACATTGAGAAGTGTTTTGTCTGATGTGAGGTTGATCATATCTTGTCAGCGGACACCCCACAGGGTCCAGATCAGGATCATCACAGAACCAATCGCAAAGCGGGCGACGAAGGATAGACCCCAGCCGGTGAGCAGACCTTTGGTCACCGTCCAGGCAGTTTCGGAGTCTCGCAGCCGGATCAACTCCAGTAAGAAGAGTGCTACCGGGGCTCCGATCAAGCCGCCCAGGGGTGGAAAAAGAAACGTGCCGGCCAGGCCGATCAGCAGGGCGCCAAAGATGGACCACCAGCTGGCCCCGGCCTGGCGGGCTTTGCCGCCCATCAGCACGTTGTCAACCAGCGTGCCGGCAACCATCAGGATGGTCAGGGTCACCAAGACCCAGATTTCCTGGACCGCAAATCCGGTGATCAAGCCGTGGATCAGGGCCGCAACCCAGATGATCACCACTCCGGGGTAGATCGGTATCACCATCCCGAACAGGCCGACAGCCATGATCAGGTAAATGAGGATATTGAGGGAAAGGTTCAACCAGTTAGGCATAAGATTTTATTTCAACCTAGGAGGTTTCTAGGGCTCAATCACTTTCAAACCGCCCATCCAGGGGTGGAGGGCTGCGGGGATCACCACCGAGCCGTCTTCCTGCTGGTTGTTCTCCAGCAGGGCGATCATCACCCGCGGCAGACCCAGGCCGGAGCCGTTCAGGGTGTGCGGGTAGCGGGTGCTTCCCCCGCCTTTCGGTCGGTAGCGGATCCCGGCCCGGCGGGCCTGGAAATCGCGCACATTGGAGACCGAGGATACTTCCAGCCATTCCCCGCAGCCGGCAGCCCAGACCTCAATGTCATAGGTCAGGGCAGCGGCGAAACCGAGATCCCCAGTGCAGAGCGTGTTGACCCGGTAGGGCAGATCCAGGGCCTGGCAGACTGCTTCAGCGTCCGCCAGCATGCGCTGGTGCTGGGCTTCGGACTCCTCCGGTTTGCAGTAGATGTACATCTCCACCTTATCGAACTGGTGGCCGCGTTTGATGCCGCGCACATCGCGCCCGGCGCTCATTTTTTCACGCCGGAAGCAGGGGGTGTAGGCGGTGTAGGACAGCGGCAGATCTTCCTCTTCCAAAATTTCATCCTTATGCAAACCGGTCAAGGGAACCTCGGCGGTGGGCACCCACCAGAAGTCCTCTTCATGATCGTGGTACAAGTTGCTCTCGAATTTTGGAAGCTGGCCGGAGGCAAAAACCACATCTTCCTTGACCATGAAGGGTGTGTAGCGTTCTTCATACCCGGCCCGGGTGTGCAGGTCGAGCATGAAATGGACCAGGGCCCGCTGCAGGCGGGCGCCGGGGCCATTCAGGACATAAAAACGGGTGCCGGACAGCTTGGTTCCTCGTTCAAAATCAATGATCCCCAGGTCCGGCCCCAGATCCCAGTGCGCCCGGGGTTGGAAATCATACTCAGGGATCTCTCCTACGGTTTTGACCAGCTCGTTTTCCGAATCATCCAGGCCGACCGGGACCCGGTCATCGGGCCGGTTGGGGAATTCTGACAGCAGGGCCGCCAGATCATTTTCGACCTCGTTTAGCTCCTCGTCCAGGCTGTCGATCCGATCTCCAACAGCCCGCATGGCGTCAATTTTTTGCTGGCGCTCTTCGGGATCTTTGGTCTTTCCGATCTCCTTGGATCCTTCGTTGCGCTCGGCCCGCAGCTCCTCGACCCCCTGGATCAGCTCCCGGCGTTTTTCGTCCAGGGCGATGACCCGGTCAACCGGTTCCGGATCCTGCTGGCGTTTGGTCAGCGCTTCCCGGACCCGATCCGGGGTTTCACGAAATAATCTCATATCCAGCATAATTGGCTCCTCACCTTAATTAAATACCCCCCTTCGCCAGCAGGACGAGGGGGGTGTCGTGGTGCCACCTGCTTTCACCGCGGGTGCGGTCTCATTCAGCAGAGATAACGGTCCGGTCCGGCTCCCTTACGGTCCGGGGGGACCCCTGCGGGAGCGATGTCCCGTACAGAAGACCGGGAAGCGGATTGGAAGTCCGCGCGCATCGATTTCTGATTGATTTCTTCCGATTGATTATACTTGAGAGACCCTGGAAGAGCAAATCACCGTGCATATAAATTATTTTAACGAAGAAGGAATTGGTAATTATGCTGGTGAGTTAATCTTCGCTTAATTTTAATCACCCTGCTTTTTTTCTATAATTATTAATACTCCTGGCCTTCAGGAGTATTTTGCTTAAATTTATTCATGTTTTGGAGGAGGTTGAATGATTGATGGAATTTCCGCTCGACGGAGGATCCCCCGTCGAGTTTTGTTATTGCTTTTCTCATTGGGTATGCTGTTCAGCGGTAGTGCTGTCCGGGCCCAGGAGGGCAGCGGCCAGCCCGGGCTGACCCCGGGGGAATGGACGGCCACTGCCAATGCATCCGGTGTAGCAGCAGGCTCACCCGGTGATATGAGTTATGTCTGGACCGGGGGAGTGGATGCCCTGTTTCAGATCTCTGTGCCTACAGAAGGAGTGGCAACCGGAACATGGGCTCATAACGGGAGTTCGGATGTGGTGATTAATGGCAGCCTGGGGGGAGATCCAGTGACAATCAATGCTGTCTACAATTTCCTGGGATCGGAAGGAACCGTGACTGGAACCAACCGGGAACTGCAGCTGCTGGGAAACAGTCAGAGCGTCGGTTCAATGGATATGACCGTAGCCGGTCAGACTCACACAGCCCCGATTAACTCTACGGATCCTTTACCCATGATGAATGTGGATATCATCCATGCCACCTGTCAGGAGGCTTATGGCAACTGGGCCTGGACAGTGGAGCAGGTGTTTCAGGGGGTGAGATTATCGGCTGATCTTGTCGGTGTATTTTGGGGGTTCAAGACGAGTCCCGGACTGGAAGAGCAAATCGAGGGATTGTCTCCCCCGGTGAGCGAGAGCGGTGATCTGCCGGAAAACTTGCAGGGTCCGCTTTATACCCAGATAAACCTGTACATGGCGGAAACCGAGGTGATGCTTTCCAGCTGGCCGGCCTGGAATATGGATGAGGTGATGCAGGCACTGACAGAAGCTGAACGGCTGTTAAATGAACTCAGGAACCTGACGCCCTGTGAGGAGCGCTTCCTGGATGAAGGGGCGATAGAGGAGTATTCCAGCGCGCTGACCTTTCTGGTCCAGCAGCTGATGTCCCGGATTGCTGAAGCGGAAGACCTGCGCGGAAGAGATATCCTGCAGATTCTGGAAGTCAGCGCCCGGGTGGGTGCGACCGGGTCCGGCGCGCCCAACCCGGAAGCGGCAGCCGCCGCGGAGAACTCCCTGCGCCAGGCCGCTGAAGGTATATTGGAGGCGAACCTGGATGGGGAATCCGGGGAGCTGAAAGCCAATCAGGATACCATTCAGGTCATGCTGGCAGGGGTGATCAACGGCTGGACGTATACAGCGGGGGGACAGAAATACAGCCCGGCTGAAAAACTATCGGAGCTGCAGGTCCAGCAAGCTCAGGCAGGAGGTGAATCGTGAAGCGCAAGCAGATGCTGATCCTGTTATCTGTCTTGATGGTATTGATCCTTCCGGGCTGTGGGCAGGCAGATATTTCTGCTCCAGGAGAGGGAACTGTTCCTGCGGAAAGCAACCAGGACAGCACAAACTCCCCGGCAGCACCAACTTCCGAGCCGGTTGAGGCAATGGACCTGCCGGATTATCTTGAGCATCTTGATAGAATCACGCTGCTGACTCCGGAATCAGGGAATGGGCCCCGGCCGATCCTGAAATGGGAAGCGGCAGACGGTGCAGACCGCTACGGGGTTTATCTTTACGGCTCCGATGGGGAATTGTACTGGAGCTGGCAGGGGCGGGAAACCGAAATTCCAGTAGGCGGCCGACCCCAGCTGCTCGAAAATGCTCTTGGCCCGCGGGTATCTGACGGAATGACCTGGGCCGTGATCGGTTTTAATGCGGAACAGATGCCGGTGGCCGCGGGAGGTTTACGATCGATAAACCCCTGATGAATTGAGGATTGATGGGCTGAATGAAGGACAGTTGATAGGGTATGATTAAATCCATAAAGAAAAGCAAAGACAAGGTGATTTTTAATGCAGGATTTGAGTCTACCCTTTCAGCCCATCCGTTCCCGTCTTTACACTCCGCAGGAGCTCTTTGCCGGGTATGACCCCGATCAACCTGAAACCTGGCAGGGGACCCCGGATTTTGCTATTTACCACCAGTTCATCCAGGATGGCGGCGTGCGCGGCGCAGACCGCTACCTGGGGCTGACCCAGGCCCTGCACGATCAATCCATCACCCGGGCGCTGTGGGACCTGGCAGAGGGAAAACGGGTCGCGGCCGTGATGGGCGGGCACCGCCTGGAACGGGGTTCACCATCTTACTGGCAAACTTCCCTCCTGTCACGGCGCCTGACCCGGGAAGGGCTGCTGCTCTGCACCGGGGGAGGCCCGGGAGCGATGGAAGCCGCCCACCTGGGCGCAGCCCTGGCACCGGCCCCGGACCGGGAGCTGGAGCGGGCCGTGAAGCACCTTTCCTGCTGTCCCGGGGTGCCGGTGATCGGAGAGCTGATTTCTCCTGCCGGCGAGATCAACCGGGAGATGGCCGAGGCAGCCCACCGCTGGTTCCGGCCGGCATTTGAGATTTCCGATTCGCTGGAAAACCCCGGGGAAAGCCTGGCGGTGCCTACCTGGCATTACGGTCATGAACCCTCAACGCCCTTTGCTGCCCAGATCGCCAAATACTTTCAGAACAGCATCCGGGAAGCCGGCCTGCTGGCAGTCGCCAAGCAGGGCATTGTCTTCACCGAGGGCAAAGCCGGGACCATCCAGGAGATTTTCCAGGACAGCAACCAGAACTACTACCGCACCTTTGAGCACTTCAGTCCCATGGTGTTCCTGGGTGTTCGCTACTGGACGGAAACTTACCCGGTGGTATCCGTGCTTAAAAGTCTGTTCGCCCCGGAGGATTTCAGGGAATATCTTTTAATTACTGATGACTTGGACCGGGCAGCAGAATTTATCCTGGAATTTCAACCGGGCTGAAAGATTGGTGTCACTCATCAGTTCTCAGCGCGGAGATCAGATAGATAAAAGAAGGAGATCTTTGATGGAAACCAGACCTTTTGGACGCACCGGACACAACAGCACTGTGGCCATCCTGGGCGGCTTTGCATTTTCCCAGGCCGATCAGCAGGAAACCGACCGATTAATGGAATTGGCCATTGAGTACGGAGTGAATCATATCGATATCGCTCCCAGCTACGGACACGCCGAACAGCGCCTGGGTCCCTGGCTGGCTCGGGAGCGGGAGCGCTTTTTCCTGGGCTGTAAAACCATGGAGCGGACCCGGGATGGAGCATTCCGGGAACTGGGAGAATCCCTCCAGCGCCTGCAGGTGGATGCCCTGGATCTGTACCAGATTCATGCGGTCACCAATCAACAGGAGCTGGACGCAGCCCTGGAACCGGGCGGGGCCATTGAAGGCCTCCAGCAAGCCCGGGATCAGGGATTAACCCGCTTCCTGGGGATCACCGGCCACGGCGTCGAGGTTCCGGGGCTTTTTCTTCAGGCGCTGGAACGCTTTGATTTTGACTCCGTGCTGTTTCCGATTAATTTTGTCCAGTACGCTGACCCGGACTACCGCTCGCAGTGCGAACAGCTGCTGGGGGTTTGCCAGGAACGGGAGGTGGGAACGATGATTATCAAGAGCATCACACGCGGTCCCTGGGGGGAAAAGGAGCAAACCCGGATCACCTGGTATGAACCTTTCGAAGAGCAGGAGATGATTCAGGCCGGGGTAGACTTTGCTCTTTCCCAGCCGGTAACAGGAATCTGCACGATCGGCGACCCCGGGCTGCTCCCCGCTGTCCTGGAAGCCTGCGAAAACTACCAGCCGCTCTCTTCTGGTGAAAAGAAGGGTTGGATAGAGAAAGGGAGGGGGTTTCAGCCCCTCTTCAGTTGACACAAGAGATTCACCACAATGAACAAAGCTCAAAAACCCCTCTATAAGTCCGATCAAGTTCGGCCCTGGCTGTTCCTGAGTCTGACCCTGGGTCTGACCTGGAGCCTGGAATTCCTCGCCGCCGGGATTCAGCATTCTATGGGAAAGAGGGTGGTTTTAGCTCTGCGCTACCTGGCCGGACTGAGCCCGATTCTGGTTTCTGCATCCCTGACCCATCTGAAGGGAGACCGGGTTTTCCAGCGGGATTACTGGAAACGGCTGGTGGATTTCAGGCGGATTTCCCCTTTCTGGTACCTGGTGATTTTTGGCTTTGTTCCGCTCAAAGCAGGGCTGGCTGCCCTGGGGGATATTCTTCTGGGAGGGAGCGGTATTGCCCTGGAAGGTGCTGTCGGGCTGATTGAACAGCCGGTGATGATCCTGCCTACCCTGTTGTTCTGGCTGGTCTTTGGACCGCTGCCGGAGGAGCCCGGCTGGAGGGGGTATGCCCTGGAGGGACTGCAGGCCCGGCGGGGACCGATGTTTTCCACCCTGGTCGTGGGTCTGGTCTGGGCTTTGTGGCACCTGCCCCTGTTCTTCATTGACAGCAGCTGGCAGGCCCTCCAGGTCGGGCTGCTGACCGGGCGGTTCTGGCTCTACATGTTCAATATCCTGCTGGACTCTTTTGTGTACACCTGGATCTACAACAGTAACAGCCGCAGCATCCTGGCGGCGGTGCTGTTCCATTTTTCGGTCAATGCCTTCGGGGAAGCTTTTGCGTTATCTCCCCGGGCAGAGGTATTCAGTTTTCTGCTGGCCGGTCTGGCTGCCGGGTTGATTGCCATCAGCTGGGGGAGGTCCCGCTCAAGTCATGCTTAGAATGCTAGCTGTGATACTTCTGAATGATCCGGTGGGCTTTTTCTCTCTGGATATTTCCCCCCGAGATCACGCACACCAGACGTTTCCCGGGGATCCTGCCGCTCAGGGCTGCGGCCAGGGAGACTGCCCCGGCCGGTTCAACCAGCAGGCCGTGATGCTCTAGCAGCATCCGCATGGCCCTGGCGATCTCTTCCAGTCTGACCACCACTGCCCCGGCCAGCAGTCCTTGAGCCAGGGGCCACATCTTGTCAAAAACCGCGGGAGAGCCCAAACCGGACACAAAGCTCTTCCAGTACTGGACCCGGATCATTTCTCCCGCCTTCAGCGAGGGGGTAAGCGGGGCCCCGTTTTCTGTTTCCGCCGCCCAGACCTGAACATCCGGGGCGAAAATTCTCAGGGCAGCTGCCAGACCGCAGCTCAATCCTCCTCCCCCGTAGGGAGCGACCACGCAATCTGCCTCCGGGAGCTGATCCAGGATTTCCAGGGCCATGGTTCCGTTCCCGGCCATCACCCGGCGGTCGGCGAAGGGGTGAATGAACACTCCGCTCATCCCTGGACGCCGGTGGGTTTTCTGCACATTCCAGTATTCCTCCCGGGAGAGCGGGATCAGCTCGCCACCCAGGTCCCGGATGGCGCTGGTTTTTTCCGGTGGCGCGTCCTCCGGGACGATCACCGCAACCTGGATGCCAGCCTTTTTGGCAGCCCAGGCCGCCCCCAGGCCCATGTTTCCGGCGCTTGCAGTCCACACCTGATCAGCCCCGTCCTGAACGGCCCGGTACACCGCATTCGCTGCCCCCCTGACTTTAAAGGAGCCGGTCGGCTGTTTCGTTTCCAGCTTCAAATGGATCTCAGCTGGAGTGTCCGGGATCCGGCAGGGCACCAGCGGAGTTGGTGGTACAGCGACCAACTGCTTTTGAGCTGCTAAAATTTCTTCCTCAGTTGGGAGAGTGATAATCATATTGGTGGTAATTATGGGTTGGGAAGATGGAGATCTTCCGGCTGCTGTCTGGAAAGAATCAGGCTGGGATCCGCCCGTTCCACCAGTTCCTGGAGGATCTCACAGTAGCGCACCTTGTGGCGGGCGTTTTCTACGTTGGGCTCCAGCTCCTGTTTCAAATAGACCGGGGAGCAGATCCGGACGATCTCCGGTGCTTCCCAGAATCGGTTCAGGTCTCCCAGGATATCAAAGCTGGCCACGACCACATCCAGCGGAATGCGGAGCACTTCCCGCAGCGAAGCCAGCATGGGCAGGGTGAGGTCGGTCACCGGGTTGACGCTGTCCGCGCCCAGGTCCTGCAGCAGCTGGGCCCCAGCCGGGTTGGCCAGACCCTGGGTGTAAGAGACCTTGAACACCGTGTCAGCGGGCAGGTCCCCTTTTTCCCGCATCTGTTGACAGAGATGAAGCATGTCCTCCCCGTAGAACAGGAACCCCCGAATCCCGGCCTCCAGACTGCGGAAGATATCTTCCAGGAAATAGCGCATCTGGTCCGCGCCCCGGACCCGAATTCCGGAGTAGCGGCCCCAGGGCGAGGCGGCATGCTTGCCCAGGTCGTGGTTGGCGCGCGGTCCGGGCAGCACGATAACCTCGATTCCGGCATCGGTACCCAGCTGAGCCAGATCTCGAAGTTCACCCATGGTCAGCCGTTGAGTGCCGTTCCCCATACTGATTACCCGGTGGACCGGGATCTGCCGTTTTTGCATTTCCTCAACCAGGGCTTCCATCTCGGGCAGGGAGTCAATTCCGGATATTTCCATCCGGTACTGGGCTCCATCAGGGAATGAGGAGCTGGATGGGGGAAGATTATACAGATCCCGGCCGGGTAAACCGTGGGATTCAATGATTTTCTGTGTCTTGGGCATGATATCCTCCTGCTTGCTGCCAGTTTTTCATCCTGGGTCAAAATTCCCAAAATCAGTCGATTTTTGTCATTGAGCGGACCAGCCGAAAACCCGAAGCCTGAGCTTCGTAAGCCTGGCCGTCAAAGCTGCGGTTGGTGATCCGGCAGCTGGCAGCTGCTTCGTTGTAAGCCCCGCCCCGCCGGGAGCGTTCCCAGCCTCCCAGATACTTGTTTTCCTTACCGGCATCCGGCCCGATAGGGTTTAGCACCGGGGAATCCTGGTAGTAGGTATCCAGATATTTATCGTAACACCATTCCCAGACATTACCGCTCAGGTCATAGAGACCGAGGGGGTTTGGCTGTTTTAGTCCGACAGGCTGGGTTTGGCCTGCGGCATTATCCTGAAACCATCCGAATTCCACTAACTGATTTCCCCCGGAATATATGTTATCTTCTCCGCTGTTCCCACCCCGGGCGGTGTATTCCCATTCTGCTTCAGTCGGCAGACGATAGCCGTTTTGCGTGAAATCACACTGGATGGCCTTGCCGTTTCCCGAGAAGCAGGGCTGGTAGCCGTGCTGTTCGCTGAGCCAGTTGCAGTAGACCGCTGCAGCATTCCAGGTGATATGAATCACCGGCCGCTTTCCGCGTCCCCAGCTTTCGTCCGGAGGAGGCGCTTTTTTCATCAGCTGACAGTACAGATCATATTCCTGAAAAGTGACTGGATACGTTCCAATCCAGAATGAATCGAGAAGGACTTCGTGTACCGGGCTTTCGTCTGAGTCTCCACCTTCTGAACCCATCAGGTAGCGGCTGCCTTCCACCCGGGTCATATCCGGGAGCGGGATCTCCGGCCGGGAGGTGGGGGTGATGGTTGGAGAGGGAGCCGGTGTGGCGCTTGGCGAGAATGTTGGAGTTGGGCTTGAGGCCAGGGGATCCGGGCTGACTTTTGGGCGGCAGGCCGCCGCTGCCAGGCTGATCAGCTGGACAGTACCGGCCAGAATGAATTCACGCCGGGTCAGGATTCTCCGGGTTGACTTATGATCCATGTAAACTCCTGGGTAAACTGTTCTGAATTTATTCTACTTGAATTTGCAGAAACCTTTGATTCTTATTAACCCTGATGTTTTGATCCGGTATGAAATCCGATACTGCGGGTCAAGGTCAGAAGAGCCTTGAGAGGATCCACTCCTTAATGAAATGGATAGCTTTACAGGATACACTGATTTTGGCATATACTTGTTTCAACAGTCAGGAGATGAAAACCATGATAAAAAAATGTCAGCTGCTGCTGGAAACGGCTCGAGTCCAGACCCCGGTGATCGGTGTTTATGATACGCCGGATCCAGAAGCGTTTGATCCGCTGGTACGCCCCGGAAAAGGGAAGTGGGCCTGCCTTTTTTATGTTTTACAACAGCTGGGTGGCGGGGAAGAGTCTGCATCTAACACCGGATAACCACGGCTGTGGAGGATGCGGGACGTATCTTTTTAACCTGGAAACCCGGGACCGGCAAAGTTACATTGATTTTCTGCAGGGTGATGAAGGCTTGAAAGCGGATCGGCAAATTATGGGGCAATGGATTGACAGCACACCGCGCTACCAACCCCGTCATGATCATCTGCTAATTGGTCCGCTCCGGGGCGAACATGCGGACAAGCTGGTGACAGTCACTTTCTTTATCAATCCGGATCAGCTCAGTCTTTTTGTCACCGGAGCCCTCTACCATCAGGGATCGAATCATCCTCCCCGGGTCACCGCCCCTTTTGCCTCCGGCTGCGGGCTGCTGGCCCCGGTCTTCCGGGATCTGGATGAGCCGGAAGCGGTGATTGGCGCCACGGATATCGCCATGCGCAAATATCTCCCGCCGGATTTACTGGCTTTCACCGTCAACGTGCCGATGTACCAACAGCTCTGCTCGCTGGATGAGAATTCCTTTCTCAACAAACCATTCTGGGCTGAGTTGCTTCAATCCCGGAAATAGTTCTCCGTCAACCTCCGAGGTTGACAGCGTCCTGATCTGTGATATAAAGGCCGCGTACTTGTTACACCTTATTCATTGTTAGAGTCAAAGGAGAAATTATGCGTCTCACACCCCCCAAGAAAAATGTCTTCTGGATTTCTGTTGTATTAGCCGCCCTGGGTTTTGTGGGCACCCTGGTGTCCATTCCCTTCGTGTCCGCCTATGCCTTCTGGCTGGTATTGATTGGCTATGTACTGCTGGCGCTGGGCGTGGCGATGAAAGGTTTTTAGGCTGCTGATTCAAACTAAAAAGGGGCTGTCCCAAAAGGTATGGGCACAGCCCCGATTTTTTAATATAATGGGGGAATGACAGAACAAATTTTCAAACCCTACACACCAAAACAAGGCATGCTGCTGCCCCCGAATCTGGAAGAGATGATCCCGGAAGGACACCTGGTGCGGGTGGTGGATGAGATGATTGAGCGGTTGAATATCGAACCGCTCAAAAGACAGTACAAAGGAGGGGGAACCAGCGCCTACCATCCGAAGATGCTGTTGAAAGTGCTGGTCTACGCCTATACTCAGCAAACCTATTCCTCCCGAAAGATTGCCAAAGCTTTGCGAGAAAACATCTATTTCATGTGGATAAGCGGGATGAGCCAACCAGATCACCGGACGATCAACCGCTTCCGGGGGGTGGTCATGAAGGAGGTGGTGGAGGAAGTGTTTTACGGAGTGGTGGAACAGCTGCTTGAGATGGGGTTGGTGGATTTAGAGAGATATTTTGTGGATGGGACCAAAATTGAAGCCAATGCCAACCGCTACAGTTTTGTGTGGCGAAAGAGCACGGAGAAATACAAAGCCAATCTACAGAAGAAAGTCAAAAAGCTGCTGGAAGAGATTGATGAGCTCGAGGAAGAAGAGGACCGCCGCTATGGGGACAGAGACTACCCAGAGGTGGGAGAAGGGGTGGAAATCGATGCGGAAGAGATGAAAAAGGCGGCCGAGAAAATCAGCCGGAGGCTGGAAAAAGACCCGGAGAACAAAAAACTCAAAAAGGC
>CAZTWV010000067.1:0-13207 GCA_964618295.1 uncultured Anaerolineales bacterium | reverse complement strand
TTCTATAAGCTTTTTCTTTCCACCAGCATAGCTGGTGGTTTTTTGTTTCGGGCGCGTCGCGCCCTCAACTCACTAAAGTGTTAATCAAAAGCGTCATCCGTTTTGGATGACGCTTTTTTCTCTTATGGGTTGCTGGGAAAATTTATCCCAGCCGCTCGTATTCTTCTTCGGCCAGTTTAGGGTCCAGTTTCTGAAACAGCGGACTTGGTTTATGAAAATCCCTGCCTGCCTTGATTTCACTGGGTACCCATGCTCCGGAAGCCTGCTCCGGATTGTAGCGCAGCGCCTGGTGGGTGCTGATACCATCGCTGATGGTTTCCACATACTGCTCGCCAAAAATGGGATCTTCGTAACCTAAAATCTGATGAAGTTTTTCCGAGGTAAACGGCAGGACCGGGGAAAAGAGGATTTTGAGGGAATCGATAGCCCGGATGGCGGTGTAAATTGTCTTCCCGGCTTCAGCTTTGTCTTCTTTAATTTCAAACCAGGGGGCCCGTTCATCGAGGTATTTGTTGACCTCGGATGCCAGGCGCATGGTCTCGTTCAGGGCTGCCCGCAGCTTGACCTTGCTGTACAGCTCGGAAACCGAATCAAATCCATCTTCCACGATCTTGAGAACGGCGTGATCTGCATCCCGCAGTTCTCCCGGGTCCTGGACCTGTCCATCCCAGTGCTTGTGGGCAAAAGACAGCACCCGGTTGACCAGGTTGCCCCAATTGGCGACCAGTTCGTTATTATTGCGGGTAATGAATTCTTCCCACTCCCAGTCAGAATCCCGGGTCTCGGGCATGTTGGCAGTCAGGTAGTACCGCAGTGGATCGGGATCATAGCGGGTCAGGAAATCAAGCCCGTCCACCATCCAGTTCCGGCTGCCGGAAATTTTCTTACCCTGCATATTTAAGAACTCGTTGGCGGGAACATCATGGGGCAGAACCAGCTCCCGGCTGTCATCACCGTCAAACAGTTCTCCGAACTTGGTCCCGGCTCCGGACAGTTCAGCGGGCCAGATCACGGCATGGAAAGGGATGTTGTCCTTGCCGATGAAATAATAGGAGCGGCAGTCCTGGTTGTACCACCAGTCCTTCCAGCGCTCTTCTTGTCCCACCAGCTTGGACCATTCAATGGGCGCCGCCAGGTAGCCGATCACAGCTTCAAACCAGACATAGAGGCGCTTATCCTCCCAGCCTTCCTCCGGGACCGGGATGCCCCATTTCAGGTCGCGGGTGATGGCACGCCCGTGCAGATCCTCGGCCAGGATCTGACCCAGGGACTGCCGGAGGACATTGGGGCGCCAGTAATCCTCGCGGGCTTTCAGAAATTCCACAATCCGGGGTTGAAGCGCACCCAGGTCGAGATAAAAATGCTCGGTTTCCCGCAGTTCCGGAGTGGAGCCGTCCATCTTGGAGCGGGGGTTTTGGAGCTTGTTGGATTCCAGCAGGGTTCCGCAGTTATCACATTGATCACCGCGGGCGTTTTCATAGCCGCAGATGTAGCAGGTGCCTTCCACATAGCGGTCCGGCAAAAAGCGGTCCTGGGAGGTGGAATACCACTGCTCCTGGATTTCGGTGTAGAGATAGCCCTGCTCTTTGAGGGCTTTGAACATGGTCTGGGCTACCCGGAAATGGTTTTCGGTGTGGGTGCTGGTAAATAAATCATAGCTCAACCCGGCCTGTTGAAATAGATCAAGGAACTTTGTGTGAAATTCCTTGTAAACTTCTTCCGGGGTTTTTCCTTCCTGGTCGGCCCGAACCGTAATCGGGGTCCCGTGGGAATCAGAACCGGAGACCATCAAAACATGGTTCCCCTGCAGGCGCTGAAAGCGGGCGAAGATGTCCGCCGGCAGATAGCTGCCTGTCATGTTGCCAACATGGATATCAGCACTGGCATAAGGCCAGGCAACGGCGACGAGGATGTGTTCATTCATGGGCGGCTCCTTAATTACGGCTTGTCCTCCAAAAAAAAAGCTGTCCGGTGTGGACAGCCCGTTTGGGTTCAGTGGTTTTTGAGATCAGAAATAAACCTCTTCCCGCAGATTGGCTGCCAGGTAAATGGGGCCGGACATGGCCATTTTTTGAGCCATCATCATCCAGGTGCTTATCCGGGGTCTGCCAATTTTTTCAATATTCATGCGGCGGCCTTTAACTGAAATCTTATTCAGTAGTCTAAAACCCAGGGGGGTATTTGTCAAGACTGGCGGTCGATAACCAATCACTGAGAAGCGGTCTAATCCTTTATTAATTGCACGTTGAGCTGTAATTTTGACGGCGTGTTACAATAGAGATCAGAACCTGGAAAAATCCCATGACTATTAAGAAAAACAACCCTCTCCGGCTTGATGTCAGCTACCTCATCAATCAGTCTCCCGGCACGTACCGGGAGTATGAGTTCGTGTTTCCGGAGCTGAAATTTGATAATGATTTCACCTTAACAAATATCGAGGGAGTGATTGCAATCTCGGTGACGGATGACGGTGTGGTGGCGGATGGAGATTTGAAAACTGAGACCGCGCTGAACTGCACCCGCTGTCTGCAGGATTATGTGCAGCCCCTGGAAATCAAATTTACGGAAATGTATGTTTTCCATCCCAATGGGGAGGATGGGGATGATCTTGAGCATCAGCTCCCACCGGATGGCTTTATTGACCTCACCCCGCTGTTGCGCGATTACGGGCTGCTGGATATACCGATCCGGCATTTGTGCCGGGAAGACTGCAAGGGACTCTGTCCGGTGTGCGGTGCGGATTTGAATCAGGAAGACTGCGGCCATGAGCGGGAGGAGATTGACCCCCGGATGGCCAAGCTCAAACAGCTGCTGGATGAGGACGAGCTGGAACAAATGGAAGAATAGCAGCCTGATCCAATCTAAAACGCCGCCGGAATGAGAGGCGGCGTTTTTGTGTTTTCAGGATCCGGTTGTCAGTATGAAAATTCCTGTGGATCGTCCGGGTCCGGGATCACTTTCCACTCCTGCTGCTCATGATCGAAATCTGCGATCTGGTCCAGGGGCAGCTTGATGTATTTTCCGTGACCTTCGACGGCCACTTCCCCGTTTGGCAGCAGGATCTCCCCGCTGCCTTCAAACAGACGACTGCGGTTGGTGTCGATTCGCCCGATAACGCGGATTGGCTCCCCGAGGGGCACCGGCTGGCGATAGCGGACTTTGAACTCCACGGTCACCCCCCAGACTTCCTGCTGATCAATCAGCACCGCCCGGCCGATGGTTTCATCCAGGATGGTGGCAGCGATCCCGCCGTGCAGCCGTCCCGGATAACCCTGAAAGACATCCCCGGGTTCAAAGACCGCCAGCAGTTCCCCGTTCTCCAGTTCAAAAAAACTGGCGCCCAGTCCGTTGGGATTTTTTAACCCGCACACGAAACACATCTTGGAATTATTCTGTTTGGCGGTAACCTTGAAACCCATCTGTCCTCCCTTGCGGGGTAAGAACCCCGGCCTGGTTTGTCGTCAATAATCAGAAGCAATCAATTTATTATTCTGATAGGAGACTTATGACTGAGAATATTTTAACAGGAAAATGGGCCCTGGTGACAGGCGCGAGCTCCGGTCTGGGTGTTGATTTTGCCCGGGACCTGGCAGGAAGAGGGATGAACCTGGTCCTCGTGGCCCGGCGGGAGGAAAAGCTGCGCCAGGTGCAGGAGGAGATTGTCCGGGATTATCAGGTTGAGGTCAAAGTCATATCCTTTGATCTGGCCGATACAAATGCCCCCCGGGAGCTTTCAGAAAAAATCCAGGAGATGGGGCTAGAAATTGAGGTCTTGATCAACAACGCCGGATTCGGGATTTACGGTCCCTTCCTGGAGGCTGATTACCAGGTTGAGCAGGACATGCTGCAGCTGAATATGCAGACCCTGACCGGGCTGACCAAGATTTATGCCCGGGAGATGAAAGAGCGCGGATCCGGCTCCATTCTGCTGGTCGCCAGCAACGGGGCTTACCAGCCTACTCCGGGATACGCGGTATACTCGGCCACCAAGAGCTACGTGCTCAGCCTAGGGGAGGCGGTCAACTATGAGCTCAAAGACAGCCCGGTCAGCCTGACCGTGATCTCCCCGGGTCCGACCCGGACCGAGTTTCATGATGTGACCGGCCAGGACCGGGATAACCTGTATCTGAAGCTGGTGACCATGGATAGCAAAAAAGTAACCCGGATCGGGATTGAAGCGCTGCTGAAGGGCAAGCCCAGCGTGGTCCCCGGCTGGCTGAATGCGGTTTTAGCCTGGTCGGCCCAGCGCCTGCCGCGCCGTTTAGCGACGATCACGGCGGCCTGGATGATGGGAGCTTGAAATTACCCTTTATTGACGGTGGAGGGGCGGCGTGATAAAATCATCCTCGTTCCGCCCCCATCGTCTAGTGGCCTAGGACATAGCCCTCTCAAGGCTAAAACCGGGGTTCGAGTCCCCGTGGGGGCACTGCAAAAAAGGCACATAACAGTGTCGTTTTTCCCTTAAAATGACCAAAATCATCATTGATTTTGCTCATGAAATGGAAACAGCAATTGGTTACTTGCTTTGTGTCACAATTTCCACTACCTACCTCAGTCAGGTAAGCATCACAGCAGAATAATGATAAGTTTGGTGGAATCCCACCGGTATGTTACCGGTGAGATGACTTCTCGCATTAATTCCATTTCTGAAATATAAGTTGCTGAGCTCTATCACAGTTATATGCTTTTTTGAGGGGGGATCAACCGTTTGCTGGTTTTTTAACATGCAGCGCATAGGCTAATCGTTTGCCCGGGAAAACCTTTCCTCTAAAAATAATCCCCTCGGTCAAGCGTTGAATGCTTTTCAGGCTTTGAAAATGGGGGTCAAAGATGACTTCTGTAATCGATAGGACGCCGCTGTGTTTCAATGCACCATAAATATCTCTTGTAGCTGCTTCCTGATTGTGTATCTCTCCAATGACACTCACCAAAACAGCTCGATCGAACTCATTTTGGGGCAGATTCCCTGTTCCAAGTTCAGCTTGAAGATATTGAATACTATTCAAACGGGCATTCACTGCCTTCTTGCGAACTTGGGTTAACAACTTTTACTAAACATCCAGGGCGACCACTTTCCCTTGAGGCCCAACGGATTTGACCAGCGGCAGTGTAACACGTCCGGGACCACACCCCACGTTCAACACGGTCATGCCGGGGTCTAGACCTAGATGATCTATGATGATCTGGGACCGGTTTACACGGGTCAATGGATTATCTATTTCCGTTATCCAACTCAGCCACGATGGGCAGGGAAGTGATTGACTTTGAGATAGTATCCGCCAGATCAAATTGACCAGAAAGCCAAGCACGATCACACCAGTTCCAATGAAAATTGGATTGCCCATGATCTCTACTCCAAATCTAAGTATTTTTTCTTCATCACGCGGACATTGGTTCACATGAGTTACGATAAAGATACTAGAACCCATTCTCAATTAACCAACTGGAGAGGCCTTCTTCCCTTGCCTTGTTATCATCGTCACTGCCACTGTGTTTGCCCAGTTTTTTCTGTGAGGCGATCTTGCCATCCAACATGAAAAGTACCCGTTCGGTTCGCGCTGCGACCTTGATGTTGTGCGTCACTAAAAGTATAGTAGTTCCAGTTCGATTGATATCAGCAAGAAGATCCATAATCTCACCAGCTGCTTTGGAGTTCAGTGCTCCTGTAGGCTCATCTCCGAAAACGATGCAGGGCTCGTTGATGAGTGCCCTGCAAATGCCCACCCGCTGTAACTGTCCCCCAGAGGCCTGGGTGACATCGTTTTCGGCGAGGTCAAGGATACCCACTTTCTTCATCAACATCTTCGCTTTCTGATTTGCTTCAGCCCGGCTGCCGTTGTGGGCCAAATAGGCTGGCAAAATGATGTTATCAAAGATGGACAGATTGTTCAGTAGATGAATGTGTTGAAAAATAAAGCCCATATTTCTCAAGCGCTCTTTTGCCAATGCTTGCTCTGAAAGTTTGGAAAGCTCCTGACCATCAAGAACCACACTTCCGGAAGTCATTCTATCCATACCGCTGATGTTGTAGAGTAGTGTCGATTTCCCGGATCCAGACGGGCCCATCACCGAGACAAATTCACCCCTATTGATTTGCAGATCCACATCTTTCAGAACGTGCTGCTCGTTATGCTTTCCCAGAAGGAAACGCTTGTTTAGTTTTTCGACTTGTAGCATCGTTTTTTCTCCTTATTCCTTAATCAATTCGGCGATATTGGTTTCCTTGATGCTTTTGATGCTGATTAACGTGGTCGCGGAAACAGCGATCATCAAGGCAAATGGTAAGAGAATGTAAGTTTTGATTGGATCAATTACAAATTTGATTTGAGAAGCTCCCATGAAGGACCACAATACGCTTATCAGTTTTTGCCCTAACGTATTTGAAAAAATCGTTCCCAGCACAATCCCGAGACTTAATAAGACGAGCGCCCGGCTTAAGTATTGCATTCGGATATCTTCCAGGGAAAAACCCAGGCTTCTCATGATAGCAATTTGTGAGATGTCTTTGCTGACAAGCATGTTCAAGAACAACGAAGTGATCAGTACTGCTACGGAAAGGCCAACCACAAGGGCTATTAAGGTCACACTTTTGAGTTGTTCAATTGTGTTCCCAAGAGTTTGATCCAGATAGCTTTTCAGATCGGTCACTCTGGCTGGGTAGAATGCTTCAGAATACTGACTGACTTTATCAGCAATACGACTTTCTGAGCTTACATCCAGGCTGACGGCGTACGAGATCACCTTCTCCGGGTTGTAGGAAAGCGTTGCTTTCGCAGTTCTGCCCCCGTCAGTCACGTCCTGGTATATTCCGCTGACAACCATCTCTTGTGTTTGTCCCTCCACAACCAAAGTAATTGAATCGCCGGCACTCTTTTCCATTTCTTTAGCATTGAGGGACGAAAGCGCGATCTCGTGCTCATTCTCTGGTGCTGTTCCAGTTACATAATCCAGGGGGAAGATGGAGAAGTCACCGGTCTCAATATTAATCTTCTCCTGGGCCCCATCACTCCCAATCATCGAGAATTGAGATGTAACCAGCGGTGAAAAACGTTCTACCTCGGGGTCATCCTCCAGGTAGGTAATCATGTTTTTAAAACGTTCGTCCATATTTTCGGAATGCCGCAGGTCGATTCGGATGTCGCTCCGCCCAATTCCCATATAAGAAATGAAACTAGGAGATTGCATGGTCGTAAGGAAGTGAACGGGGATAATGATGACGAAGGAACAAAAGAAGAACACAAAGCAGAGCAGCCCAAACAATTTGAACCGCTGAATCACGTCTCTGAATCCTAAGAAGACGTTCACGTCAATACCTTCGCTGTGTTTTAGATTGAGCATGGATGTGCTTTTCATGGATTCGTTGATGTTGCCCGTGTGAAGGGCTTCCACTGCTGAGATTTCTTTCAATCGGCGTAGAATGAATGCACAGGATGCGAATACTATCAGGCCAATACTGCTGGCGGCAATAAAAGGAACTGCGTGCTGGAGAAAGCCTTTTGGCGCTTTTCCAAGATAGAGCAATAAGTTGGTAGAAAGACCTCGGTTGAGAAAAAGTGATATTCAATATCCAAGTAAAGATGCCAGTACTCCCATGACGATATACCTGGCCAGATAAATCCGCTTGATGTCGTGCTGGGCAATGCCGATCGCTTTCATCACTCCAATTTCCTTATTATCTTCCTCGATAGTGGCCAGGATAGTGAAGCGCAGGCAAAGAATTGCGATGATCATCAGTAATGTGCTGAGCACGATGTTCACCCCAGCGACAATGCCATCTGTCAGAGCATTGAGGGTTTTAAACAGCGCACGGTCAACGGAGGTGCCTTTTTGAGGGAGATCTGATGCTAAATATGCCTGGCTGAATTTATCAACATTTTCACCATCTGTGAGCAGGAATTCGATTAGATACTCTTTTTCTGAAAAGTGATTTCTCAACGCTTGATAATCCTGGTCATGCACCAGAAAGCGCTTTGAATGCACAATAGAGGGGTTCATCTGGGCATCGCGGACGAAGTCAGCTACCCGTAATTTTTTTTCAAATGAGCCATCTTTGATTTTCACCGTATCGCCTAAGGTTAGATTGTCTCGCTGCATATAGTAGATGGGAACCGCGATTTCCCCGGGTGAGAGCCGGATGACTTGATTATTCAGGTCAAGTAGAAAATCAAAGGATGGATTTTGGGTGACGAAGCTGATATCCATGATGCTGTTGTCTTCCGCAGTTGGATTGTCTCCTAGGTACAGGGTGGAACCATCCACTGTGATCATCTCTACAGTTTGTTGCTCTTTTACCTGATCCTTTGATGCTGCCCACTGCTCAATTTTTGTTTGATCAAGGTCCCCGGCGTGCATCTGGACGAAATGAGGAGCCTTTGATTTTTCGAACAGAACATCAAGGGAACTGCTTAATTCTACGATCAGGTTGGAACCGCTGGCGACGAGTAATGCGGAGAGTAGGGTGATGGCGAATACTACGATAGATATGAGCTTTTTTCTATAGAAATCTTTTTTCAGAATCTTTCTGACAATCATGTTTTTTCCCTTGGCAAGAATGCATTCATTATTTTGCCTTCTTAATACGTCAGGTGTCTTCGGGTTTATCAATCTGTTCATCATTTTAAAAAAATAATTTCCCAAAATCGCATCCGTGACTTAGGTAGATTTTGTGCTGGTCAAATCGGGGGATTTCTACCTGGTCAGATGAATAGGGATAGTAACAAAAATTCGGGTAAAGGCTGGATTGAGAAGGATCTCAAACCTCAGCAAGAAAATAATGGACCGAGATGTTTCTGGTTTCTATTAGCCAAGAAAGTCTGGAAAAGTGGAAAATTCAAATCTCCAACGGGAGCAATTACAAACACGTTCAATCGACTCTGACCTCAATGTTTTACTAGCCCAAAACATGGATTTCGCCCCGGTTTAAGGCCTTACAAACCAATTCAACACACTAATTATCCAAAATTCCCCGTGGGGGCACTTTTGATTTATTCGACCTACACGCTTGATCCCAAAGGTCAGTTTAAATGGGAAACTCCTTCCTTGTGGAAAGGCGTTTTCTGGTTTGGATAGGTGAGGAATCACTTCTTGTTTACAGACCACATTATTTAATAATTGAATCCCCGTAATTGTTTAACTTTATTACTTGACAGGTTCGCCTGCTGGATGTAATATATTCAGTATTATGAATATGAATCTGGAAACTTTTTCGCAGCAAACCGGTGACCTGCTCAGTATCCTGGGGAATTCTTTCCGGATCCAGATCCTGTACGAGATCGGCCGCGGGGAAGCCTGCGTTTGCCACCTGGAGCAGATCCTTCAGAAACGCCAGCCTTATATCTCCCAGCACCTCAGTGTGCTGCGCGACATGGGTATTCTAAATACCCGCCGCGAGGGGCGCTATATTTTCTACCGGATCGCCGATCAGGCCGTGTTTGACGTGCTCCAGCAGGCGGCAGCCCTGCAGGGAATCACCCCCAAACAGATGCCGGAAGTCTCACCCCCGGGGACTAAAATGGGCTGCGAGTGCCCTTCCTGTGAATCTGAGAAACCACCTACCAAAATCAAGGAGCTGTCCTGATGTTAGAGATTAAAATCCTGGGGACCGGCTGTCCCAACTGCAAAAAGCTGGAAAAGGAAACCCGCAAGGCTGCCGAAGCACTGGGTATTGAAGCGAATTTTTCCAAGGTCACCGATTACAGCGACATCATGGAATACGATATCCTCAGCACGCCAGGCCTTGTGATTAATGATGAGGTGGCAGCCAGCGGGCGAATTCCCTCCCAGGCCGAGCTGGCCACACTGATTACCAGCGCGCTTTCAGAAAGTTAAAAATTTTTTTACCTGATATATTCAGTTTGTTGAATGCAATATGGAAGTAATAAACTTATGAATATCCTCAACGTCATTTCCAATCTCCTGGCCAGCGGGGTGGGCAACCTGGCCGCCTATCTGGCCGCCCATGTCCTGCTGTGCTTGCTGCCGGCTTTTTACATCGCCGGTGCGATGACCGCGCTGATTCCCAAGGAAACGGTTACCCGCTACCTGGGGCGGAACACCCCCAAGATGATATCCTATCCGGCGGCTGCCGCAGCGGGTTTTCTGCTGGCAGTCTGCTCCTGCACGGTGATCCCCTTGTTTGCAGGCATCTATAAAAAAGGGGCGGGTTTGGGGCCGGCGATTACTTTCCTGTTTGTGGCTCCGGCGGTTAATATCCTGGCGCTGTCCTATACCGGGGCAGTGATCGGCATGGATCTGGCCCTTGCGCGCTTGATCCTCTCCCTGGTGTTCGGAATCGGGGTCGGGCTGATCATGGCCCTGATTTTCTGGAAAGAAGATGCCCGGCATGACCGGGCCACGGATCAGCTTTTTGAGGGGCAGAAGTCGATGAGCGGTCCTTCCCTGGCTTTCCTGCTGGTGCTTGTAGCCCTGCTGATTGCCGGAACGCTGCAGGTTGAAGCGCTCACCAGCAGTTATTTTCAGCTCGACCTCCCGCTGGGGGGTGTAAACCGCTTTCAAAACTATCTCCTGGATCTGGTCCCGTTCGACCCCTCCCTGGGCGAGGAAGGGGTCAGCGCCCAGGGCGCGCTGCTGATCGGCCTGCTGGTTTTGATCGGCCTCACGGCCTGGAAAGGGCTGGAAAAGATTTTTGATGGGTTTAATACCTGGACCTGGATTTCCACCGGCCTGGTGGGCCTGACCCTGGTGGTTGCCTCCCTGGGCGTGGATCCCTATCCGGGCGGCGTTCGCCTGCTGCTCACCGGCAAATTCTTCGCGGTGCTGATCAGCTTACTGGTTCTGGGATGGTTGACGGCAACCCGGCTTACCCCGGATCAGATCCGCGACTTCCTGTGGGAGACCTGGCGTTTTATCAAGCAAATTTTTCCCTTACTGGTGGTGGGTGTTTTTGTTGTCGGGATGGTCCGGGAGCTGATCCGGCCGGAATTGATCCAGGCCGTGGCGGGGGAAAACACCGTGCTGGGGAACTTTGTCGGGGTCGTGTTCGGAGTCTTTATGTACTTCCCGACCCTGGTGGAGGTGCCCATCGCCCAGATGTTCCTGCGCCTGGGGATGCACCGCGGGCCGCTGCTGGCCTACCTGATCTCGGATCCCGAGCTCAGCCTGCAGAGCATCCTGATCACAGCATCCATCATCGGCCGGCTGAAAGCCTGGGTCTACGTCTTCTGGGTCTCGCTCTTCAGCACCCTGGCCGGGCTGCTGTACGGGGCCTGGGTGAACGGCACCCCGCTGCTGCTGGTCGGGCTGTACCTGCTGGGCGTGGTGCTGCTGATCAGTGCCGGGACTTTTCTATTAAACCGCTGGAAGGGGAGTGCATCTTCCGCGGCCCGGATTTGATTTTTAGAAACAAAAATAGTTAGCAAAGTTATTGGATCAATATCTAACGCTCTCCTGGCCAGGAGAGCGTTTTTCCTGCATAACAATTTAGTTTTGATCATCGTCACTGCGGAGTCCCTGCCCTGTTGACCAGTTTGGAAACACCTCTCAAGATCGGGGAGTGCACTCTCCGCAAGTCGGATGCCCTGTTAATAATCAGGCTCTATACTGAGTGTGTAAATTCCGGGTTTTCCATCATGTATTAACTTCTATTCAAGGTATTAAAAACCGGATTAAGGAATGCAAAATTATGGCGGTGCAATTTTCAGTCAAGGATCATCGGCCCTGGAAAGGGCGCTTTTTCACTATCTGGGGCGGACAGGCCTTCTCCCTGGTCGGCAGCCAGCTGGTCCAGTTTGCATTAATCTGGTACCTGACCGTGGAAACCGGTTCGGCCACCGTGCTGGCTGTGGCATCCCTGGTGGGTACTTTACCCCAGGTGCTGCTGGGTCCTTTTGTGGGGACCCTGGTGGACCGCTGGAACCGGCGGCGGATTATGCTGGCGGCGGACAGCATGATTGCCGTCTTCACGATCCTGCTTACCGCCCTGTTTTATTTTAATCTGGCAGCGGTCTGGCAGATTTATCTGGTAATGCTGGTGCGCTCTTTAGCAAGCAGTTTTCATGGGAACGCGATGAATGCATCCACCTCCCTGATGGTCCCGGTAGAGCACCTGACCCGGGTTCAAGGCGTCAACCAGATGCTGAATGGGGGCTTGAATGTGATCTCGGCTCCGCTGGGAGCCCTGCTGCTGGGCCTGCTGCCCATCCAGGGCGTGCTGCTGATTGATGTCGGAACAGCGCTGCTGGCTGTCCTTCCCCTGTTCTTCTTGCAAATTCCACAGCCGGAGCGGAAGATCGGAAAAGCTACCGGAAATCAGGAACCAGCCACGGTCTGGGAGGATTTTCAGGCCGGGTGGCGCTATCTGCTGGGCTGGCCCGGCCTGATGCTGGTGGGAGCGATGACGATCGGGATCAATTTCACGGTCATTCCAGCTTTCTCGTTGCTGCCGCTGATGGTCCAGGATTATTTTGGCGGCAGTGCTGTCCACCTCAGCTGGGTGGAGTCCGCCATGGGGATCGGCATCATCGCCGGCGGTGCGCTGCTGGGTGCCTGGGGCGGATTCCGGCGCCGGATGCTGACCTCCATGCTGGGTTTAATCGGGATGGGTTTGGGGACCCTTTTGATTGCGGCAGCCCCCCCGACTTTGATCAGCCTGGCGGTGGGAGGAGCCCTGCTGTTCGGGATTATGAACCCGATCACCATGGGGCCATTCTTCGCGGTGATCCAGTCCAAAGTCGAACCCGAAATGCAGGCCCGGGTCCTGACTTTAATGAGCAGCGTCGGCGGGCTGATGGCTCCGGTAGGTTTAATGATCGCCGGTCCGGTCAGTGATCAGCTGGGCATTAAAGTCTGGTTTTTCCTGGGGGCAATCCTCTGTTTGCTGATGGGAATCGCTGGTTTCTTCCTGCCGGCAGTTCTCAATCTGGACCAGGAGCGGACCAAGCTTGAAAATCAAAGCCCGCTTGTCCAGGGAATTTAATTGGAATGATTTTCTATTAAACAGGAAGCGCCATCCGCTCAGGATGATGCTTCCCGACTTATTACAAATTTTTGGTTGGTTGATGTTGGGAAACACTTTCCTTTCAGGAAAGCGTTTCCTGTTTTTGGTTGCTGGGGGAGGATTCTAATCATCCGAAACAAATTTCCTGGTCAGGGAACTGTGAATTTGAGCATCCCGGTTGACTAATTTCTGATATGCCCTAGTATAGAGAATTAGGAAGAAAAAGAGGTATCATCCTTAGCGTAGACTCAA
>CAZTWV010000066.1:0-13700 GCA_964618295.1 uncultured Anaerolineales bacterium | reverse complement strand
AACATCCAGGAGGCTGACCCGGAAGGGCCAGAACTGCTTGTGGCCACCAAGAAGAGCTGGAAGCAGCGCAAAGCGTTCCGTGAAAAAGGTCCGCCGCGAGGAAGGATCCCGAAGGACATCTCACCCAGGGACCGGATGGAGCGTAAATTGAGAACAAAAAAAGGGTGGAACCTATACCGCCAAAGAGGATGGATGGTAGAGGGCGTGATGGGGCAAACAAAATATGTCAGAGATTGTGACTGTCTGATGCGGCGAGGATATGAAGCCGCACAAAGTGAGTGGAAATTGATCGCCACAACCCATAATTTGCTCAAGTTATGGCGAAAAAACCAGGCGGGGTGTGCTGCGATCGGGGGATTGAATTAGGCCCCTGCTGGAATTTCTATTGCTTGTATTGAATCAGCAAAAAAGGTGTTTATTTTCGGGTTTTTCAGGAATATTTGTTCACTTATTTAGTGAATTTAGGTTTTATTGATACATTGTGCAACAAGCTCATAAGCCCCCCCTATTTCAATAACACTCAGATATTTACTGGAAAGTTTCTCCCCATCAGGTTGATCTTCATCTATTTTTTCAATCATTTTTGGTAACAAAAGTCTTTCAGTTGTGCCCTCAATAAGTACAGCAAGGTCAGCAAAAAGTAAATCACACTTTGTAAGTGTCATATACTTATGTAAAAATTCCCTATTCTCACTTGGTTCGTCATTTAAACCGATTTCAAGATCATTTATTTTTGTAGTGCATATACTTGGAAATTCCATACATGACTGTGCATGAAAATATCGCATTGAACTAAAAGAAGCCTCATTGGCAATATGAGATGAATGAGTAGTTACAACAAATTGAACAGGCCAAGGAAATCCATCGTTGTATTCCTCTGCAAAGAATTCGGCAATCTCTGATAACTTTCGAATGAATACACTTTGCATTTGGGGATGGAGATGCGCTTCAGGCTCTTCAATAAAAATCAGCTGAACAATTGAAATTGCTTGTTTTGTCGAATATGATTTGAATAATTCATAAAGTTTCAAGAGTATATAGATCAAATTGCGTGGGCCAAGTCCATTATATGATTCTGGCAAATTTATCCCATGAAGACCACTATATCCCATTCTGGTATGGTTTTGTAGAAGTTGCTCTACTCGCAGCTCAGTTTCCGTACGTAGATTAGGGTCTGTTAACCCTGGGTAACCGAACTTTACAAATGTTGGGAACAATCTACTTAATTGGTCATTAAAATCAGTATCTAATCTATCCTGAATATCCCCTACAGCACTTTGTAATAGATCTGCTATTTCTTGGTCATCTGGATGGGCAGTTTCTTTTGTTGCTGACATCAAAATATTTTCTAAAATTTTACCTAATATAGCTTTCTCTTTGCGCGTAGCGTCATCAAGTGTCCGTTGGGCATTGATGAAGCCGCATTGAAGGACAGATCTCACATTTGACCATTCAAGCTCATTACGATTTTCTTCGTCATTGGGATCTTCTGCCTCTACTTTTATCTTGAAAAGTTTAGGAACTCGCTCCTTCATTTCTTTAAAGAATGCTGATTGATCATTTTCCAGATCATCGAAAAGGGTTTGAATTTTTCCTTCTCCAAGATTAAATGTTATCCTTAGAATTGCCGTTCTACATTCCGGATCAAGATCAATTACAAACCAACTCAACGGGCCAAGATCGCCAGCCTCCTCTCCATAATCCACATATAAGTGCACTTCTATAGATGGCAGAGCAGCACGAATCTCATTATCTTCTGCACCGTCTTTAAAAAGTCCATACGCATCCCAAAATTGGTCGTGAACGATTAACGAAAAATCCTCCAGCCTGAAATGCGGCACATCACGCTCCATTAAACGCCTGAATATTTCTGTTAGTGAAGTTTTTCCACTATTATTACGCCCAACAATAACAGTTGTTTTTTTGTCAAGGAGTAAATCAACATCATGAAGCAGGCGAAAATTCCTTATTACCGCTTTCTTTATCTTCATAAATGAAGCCCTCCAATAATGAGAGATCCGAGTTTTATCAGAGTAGTTATTTCCCCAGCTCCTCAGCGATCCCCCGGAACTGCTCCAGGGCAGCTTCCAGATTTTCCATGATCATCTCTGCCAGGACATCCGGTTCCGGCAGGTTTTCCAGATCCTCCAATGAGTCATCTTTCAACCAGAAAATATCCAGGCTGATCTTATCCCGCTGCAGGATCTCATCATAGCTGTAGGCTTTGAAACGTTCGGTTTCCTCCCGATCCTGGCGGTTTTCCGGGTTGTAGCATTGAATGAAATCTTCCAGGTCTTGATATCCCAGCGGATCGCGTTTCAAGGTGAAGTGTTTATTGGTCCGCAGGTCGTAAAACCAGACCTTCTCGGTCCAGGGTTTTTCCCGGCCGGGTTTCTTTTCAAAAAAGATCACATTAGCCTTGACACCCTGGGCGTAGAATATTCCGGTCGGAAGCCTCAAAATGGTGTGCAGATCAAACCCGTTCAGCAGCCGTTTGCGGACCGTCTCGCCCGCGCCGCCCTCAAAGAGCACATTGTCCGGGACCACCACAGCAGCGCTGCCGTTGATTTTTAGGAGGGTGGCGATGTGCTGTACAAAGTTGAGCTGCTTGTTGCTGGTGGAGGCCCAGAAGTCTTCCCGTTCATAGCTAAGCGCTGATTTCTTGGCTTCCCCGGCATCATTGAGGATGGTCACGGAGCTCTTTTTTCCAAAGGGCGGATTAGTGAGCACCATATCAAAACGATCGCCCGGATCGGAGATCAGCGAATCATTAACTTCGACCGGAGATTGCTCTCCGCCAATCCCATGCAGGTAGAGGTTCATCACACACAGCCGGGCGGTGTTATCAACAATTTCCCAGCCTTTAAAAGTGCCGTTGCGGAGAGCACTTTTCTGGTCCTTGTTTAGCTGTAAGTTTTCAGCGATATAGTCATGGGCCGCCAGGAAGAAACCCCCGGTCCCGCAGGCCGGATCGCAGATGGTCATCCCCGGGGCAGGTCTGGATACTTCGACCATGGCTTTGATCAGGGGACGGGGTGTGAAGTACTGGCCGGCGCCGCTTTTGGTGTCCTCGGCGTTTTTCTGGAGTAAGCCTTCATAAATTTCCCCCTTAATGTCGATATCCAGTCCCATCCAGGTTTCTTCATCGATCAGGGCAATCAAGCGTCTGAGTTTGGCAGGATCCTGGATGCGGTTCTGCCCTTTCCGGAAGATCACCCCCAGCATGCCGCTGCTTTTGCCGAGATCCAGTAGGGTCTTGCGGTAATGGGTTTCCAGCTCGACGCCCTCTTTGTTTAAGAGGGTGGGCCAGGAAAATTCATCCGGGATCAAAGAGGGCTTGTTGAAGGGAGGTTTGGTCTGCTCATCGGCCATTTTCAAGAACAGCAGATAGGTCAGCTGCTCGACATAATCGCCGTAGCTGACCCCGTCATCCCGAAGCACATCGCAGTACCCCCATAAACGCTGGACAATGGTTGAAGATTCATTCATTGATGAGTTTTCCATCGAAGGCTTGTTTTAGGATCGACTGACGCAAACGCTTAGCTCTCCGTAATTCTTTTTCAATCCCATCTTCAATTTCTTTCGCAACTGATAATCTTCTGTCTATCATATTTACAATTCGATCCTGCTCAGCTTTCGTAGGTAATGGTATGGTTAATTGCTTTAATTGATCACCAGTGATTGCATTGAAAGTAGTTCCTGTACCTTGGCCAGATAATATTGGTTCATAATGTCTCAAAAATTGAAGAACATACATAAATGAGACTAATTTATATGGTCGTATTGCTGCCAATCCACGACCGATACATGATTCTTCCGGGCATAAATTCGTGGGGCCTACTGGAGCCCTAACTGAAATAAGAATGTCATTCTTGTTTGCTATTTTCTTGGGGATTGAACACCATTTTTTTGGTGCTGGATATAAATCACCAAATTCGGCTTTGCCTTGATAAAATGGCAGTCCCACTCCAATTTCGTTATAAGTTGATGATGGTGGAGACTGTCCTAGAATTATTTCGGATATAGTGTCTAAATATCCAATTGACCATTCTCTAGGTTTATCTTGAATCTCCTTTGAGTCCGGATTTTTTGGATTTGGATATTTTTCTTTCCACTTGTCATCTTTTGGCAAATACTGCTGATATTCCTCTTCCGCAATATGCTCCCAATCCTCGGGTTCCAGATCTCGAATGTAATATGGAAGACCCGCCGCTTTGCGCTCCTTCTGGGCAACTTTCTTTTTGGCTCTCTCCACCAGCTTGGCCCACTCTTCCTCCTCCCATTTTGCCCGGCGCTCTTTTAGAATTCGTTCCAGCAGCTGCTCAGCCGGCTCGAGTTCGTCTTGATGGGCTTCCCGCCATTCCCGCGTCAGCTCACCGGTCACGGCAGCTTTGAGGACCGACTGCCGGTAGCGCTCCAGCCGGGCTTTGGCTTCCTGTAGCTCTGCTACTCCTGCATCCAGTTGGGAGAAGAGCTCTTCGATTTTGTCCGCAACTCTTTGTTGAACAGGCAAATCAGGTATAAGTAAATCAAATTCACCTATTGTTTGAGAATTAACTCTAGGATGTTGCACACCGGTTGAATTTTGATTGGCTTAATTCACAAAATCCGCAGATAACAACCGGTAATATAGGTATTTATTTACGTAATTTTGTTGTTGGGGAAATACAAGAATATCTGTAGAGCACACACCATCAAAGTTAGGAATGTATACTTTATTTAGATATGGCCGAAGTTTTCCGTAAAGAACATCACCTGAGTGAAAAACAGCCTTAGTACTCTTTACATCTTCAGAAATTCCGTAATCCAATAGAATCCCAGTATCCCCCTCTATATGTTCCAAACCAATATAAGGTACTCCAGACAAATCCTTGGGATCAACCTTCTCCTTTGACGGTTGTACCAAATCACCTAATTTGATATTTTTCCAATCCCCATTGTTTATTGATTTCATATATCAACTAATCCACTAAAGCCGCATTTAGTTCGGATAATATATCCTCAGAGCTCTCACCAAAGACATCAGTATATCGAATCAATCCCCCCGCTTGGTTAAATGGTACTTCCTCAAAATCAGCTACCTCAATCGATGCACTGCCGGCAATATGATCCTTGATCATCTCCAGCCAGACCAGCTGCTCTTCTGTAAACTGCCGCCCGGCATCCAGCTGCTCGATCAGCCAGTTCTGATAGCGGTCTTCCACGGTGACCGGGAAAGGTTCTAAGACCTCGCTCTGTTTAACGGCAAAGCGCACCAGGGAGATGATGTCGGTCAGCAGCCGTTTGGGCCCTGCACCTCTCACCTTCGATTGATCAAGGCGCTGATAGGCCTGCCAGAGGGTTTTTGTGGTCAGGTTGTAAGGCGGTTTCTTGATGGCTTCCGCCAATTCCTTAACAGCCTGGTAAGTTAACTGCCGTGTGCCGAAGGGCTGATTGTAAAGAATCTGGAGGGCGGTCAGTTCATCTTTGTTTTCCTCTATGAACTGCTCGAATGAATGAACTTTTTGTTCGGCTTCCTCCGTTGTGAAGCCTGCTTCCAGCACGACATCCTGGCTGAGTTTATCAATCACCTGCTCGCTCTTCTGCTGCAGATTAATCAATGTCTCCCGCAGCTTTGGGTCATCAAAAGGCGCACAGGCTTCTTTGATCAGTGCAGCCTTGGCTTCTTCTAAAGCGTCTTCCGCAGTGTCTCCAATCACCCCTTCCGCATATTCCAGCTGCACGTCCGGATCGGTAGCATCCAGCAAGCCGTGAACCAGATCCTGAAGAGAGCGGCCCCTGGATATTTCTTCGATGTATCTCTTATCCTCTCTGGAAAGCGATTGATCCAAGCGGGCCAGCCGGCCGGCTAAAGAATCCAGGGCATCGGGATCCTGCACCCCGAGCGCCACCAGCTGCAGCAGTTTGTCAAAGGGCACATGTTTCTTGCGCTCCAGGGGCCGGGTGTCGGTTTTATCTTCCTCGCAGACCCCGACTGCATCCACCAGCACAAAATGGGTTTTCTGCCCGGCATCCGGGGTCACCTGCGTCAAATCTGTTTCCGAGATCACCCGGGTGCCCCGGCCTTTCATCTGTTCGAAGTAGGCCCGGGAACGGATCATCCGCAGGAACAGCAGGCATTCCAGGGGTTTGATATCTGTTCCGGTCGAGATCATGTCCACCGAGACCGCGATGCGGGGATTGTAGTTATTCCGGAAGCTGGCGATCAGATCTTCCGGCTTTTCCCCGCTTTTATACGTGATCTTTTTACAGAACTCGTTGCCCTTGCCGAATTCCTCCCGGATGATCCTGACAATATCTTCCGCATGAGAGTCATCCTTGGCGAAGACCAGTGTTTTGGGTACTTCACTTCTTCCAGGAAAGATCTCTGTGAAGAGTCGATCCCGGAAGGTCTGGATCACGGTGCGGATCTGATCCTCCGCCACCACATCCCGATCCAGCTGATTGGCGTTGTATTCCAGATCTTCTTCCAGCTGCTCCCAGCGCTCTTCCCGGGTTTTCTTATCCCGGATGTCAATATAATGATCGGCTTCCACCAGACTGCCTTCCCGGGTGATCCGGGTCCGGATCTGGTAGACTTCATAGCCGACATTCACCCCGTCAGCCACCGCCCGTTCATGGGTATATTCCGTGACCAGGTTCTGATTGAAAAACCCCAGCGTGGTTTTGGAAGGCGTGGCGGTCAGACCGATCAGGAAAGCATCAAAATATTCCAGCACCTGCCGCCAGAGGTTGTAGATCGAGCGGTGGCACTCATCCGTGATGATGAAATCAAAGGTTTCGATCGGGATGGCTGGATTGTATTCCACCGTCCGGGGATCCCCCAGCTGCTCTGTCGAATACTCAAACAGAGAGGGTTCCTCAACATCCTCTTCGATCTCCTGCCCCTGCAGCATGGAGTACAGCCGCTGGATGGTGGTGATGACCACCTTGTTGACAGGATCAATTGTGTTCCCGGTCAGGCGGGTGATGTTATAAAGCTCCGGGAATTTCCTGCCGTCATCCGGTGTTTCGAATTTTTGAAACTCTGCCAGGGTTTGTTTGCCCAGATTATTGCGGTCGACCAGAAATAAAATCCGTTTTGCTCCTCCGTGCTTGATCAAGCGGTAGACAAAATTCACCGCCGTGAAGGTTTTCCCGCTGCCGGTAGCCATCTGAATCAGCGATCGGGGCCGGCTCTCCGCCAGGGATTGCTCCAGGTTGGTAATCGCTTCAATTTGAGCATCCCATAAATCCTTGGATATCAGAGGATGTTCTTCCGGCATGGATCTCAGCTTTGCCCGCAGCGTTTTTTCCTGGCGAGACCATTCCTGCAAGGTGTCTGGTCGATGAAAATGGAAAATCCGCCGGGAGCTGAAATCAGGATCCCGCCTGTTGACAAACAAAGTCTCCACACCGGTGCTCTCATAGCTGAACGGGAGGGGCATTTCTACATGGGGAATATGGTCCGGGAAACCAGTCATGTATTTGGCAGATTGTTCGAACACCCCGCTCAAAGTCGTGCCTACTTTTTTAGCCTCGACCACCCCCACAGCTTTGCGGTCCACGAAGAGCACATAATCCGCCGGACCTGCTGTGGTCTGGAATTCCCGGACAGCTACACCCAATCCAGCTGACAAATTGAGTTCGGTCTCGTTCTGGACAACCCAACCGGCTGCTTCCAGCATCTGGTCAATTTTTTCGCGGGCTTCTTGTTCCGGTGTGGTGTGTGGCATAGTTTTTCCCCACTCAATTATATGTTCATATCAACTTAATCACAAATCAAATGCTTGAGGATTTTGTTAGTTTCAGAAAAATATTTCACACCGTATTGCCTATGCGAAATCAGTCATCTCCCCTGCTTTTTACTTTTCTCTTTAAACACTTCTCTTCGAACGATTTCAAAATCCTGCTCCCTGTCCACCTTAACACTGCCCTTGAGATCCAGCAAAGTTCCCCGCAGCGGTTCGAGCAAAATCCCATTTTCCCTAATAGTAAAAACCACCCGATCTCCAGGTACCAATCCCAGCTCTTCCCGGACTTCTTTGGGAATGGTCACTCTTCCCCTGGTGCTCATCCTGGCGAATCTCAACTCATAATCGCTCCTTGCTCTCTCAATCATCTTCAGCCCCTTTCCCCAGCCTGGCATCTTCTCTCTTCTTTTCCTGGACCCGTTCACGCAGCAGGTCCTTCGTCAGCAAGGGACCTCCCTCCAATGCGCCGGGCAGCTTCTCCATGAATTCCTCGCTGTCCAGGGCAGTGAAAGCGATCAGCTCCCCGTCCGAAGCATAGAGCGCTTCCAGCTGGTCCACCGCCATTTCCAGCTCTTCCTTGGCCTGCCAGGCGAGCTCCTGCTGGATGGCAGTCCGGACCAGAGCGGAGATCGTGATTTCCTTCCGCTTGGCAATCGCCTTCAGCTTATGATGCATCTCTTCCGGGATCAGCACATTTAACCGTTTGGTTTTTTCCTTTTCAGCCATCATTCCCTCCCCTTCTGTTTTTCTTCCGGTACCGGACCACGTTGTGAGCCAGGTTGGTCAGCGCTGCTCCCTGGTGGACCCGCTGGGCCGGCGTCAGCCGGCGGGTGATCTCCACCTGCCTGGGATCCACCTCTGCCACCGCACCTTTAATGGCCCGCTCTACCTCCGGGCTGAGCTCCCCTTCTCCCCGTAAGTAGAATCCCCTTTGGTCCCCCTTCCAGCTGTATCCTAGCTGATACCCTGCAGCCTGAAAAGCTTTCCGGACAAACCACATATCCAGGATGAAAGCAAGCAAGGTTGTATCCCACCAGGAAGAATAGGCTCCTGAAACCATCTCAAGGCGGGAGGAGATTCCCTTACGGGTGAGATACCGCTCATGGTAGATAAACCTCAATATTCTATTCCTGCGCGTCTTGGCGGTTTTCCACATGATTGCTGTCCACCTGATCATCCATTTCCCCCTGATATTTTCGAACCTCCAATACCCCGGATTTTTTCACTGACATCTCAACAAAATCTCCAGGTTTTACGCCAATCTGCTCCCAGATCTCTAAAGGGATTGTCAATTTTCCACCGGGGCCCATTGTGATTGTTTTCATTTCTCACCTTTTCCTTCTCTCTTCCAGAACCAAATCTGATATCAGCTCCGGACCATTATTCACGGCAGACGGCTTCCACACTGAGAGTGTTTTACCACCCCAGTGTAATACACCCTTCTTTACCAGCTCAGCCATCTTTCCTTCCAGAAAAACCTTTTCAGGAATCATGCGGGCGATCACTTTCCCATGCCTCGAAATCTTGATCACCTCACCATCCTCAACACATTTTAGATACTTGCTCAAATTCTTTCTATATTCTGTCAAACCAACTTTTCTTTCGCTCATTGGATCCACCTCTGTCCTGGTTCTCAGCCTTATTATAGACAACTACACCCGGACTGGAGACCGGGTGTGGTTTTATGTCCGGACAGATTTACCAGACCGGCCAGATTTTGAAGCTGGCCAGGAACAACAGATACAATAGTACAATGATTATCAGCAGGTCAATTTTCACCTCCCTGGCAATCACAGGCAGGACATATTTTCGCAGGAATAAGAACACAAAGAAGGCAATCAAAATTCGGCCAATTTGCGCTCTCAAAAAGCTGATCAGCAGCAGCGTATCCATAACAACATCTCCCGTTTAGGTAAGTTTGATTTCTTAGCCGGGCCGGCGGATTTCTCCCCCGGCCCGGGGATACGCCGCATGGGTTTACAAATTACCCTCAGGGGTTGTTTCAGAAAATAACCCGAGAATATCGTAAATCAGTCTTGAATGATCGAAGACCTCCTGAAAACAAACCCAAAACCAGGCCTGCTGCCGGGAGACGCCTGGCTGTCCCGCTGCGGGACAAGATTTTATACCCCTTCAGATGAAGAAATTTTTCCGGGATTTCGTAAATATAGACAGACATGTTTAGGGCTCCTTTCCGGTCCAGCGTTTCCTTGCTTGACCGGCTGACAGCCCTGATGTAAAATCACATCAGAGCTCCCACCCTGTATCCGCTGCTACGGATGGGTGGTTGATAGAAGGACTGCCGCCGGCACAATTTGCCGGCGGCAGTGGTTTTAATTTATTGGTTTTTACCTTCTTCGATTCTGGTTATGACAATGCTGCGAGGGCGTCTCGATACTCCTCCATGAACTCACTCAGCATCCTGGCGAAATTCAAGTCGATCTCCTCAAGATCAACCGTCTCGTCAGCAGCAGTAATCAAAAGCCATTGATACTCTTCGTCAGCAGTGACCAGGACTTCTGATCCTTTCGACAGCTTTAAAGCTTTTACAAATGATCCCGGCAGAGGTAGCACTAACTGGTTTCCAATCTTGATGACCTTCATAAGCATAAATTTTCCTCCTGAGTTTGAAATGGTTCAAGTCGGGTATTAATAAAACGACCGCAGGAAGGTTTTTTATCATTTACGGTCTCTGCAACAAAAACTACCCACGGAATCCGGGGGGTGAACGAGCGAACTATTAACTTTTCTATCTCTTTTTGAAGCTAAATCAGTACTTTCAGGATACCTAAATGGATTTTAATTGTCAAATTCAGACCTGAAAAAAAGCCGGGGAAATAATTTTCAAAATTCATTTGCCCCCTTCCCTCTTCTCTTCCCGGTCCTTACATTATAGCGACCTCAAAAAAACAGCCAGTATAAAAGGTTAAATCCACCTTGATTTGTTTCTGACCTGAAAATCAAACCTAAGTTTCTGCCAACACGATAAATTCTTTTCATCCCGACTGGTCAAATTCATTTTCAGATTCTTACCCAGATGATCTGATTCCAATCGATCTCATAAAGTTTCCAATTTAATCCCAACCTCTACCCAATCCCGACCCTAAATCTCTGACCTTTCCTGCCAATTTCTATGCTCAGATACACATTCTATCCATTCCTTCCGAAATCATCCTTACTTTCTCTCTCCACCCATCCACAAATCATTCAGATATTTTTTGTCCCACAGCGGGACAAGATCAGAAACCGAACTCCAGATCTACTACTTCTAAAAGATCGTGATGAATCTTTCCTATTTATTAATGTCTCATCAGGTTATTCTCAAAACCATCCATCCTCCACGTTTCTTCTACCATTCATCCCCACTCAAATATTTGAGTCCAATGACCTGATCTGTTACTGCTCGAAATCATAACGGTATGCTTATAAGTATGAAATCTGGCCGGAATAATAATAATTGATCAATTCTGATTGACTACAAAAATGTCAGAAAATACTGCGACGCTAATCATTCAGATTTTACAGCTTACCTACCAAATGAGCCAAATATTTTTTGCAGAAAATGCACCATTTTTGTATTGAATAATCCATTTTTCATCCAGCAGCTTATCAACCATTCTGGACCAAAAAGCTTATTGTCGATTTTGGGCCATTTTGGGCCATTTTTGTACCGTTTTGGGGCCATTTTTGTATCGTTTTTGTAGTGATTAACCACAAAAATGTTGTATGTTAAATATAGAGGCCGTAAATCTATCTGTCAGATTTTAGGAAAAAACGATGATGAGTAACCGGGCAAAAATAGTCGCGATCGTATCTCTCAAGGGTGGATCTGGCAAGACCTCCCTGACTTCTCTTCTGGCCCGCTATTATGCTGAGGTTGAAGGAAAACAGGTTCTCGCAGTAGATTATGACAGCGGAGCTGGTCTAACTTCCCTGCTCTATGATCAGTATCTAGGTCAAGAAACTTTTTCCATTGTCGAAGTGCTCCAGGATCTGATGCGTTTTGTGAATCCCATTGAAAGTTATCAGCAAGCCCTGATCCATACTGGACTGCCATACATCCAGAACAGCCAGGGATCTATTTATCTCCTTCCCAGTAAACCCGCTTTAAATCACCTTCTGGCTCGATGCAACCGGAACCTGCTCAACAAATTTATCGGCCTGCTCGGTTTACCCGCTGACCATATCATCCTGATTGATTCTGGACCGTATACGGTCAATGTCCGCCATGCCATCGAAGCTGCGGATGTGGCATTCATACCCTTCCAGTTCAGCCGCCAGGACGCCTTTCCAGCCATCGATACCTTGAGCTATGTTATTCAGAGCCAGCAGGACAAGGACCGACCCTATTTAGGAGGTTGGGTCTATATCCAGGATCTCAAAACCTATTGGGAACAGCACTACCTGGAGAATGTTAAAGAAGTTTTCAGGGACATTCGGAATTCCACCAGGGTCATGTGTCCCTCTAAAGACCCGTTCATTAAAATGAAACCTTCCCGGATCATCCACCGCGGAGTGCATATGTCCTGGTCCATCCGGGATGATCTTTTTGACCCGATCCGGAAAATGGCTGACATGGTCAGCAGAGCGGCCAAACGAGCGGTATTGGAGAACTAAGATGGAGAACACCATATTCAGCGGCTTGAAAAATCACGTGAACATGAGCAAGGAGAGCCCGAATGAAAATTCAGATCTATCTGAGCAGCAAGGCTCGGGGAAGAAAACCGTCCGGTTTAGTTTTGTTCTTTTTGAAGAGATCGTCGAGCACAGCCCCATCCAGTCCCGGGAAGTGATCTTCGATCCCGATGTTTGTTCAGAGGATCAGGAGCTGTTGGATTCCATCTCCACGGTGGGTATTACCACTCCGATCATCGTCCAGGAGCTGAAAGACCAGCAAAGCGGCCACAACCCATTCCATCTGCAAGCTCCCGGAGAACGGAAGTTCTGCCTGGTTGCCGGGCACCGGCGGGTCGCCGCCGGCAGGGAAGCCGGACTTCCGGGAACAGAAGGGATCATCCTCCAACCCGGGGATGATCCGGACCTGATCACTACGGCAGAAAATATGGGCCGCAAAGAACTGACTTCCTACGAAAAAGCCCTGGCCTTGAAAAACCTCAAGGACCGAAAATCCCTGACCCTCCGCGAGGTAGCCAGATCAACCGGATATTCTAAATCCCACATCCACCGTTTGTACACGGCCCTGGAATCCCCCCGGCTGCTGCGGGAGGAATGGATCACGGGCAAAATCTCCGCCTCCACGATTGTCTGCTTGAAAGAGCACTGGGCTGAATTTTCTGATCAAAAAGCGGGCCACCTTAGAGAAAGCGTCCAGCGCCTGACCCTTTCTATGGCCCGGGAACTGGCAGACCAGCTGAGTACTGGCACGCCGCTGGAAACTGCCTTAAAGGCTGTCTGCAGCGCCGGGAACACGACCCCTGAGAAAGCTGGACCTGATATCGAATCCCCCGAAGCAGCCGAGCCAAAACCCGCTCTTACATTCAAAGATAAGCAGGCCCTGATCGCTGCCGTCCAGGATGTCTTTTACCGCTTCAGCAAGGACAGGGCCACCGGGCTGTATGATCTGGCTCTCGTTAACAACGTCAAGGACCTGGATGTCTTCTGGGCAGGAGCCCTGTATGTGGCCCGGGGTGGAGACCCGGATTTTGCGTTCCAGATTACAAAGCGGGTGATGTCCAACCGCATCTACCGCGGGCTGCTGAACAGGGCTGTCAAAAATCACCAACGGGCCGCAGCCATTATCAAGTCCAATTCCTCCAATCCAACCACAAAAAAATTTCTCAAAATTTGCTTTCCAAAAACCTAGCGTTCTATTCTAGATTGACCAGGAGCATATTATGGACCAGATCATCCAACTCCCCCCACCCTTATTGAAAGTCCCCGATGTGGCAGAGATCCTCAACTGCAGCAAAGCCTACATCTATAAACTGGTCAAACGGGGTGAAATTC
>CAZTWV010000065.1:0-13915 GCA_964618295.1 uncultured Anaerolineales bacterium | reverse complement strand
GGAGTGACCGAAGTGGAAAAAAGAGCAGTTTATGACGCCGCCATGGCTGCCGGTGCGCGTCAGACATTCCTGATAGAAGAACCCGTCGCAGCTGCGATCGGTGCTGGTCTGCCGTTGATGGATGTCGGCGGCAGCATGATTGTTGATATTGGCGGTGGTACTTCCGAAGTGGCGATCATGTCCATGGGTGGGGTGGTTTCCTCCCGCTCGCTGCGAGTTGCCGGAGACGAGCTGGATGAGGATATCATTCAGTATATCCGCAACAAATACAACCTGCTGATCGGCCAGCGTCTGGCTGAACAGGCCAAGATGAACATTGGCTCAGCATTTCCTCTCCCGGAGGAAAAAACCATGATCCTGAGGGGCAGGAACCTGGTTACCGGTCTTCCGGATACAATTGAGGTATCCTCAATTGAGCTGCGGGATGCGATTTCTGATTCAGTTCAGACAATCATTGATACCGTGCGGGACGCCCTGGATGAAACCCCGCCTGAGATTCTTTCCGACCTGATGGACAACGGAGTCTGTCTGGCTGGCGGCGGAAGTTTGCTGCAGGGCTTAGATCAAAGGTTGAGCGATGAGCTCCAGGTAAATGTCTGGCTGGCCGAGGATCCAATCAGCTGTGTTGCCCGCGGTGCCGGCGCGGCACTGGAAGACCTCGATAAATACCGGGGACTCTTTGTTGGTCTGGAAAGAAAAAGCACCCGGAGTGAATAGATCATCCGGGAACCAACCCATTTCCCCCTCCAGATAACTCCCACAAAAGCATTCAGTCCAACCAAATCGAGGGGGAAATTTAGATTAGACCGGCTTAAACAAACCAGACCTGATCAAAACAAACTTCACTTATGAAGATTAGAATACCAGGTTCGATTCAAATTTTGGCTGTGAGTTTTATCGCTGTTGGCCTCTTAGCTCTAGCCCTCAGTGGAGTTTTCTCATCCCTGAACCGGGTTGTAGCCGGCCCAATTAACACCCTCCAGAACTGGGTCTCCCAGCAGTACAGCGGCCTGAACGATTTTTTCACCGCATCCCAGGATATTCGAACCCTTCAGCAGCAAAACACCAACCTGGAAGCGGAAAAAGCCCGTCTTCAGGCCCAGATTATTGAACTTCAGCAGCAGCTGGTAGAATATGAAATCCTCTCAGCTTTGCTTGAGTTTGCCCGGGCCAATCCTGATCACCAGTACCTCGGCGCTTCGGTAATCGGACGTGATCCAAGCCCCTTTTTGAATTATGTCATTATCAACCGGGGCTCCGATGAAGGACTGAGGCGGGGTATGCCGGTCGTGACCCAGAATGGTTTGGCGGGCCGAATTGAACAGGTGACAGCCAAAGGTGCCCGGGTTTCACTGATAAACGACCCGGCAACCCGCATTAACGTCAGCATTGAACCCTCCCGGAGCAGTGCCGTGCTGACCGGATCGATCACTGGAAATGTGACCCTGGAGCAAATCCCCCAGGATGCGGATGTCAACCCGGGAAACTTAATCCTGACTTCCGGTCTGGGCGGGAACTACCCCTCCAACATTATTGTAGGACAGGTCACCAGCGTCCGGAGCCAGGAAAATGCCCTCTTCCAGAGTGCTTCAGTGCAGCCGGTGACAGATTTCTCAGATCTGGAAATTGTCCTGGTGATCACAAATTTCAACCCGGTGGATATTTCCACCCTGGTGCCCCCACCCTGATCTGCATCTGAAAGAACAATAACTATGCTATCGATTCTTCTCAGCATTCCAGTTTTGAGTATTGCCGCCATCCTGCAGTCTGCCGTGGTCAGCCGGATTACGATTTTAGAGGGCAGCGCGGATCTTGTACTGGTGCTGCTGGCTGCCTACAGCCTGCAGAAGTCAGTCACCACTGCCTGGCAGTGGGCTGTGGTTGGCGGGCTATTGGTGGATTATCTTTCCGGCCTGCCGTTTGGCATCTTTCTATTTTCTTATTTGGCGCTGACCGCAGCAGCCCTCGTTCTCCGGGAACGGGTCTGGCGTTTCTCATTTGTGATGATGCTGCTTGTGGTTTTATTTGGAACACTCATCAGCCATGCTGCGGCCCTGTTTGTGCTGATTTTTCAGGGCGCCTCTCTGAATATGCTTCAGGTGATCCAATCCGTCACACTGCCGAGCCTTGTGCTTAATTTTTTGCTTTCCTTACCGGTATATCTGCTGCTGCAGGATTCGGTGCAGCAGCTCCAATCTCAGGAAATACAATGACCAATTTAACTGCCCCTACAAGTAATCAAGTCAAACTCGGGCGCATCCTGACTTTCGCTGGAGTGCTCGGTTTAATCCTGATCATTTTTATCGCCCGTTTGTTCATCATCCAAATCCTGGAAGGTGAAAGCTGGGCTGCCTCCGCGGAGGAAAACAGGCTGCGTGAAATCAGCCTGGCCCCGACCCGGGGTGTGATCTTTGACCGCCAGGGAATTGTTCTGGCCCGCAACGTGGCTTCTTATAATGTGGTGGTCACAGCCGCCGAACTCCCGGACGATCCCGGCGCAGTCCAGGACATCATCCGTGAGCTGGCTGATTATATTGAAATCCCGGTTTTCCGGAGTGAAATCAGTCCAGAAAACCCTTTTGTACCCTGCGTTTCTAACCATGGAATCACTCAGATTGTAGAATACGGCGAACTGAGTTCCCCCTTTGCTCCAGTTGAGATTGCCTGCAATATTGATCAGACCTCTGCTCAAGTTATTCAGGAGCAGGCTATAGACTGGCCCGGGATCTCCCTGGAAATTGAACCGGTCCGGGACTATCCAACCGGTTCACTGACAGCCAACATCATCGGCTTCCTGGGGCCAATATCGAGCCTGGAACAGGACTATTACCTGGAGCGAGGTTATGTCACCAACCGGGATAAAATTGGCTATGCCGGCCTGGAGCGCTCATTTGAAACCATCCTCTCCGGCAAACCAGGAAAACGGGTTGTGGAAGTTGATGTAGGTGGGCAGATTATCCGGGATGCGGTTCCTGTGATTCCAGCCATTCCGGGTCAGAATATTTACACCACACTTGACACCCGCCTCCAGCAGGCAGCGGAATCCATCCTGCTCAATGAAATGGGAGGGTGGAATGCATTTCTCGGAGAAATGCGGATTACCAGCGGGGTTGTGATTGCTATGAATCCTCAAACCGGGGAAATCCTGGCGATGGTCTCCAACCCTTCCTACGAGAACAACCGCATGGCCCGGGTGATTCCAGCCTATTATTATGAGCAGCTGAACGCCGACGTCCGGAACCCGCTTCTGAATCAGGCAGCCGGAGCCGAGCTGCCCGCCGGTTCGGTCTTCAAAATCACCACCGCCGTGGGAGCATTAAATGAGGGAGTCGTCACTCCGGAACAGGTAATAACCACTCCTCCGGAGATCGTGCTGGCGAACAAATACACACCCAATGATCCCGGTAACAGCAAGACCTACGTGGACTGGAAAGATGAGGGATTCGGAGAGTTAGATTTCATCGGCGGAATCTCCAATTCTTCCAACGTATATTTCTACCAGCTGGGTGGTGGGGATGCAGAAGAACTTGGGACCGGAGTACCCGGAGAAGTACCGCAAGGATTGGGAATCTGCCGCCTGGGAACCTACGCCCGGGCTCTGGGATACGGCGATTACTCTGGAATTGAACTGCCCGATGAAGCAGACGGCATCATCCCGGACCCCAAATGGAAGAGGATCGCCCATGGTGAAAATTGGTCCACGGGTGATACCTACATCGCGAGCGTTGGCCAGGGTTTTGTAACCTCAACCCCGCTTCAGGTCTTGATGTCCGCCTCCACCATTGCCAATGATGGAAAATTGATGCAGCCAACCATCATCAGCAAAATCACCGATGCCGAGGGTGAGGTCATCGTCCCCTTCGAACCGGTCATGAAATGGGATATCACCCAGGACCCGGTGATCGATGTCTACAGTGATCCGACCAGCGCCGGGGGCTGTGAGGCTAAACTCACCGGGGAAAAAATAACAGTCGAACCCTGGGTAGTGGAGAAAGTTCAGGAAGGGATGCGGGCGGCGGTCACAAGCGGGACATTGGAAGACACTTTTCAGAATATCGGTCTCGCCGTGGCCGGGAAGACCGGTACTGCTGAATACTGTGACACATATGCAAACGAAAAAGGACTCTGTATCCCGGGCAGCTGGCCTTCACATGCCTGGACTGTGGCGTATGCTCCGTATGACAATCCAGAAATCGCCGTGGTAGCTTTTGCTTACAACGGCGGGGAGGGAGCCAGCGTGGCCGGACCGATCGTCCGCCGCACAATTGAAGCCTATTTCGAGCTCAAAAACATCGACAGCGTGGCCGCGGCACCTTAGCGGATCATGCTATAATTTGGTAGATCAAAAAAGTTCCGGATTTGAGATCAATCCGGGGAAAATGGACAATGCAAACCGAACAATTCGAGATTAAAGGCCTGAAAAACGGCATGCTGGTGATTATCGGGGAAGGTTCCTGGGAAGAAAAACAGGCTTCACTCCTGACTCAAATTGACGACAATCAGTCTTTTTTTGACGGCGGAAAGCTATTTCTGGAACTTGGAAGCAGGATCCTGAAATCCCCCGCAATTGGAGACCTCCGGAATCAGCTTTCAGACCGCAATGTCAAATTGGCAGGAATTCTAAGTACATCACTGGTTACAGAACGCGCCTCCCAGGATATGGGCCTGGCGATAAAGCTCGACAAAACTTCTACTACCCCGGAATCCCTTCCCATTAACACCAACCTGGAAGGAGATCAGGCAGTGCTGATCAATAAGACGCTGCGTTCGGGAAACAAGGTCCAGCACCCAGGCCACGTCGTGGTCTTAGGAGATGTGAATCCCGGAGCTGAAATTGTCGCTGGAGGAAATATTATTGTCTGGGGCAAACTGCGGGGGATGGTTCACGCAGGAGCAGCGGGTGATAAAAGTGCTGTAGTTTGCGCCTTGGACCTCTCCCCCACCCAACTGCGGATTGCGGATCAAATCAGCATCTCTCCGCCCCGCAAAAAGAAAACCGGACCGGAAATTGCCCAGCTGGAAGATGATCAAGTCACAGCCCAGGCCTGGTAAGACCACCTGGCTATCTAGGAAACAGGAATGAACTTATGAGCGCAAAAGTCATCACCATCACATCCGGAAAAGGCGGCGTCGGAAAAACAACCGCCACCGCTAACATCGGCGCAGCCCTGGCCAAGAACGGACAGCGGGTAGCCTGCATTGATGCGGACATCGGGCTCCGAAACCTGGATGTCGTCCTCGGCCTGGAAAATCGGATCGTTTACGATTTGGTGGATGCAGTTGAGGGCCGCTGCCGGCTGAAGCAGGCCATGATCAAGGATAAACACGTCCCCGATTTGTATTTAATTCCATCCGCCCAGACCCGGGATAAAACTGCAGTTTCACCCTCTGATATGATCCGCCTCTGCAATGAACTCAGACCCGATTTAGACTGGATATTAATTGATTCACCGGCTGGAATTGAGCGTGGATTCAAAAACGCGATTGCGCCAGCAGATGAAGTAATTGTGATCACCAACCCCGAAGTCTCTGCAGTCCGGGATGCGGATCGGATCATTGGCATCGTGGAAGCGGAAGAAAAAGGTTCTCCCCGCTTGCTGATTAACCGCCTTAATCCGGAAATGGTCCGGCAGAACAATATGCTTTCCGCTGAAGACGTGATTGACCTGCTGGCCATTGAACTGCTGGGGATTGTACCGGAGGATAAAAATGTGATTATCAGCACCAACCAGGGAATTCCGGTCTCTCTGGATGGAAAAACAATGGCTGGTGCAGCCTACCAGAACATCTCCCGGAGATTGTTAGGTGAAGACGTTCCGCTGCTGGATCTGGAAAAAACCAGCGGGATTTTTAACCGGATCTCAAGTGTATTTGGATCAGGAGAAAAATAGCATGGATAAGTTCATCAACCGCCTCTTTTCCAACGAACCAAGCAGTGCAGAAAAAGCCAAAGACCGCCTTCGGCTGGTGTTGATCAATGACAGAACCGATTTAACGGCATCCACCCTGGAATCGATGAAAGACGAACTGCTGGAAGTTCTTTCACGCTACATTGAGATTGACCCCGAATCAATGCAGATTAATATCACCCAGGAAGGTCGGGAGCAGCGATTAATTGCCGATATTCCAATTTCAGGGCCTGTCAGCAGAAAGTATTAGGGTATGGGCAAATTTTCCTGGCGCCATTTTGATTTCTGGCTGCTCGGCGCGGTAGCCTTCCTGACCATTTTTGGCATCACCATGATCCGCTCCGCCATTGCGGGGAATATCGAGCTGGTGGAGGCTGATACTGTTTTAAAGCAGATCATCTTTGCGAGCGGTGGTTTTGTGATCATGATCATCACGGCCATTATCGATTACCGCTACTGGGGTGCTGTCAGCGGGATTCTCTACGCCCTGACTGCTGGAGCCCTGGGGGTGCTGTTCTTGTTCGGCGGAGCCTTATTTGGTTCTGCTCGCTGGTTCTCCGTGGGACCAATCCTGATCCAGCCCTCGGAAATTGCCAAGGTCACGGTAATCCTGATCCTGGCGGATTTCCTCTCCCGCAATATTGAACGAATAAAAAAACCAGCTACCATTGTCCGCAGCTTGCTGCTGACCCTGGGAATTGTGGTCTGGATCATTCTTCAACCCGACCTGAGCACGTCAATTGTGATCCTTGTGCTCTGGTTTGCGCTGGTCTGGGCCGCCGGGCTGGACACCAAACTCCTGTTAACCGCGGCCGGAATCGGGCTGCTGGTCCTGGCTGTTGCCCTGCCGCTGCTTCTGATTAACTACGATCCCAACAGCACTACTGGCTTGATCAAAGGCTACCAGGTGGGTCGGATTGTCAATTTCCTCTTCCCTGATCCAAATGCCAGCTACGGGGCGATCTATAATGTTCAGCAGGCATTAATCAGCATCGGTGACGGCGGTTGGTTCGGACAGGGCTACGGAAGCGGGAGCCAGGTTCAACTTCGTTTCTTAAAAGTCCGCCACTCGGACTTTATCTTTTCTGCCCTTTCCGAGGAGTTCGGTTTTGTCGGTGCCCTGGGAGTGATCGGGGTCCTGGCCTTCATCATCGCCCGCTGTCTGCGGGCTGCCCGGCTCTCCTCCGATACCTACGGAGCCTTAATTGCCTACGGGGTAGCAACCCTGCTTTCTTTCCAGACTATTGTCAATATCGGGATGAACCTCAAACTTCTGCCGGTCACCGGCCTGACACTGCCTTTTGTAAGCTACGGAGGCAGCTCGCTGGTCACGCTCTTTATTGGCATCGGGCTGGTCGAAAGCGTTTTGCTGCGCCACAAAGATCTTGAATTTTAACACCCATCTTCACCGCTCTGTCTCCCCTCTGGTACAATGAAGTGTCGCTAATTTAACTTCAATATTCAGGAGTTTGCATGTCTTCGAACCAACCAGCCCGGGTCCGTTTTGCGCCTTCCCCTACCGGTTATCTGCATCTTGGGGGAGCCCGGACTGCCCTTTATGATTACCTTTTAGCCCGGCAAACCGGGGGCCAGTTTATTCTCCGGATTGAGGATACAGACCAGAAGCGCTTCCAGGAAGATGCCCAGGGAGATTTTGAACAGGCTCTGCACTGGATGGGAATTCCCTGGGATGAAGGTCCGGATGCCGGAGGAAATTACGGCCCTTACCGGCAGTCGCTCCGGAAAGAAATTTATTTAAAACACGCGGAACGTCTGATCTCAGAGGGCAAGGCTTATTATTGTTTTTGCGATTCCGAGCGTTTGGAAAAAGTACGCCAAGAACAGCTGAAAAACAACCAAAATCCCCGTTATGATCGGACCTGCCGGCAGCTGGACCCGGATGAAGCTGCCCGGCGGGCCGCCGCTGGAGATCCCCATGTGATTCGATTTAAATCTCCGGAGCAAGGCAGCACCACCGCTGTCGACCTGCTGCGGGGAGAAATCACGGTTGAGAACAGTGCCCTGGACGACATGATTCTGGTGAAATCAAACGGCCTGGCCGTGTACCACCTGGCAGCGATGGTGGACGATCAACTGATGGGCATCACCCATGTCATCCGCGGATCGGAATGGCTGCCGACCTTCCCGATTCACAAGCTGATTTATGACGCTTTCGGGTGGGATGAACCAATCTGGGTTCACCTCTCGGTGCTCCTCAAGCCGGACGGCAAAGGGAAAATGAGCAAACGGGATGTGGAGCAGGCCCTGGACAGCGGACTGCCAATTTTCATCAAGGATATGGAGGTACTGGGCTATCTGCCGGAAGCCGTGGTGAACTGGATCGCTCTGATGGGCTGGAGCTATGATGATAAAACCGAGTTCTTCACATTGGAGGACCTGGTCGAAAAATTCAGCCTGGAGAAGCTCAACCCCTCCCCGGCTGCGATTAACTTCAGCAAGCTGGATCATTTTAACGGGTTGCACATCCGGGAGCTGGCTGTTGAGGATTTTGCCCGGCGCATCCAGCCGTATTTTGAAGCGGCTGGATACAAAGTAAACGAGGATATCCTGCATCCGGTGGCAGCAGCGATCCAGAACCGGACCAAAAAGCTGACTGAAGTTGGTGAAATGGCGGGCTTTTTCTTCCAGGAGCAGGTTGAATTCCAACCCGGGCGGGTTGCTTCAGAAAAATTCCCGGCTGAAACAGCTGCAGCAGCAGCTGGTGAGCTGATCGAGATCTTCCGGGAAACAGAGGGGCTGGGCCAGGAGTCCACCGAAGCTCCCATCCGGCAGCTGGCAAAAGACATGGAAATTAAAGCCGGGATGGTGTTCGGACTGCTGCGGGAAGCGCTGACCGGTCAGAAAGTCAGCCCCCCGATCTTTGAGATCACCCCCATCCTGGGCCGGGAGATCGTCCTGGAGCGCCTTGAGGCTGCCCGCCAGCAGCTGGAAAATTTTTCAAACCAGAACTAAACTTGCTGCCAGTTTGGCAGTGAACACTATCCAGCAAAGCAGAGCGAACCCTTGGCTCGCTCTGCTGATTTTGATTTCAGTTTTATTTTTTTTACAGAAACTTTCAAGACTGTTTACTGTCTGCCGAAAACTGATCACTGCCCCATGGTGGACGGCACCCAGCTGGAGAAGCTTTCCAGGTGGCCCCAGAGGGAATAGTAAAAGGTAAAGGCCCAGAACGCGGTCCCCACCAGCAGCCCGGCAATCGCCAGGAAGCGAACCAATTTGTTATCCTTCAGGAACCGCAGCAGCGGAGCCGCCGCCAGCCCCCCGACGCCGGCAATCATAAATCCCAGACCGGAGGCCAGTGGTTCCTTGGTCAAGCCGAGTGAGATAATCCGGATTCCAACCAGGAGCGCTTCCAACCCGGCAAAAAAGGCGTAAATCGCAACCGGCATCAAGTCCCAGTCCAGTGCCAGGGAAATTGCAGCCCCCAGGAAGACAATTCCGAATAAAACTGTGCTCTCTCCAAAGGCAATGTTATAGCTGCCCGGCAGGGGCCAGGTAAAAGCCATCCGGAACCCGGTAAAAAGGGCAATTAACCCCACCATACCGAAACCTACCGCGTAAGCCCGCTGATCCTCCTGGCCGAGATCTTTCCAGATAAAATGAGCCAGCAGCGCGGTGCCAGCCACCAGGTTGATCATCATTAATGTCAGAAAATCAATAAACATCAAAAACTCCTTATTTGTAACAAGTAAAGTAATCAAATCCTAGCATACTCCGGGCCAAGCGTAAAGAAACTATCCCTTACTTGTTACACTTACCCCTTAAGATCGCCCATACCCGGAAATAAAAAACCCTTTTTGTCATGTATACTATTAAAATAAATTAAATAATTTAGCAATCCAATCTCAGTCCGGGAGAAAACCATGGCCGAACAAAAAACTGGATCAACAGGCAGGAAAAAAACCTGGCTGATTATCATCGGGGTTGTTTTTTGTGTTGGCTGCCTCTGCATCTGTATCATCAGCCTGGGAGGAGCGCTTTTACTCAGAGAGGATTTACCGGATTGGTTTTCAGGGAAGAGCGCCGGACGATTAGAGATGAGTTCTGTTTCTGTAAATGGGGATGTCTCGGGTGTCTATCTGCTGGACAGCAGGATTGCGAAACAGCAGGTTTATTTCACATTAGATCAGGAGGGAAATGCCTCGTTCAACCTGGATGGAGACCCGGCAGGCCCCTTCCAGATCCAGTTCACCGCTGATAATACCGCCGGAATCGAGTGGAACGGCCAGAGCTGGGATGGAAACGGTTCGCTTTCCGGGGCTGAAAAAGCCTCCCTGGAAGCGGCTTTTGAGAGCGATCTCGGCCAGGGGCTGACCTCCATTCCCCTGCTGGCTGCCTGTATAAGTGATTCGGATCTAACTCCCGGTCAGATGGCCGCCCTGCTGGTGCCGCTCCAGATGAAGTACAAATACCTGGTATCAGACCGCTCCGGACTAGCACAGGAACTGATCCAGGAATATTCTTGCAGATCAACAGAAAATGGTCTCTCATCGGTCCTGGGGTCGAACCTGGTGCAGCTTTCGAAATCCGCCCCGGTCCCGGTGGTCCCTGGTTTTTTCCCTTTTGACGAGAGCGGAGCAGTTGAGGGTGAATTCTCAACCACCGACAGCGATAAATCTGCCTGTGCCCAGGATTCCCTGCCAGCCCCGGATCTCCAGGATTCGATCAGCAGTCTTCTGGATTCTCCAGCTTTTGACGTTCCCGGACCCTGCGGGGCCTTGTGCCGGGGTGCCTGCGGCGCGGACTGCGACCCGGATAACTGCTCCTTTGCAAAAGAAAACCGCTGCGAGAAAGATGAAAATGGTCAGAACACCGGCAATGTAATCGGAGTGGTGGTTTTCGAATGCGGATTGCACCAGGGATGCATCAATCATGATGACTGCTATGACCGCTGTAATCTCGCCAACGGCTGCAATACCTGGTCTGCAGCCTTCTGCCGGCATACTGTGACCAGCAACCCGACCCAGTTCCAGGCTGGCTTTTGCGATCAGACCGCGATCTGGGAGGAAGGACCGCTTGATCCCGCCCTCTGGATGCACGGATTTGGAGATATGCCGCTCCGGAAGACTTACGTGTACCTCGATAATGAATATGGTTCCTACTACAACCCGGGCGGTTGCCCGATTGGAGAGGACTCTCCCCTCCAGCCCACCCAGGACAGCAAGCAGGAGAGTGAGCAAAAACAGCCAGAAGATCAAAAAAGGGAGATACAAATCTGCGACCTGCTGCCAGGGGACCCTGACCTCAATCTGCGTTCGGAGTATGACTGCATCGGGAATTATGCAGAAAGCGGCGGCGTTCGCGAGGTCCAGATTACAACTTCCCCCAGCGGAAAAAGCTGCACCAGTTTGGAAAATAACGATTACGCCATCATTATCAAAGAGCTTTCAATCGGAGACTGCAGTTTCCAGATTGAAGAAGGTTACCTGGGGACACCGGGACTGCCGGGTTATGAAGGCTGGGGGATTGATTATGTCCTCGGGGACTACCGGGTCACGGTTAAATCCCGGGACCCCTACCCTTCCGAAGCGGCCTGGATTGAATACATGGCCCATGAAGTTGAGCTTCAGATCAGGGAAATGACACCCTGAGTGTTTTTACCGCGAAACTCAGTTCAATTTCTGGACCCTTTGTCCGGTTTAAACCTCCAACCTGACCAGACACCATTCCAGCTCAGTCGGAGCTGCCGGGAGCCCATCTGCCCGGGCCCCGGGGATGATCTCGCTCTCCAGCGTGGGCAGGGCTTCAGAACGGCAGCAAGCTTCCAGGCTGACCGTCCAATCAAAACCCCCGAACTGATCCAACAGGGAATCCCGGTACAGGAAGGGTTCCAGCCCGGCCCCGGCGATCACCTCCCGGTTCTTTTGATCTTCCGGTGGGAAAAAATGGGAGATGCCCAGGAATGTCCCCCCCAGAATACGGTGCAGCTCCTGGACCAGCTCCCCCGGATCTTCAATATTCGGCAGTCCCAGGTTGGTGGTTAATATTTCAACTGCCCCGGTCCGGAAAGGGGTTTTCCGGGCATCAAAAGCCAGAAAACTGAGCAAATGATCCCTTCCAAGGAGCTGGAAATAGGCCCGGTCCCGGCGCAGAACGCCAGGGCTGAAATCGGTCACCACCACCTCCCGCTCCTGAGCTTCCAGGATGCGCTCCACCAAATAGCAGCGGCCGGAGGCCAGGTCAATTACCGGATTGTCAAGGGTCTGCAGCTGATCCAGCGCAGATTCAAACTGCCTTTCCCAGCAGACTTGATAAGCTTCGGTGTACAGCTGCTGGTTAGCCAGGGATTCAGTTTCTTTTCCACCCCGGTAATCACCGCGCTCCTCGAGCAGCAGGGCCCGGAAATGGAGATCGGTTGGAGACAGGTTTTCCAGCGGAGATTCCAGGAGCTGTTTTTCCTGGTCCGGGTGCTGCTTTAAATGGAGGGCGAGCTGGCTTTCGGCCTGCTCCCAGAGATCATTACGGTCTAAATCCGGGGTCAGAAAAATTCCGATCCCCTCCCGGACCGGGTAGACTGCCCCGCAGCCGGAGCAGCGGGCTTCTGCTTGCTCGATTTTTTGATCCAGCTCACGGGTGATCTGCCATTCAAGCTCGCCGTGACAATCAGGGCATACCAGTTTCTCCAGGAGTTCTCTGTCCATAACATCCTCTTATGTGCATTTCAAGTAAAAAATCATCTCAAGCTGTTCTCTTCACCCATTTCTCCTCACTCCTCCCCCCATCCCTTCACCTCACTCTTAAACTTGAAACTCCACTGGATACTCGGTGAGAATCTCCCCGCCCTGCGGCGTGACCCGATAGATATCCTCAAAGCGCACCCCGCCAAAACCAGGGATGGCCAGGATGGTGTGACCGATGGTCATCGTCATTCCTTCCAGAAACTTGACTGAACGGTGCTTGGGCATAATCGTCGAAGCCGGGGTTTCCTCAAAGCGCAGGCCAATCCCGTGGGCAATGCCCCCGATATGGGACTCACCCAGTCCCTGTTTTCCACATATTTCCCGGCCCAGTTTATCTAATCGGGCCACTTTATTTCCCGGGGTTAAATTCTGGCGGGTGGCTTCCACCAGCTCCCGGTAGGTATCCATTAACAGCTGCTGTTTTGGGTCCGGCTCGCCGACCACGAAGGTCCGGGCCAGGTTGGCGCAGTAGCCCTTGTACATCGGTGTCAGGTCCACTACCACCAGGTCCCCTTCCTGAACTTCGGTTTCATCCGCCTTGCCGTGAATCCAGCAGGTCCGGACCCCGATATTGACGTGAATCGGCGTGCTGGTGCCGCTGGCCCCGTTTTTGAGCATCACACAGGTCGCTTCCGCCGCCAGCTCCAGTCCGCTGATCCCGGGTTTGAGCAGCTCTCTGACGCGGTCCATGCCCAAACCGGCGATTTGCTGGGCCCGGCGCAGGCGCTCGATTTCCTGCGGGTCCTTGACCATCCGGAGCGGATCCATAACCGGGTCGGATGGGACCAGCTCAATCTCCGGATTGAGCACCCGGAACAGATCCACCAGGAAAGCCGGAGTTTTGAACCACATCTGCATTCCGACAGGAGGTTTCTTATCCTCCAATCCGCGCTCCCGGGCCAGCTTCCGGAAAGTTTTGCTGACAGCGGCCATCTGCTCTCCAACATGATGGAAACCCTTGACCTCAACCTCCGGCAGCGCATCCCGGACTTCCTGTTCCTCAGCGTGGAAACAGATTAAAATTGGTCTGCCCTCAACCGGAATAATGGCCCGGGGTTGAACCCGGGGCTCCCCGAAAAAGTAGGTTAAATCATCCCGGGTCATCAGCATCATTCCCAGCATGCCCTGCTCCTGCATCAGGGCCTGGGCTTTTTCAATTCGCTCGCGGTGGTAGTGCATGCAGCCTCCTGAAATCAATAAAGTACGGTTACTTTTTATTATTTTCAACTCCGCAGTGGTCTCAGCGTTCCTAATCAGATTGGAATGAGAAGGCCGGTCCCCCCAAACGGGCTTCATCATGTATGA
>CAZTWV010000064.1:0-14326 GCA_964618295.1 uncultured Anaerolineales bacterium | reverse complement strand
TACCAGAGCCCCCGATGGGAATTGAACCCATGACCTCATTCTTACCAAGAATGCGCTCTACCCCTGAGCTACGAGGGCTGGTGTTTGGTCTCACTTCCGGGATTTCCCGAAAGATGAAGTGGGCGGAGAAGGATTCGAACCTCCGAAGGCGATAGCCAGCTGATTTACAGTCAGCCCCGTTTGTCCACTTCGGTATCCGCCCAAATTTTATGTCCGCTGTTGCTCTCACTTTTCGTTGAACAGGAGCCGACGACGGGATTCGAACCCGTGACCTGCCGCTTACAAGGCGGCTGCTCTACCGACTGAGCTACGTCGGCCTGTGTGACAGCCATCTTCCAGTCCAAAGAGCGCAGGCATTATATCAAAACCAGATAAGCGTGGCAAGGCTTCCTGTTCACGTACAGTGGACAATGAAAGAGTTTATCAGGTTTCATTCCTGGCGTCAATATTCCCAACCTTTATTCCCAACCTTTTTTCCTTAACGAAAACTGCGCGCCTGCCACACCAAATAGAGGGCCACGGAACCTGCTACAGCTGCGTTCAGTGAATCAATTTTTCCTCGCATCGGAAGCCGCATTAAGAAGTCGCACGACTCGCGCACCAATCTCCTCATTCCTTCTGCCTCGCTCCCGACCACAACCGCAATTGGACCGGTTAAATCAATCTCATCAGGCCTGGAAGCTTCTTGATCACCTTCCAGACCGACAACCCAGGCCCCTTCTTCTTTCAAACGTTCCAGGGTTTGGGCTAAATTTCCCTGCGTGACCAGTAAATGCTCACTGGCACCGGACGAAGCATTGACTACCGCAGGAGTGACAGTAGCCGTCCGCCGGTAAGGCAGAACAACTCCATGCACTCCAACAGCCTCTGCAGTCCGAAATAGAGTCCCCAGATTCTGGGGGTCTTTGAGAACATCCAGCAGTAAAACGAACTGGGGTTCAGTAAGGGATTCCGCTCGACCCAGGATGTCCTCGAGGGAAGCGTAAGGATAAGGACCTGCCTGGAGCAGGACTCCCTGGTGATGGTCTACACGCCGGTCCAATTCAGACCGTGGAACCCATTCTGGATTCAAATTTGAATTCCGGGCCAGCTGAATAATTTCGTCCAGCTGGGAATTTTGATTGGAACCTTTCGCGATTAAAAGACTTTTCAATGCCCGCCTTTGATCCCGCAGCACCTCAAATACCGGGTTCCGGCCCCAGATCCACTCCCACTGCTTATCACTCATCGGAACTCCACCAGGATTAATTCCAGCGCCAGATTGTTCCACCGGGTGTATCCTCCAGGATCACACCCTGCTCAAGGAGTTCGTCCCGAATTTGATCGGATAAAGCCCACTGCTTTTGTTCGCGAAGACGTTCCCGGATTGCAATCAATAAATCAATGAACGGACCGGCATCGCTGTTTTCCTGTAAGGGTTGTTCGATTGTTAAACCTAGAATCCCGGTCAACTTCTTGATGCACTCCTGACCTGGAGCTAGAGCCCCGTCATCCGCACCTTGATCCCGGGCCTGGTTGATTTCCCGAACGAGTTCAAACAAATGACCCAGGGCTCCTGCGGTATTGAAATCGTCGTCCATGGCTTGCATAAATCGTTCTTCAGTTTTGGGCACAACATCTTTCAGCTCTTCAGCGTTTCCACTGGCTTCCGGAAGTGCCGGACGAAGTGCAGATCGGAGCCTCTTTAAGGCTTTGACGGCATGATCAATGGTCTCATCATTAAATGTTAATGGGCTTCGATAACTCGAGTTTAGAACCATCATCCGAAGAACGTTCGCTTCATACTGCTCCAAGAAACTCTCAATGGTTACCAGATTTCCGACAGATTTTGACATCTTTGCTCCGGAAAGCTGCATCATCCCATTATGAATCCAGTAGGTAGCAAAACGCTGATCAGTTAGAGCTTCGCTCTGGGCGATTTCATTTTCATGATGGGGAAAGATCAAATCATTCCCACCCCCGTGAATATCAATTTGATCGCCCAGAAAAGTATGGCTCATCACCGAGCATTCAATATGCCAGCCCGGGCGGCCTTTACCCCAGGGGCTGTCCCAGCTGGGCTCATTGGGTTTCGCCGCCTTCCAGAGCGCGAAATCCATCGGGTGTTCTTTCCGGGAGTCAACATCAATCCTTGACCCGGCTTCCATGTCGTCAATTTTTCGCCCGGAAAGTTTTCCGTAGCCGTTGAATTTTTCAACCCGGTAATAAACATCCCCATCGACCTCATACGCAAAACCCTTTTCCACCAAGCTGGCCACTGCTTCAACAATTTCATCAATTACCTCTGTGGCCCGGGGATATTTCGTTGCCGGGAGGATATTAAGGTCTTTTAAATGCTGATCAAATTCCGTGATATAGCGCTGGGCAACTTCCAGAGATTCCACACCTTCTACAGCAGCCCGCTGGATTATTTTGTCATCCACGTCTGTGTAATTCGTAACATGTTTAACCCGGTAACCCCGATACTCCAAACAACGGCGGATGATATCAAATACCAGAGCAGACATGGCATGGCCCACGTGCGCTTTATCATAAACAGTCGGACCGCAAACATACATCGAAACCTGATTGGGCTCCAATGTTTTCAGGGGTTCTTTACTTCGAGTAAGCGTGTTATATATTTCGATTGTCATGATCCCGATCTCCTGCTGATCCTTTCCCTTGTTAATCCGGTTTGGCAAAGATCATCCTGCCAGCTGCCGTTTGTAAAACTTTCGTCACAACCGTATCCACATCCTTGTTCAGGTAATTTTTTCCATCTTCAACCACAACCATCGTACCATCTGACAGATAACCAACACCCTGCCCGTGTTCTTTTCCTTCTTGAATAATCTTAACCTTGACCGATTCACCCGGCAGTAGAACTGCCTTGACTGAATTTGCAAGCTCATTGATATTCAGAACAGGCACACCCTGAATTTCCGCCACACGGTTCAGGTTGTAATCATTGGTTAAGATAGGACAGCTCAGCTGGCGGGCCAGGATTACTAATTTACTATCTACTTCACGGGTGCCCTCAACATCGATATCGCTGATCCGGACTGGAATAGTTTGAGTTTCCTGCAGTTCAGCCAGGATCTCCATGCCCCGTCTTCCACGCTGTCTTCGCAGGCCATCAGCAGAATCTGCTATATACTGCAGTTCATCCAAAACAAAGCGGGGAATCAGAAGCTCTCCCACCAAGAACCCGGTTTTAGCGATATCCGCAATTCGGCCGTCGATGATCACGCTGGTGTCAACCAAAACTGTGCGGTTACTTTCATCCTCGGAAATCGATTTTTCAGAGATAGAAAACATCCGCCCCCCGAAGAAGGAGAAGAAGTCATTCCGCCGCATAATAAAGACCGCCACGCCGATATAACCAAAAAGCAACACACCAATAAATGGAAACATCTCCCCTAAAGGTGAAGGGAGCAAGGATAGCGGAAACGCCAGCAGGGCAGCAATCACCAAACCCACTGTCAAGCCTACCAGCCCCGATGTTAGGGTTTTCGTATCCAGGCGGGCTAGCAAAGCTCGGAGGGAACGTAAAGGACGGGTGGTAAAAAAGGGTGTCAACACCAACCCGAATAACGCACCTACTAAACCGAGAATGACCGCGCCTTCTTCAGTGGTAATATTCGTGAGAACATTACTGATATCTACTCCCAGGTATCCCCCTAGTAGTCCAAATACCACCATGCCGATAATCCGAAAAATAAATTCTAAACTCATCAGGCCCTCCCTGAAAAAAATAAAGCGACCACAGATCACCTGTGCTCGCTTTATCAATTTCCTGGTGAGAGATTTTCAGATTGCCGGAATAAACTCTCTGCCTGAGTGTATGAAGAGATAAGAACAGGTCGCTGATATTGGCAGATTTGCTGAGTATGGCAAATAATGAAAACTCAATCAATAAGTGCGAAGCGCAAGCAATCAAAATAGATAGAATAAATGCTGACTTTATCTTAGCATGGAGCAGGAACACCGTCAACTATGGCCTCTGAAGTTTATACACTATTAACAAACCATAGAAAATATTCGTCGGCTGGGCCGGGGTGATCTATCGTATAATTGTAGGCTGACCTGACCACCTTTTAGCGGAGGAAGATATGGAACTAAAGAAATATAAAAAAGTAATCAATTCCTGGGCCATGTACGATTGGGGGAAATCAGCTTTTGAAACCACGATTATGGCCGCCGTTCTGCCGGTCTATTACTCCTCCGTGGCCGCAGCCAACTTGCCGACTAACCAGGCTACAGTCTACTGGGGATACACTACCTCAATCGCGCTCTTTATCATCGCTATCCTCAGCCCTGTTTTAGGTGCAATTGCAGATTATAAAGGATCCAAGAAACGCTACCTGACGTATTTCGCCCTGGTGGGAATTACCGCCACTGCCTTTATGTACTTTATTAACACCGGAGATTGGCTGCTGGCCTCCGGGTTGTTTATTGTCGGAAATGTTGGTCTGGCCGGCGGGAATGTCTTTTATGATTCACTTTTACCCCACATTGCAAAAGATGATGATATCGACCAGATCTCCACAAAGGGATACGCATTGGGCTATCTCGGAGGTGGAATTCTACTGGCAATCAACCTCGGTCTGATTATGTTCACGCCTGAAGAGCTTACCGGGCTGATGACCAGAATCTCACTGGCCAGCGTCGCTCTCTGGTGGTTGGTTTTTTCAATTCCTCTCTGGAGAAATGTTCCGGAACCCCCCCGTCGGATCCGTCCTGAAGAGGAGAAGGGAGCCAATCCGGTCACTGCCGGTTTTAAACGTCTGGTTGAGACATTCCGGGAAATTACCAGGTACAAAGAACTCTTTAAATTTCTGATAGCTTTCTGGCTCTACAATGATGGGATCGGGACCATTATCAAAATGGCCACAATCTACGGAGCTGAAATCGGGATCGGTCAGACTTCGCTGATTGGCACACTGTTGATGGTCCAGTTTGTTGGAATACCTTTTTCATTCCTGTTTGGCTGGCTGGCAAAAAAAATCGGCACCAAAGTATCCATTTATATTAGTCTCGCGGTTTACACCTTGATCTCAATTGGGGGGTACTTTATGTCCTCACCACTCCACTTCTGGATCCTGGGGTTTTCCGTGGCACTCGTTCAGGGAGGAAGCCAGGCTTTAAGCCGATCGCTGTTCGGTCGGATGGTTCCCAAAGTTCAATCCGCAGAATTCTTTGGTTTCTTCAGCGTCAGTGCCAAAATGGCTGGAATTGTCGGTCCGCTGGTCTTCGCTCTGGTCAGCCAGAGCATGGGCAACAGCCGCCTCGCGATTGTCTCCTTGATTTTTTTCTTCGTCACCGGCGGACTGCTTTTGACCCAGGTCGATGAACAAGAAGGTATCAGAGTTGCTAAAGAAGCCGACGCTCTCGCAATAGTCAAATAAGAGGGATTACTGGTTTGGAAAAATTAAAATCACAGCAGGAGATGTTTTCAAAAATCGCACCCCGGTACGATTTGATGAACCATTTGATGACCGGCTGGCAGGATAACCGCTGGCGGCGGTATGTCATCCGTCAATCGGGACTGAAACCCGGAAACCGGGTCCTGGACTTGGGAGCGGGAACCGGGAAGCTTTCCTTCGAAGCAACCAAAACATGCAGCAATTGTCAGGTGGTTGCTTCCGACATCACCCTGCCAATGATGAAAGTCGGGCAGCAGCAGATTGACCAATCCAATATCACCTGGAGCGCTGCGGACGCAGCCCGGCTTCCATTCCCGGAGGAAACGTTTCATGCGGCAGTATCAGGATTCCTGGTGCGAAACCTGGCAGATTTACCCGCTGGCTTGAAGGAACAGTTTCGAGTTCTAAAACCCGGAGGGAGAATTGTCATTCTTGATACCACACGGACCCCTGATTCCATTCTGACTCCATTAATCCGGATTCATCTGCATCACATCATCCCGACCCTGGGAGAACTTCTGACCGGGGAGCGTGATGCGTACACTTATCTTCCGGATACGACAGAAAATTTTCTCCGACCGGAAGAAATCACAGCCCACCTGGCTGCCGCTGGTTTCCGAAAGATCAATTTCCGCCGGTTTATGTTTGGAATGATTGCAGTCCTGTGGGGTGAAAAATGAATCACCAGGGTCCTTCTCCCCAGGCTGCAGATCGGGGGGAACCATCCTACGTCTGGCGTGCTGGTCAGCAGCGGAGATTGGAAATGCTGCTGGAAGGAGCTGGAAACCAGCTGGAGGGAAAAACCCTGGAAGTCGGAGCTGGAATCGGAGTCTATCTTGAACATGTAATTCCTCACAGCGGTCCCGCTTTCGGGCTGGAGTATGAGTTCTCCCGGGCTTTGGAAGCCGGGGAGCGTGTACAAGGCGTTATCAATGCCGCTGCTGAGAACCTTCCTTATCCTTCAAATACCTTTAGCTGGCTTTTCAGCAATGAAGTCATTGAGCATGTAGAAAATGACCGGAAAGCCATCCTCGAGATGATCAGAGTCTTGAAACCTGGAGGAAGGCTGCTCTTTTTCTGCCCCAATCGCTGGTATCCATTCGAAACACATGGGATCTACTGGAAGGGAAAGTATCATTTCGGGAACATCCCCCTGGTTAATTACCTTCCACGGCCCTGGAGGGATCAGCTTGCGCCCCATGTTCGGGCATATACCCGGAGAGACCTGGAAAAATTAATCAGCGGACAACCCGTTGAATCCATTACAAAAACAGTGATCTTCGGCGGCTATGACAACATTATCTCCAGGTTTCCTCAAATTGGAAAAGTACTCCGCTCTTTCTTACAAAGCCTGGAGCAGACTCCTTTCCGATTTCTTGGTTTATCTCACTTCTGGGTCCTGGAGAAAATCGGAGACAACCAGTGAATCAAGATCTGGAAATAGTCCTTGGAAAGAAGTTGCTGGAGCTGGGGTGGAAAATAGCCACCGCCGAGAGCTGTACAGGTGGGTTGCTGAGCCACCGCCTGACCAATGTGCCGGGATCCTCGAATTATTTTCCCGGAGGTGTGGTTGCCTACAGCTATGAGGCCAAAACCAATTTACTGGATGTATCGAAAAATTTACTGAACCAGCGGGGCGCGGTCAGCCGGGAAGTGGTACTGGAAATGGCCGTCGGGGTTTGTGAACGGTTTTCCTCAGAAGTAGGTCTGGCTGTCAGCGGCATCGCTGGCCCAGGTGGCGGCACAAAAGAGAAGCCGGTTGGATTGGCCTGGGTTGGACTTCAAACTCCAACAGGAAACCATGCGGCCCGGATTCAAACCAACGGCACCCGGCTGGAAAACAAAGAAGCATTTGCTGATTTTGCACTGGAATGCACCCTGGCTCGATTGGAGGAATATGATTCCAATTGAAGCAGCTGGAAAATACGACAGGGACGGCAGATTTACACCGCTCCAAATTAAGTTGAAAGATCAAAAAATTTCCATTCAGGACATAGGAAGACGGTGGGAAACAGATAAGGGTTGCCATTTGCTGGTGATGGATAACCGCCAGCAAACTTATCATCTCTTTCAGCGGCAGGAAGACCAGCTCTGGTTTCTGATTCGCGACATATTCCCTCCAGCCGATTCCCAAAAAAGGATCTAAAGATGAAAGTAAAAGATCAAATGGTTGTATCCCTTCATTACACCCTGCTGATAGACGGTGAAGAACTTGAAAGCACCCTGGATGGAGAGCCAATTACCTTCCTGCAGGGCGCCGGTCAGATCATCCCCGGTTTAGAAAATGCACTCTACGACATGGAAATTGGTCAGGAAAAAAAGGTCGTGGTCGCTCCGGAGGATGCTTATGGAATTTATGATCCAGATTCCGTGGAGGTCGTTAAACAGGAAGAATTCAGCGAAGAAGTCCCGCTGGACATTGGAACTTTCCTGGATCTGCGCGACGATGAGGGTGATGTGCTCAGTGCCCAGGTGATTGAGGCGGACGAGGATACGGTGACACTGGACTTCAATCATCCTCTGGCGGGCAAGGAGCTAACCTTTCAAGTCAAAGTGGAAGCGATCCGGGCGGCTGCTGAGGAAGAAATCAACCACGGTCACGCCCATTAACATTAACTTACTCGAGCTCCCGGAGACTTAAAGACTCCCGGAGCTCTTATGATATGTTATGATGAAGGCAGAAAAGGGGGTAATATGCCGAGAAGAAGACCGGAATTCCGGGCTGGGACTCTCTATCATCTCTACAATAAAGCTGTCGGTACTGAATTGTTGTTCAGAACCCCGGAAAATTACCCCTATTTTCTGGGAAGGATCCAAAAATATCTCACTTCCGATTTATACGCATTCTGCTTGATGCCCACCCATTACCATCTAATCATCCAACTCGACGAAAAAGATTTATCGAATCAAATGCAGCGTTTGGTGATGTCCTATGTGAAAGCTTTCAATAATCGCTACCATCGAGTTGGGCATTTATTTCAAGGGCGATTTCAAGCTAAAATCATTCAATCAGATGAGTACCTGATCTATCTTTCCGCCTGTATCCATAATAATCCAGTCATTGCCCGGCTGGTTGATAAACCAGAAAATTGGGACTACTCCAGTTATCAGGTATTTATGGGAAAAGCGGAATCTAAAATTGTAAATCCCGAACCAATATTATCAATATTTAGTAAAGGCATGAAAGGATCACACCAACTCATACAACAGGACTACCGTCAATATGTGGAATCCTGGTTTCTCTAAGAAAACTGACAATAACTTATGATAACCACTCCCGGAGCCTTAAGGCTCCGGGAGTGGTAGATTGATCGTTCCATCAGGAGACAACCTCACCTTCCAGAACCGCTGTAAACTCAAGTCCATCTTCCCCGACATCTACCTGGATCGTATCCCCCACTTTAAACTCCCCGGAAAGAATCGCCAGGGCCAGCGGATCCTGCAGCTGGCGCTGGATCGTGCGTTTCAAGGGCCGGGCTCCATAATCAGGATCGTATCCCTGCTCCGCCAGATAGCGCTGGGCTTCTTCACTGGTCTCCAGTGAGAATCCCTGGGCCTGAACCAGCTCTTCCACCCGGTCCAGCTGAATTCCAACAATCTCCAGTATGTGCTCCCGGGTCAGGGGATGGAAGGTTACAATCTCATCAATCCGGTTCAAGAATTCTGGGCGGAAAGTATTCCGGAGTGCTTCTCTGCTGTAAGCCCGGGCTTGTTCGGCATCCCACTCCCCTTCCAGATTGGACCAGCCTTCGCTGCCGACGTTGCTGGTCATGATCACCACGGTATTCCGGAAATCAACCGTTCGACCCTGTCCATCTGTCAGCCGGCCGTCATCCAGCAGCTGCAGCAGGGTGTTGAACACCTCGCGGTGGGCTTTTTCAATTTCATCAAACAGCACCACGCTGTAGGGACGGCGTCGGACCGCTTCGGTCAGCTGACCGCCTTCTCCGTATCCAACATACCCGGGAGGTGAGCCGATTAAACGTGACACCGTGTGCTTCTCCTGGTACTCACTCATGTCAATCCGGACCATGGCTTCTTCGTTGTCAAACAAAAATTCAGCCAGAGCCCGGGCTAATTCAGTTTTTCCGACACCGGTCGGTCCCAGGAATATAAAGGACCCGATCGGCCGCTGTGGGTCCTGGAGGCCGGCCCGCGAACGCCGGACCGCATTGGATACAGCCCGGATGGCTTCATCCTGACCGATTACCCGCTGATGGAGCCGTTCTTCCATCTGGATCAGCTTTTCTGTTTCGCTTTCCAGCAGGCGCGAGACCGGGATTCCGGTCCAGCGCGAGACCACTCCGGCAATTTCTTCCGCATCGACCTCCTCTTTCAGCAGGGCCCCGTTACTTTGAACATCCCGGAGCTGCTCCTCCTTCTCATGAAGTTTCTGCTCCAGATCCCGCAGTGTGCCGTACTGAAGCCGGGCGACCCTTTCCAGATCCGCTTCCCGTTCTGCTTTCTCGATTTCCACCCGCGTCTGGTCAATTTCTTTCTTGACCGCACGGACCTGGGAAATAATTTCCTTCTCATTCAACCAGCGCGTTTGAAGCTGGTTCTGCTCCTCTCGGACTTCGGCCAGCTCTTCCTTGATCGCTTCCAAACGTTTCTTGGAAGCTTTATCCTTCTCTTTCTTGAGCGCCTCCCGCTCAATTTCCAGCTGCATGATCTGGCGGTCGACCTCATCCAGCGCCCGGGGCTTGGAATCAATCTCTGTCCGCAGCCGGGCCGCAGCTTCATCGATCAGGTCAATGGCTTTATCCGGCAGCTGCCGGTCTGCAATGTAGCGGTTGGACAGCGTGGCAGCGGCAATGGTCGCCGGATCGGTGATCCGCACCCCGTGGTGAATCTCGTAGCGTTCCTTTAATCCGCGCAGAATACTGATGGTAGCTTCCACACTGGGCTCTTCCACCAGCAGGGGCTGGAAGCGGCGCTCCAGGGCAGCATCTTTTTCAATATACTTGCGGTATTCATCCAGCGTTGTGGCGCCGATCATGTGCAGCTCACCCCGGGCCAGCAGGGGTTTGAGCATATTACCGGCATCCATTGCACCTTCAGCCGCACCCGCACCGACAACCGTATGCATCTCATCCACAAACAGCAAAATCTCCCCTTCGGAGGCGGTAATTTCCTTTAATACCGCTTTCAAGCGCTCCTCAAACTCACCCCGGTACTTAGCGCCGGCGACCAGAGCTCCGAGATCAAGCTGAATTAACTTTTTCCGCTTTAAACCTTCCGGGACATCTCCATTGACAATCCGCTGAGCCAGTCCTTCCGCAATGGCCGTTTTCCCGGTTCCCGGCTCACCAATCAAAGCCGGATTGTTTTTGGTCCGGCGGGAGAGAATCTGCACCAGGCGTCTGGTTTCTTGATCCCGGCCGATGACCGGATCCAGTTTCCCGCGCCGGGCCAGTTCCGTTAAGTCCCGGCCGTATTTTTTAAGCGCCTCATAGGTGCTCTCCGGATCCTGGGTGGATACCCGCTGTGATCCTCGAACCTCTTTCATCGCTCCCAGCACAGCATCCTTGGTCAATCCAAATCCTTCCAGGCGTCCGGATTCCGGACTTTCTGTCAGGCCCAGCAGTAAATGTTCGGTCGAGACGTATTCGTCTCCCATTCCCTTGGCATAGCGCTCTCCCGCTTCCAGGACCTCGGAGGATTTGCGGTGTAAACTGACCCGCAGATTCGCGCCGTGAACCTGGGTCTTTCCTTCCAGCGCCTGGCGGACATTTTCCCGCAGCCCGTGTACGCTGCCGGTGATCCGGATTACAACAGCCGGGACCACACCTTGATCCTGCTCAAGCAGTGCGGCCAGAATGTGAATAGGTTCAATTTCTTGATGATGATATTTTTCAGCAAGCCGCTGGGCTTCCACCACAGCCTGCTGTGATTTGCTCGTATATTTTTCTAAATTCATAGTTCACTCCTTTAACATCACAACAGACATCTGCACTGCCTGCAGCCTCTGCTTCTGCTTTGATTATAGAAATTCAATCTATGAGGAGAATATGAGAAATGTTAAAGAAAAGTATGAAGATGTCAATCCTGGACAGTCACTTTAAAACTTCCATCACTGACCTGGACCAGAAGTGGTTCTCCACCCTCCACCTGCTCAACCTGATACACGGTTGTTCCGTCCCCCCGGCTGACCACAGCATATCCGCGCTTCAGGATCGCCTCCGGATTCAAATTTTCCAGGCGGGCTTGATAGGAACGGCAGGCATCCCGCTGAGTTTTCAGCTCCCGTTCTAAATCCAGAATCAATCGTCCTGTCAATTCATCCACCCGCTGCCGGCCGTTAAGAATGATATTGGCCGGGGAATACATTTTTACACGCTGACTTAAATCCTGACTCAGCCTTTTTGCCTCATTGATCCGGGTCTGGACCGCGCGAATCTGGCGGGAATTGAATTCATCCAGCTGACCCCGGAGGTCGGTTTGGTCCGGCACCGCCAGTTCAGCGGCTGCGGTCGGGGTCGGGGCCCGGACATCCGCCACAAAATCCGCAATTGTAAAATCGGTTTCATGCCCCACCCCGCTGATAACCGGCACCGGACAGTGAAAAATAGCCCGGGCCACCTGTTCATCATTGAAAGCCCACAGATCCTCAATCGATCCGCCACCTCGGGCGATAATAATCAGGTCAGGATTCTGACCGGCTGCCTTTTCCAGGGCCCGGGTGATTTGGGGCGGCGCGGCTTTACCCTGGACCGCAGTCGGAAACAGTTGGATCTGAACCAGGGGATAGCGGCGGCGGAATGTGTTGAGCATATCCTGCAGGGCGGCCCCGCTGGCAGACGTCACCAGGCCGATCAGTTCGGGCCAGTCTGCCAGCGGCTGCTTGTGTCCCGAGTCGAATAAACCTTCCTGTTCCAGCTGGGCTTTAAGGCGGAGGTATTCCTGGTACAACCTTCCTTCCCCCCGGGGACGCAGGAAGTCCACATAGAGCTGATATTCGCCCCGCTGCTCATAAATGCTGACCGATCCGTGGGCTTCGACCGCCCCGCCCTCCTTGAGTTCAAATGCCAGGGCTGCCGCCCGGTTTTTCCACATCACACAGCGCAGGCTCCCCCCGGAGTCCTTCAACGTGAAATAGAGGTGTCCAGAGCGCGGCCGGGCCAGGTTGGAAATTTCCCCCTCGACCCACAGGTCCTGCAGCTCGCTGTCCGATTCCAGTAAGGACCGCAGGTAGCTATTAACTTCAGATACCGTCCAGGATCTGGAAAACCCCTCCTGCTGCTCGGGTGTGTGCTGGTCGGAAAACATGAACCAAGTATAGTAAAAGACTCTAAAAGCAACAAGTTCCGGATGGCATCCCAGATAATGAGCTTTATCCTGCTGTGTTACAATTTTTCTGCTATGAAAATCGACCAACACCTGCAGGATGTGCTCGATTCCGTCCCCCGCAAAACAGGCTGCTACCTGATGAAAAACGGGGAGGGCAAGGTTATTTACATCGGAAAAGCGGTCAATTTGCGGAGTCGGGTTCGATCCTATTTTCATGCCAGCGCCCAGAAGAACCCCCGCACCAGCCAGCTGGTTTCCAGAATCGCGGATATTGAATGGATCATCGTCGCTTCCGAGCTGGAAGCCCTGATCCTGGAAATGAACCTGATCAAAGAGCACCAGCCCCGCTTTAATGTCCGCTTGAAGGATGATAAAAGGTACCCGTATATCAAAATTCACTGGGCGGATCCCTACCCGAAAGTCACGGTCACCCGCCAGGTGGAAAAAGACGGATCCCGCTACTACGGTCCCTACACCAGCGTCTGGGCCGTGAACCAGACCATGGGTGTGCTGCGGCGGGTGTTCCCCTATCTAACCTGCAGCCGGACCATCACCGGGGAGGATCAGCGGGCCTGCCTTTATTATGATATTGAGCTCTGCACCGCGCCCTGCATCGGGAAAATTTCGCAGGCGGACTACCGCTATATGATTGAGCAGCTGGGGGAATTCCTGAACGGCAGGACGGACCCAATTGTCAGCCGCCTGGAAGCCGAGATGCAGCAGGCCTCGGAGGAGCTGCGGTATGAACAGGCTGCTGTGCACCGGGATCAGCTGGATGCGATCCAGAAAATTGTCGAGGATCAGCGGATCATTTCCACCGAGTACTGTGATTCCGATGTGATCGCCATGGCTTCCTCCGACCGGGAGGCCATCATCCAGGTCTTTTTCATCCGGGGCGGTAAGCTGACCGGTCGGGAATATTTCCTGCTGGAAAACACCGACCGGGCCGCGGATCAGGACCTGCTGTCGGAAGCTATCAAACAATTTTACAACCAAGCACCATCCATCCCGGAGCAGATCCTGCTGCCGCGGGAAGTGGAGGAATTCAAGATCATCAACCGCTGGCTGAACAGCCTCCGGGAGGATCAGAAGGTCGAGATTTCGCTTCCGCGCCAGCCCGAGGAGGAAAAACTGGTGGAAATGGCCGCGGAGAACGCGGCAGACATGCTGGCTGCCCTCAAAATTCAGGAGCAGTCCGAGCGGGAACGTTCCGAGGAAGCCCTGGATGACCTGCAAACCAACCTCAAGCTCGGATCTCCCCCCCAGCGGATTGAATGCTACGATATTTCCACCACCCAGGGAACGGCCCAGGTGGGCAGCATGGTGGTTTTTAGTGACGGCAAACCCCACAACGCTCATTACCGGCAGTTCAACATCCGCAGCGTGCAGGGTCCGGACGATTACGGCAGCATGGCCGAGGTCCTCCAGCGCCGCTTCCGGCGCCTGCGGGCGGCCAGCGAGACTCCGGACCGGCCCGGAAAGAAGCCGGACCCCTCCTTCTCCGCCCTCCCGGACCTGATCCTGGTCGACGGCGGCAAGGGGCAGCTGAACCGAGCGGTGAAGATCCTGGAGGAGTTTGAACTTTTAGACACCATCCCGGTTGATGTCTTCCCCGTCCGCACGTTGAGCCC
>CAZTWV010000063.1:4112-14424 GCA_964618295.1 uncultured Anaerolineales bacterium | reverse complement strand
AAAGAGGCTTATAGCCTCAGGTCAAGCCACCCGCTATGCGGGTGGTCTTGACTTGTTTTTTGGTTTGATCAGTCCAGATAAGCCTGCAGTTTTTCCTGGATCCTGGGGTTCCGCAGTCGGCGGAGGGCCTGGGCTTCAATTTGCCGGATTCTTTCCCGGGTAACACCCATCTTCTTACCAACCTCGTTTAAAGTCAGGGTCTTTCCGTCTACCAGCCCGTAGCGCATTTCTAATATTTTTGTCTCTCGGGGCGGCAGTTCGGAAAGTGCTTCCTGGAGATGTTCTCGGAGCAGGATTCCGGTTGCTTCTTCATCCGGGGGAGTGATTTCCTTGTCAGGGATAAAATCCCCCAGCTGGGCATCATCTTCTTTTCCTGTCGGCATTTCCAGCGAAAGTGGACGCCGGGCATGTTTCATCATATCCTGGACGTCATCGGGTGTGACATTCAGAGCTTCTGCAAGTTCATGTTGTTTGGGATCCCGATTTAAGTCCTGTTTTAACTGGTGCTGCATCCGGATCATCTTGTTGATTTTGTCGCCCATATGAACCGGGACTCGAATCGTTCTTCCCTGATCTGCGATTGCCCGGGTGATTGCCTGGCGGATCCACCAGGTGGCATAAGTACTGAATTTATATCCCCGGTCCCGTTCGAATTTCAAAGCAGCCCGCATCATTCCAATGTTGCCTTCCTGAATTAAATCCAGGAAAGAAACACCCCGTCCGACATATTTTTTTGCGATGCTGATCACTAGCCGGGAATTGGCCTGGATTAAATGCTCATAAGCAGCCCATCCCCGATCGACAATCTCACTTAATGCATTCCGCTCATCCAGGGTCAGTTCATCACTTGCGAGCTTTTTCTGGGCTTTGCGGCCTTCTTCAATCAGCTCGGTCAGGTCCTGTTCTTCTTCCCGGGTCAGCAGGGGAACTTTACCGGCCTGTTTGATGTAAAGACCAACAGTGTCGCTGGTGCTGATATTCTGGAGGGGGTCTTCGTCATCAAAATACCCACTGTCTTCACCATTGACATCATCACCCTCTTGATCTTCTTCCAGCAAGTCATCTGCTTCTTCTTCGTTTTCAACGTACGGGATGGATGCTGTTAACAAAGCTGAGAAAGCTTCTTCGAGTTGATCGACATTATTTTCCGCTTTTGGAAAGACTTCAAGAATGTCATCCAGGGTGACATAACCCTTCTCGCGGCCAATTTTCAGCAGGTAGGCAAGAGGGTTTTCTAATTTTAGTGCTTCGTTGTTCAATGCTTTTTCAGTCATACTGTTAAATTCTCGGATAGTTGTCCAGTTAAATGGACTATTAAAACCCATCCAAATAATTTCCTTGGATGGGTTTTAGTTGTTTGCTTGGACCCTGATTATAGCATAGAGTAACTTGTTTCAAGGTCCTTTTATTGGTTCAAACATTTTATTAACAATACTGTAGGGAAGAAATAATATTAAATAAATTATTTGTTGATTATTAGGCGCTAGATTCAAATACTTTTTTGATGTTCGATTGTTTTATGGTGAAAGCTGAGAGAACCAGAACTGCAAAACTTCTTCAGCAGATTTCCCATGAATTGAAATTGAGTAATCATGCAAAATTGCTGGAGCATAATAACCCTGGGAAACCACACCATCAACCCAGCTCAGGTCCTTGACCGTGCTGAAAACAGCCTGGTATGCGGATGCCTGCTCCGCATAATCTACAGTCAGATCATCAATATCCGGAGCCGGGTGCTCGAAAACCTGCAGGGGATAGCATTCATTTTCACCAGCCGGAATGCAGTTTGAACTGCCGCCATTCACAGAGGGGTATGCAACCCGGAGAATCAGGCTTTTTCCTTCCAGTTGATTCTCATGAAAAGGTCGAACCCGGTTGGATAAATACTGTTTCACGGCAGAGTTCATTTGATCCTGATCCGGACTGGACTCGGTGTTTTCTATCAGCGGCGGAGAAAAATTGAGCAGAGCTCTATCGACGTTTTCCAGGTATGTCAGGTTTGATGCCTGTTCTGGAAGGGACATGTTCCAGACAATTGTGCCTGAATAACGATTATTTACTTCTTCTAATATTTTGTTCCACCGCAGGTGTGCGTCTGCCGGAACTCCCGAGGGATCTCCCCCGGGTAGTCTACCTGCCGGGAGGGCTGGTTCTAACCACACCCCACCCAAGATAAGCATATCCACATTCAGTTTCTCGGCTGTCTCTGCAAAATGATTGGCAAACAAAGCATATTGATCAAACCAGCTGTTCCACCAGCTGAAGTCCCGGGCTGCACTTTGCCACCAAACCTCCTGGTTTTCGGGGAAAGACGGTTGGGGGTTGAGAGCTGTTTTTAATCCAGCTCCCTGGGCTGCGGAGATAGAAGCCTCGACATCAAACCAGAGTGGATCCTGGTTTGGATTCGGTTGAAAGACTGGTGGCGTGCTCTTTTGAAAGGACCAGGTTGGAGTGAGAAAAATCCAATCAGAGTTAATGGATGATCCCACCTTCAAGGCAGGCAGGACATCCTGGTAGTAACCAGGATCGGACCCTGGAAGAAGTTCGATGCCGGTTAAAAAATTGTCCCGGGGAGTGCTGGCGGGTTGGTCGAAGCTGAAACTTTCGATCTCTGGATCCAAGAATGCCCAGCTGGAAATTGTGTCAGCAATGTATTGGGGTTGATTGGAGGGCTGCACAGGTCGGCCGGAATCCGCTCCCATCGTTTCGGCATCATCCGCAATCCCACACTCGCCTGCTCTGCAGTAACGGTAGCTGAGATCCGAGATGATATCAAAGGGGGAGTACAAAATGTAGACCCAGTGATTTTGATCGATTTTCATCATTGGCAGGGGAGTAGTCCAGCCGTAAGGATTGAACTGGATGAAAACATTTTCCTCCGGAGGGGTATTTTCTGGTGTGTAAACATCAAAGGTAACAGCCTGAAGATCTCCATCACTCCAGGTTTCTACAGTGTCGTAGATTTCCATGGGCTGCTCAGGAACCACCATCCGCCTGACCCGGAACGAACCATCCTGGTTGTGTTCTGCATTCCAGAAACCATCCCCGAGGGTGTATTTGTAACGGATTTCTGCCCCCACAGGCAGGGAAAGGATAATTCCATAACGGTTATCACCGGCGTATGCAAGCTCAGGCATTCGTTCTGGAATTGTATTCATACCGCCCGAGAGGTTTCCGAAGGTGTTACCAAGTTGATAAAGATTTCCGGCCAGATGCACAGAATTTTCCGGGGTTCCAAAAGGAACGCTAACCAGGAATGTAATGTCGACATATTCAGACGGTGTCAACCCTAAAATTGCTTCGGTGTTAGCCTGGGATGCGACTTCAGCGCCTTGTTGAGAAATCTGGAAAGCTCCATCAATTGCGTAAACAACCAGGTTGTGAACTCCAGGAGGAAGACCGGAAAGTAAGAAACTGCCATTCGCCGTGGTGTGTGTCTGGAGACCGCCTGCAGAAACCAGGACTCCAGGGATGGGCTCTCCACTGTTCTCGTCAGTGATTTGTCCGGAAATCCGGCCGGGTTCAGGCCAGTCATAATCGGTGTCTGACCAGCGGTTAACAACGTCCTGGATGATCTGGTTATTGTCCGCATAAGCCATCCGGTAGCGAACTTGCTGGTCGGTTTCTGTGTGCTCAATAACTGCATATTGATTGATGCGGGTATAGCGATATTTCAGGACAGAGAATTGAGGTACTGTCAGGGTGGCTGTGTAAATCCGGCTGCCTTCGGAACCGCTGAGGTCAGGCTCCAGATCCATTTGATGGGCTTCCGCATTCACCCCGAGGCCGGTAACTTCGTCCAGAGTGCTTAGATAGATAGTTTCGTTCTCTGGTGTGTTGGCTGGAACTGTCACTTTAAATGTAATTTCAACCAGGGATTTTTGACCAGCGCTGTCAGAGACGGCCGGGAGCAGCTGTTCCAGGTTTGGTGGAAATGAGCAGCTCGAAATCAGCAGTGTCAGCAGAAGCAGGGTCAGTAAATGCGTGTATTTCCGGATCATGATTAGATCTCCGATTCAATGAATTGGATCAGGACTTCAATGTTCTGCAATTTTTTTACCTGGATTTTTAACTTGTGCTCCCAGCTAAGATTTACATGAAGAATACCGTGCCGAACTGATATTTCTTCAATGTATTCCCAGGGTATAACCTGTTTTTGGTAGATCAAGTTTTCCTTTGTGATTGAAACCGCTCCAAAGGGTACTTCTTTTCCATCATTTAAAGCCTGCAGAAACTTAGGCTGGATGCGCCGGAAAACTTCTTTTTTGGTGGTTTTCATCAAACCGTTTATTTTCTGGAGATCTTTATGAACTCGAATGGGTTTTCCCTGATTATGATGCAGGATTAAGTGGCGGTGGTACTTCGATTTACCGAACGGGAACATTTTCCGGGAAGAAAAGCTGGTCACACCCCAGATTTGATCCCAGGTAAGCGATCGTTTTCTCCCCGGTGGGGATTCGATCCAGAGCCCATTGCGGTGAAGTTCAACTCGGTAACGGGCCCGCATCAAACGGCGGAGGGCATAAAAAAGGAGCAAAAGCAATAATCCAGCTGCCAGCCAGAACCAACTGCGCCCCCAGGCGCGGGCTGCAGCCGGCCCAAAATTCGTATAGCCATAGTAGGTGCGGAAGAGTCCGTACCCGACCGGAGCCAGAACTAAAAGAACCAGGGGGCCAAAAACCAGGAATAAATCTCGCCAGCGAAAGGGCTGGACCTGGAGGGATGTAATTTGGGGACCTAGATTCTTTTTGTTTACTTTTGCCAAAGGAATAATCTCATTCTCTAGTCTTGAATTGAATAAATTATAGACCAGAAGGGAACAGTTTGCACCCCTCAGGTGGGTTCAGTCTGATAAATTACAGATGCAGGATTTGTTCCACAAACGCCCCGAGGTCTCAAATCGAGGTACTGAATGCTAGCCGATTTGATTGAATGGGGTTGTGGTGCCAGGATTTAGATCAAGAGTTAGATTGAGGTTTCTTCTTTTGATCCTGATCGGGATCGGTGTCTTGCGGGGTTGGATCGGGTTTGTCAGACGGTGGATCAGCCCCGGTCCAGCTGGAATTTTGCAGAATTTCATTTCCGCCTATTCTCGGAAAATCGGGATATCCCTCTTCCGTAATTTTCCGGATTTCCTGAAGTTCTTTCAACTCTTCAAGTTCAGCTTCCCGCATTAATCGTTGGGGAAGGTGCTGAATTTCGTTTACACTGCGGCGGACTCCCTGCCACCAGGTAGAGGTCACAATTGATCGTAAAAACTTCCCCAATTTTTTTCCGGCTTCGATCATACCTTCCGGACCGAGAACGAGGATTCCGATTACAATCACAACAATAATTTCTAAAGGCCCTACACCAAAAATATTCATAAATTATTTTTTTTCAGGATTAACAGGAGCTTGGATTTTTTTCAAGGCGTGAATGATTTCATCCTTGCGGTCCGCCAGGCTGCCGAGCACGCCGTTTACAAAACGCGGAGCGCTGTCCGAGCCATAGGCTTTGGCTAATTCAACTGCTTCGTTGATGGCTACTTTGAGCGGAGTGCCGCTGTCGGATGAAAATTCCCAGACCGCGATTCTTAAGATGTTTCTATCAATAATAGCCACCTGGTCCAGGGGCCATTCGGGAGCATGTTGGGAAATAAAACGATCGAGTTCTTCGTGAATATTCCAGACCCCGATCACGATTTCACGCAGAAAGTGGGTGGATTCATCATCCAGGAGCGGATCTTCCATCCTGGCTTTGAGAACAATTCCCAGGGGATGGTTGGTCATATCCATTTCGTAGAGAGCTTGGAGAGCGATGGCCCGCACCCTGGTCCGTTCTTTCATTATTTTTTTATTCCCCGGGTGGATCAGATTCACCATACTCAACATCTTCAATATGGATGTTGATGCTGCCCACTTCCATTCCAACCATTTTGGAAATTGCCAGAGCGATTTCTTTCTGGACAGATTTACTGGTATCTTTCAGATTGACTTTCCCGGAAAGAACCAGGTGGATATCTACGTCGACAGTTCCGTCATCGTCAATGGAGATGCTGACTCCATCGTCTTTGCTCTTGCTGAAGAGGGTATTAACACTGCTGGGAACCTGGGCTGTCCGCATAACTCCTTCAACCTGGAGGGCGGCCAGCCGGACAATTGTAGTCAGCACACCCGGCGCAATTGTGGTTTTTCCTGGGGGGCGATCTGTGGTTGTCATAGTTGCTCCAGAATAAGTTTTCAAAGTGGATCCTAATCAACTGCTGATCCGGCACCATTATAACCTATCAGGGATTAAAACACAGGCGGCCGTGTAAGTCACGGCCTTCCTGATTAAATCTATTGGTCTGTTTGAACCGTCAGTTATTTAGCAACAACCTCACGACCGCGGTAAAAACCGCAGTGCGGGCATACTCGATGAGGCAGCCGTTTTTCGCCGCAGTTGCTGCATTGAACCAGCTGTTTTGGTTTTAAGGCATGATGGGCGCGCCGTCGATTTTTGCGCCCTTTGGACGTTCGTTGTTTTGGAAGCGGTGTCATCTTTGATTCTCCTGCAAACTCTAGCACCTCAAAGGAGGTGATGGATTTTCATGTTAGCAGGTAGATTATACGGAGCGGATGACTGTATGTCAAGGTAGTTGGCCCTCTGCAACTAAACCCCCGGGTGGAAAGGGTCCGCTGGATGCATCTCGCGTGAAGTTTTCTCCAGGAGCGGCATTTTTTGAGAAACCTGAGAGGACAGCGCTCCAGGCGGCGCGCCGTAGCCGGCATTGCTGAACAGCCACCAGCGCAGGGTTTGTTCTTCGACCCCCAGCGGTTGCAGGACAGTATGCGCAGCCCGGATCAGGAGCTCAGCATACCGACTTGAGTCCACCAGACCCGGGTCCGGCGGGTCCGGCAGATCCCAGGCATAAACACCGGGTTTCCCGCGGGTGTACAAAAAGCGGATCCGCTGCCCGGGAATGAATACTTTTCCCAGCTCAACCAACTGCCCGGCCGCCCGCGCAGCTGGAGAGGGGACCCGGTACTCCTCCAGCGGACGGCTGATTTTTTGGGAGACCAGCAGGTCCTGAAGCGGGATCTGTTGATTCCAGAGTTCGATCAACTGGGTCCGGAGCAGCTTGTGAACTTGGGGCAGCTGCCTGGTCAGCTTCGCAGCTCCTGGAGCCTGGCCAAGCAGGTCGAGGATTTCCTGCTGGGTTCTCTTAATCCAGCGTGGGGTGTCGTCCCGCCGAATTTCGATTCCCCGCAGCTTCCAGGTTCCATTTTGAAGGACGCCAAAAAAGCGGTTTGCCACCGGAATCCGGGGATCGGACCGGGACCCCAGGAAAGCAATCCAGCGGTAGATTCCATCCAGGCTGACCGGCAGACCAGTTTGATCTAAAATTTCTTCCAGCAGCGGTTGAAAATCCTTTACCCGGGAGGCGCCGTTTTTCTTAACCCAGAGCCCATCCACATACATGTGCAGGACCTGGAATCCCTGTTTTTCCGCAGCTTCTTTCGCCCGGAGCAGTGCTTCCCGACCGTAGGCTGTGACTGCTTCATGGGCTTCGATGCGTCCGAAGCGGGCATTTTTGTATCCCAGGTATCCGAAACAGGTCACCAGGAGCCATTTGTGAGCGGAGGAGCGGGCTTTGTAGGCCCGGTAGCGGGCATCCCGGGGATCCATTTCAGCCAGGGCTTGTTTAAGCTGGATGCGCTTATCGAGCAGGGGCTGCAGTGTGTCGGGAACCAGGCCGCGGTTTTCCTGGTCAATGGTCAGATCCAGCTCCGGTACAAAGCTTCCCTCCACTCCGGGACGGCCGACGGTTTCAGGTGAAATGTTGAAGTGAGCCATGATGCTGGGATACATGGAGACAAAGTCAATTTCAGCCACGCTGGCATGCAGTCCAATTGACGGCTGGTAAACCATCCCGCCCCGATCGGCCTGGAGCAGGCTGTAGGCCGACTTCGGGTGCTCCACCTGCTGTTTGCGCCACGGGACCAGGACTCCCTGCCGCAGTGCGGTTTGAATTTGCATTGATGAGATCCCGGTTCCCGGGGAGACCCGGGCTGCGGTCTGAATCCGCAGGCCGGTCACCCGCGACATTTCAAAAACCCCTTCCAGGCCGTAATCATGATACATTACGGTGTTTTCGGTCGAAATGTGCACCCGTCCGAAAAGGTGCACCTGGGGCCCGCGGTAGATCACTCCTCCGTAGGAATGGTAGTAGCGTTCCGGGCGGTGTTCCACACCCCGGCTGGACTCCCGGTTAAGGGGAAGATGAATCTGATTTCTTGCTGCCAGTTCCTGCAGTTTCGGCATCAGCCAGTTGTCGCCCCAGATAGTCAGCAGCAGGTCCGGGTCATGTTTTCGGAGCAGGGCCCGGAGCTGGATCAGCAGCCTGCGTTCATCCCGAAGAGAAAAACTGTAGTCGCGTCCGCCGACATGGACCTGGATCCGGGAAGGGGGCCGGTGATCAGGATTGCAGTCTGGAGCGAGGGACATCACAGTCAGCGGGGCTGGACAGGAGTCCAGTGTCCAGGGAGAATCGAGGGTTTCGAGGTGAACCACGCGGTTTTCTTTTCCCACCTCTACCCGGCATTGGGCCAGGGGAAAGACCCGGGTTTGGGCGCTGTAGCGCAGGGAAAGAGGGATGTCGGCATTGTAATAATGCAGGGCTGGAAATTGGACTTTTAACTGCCGGAAGAGTTCCTGCTGGGCGGTGGGAGTCGGGGTGACAATTTTCAGCACAGCCAGGGGGTTTGCTTCAAAAAGGTCGCGGGATTCGACCCGGGAAAGGCCGGCAACCAGCGGCTGGTCGGCCAGGTGGCGCCACAGAGCCCGCAGCTCGGCTGACTCTCCGTGAGCGTAAAAAGCGGTTGGAAAAGGCTGGGTCAGCCGCGTTCGCTGGAGCTGATCTCCCTCACCGCTCAGCAGCCACAGCACCAGCCCGTGCTCGGGGTCGGGATAAAGGTCCAGCAGCCAGCCCTGGATTTCAGTCGCGGAGGGCATGGTGCAGCCGGTCTACTTCGTCCCGGAGGCGGATCACTTCCTTGTGCTCTTCCAGCAGCATGGCCAGCAGGAAGGTCTCAAAGGGGAGGGCGTGGGAAGCGTAGGAGGCCGCTGCGAGGTGTTTCCGGGCTGCTGCAAAGAGGTCATCCAGCGCCTGCTGGTCCTGCTTGCGCAGCGCCCGGCGAAAACGGGCGAAAGCAGCCTGCTCCTTGAGAAAGGATTGTGTAATGGAGGATACGGTTCGTCCCATTGGTTCTCCTGTGCTACAGCAGCGAGAGCTGCTGCGGCTGTTTGGGGTCTTCAAAAACCCAGATTGCGGTGAGTTCCTCCCGGATCCGCTCTAAAAAGGGATCGTCTTCGGCCCGGGGGTGAATGATCAGCAAGACTGGCGCCAGGCGGGCGGCCGCCCGGAGCTGGCCCAGCGCGGTTTCCAGCAGCCGAAAACGCTCGGGGAGGGGAGCGTTTTCGTCAGCAAAGGTGGAAAGCAGGTTGAGGATCAGCGTGGGCAGGCCGCGGCTGCTGGACTGCTCCAGCAGGGTGATCATCTGGTAGCAGGTGAACGCCCGCGCAACCTGGACCCGCTCCAGGGCCGCGTACAGCGGATGACCCCGCTGACGCAGGGCCCGGTTCAGGGTCAGCACATCAAAGCGGTTGCCGCCGTCCAGGACCTGAACCGGGCCGCGCTGGGCCAGCTCGGCAACAAAGGTGGTTGCCGCCTGGCGCTGAACCGGGGCAGGAGCGATCAGCAGCTGCAGATCCGGTCCCGGCGGTACGGCAGGGAGGGTGAGTTTCTTTGTCATACCCCCAGCCTAGCAGGCCGGGGGCAGATTGGCTATCCACAATTGGCTGAACTTGAAGGTGAAAAGGGGGCTACCCCGAAGGGGGAAAGGGGCTCAGCGCTCCCAGTGGGAGAAATCCCAGTCTGCCAGCGCTTTCCGGAGCTCCAACTTGCTGCGGACACCGAATTTCCTTTTTGCATTGCGGAGATGTGTTTTTACGGTGGCGGGGGCGATCACCAGCTGATCAGCGATTTCCTTGTTGGTATTGCTCAGACAGGCCAGGGCTGTGACTTCTTTTTCCCGGGGCGTGAGCCTGTCCCAGATCTGTAAATTCCTGGAGGCCTGGCGGTGATGCTGCAGCGCAAAAATGAGCATCTTCTTCCCGACTTCATTCAGCGGCTGCTGTTCCTCTTCGGCCAGGCGGGCCAGCGCCAGGCGCAGCCGTTCATCCAGCTTGACAAAGCGGGAAGGGAAGAGCAGATACTGCAGAGAGTCCAGAAAATGTGTGGGAAACATGACTGACAACCGGTGTAAATAGAACTTTTGTTCTATTATAA
>CAZTWV010000063.1:0-4102 GCA_964618295.1 uncultured Anaerolineales bacterium | reverse complement strand
TTATAACGAGCTGCCGGGGGTCTGGCAAGGGGCCGGGGTAATTTTTAAGGATCAGGATTGAAGTGCGGCATTAATCAAATCATAACGAATTTATAAAACCAATTTAACATCACCTTAACAGCCCCGGATGACAATTTGGATGTAACTAATCAGGGAGAAAAAATGGTTTTCCGGTACAGGCCCCATTATCAATTTCAGTCTATTCGTTCCCTAAGCTTGCTTAGTGATTATCATCTGCATTCCAGATTCAGCCCGGATGCCCATCATTCAATTGATCAGATTTGCCGCCGGGCTCTGGAACTGGGGCTGCGGTCAGTGGCAATTACCGATCATGTGGAGTGGCGGATCAAAGGGTTTGGAAACCCACAGCCAGAAGCATATTTTGAGCATCTGAACAAAGCCAGAGAGAAATATCAACCCTTAGGTCTGACAGTCTTGAGCGGCGTGGAGGTTGGCAACCCCCAGGATTACCCCCGGAAATTCAGCGGTCTGCTGGCCCTGTATCCCTTTGAGGTGGTGATTGCTTCCCAGCATTGGCTGGATGAGATCAATATTCATCATGTTGAAGTGTTTGAAGGCAGGAATCCCGGCGAGGTCTACCGCCGGTATTTCCGGGAAATGCGGGCCCTGGTAGAGCTGTGTGATTTTGATATCCTGGCCCATCCAGATCGGATCTTTTGGCCTGGAACCCAGATTGGTGCTGCCCCGGAATTAGATCTTCTTGAAGATGAAATCCGGGCGGTTTTTTCTGCCCTGGCGAAGTCGCGTAAGATCCTTGAGCTGAATACAAAATACCTCGGTCAATCGCCTGCCTGGAACCAGACCGCAGCTCAGATGCTTCAGTGGTACCGGGAAGAAGGAGGCAGAAGGGTGGTCGTTAACTCGGATGCCCATCAACCCCGTGAGATTGCGCACGGGTTTAACACCGCACAGGACCTGCTGCAGTCTGCAGGTATAGAGCAGGTGGTCAGTTTATCCCCCTCTATGCTTGGAGCGGTTCTCTCTTAGCGGCTGCTTATCCGGTTTGTTTCCCCATGGTCTGCTGCAGATAGGTTTCCATAAATTCCGTTAGTTCCCCATCCAGAACAGCTTCCGTATTGCCGTTTTCGTGGTTGGTTCGATGGTCTTTGACAAGATGGTAAGGATGAAGTACATAAGAGCGGATCTGGCTGCCCCATTCTGCTTTCTGGTACTCTCCCCTCAGCTCATCAATCTTTTCTTTTTGTTTCTGCTGCTTTAATTCCAGCAGCCGTGCTTTCAAGACCCGCATTGCCATCTCTCGGTTCTGGGTCTGGGAGCGTTCATTTTGACAGCTGGCTACGATCCCGGTTGGGACATGAGTGATGCGGACCGCGGTGTCATTTTTCTGGACACTCTGCCCGCCTGCCCCGGCAGCCCGGAAGGTGTCAATTCTTAAATCACTGGGGTTGATCTGGATGCTGTGATCGTCTTCTACCTGGGGCAGGATTTCGACCATCACAAAGGATGTATGCCGGCGGTTGGAAGAGTCAAAAGGCGAAATCCTCACCAGCCGGTGGACTCCTTTTTCTGCTCGCAAGTAGCCGTAAGCGTACGGGCCGCTGATGGAAATTGTCGTGCTCTTGATCCCTGCTTCTTCACCCGGGGTCAGATCCAGAGTTTCTGTTTCATATCCCTGATGTTCAGCCCAGCGCAGGTACATCCGCTGGACCATTTCAGCCCAATCCTGGGCATCATTTCCGCCTGCGCCAGCGTGAATTGCGAGCAGGGCATCTCCCTCGTCATATTCTCCGGAGAGCATGGCTTTAAATTCTCGGTTTTCAACTTCCCGGGTGATTTCTTGGACTTCTGGTTCTAAATCCGCTTTCAGATCTTCATCCTCCAGCCGTGCTAATTCCAGGGCGTCCGCCACCCGCTGTTCAAGCTGATTCCAACTCGTAACTTCATCTTCCAGGAAAGAAACTGTTTTCATCACTTTCCTGGCTCGATTCTGGTTATCCCACAAATCAGCTGCCTGGGATTCTTTTTGTAATTTTTTCAACCGCTGCTGCTTTTCGGCTACGTCAAAGACGCTCCTTCAAGCTGCGGAGTTTTTCCTGGATTGTTTCCAGCTGTTCAATTAAGGCATCCATTATCGACTCCAGCTTATATATTCTGGCAAAATTCTGAGATTATTTTCCACAATCTTCAACCTGTCCATCTTACCACAAGCCTGATGTACTCTATTTCGAATTCAGGAAATTTTTCCGGTTTGGGCTGCCTGGTAAAGTGTAACCCCTACAGAAACGGCCAGGTTGAAGGAATCAATTTCATTTTGCTGGGGAATGCAGACAGCCGTGCCGTACTGGGCAAAATCTGCGGTAAGTCCGGAAGCTTCTTCACCAAAGATGACTGTGTAAGGGGGGGTGAACTGGACGGAGGGGAGTATCTGGTCCCCGCTGGTCATTAACGGATACAGATTATGAGCCGCATAGCTACCCCAGTAGTCGCTGAATGCTGAATACGTCGCAATCCGGAGATAAAAAAGAGATCCCATCGAAGCCCGGACTGCCCGGGGATCAAAGGGATCCGCAGCCGGTTCAATCACCGCCAGGTCTTTGAATCCAAAACCGAGCATGGTGCGCATGATGGTCCCCAGATTGCCCATTCCGGATGGATTTACCAGGACCAGGTGATTGCTGCTTTGATCCAGGCGGGATTTTTCTTTTCGAAAGACGCCAATTGCATACGTATTTCCCCTTTTTGATAACTTCCGGACCAATTTGTCGTTTTGGATGATCTTGATCTGATTCTGATTACAAATCCGCTTGATTTTCTCTACTCCCCGGTTTTGATCCCCTTTGCTGTCCAGCAGGACTGCCTGGACAAGATCGAGACGCTGCTGTAAAAGTTCCAGAGTAGGAAAAACTCCGGGGCAGTATGAGTGGAGAAAATCAGACCGATAGCGTTTTAGGTCCATAGAATATTACTCCAGGATTCCGGCAACGAATGCCTCAGGATCAAAAGGGACCAGATCCTCCGGGCCTTCCCCTAAACCAGCAAACAGGACTGGCAAACCAAGTTTTTCCTGGATTGCAAACACCATACCCCCTCTGGCTGAGGAGTCCAGTTTTGCCAGGATGACTCCATCGAGATCTACCGCCTCTTGAAAAGCCTCTGCCTGATAGATAGCATTCTGTCCGGTTGTGGCATCCAATACCAGCCAGACTGCATGGGGGGCACCCGGCAGAGCTTTTCCGGCAACCCGGTACACTTTCCTTAACTCTTCCATCAAGTTGTACTGGGTGTGAAGCCTGCCAGCAGTATCAATCATCACAATGTCCATCTGGCGTGCAGTTCCAGATTGGATCGTGTCAAATGTGACTGCTCCGGGATCCCCCTGGGCCTGGCCGCCAATCACCGGGATATCCAGCTGCTTTCCCCAGGATTTCAGCTGATCGACAGCAGCTGCCCGGTAGGTATCCGCTGCTCCGAAAAGGACCTTTTTGCCCTGTTGTTGGAATCTGGCTCCCAGTTTTGCCATCGAGGTAGTTTTACCGGATCCGTTAACACCAACAATCAGGATCACCGCTGGTCTGGATTCCCAGCTTAATACCGGTGCTGGGATCATGCGCTGGATTAATTCCGAGGAGATCAGATCCCGGAGATCGGATTTTTGAAGAATCCTCTCCTCCTGGACCCGGTCCCGGAGAGAAGCGACAATTTTCAGACTGGTTTCCACCCCGACATCTGCCTGGATTAACAATTCCTCCAGCTGATCCCAGTCGGTTTCCTCAATTTCGCTGATTCCCAGGAAAGACGTGATTTTTCCCAGAGGTGAATTTCTAGTTTTTGAGAGCCCGCTGCGCCAGGGATTCGTGGAATTTTCCATAGCGAAAATTATATCACGGGGGGCTGGCGGGGAAATTTATTGGTGCTTCTTGCTGCAGGCTTTTCTTTGTGCAACACAAACCTCCTCTGAAATTGAAGCTGACTTTTGCAGCACGGTATAATGGCAGATATGACACGCTTTTGGATCCTGATATTAAATTTGAGAAAATTGAGACTTGCAATTATAGAAGTGTTAGAGGAGGCTGTTGCATAACTAGCAACTTACGATAAAAGCAGAATGCCGGTAAAATAC
>CAZTWV010000062.1:0-15368 GCA_964618295.1 uncultured Anaerolineales bacterium | reverse complement strand
GAGGGTTGCAGAGAATAAACATCCGGGTGTTTTTCTCCAGGTTGGATGTGAGACGTTCACCACTGAGAAAATATCTACCCGATGGATCTTTATCTAAGGAAGAGTACTGGCTTTCAACACCGGAATTCGCTGCGACAGAAAGAAAAGGGCGGTAAGCCGGGGTTTGAACAAGTACTCCGTCTCCGGGTTTTGTGAAAGCCCGGGCTGCTGCATTAAAACCAGGTACAACCCCTGGTAAAAATAGAATCTCATTAAATTTGACTTTCCAATCATGGCGCCTCAAGAGCCAATCTGCAACAGATTGTGCGAGACGGTCTCTGTAATCAGGGTAACCAAACACGCCGTGATCTAAACGTTTCTGGAGAGCGTTAACAACTGGAGGTGGTGCAGGAAAATCCATATCAGCCACCCACATTGGAAGAACATCTTTTTCGTATTTATTCCATTTCACTGAATCGGATTTGCGGCGGTCCGGGCAGGAGTGAAAATCTAGGGCCATAAAGAACTGCCTTTCTTTGCGATTGTGTAATTTAATCTAAATGATTTAGTTTCACGGATAAGCTTATTTAACTTATGAATTAGATCACGAGGAGGCTCAGAAGCTGCTTTTTGTAATTGCGAAACATGAAAATCGTTGGCAGATTCCTCAATCAAAAAAGAGCCATGAGTTTTTACGTATTCAATGCCAGCAAGAACTACTGGATAAGTCTGGGCAGTTTTACTGATAATGTCTGAGATGTTAATTGGGTTTTGAGATTGGGCTGAATATTTAAATAACCCGAGAATCGTTTTGATAAATTCCAGGGTGGTGTTTGGCTTGGGGTTTTGCCCAAAAAGAAATACCCGGGTGGGAGAAACTTGATTTGCAAGATTTGAAATCACTGAATTACTTGCCGGGGTGGTCCAGAGCACAAGAGTTGATCCTTCTTTTAGCTCAAACCGATTTTTTGCTCCTGAAGGTAATTTGCCAATTCCTTCTCCATAAATTTGGATATCTGTTTCAAGTTTGGATATCTCAGAGATTTTTTGACTTGGGGTAGGGTGGCGGCGGAGATCATGAATCTCCACAGTTTTTTTCAACCGGGATGGTCTTTTAGCTTCGAGAGGGGAGGTTTCAAGAACTTTGATTGTAGCCTGGGGAGATTTTTTACCCCTGAAGGCGGAAACGCGAAGTGAGTAGGCTGCCTGAAAACTATCAGTAGGGATGGAAAGTTCTGAGCTGTTCCACCATAAAAAATCTTGAGTGTGCCCGAGCTGATCAGATATTGTGAGTTTTCTATGCTCCTTATAGCGGCCAATTTCCTGGTGTTCAATCAGGGATAAATTTTTCGTAGCAAATAGTAAAGGAGGGTTTGCAGGCCCGAAAGGTGCTAAGCGATTTAGGTCATCGATAAAACTTAGTGAAATCTTCGAAAGATCGATTTCAGCATCTATCCGGACTGCTTTTTTAGGCAGCCTTCCATCTGTGTAGCGGTTTATCGAAATGGAGAGATTCCGCCTGAAGGCTGGAAGTAATTTTGCCTGCAGGCTTAATCCAGCAGCCATAGGATGACCGCCATGGCGTAATAACAGTTTATCCTGCTCAGCAATCATGGCAGAGATTGGGACCCCTTTTATTGAACGAGCTGACCCCTTTACAATATCTCTATCTTGGGTGAGCAAGATAGTTGGTTTGTTAAATTTTTCTACGAGGCGGCTGGCGACAATCCCGATCACGCCTGCGTGCCAGGAGGGATCTTTTAAGACAAGCGCAGAGTAATTTTCTAATAATGCAGTGTCTTGCTCAATAAGCTGAAGAGCTGATTCATAGATTGTTTCTGTTAGCTGCCGGCGTTCGTAATTTAAGCTTTCCAGATAGTCAGCAAGCTCAGCAGCTCGTATTTCATCTCCGGTAGTTAGTAACTCAACAGCAGGAAGAGCATTTTTTAAACGGCCGAGAGCATTTAACCTGGGGCCAATCTTAAAACCGATATCTTCCTCAGATATGGAACTTGGAGACAAATCTGCCGATCGATACAAAGCTTGCAAACCTTTACGCGGCGTGTCACGCAGAACCGGGAGGCCGATTTGAAGCAGATAACGTGTATCACCTGTAAGTTGAGCAATATCAGCAACAATGCCAAGAGCGGTCAAATCCAGATAAGGGGTTGGGTCCAAACCTAAAATCTTGAAAAGGGTTTCAATTAATTTATATGACACGCCTACACCAGGTAAATCATGAAGTGGGTGATGATCGGGAAGCATGTTTGGGTTGATGACGGCAAAAGCTTTCGGGATCTCACTGGATAGCTGATGGTGATCTGTGATAATTAGATCAACACCTAAATCCGAACAAACCCTAGCAGAATCGAAGGCATCAATTCCTGTATCGCAAGTCAAGACAATATCAGGTTGATGATGGAGAATGAGACTTTTTAGGCGATCAGGGTTCAGCCCGTGAGATTCTGTTAATCTGTGCGGGATATAGGGAACAGCGAAACAACCTGCTTTTTGAAGAGCAGAGACCAGAAGAGTGGTAGATGTTTGACCATCCACGTCAAAATCTCCCCAGACAAGAATGGATTGACTTTTTTCAACAGCAGACTTCAAACGGGCAGACGCTTTTTCAACATCAGGAAGTTCAATGCCTGGGCTTGGTTGATATTTTTCCGGGTTCAGGAATGCAGCGGCTTCAGCAATAGTAGTACAGCCCCGGCGATATAAAATTTCAGCGACCAGCGGATCACCGCCAACAAATTTTGAGAACTTTGCAGGAACATCAACCGGTTCAGGGTAAACCCATTTTTGAAAATTTCGCATAGGCAATAAATAATATTCTCTTAACTTGACAATGTTAAATTAGCACGGATGTTCGATTGTTTTGAACAAAAAATGAATAAAATAGGAAAAGCCTCTGCCTCTAATGAGTGAATTTTAAGATCAAAGGGATCGGGAATACTTTTCCTTCGCCTAAAACCAGAACATATGTTTTAATCTAACAATGTCAAGATAATTTTCATTTTAATAATTAATTTCTACGATCTGTTCAAACTCGATAGGGTCATAAACTCTTTGATCTTGATCATCAATAAAATATACTGATTCAACATTCCCTGCTTTTTCGCCTCTTGCGCAGTGAGATCGGAATTTGCAAAATTTACATTTATCAAGATCATCGGTTTTCTCAAAAGGTTTGCTGTTATTAAACTTTGTGAAGATTTGCTCTTCGAGATCCTGAATATAATGTTCCGCAAAATTGTCATTGGCATCTGTGTAGTGGTAAGACATTTCGTCCTCTGGGTGCAAAGCAAACCAATAAGTGAAATGGATCTGCCCGCTTTCCAGGTGGGGGATTTCAAAAAATTCTGGTGCTGCCCGCAGAAAAACATACGGGTAAATAAGAGTTTGCATCCTAGAATCTAACACTTCCCGACCGGGAAGATGCTTGGAAGTTTTCCAATCAAATATATGAAAATGATTTTTGGATCGGATAATCAAATCATACTTTGCAACCAATCGTGTGTATTTGAGGGGAATTGATAAAACATATTCAGGAAGTGCAATTTGGAAGTCAAGAGCGCTGGTGAAAGCAAGAAAGTTTTCCCACGATTCAATTAGCTGGGGATGGCTAATACTTCGGGTTATTTGGTTTACAGGTATACCAGAAAAATATTGTCGCGCTAATAGATGGAATCTTTCCCCAAATATTTTTTGCTCTTCATGTAAAGACAAAGGTTCGGTTGGAGGGGCAGGCCAAGCCAGGTTTTCAAGATACCTTAGTTTAAATTTTCTATGGCAATCAACAAAAGATTGCAGGCTGGTTTGACTCAACTGAAAATTGTCAATAATATTTTTCATTACTTGCAGTCCTTGCCTGAATTTTTAGCCCAAAAATCAGCGAGAGCCTGGAGGGCAAGAGCCGGTGAGCAGTTATTTCTTTGTCCGGAATTCCAGGTTATGATGAGTTCTTTTCTTGCTCGGGTAATACCAACGTAAAGAAGCCGGAGTCTTTCACGAATATAGTCGAGTCTGGCATCAAGGGTCGCTTTGCCCAGCTCGGGTTTTTCTTGACAACCGGGAGAAATCAGACAGTTTAGCTCAGCGAGGGCTTCTGCGGGAAGATTTAAGCGGTTGTTGATATACCATCTTTCAGATATAAAACTGTCTGTCTCAATACTGGAAGGATAATTGTAATTGTTAGTTGAAACCAGATAAACACGATCCCATTCCAGTCCTTTAGCTTTATGGGTGGTGGTTACAACAACCTTTCCTTTATAAGAGTCGGGGTTGAAACTTTCATTCTTAGTGAATGAGTGGAACCTTCGCTCATTTTTCGCAAGAGCTCTTAGTTCGTCAGCAAAATCTGGTAAGCTCCATTCTGGATGCTGCCGGGAAAGCTGCTTCAAAAAAACAGAAAGTTTATGGGCAATCGCAAGCTCTTCAACATCAGAAAATATATCAGCTCCAATACTGAGAACAAGTTGATCAACCGGAAGAAGAACAGCGTTCTGCCAGCGGATAACTGTTTTTCGAAAACTGGATAGATCATTAATTATTTGAATGGATTGATCACTAAAATAATTTTGCCAGATAAGATCCGGGTCAGAATGAGTAAATTGCTCTGGATGAGAAAGCTTGGCAATTTGAGAAGAAATATAGTCGATCATAGTTTTCTTTTCTTCATCATCCAGGTTATCTCGTTTCCAGACTTTGTAGACCTGGGATAGTTTTCTGGAGGATAAGGGGTTAGCGAGGTAGGACATCACATGAACAAGCGCACCGGAAGTTTTCCTGGTCGATAAGGTGGAATTTAGCATCTCAACTGCTTCAACTCCATGGGAGTTGAGAAGATTTGAAACAATTTTTTTCCCGCGCTGATTGCGTGGGACAAGAACAGCTGCAGTTTCATCGGGATGTTCTGCAAGCCAGCGTTTGACGGAGATTGAGATTGTTTCATTTTCTTCAGCAGGGGACAATTCCTGCAGATGAATAAATATTTGGTCCGGGTTATCTTTTGGATTTGATTGGATATCATCATCTGGTGTGGGCAAAATCAGGGTTGGCAGCAAGGCATCTCGGGCCCCAAGTTCTGGATGATGATTTGTTGACCAGCTTGCCAGAAAATTGGCTAGAGAGATAATTGATTTGGTGCTTCTGCCAGAATGCGGAAGGTCATGACGGCGGTTTGCGTTTTCAGAAAAACTTATAAGTAAGCGGGGGTCAGCAGTTGTGAACGTCTCATAAATAGCCTGGTTTGGGTCGCCTACCCGAACCCAATTGGCATTGTGATGGTCCCCAGCAAGACTGGAGAGAATTCTCTCCTGCATCTGGCTGCTGTCCTGTGCTTCGTCCTCCAGGATAAAGGGCCATTTGTTTTGAAGTCTTTCTAGTAGAGATTTATCAAGTTCAAGAACTTTCAATGCGAAACGAATTAGATCATCGAAATCTACCGCTCCACGATAGTTCAAGTCGCGCTGGTAGCGGGTATAGACTTCAAGCCCAATTTCTGCCAATGGAAGCGGATAAGATAAATCTTCCACATTTTTCTGAAGTTGAGAGGGTGAAAACTGGCGGTCTTTTGCAGTCCGAATAAATTGTAAAGAAAGCTGTCCAAGGAGGCCAGGGAGCTGTTTTTGTAAAACTTCATTTTTCTTGTATTCTGAGAGCGTTTCGAGAAGAAAGTTATCTATTCTCCCTGGGTTTAAACGGATCCAATCGGATACCGCACTGGCTCGAATTCTAGCAGCCTCGCGTTCATCAATTATCAGAAAATTATTGTCGAGACCGACCAGGTCAGGACGCTCAATAATAATGTCATGGGCTAATCCGTGAAGAGTTCTGACCCTGTAACCAAGAGATGGGATCAGGCCGCGCTGTTTTAGAAAAGTGCTGATACGCCGGGAGAACTGGTTCACTGCAGAGTTAACAAGCGTAACTACGAGAATTTCTTGGTCAAAACCAACCAGGCCTTTTTGGATCAATTCAACAGCCAGCATGGATAAAGTCCAGGTTTTACCGCTTCCTGGCACGGCAATTACCCCCATGGTGCCTGTTTGATAGTTAAGGATCTTTTCCTGTGAAGGGCGGGGTACTGCTGAAGTCATATGCTTTTACCCGCCGCAGGATAACGATCGTGACGAATTTGGTGCTGGATATTATTTAATGTTTGAATGAGGAGACCATTTTGTTCATACCCCCGTTCGTCGTGTTCACTTAAGCAAAAGGTAATATGCTGCTTGCAGCGGCGAATTAACCCAGTGACCAATTTTTCTAAAAATTCCTGATTGCTGCGGATTTCATCTTCGTCAGTCCAGGTTCTGCCAATTTCCCAGTCGGGAGAAAGAACATAAGGATGAGTGAGTGGTTGATAGATTCTTTCATACCAACCCCGGGAACCTGTATCAAGCCAGAATTGGTTAGAAACAGGATAGTTGTTGATCAGGAACGTGTAAGAAGGTGCCAGAAATACAGCATCTTCTGGACGCTCTTCCCAGCGGGGATGATAGAGGTCAGAGAGGATGCCTTCCTGGACTGTTTGGAAGTATTCCCTACCAAGATTAGAATTAGATATCTCAGTTGTTTTGGTCAAAGTCTCTCGGAAATTTTTTGATGAATCAATCAGGTTGGATGCTGCTTTAGCCCGATCATAATTGTCGTGGAACCCAAATCCTGGTTGAGAAAGAATTTCTCCAAACAGTCTGCTGAAAAAATGATCAAGGGGTTGATCGGGTCTTGAAGATTCTTTGTCGATCCAATCCAGAATTACCTGGACCTGAATTCCGGAAGTGAAAGAAATTCGATCCTGAACATCTGGGGCTAAATCCTCGAAATTGGATAGGCGTAGAAATCCCTCTGAATAATCAGCCGCATGTTTAGCAAGAAGCTGAGCCCTTGCAAGATCCAGATTTTCAACTGCCTGGATAAAGGCATAGGTCAAATCAAAAATTGAAGGTTTAATACCCCAGACTGGGTGAGCAAGTGCTGCCAAGGTCAATAAGCAGCGGGTGGCTGGTTCTTCTCTAAGTGCTCTGGAAGGCCGGTGAGACCAGGTTCGGATTCCGGATTCCTGAAAACGATTTTCAATCAAAAAGCGAAGAGAATCACTTAGGAAAGGGGATAAGATTGCGATTTCCGATGGAGATGTGCCGCTTTCTATCAGTTTACCGCACTGGACAGTCAACCAGTCGATCATCTCGGGGATGTACGAATGGTAGCTGATGCTGTAGGCCTCTTGAAGCGCTTCCAGATCCTCACTTGGAGAGGGGAATGTTAAGGGTAATTTTTGAAGACTTCTCACAAAAGCAGAATGGAAATTGGTAAGATCTGGAGGATTGACCAGGCTTGTTTGAAATGAAATTGTTTGGTCGCAAAAAGAAGCTAGGCTTTTTGCGGAATCAGGATCTGCACCAAGAAAACTACGATAACCTGCATTTGAGTCAACAATAAGTAAGGAAGAATCCATTTCTGGCAGCCAGTTTGCGACAAATTGATGAGCTACTGGAATATCTTCTTCGGAATTATCGTATATTAGATGCCTGAATTGATTCTGGAAATATTCTATAAATTCTTTCCTGGGAGAGATGTATTTGAGAAATACTTCCATCTGGAGGGAGTAATCCAGTAAATTATTTTCCAAGCAGAATTCTCTGAATAAGACTGCGCATTCCTGGGCGTCTTCAAAGACCCGAGTTTGGCCTGGCTCACCAATCCAGGACGAAATCAAGCGCTGGCCTATTTCACGAAAATCAAAATTTTTGATTGCTGATTTATTTAAATTATCGAGTATTTGGCTGTAAAGGCGGTTGCGCTGGATGGTAACTGATGAAAAGTACCCCTGATCTTCAATCAATGGACGCACAAGGTGAGCCATGAAATACTGAGAATTTTCCATTGTCAGGAAATTTGGTTCAAGATTAGGATGTCCGAAACCAGCATCCTGGCTGGCAAGGGGCCAGAATAAAGATGTCATTCTGCGGGCAATTCCCCCGAGAGTTGTGAGTTCCGGAATGCCTCCTGGGGGATAGCTTTGGCTGGAGAAGGAGCGGGAGTATGGATCCCCGAGAGATCGTTGGGGAATTAGAACCAATATTTTTTGGGCGGGGACCCCATTTTCAATTAAAAAATTAATGCGCTCTTTCCCTGCAGTCGTTTTCCCTGATCCTGCGGGACCAGCAACAAATATAGATTGGTTGCTTGGAGTTTCTATAATTGAAATCTGGTCAGCTGTGAGTTGGTGCATCTATAAGTGTTAATCCCCCAGCTTAAGTCTAGCAGTTCTGAGAAAAGGTTCTAGCTGGAAATCAGCTGAACTTGCTAGTTCTAAAAGGGCGAGATATGTATCAATAGGCTCAAGAACCATAGAGTCAGGAATTTCTTCTATCGATTCAGTTATCAGGTTGACTTGATTGATCTTCAGAATTGTAATGAGTCCTGCAAGGGCCCAAAAGGATTCTTTGTGGAAATATTTTACACCCTGGTAAGAGTGAACTTTAAGGAGTGATTGCCCTTTTTCGGACTCAATTATCTGGTTCAAAATAGAAAAAATAGACCAGGAAATATGCTCAGAAGGGAGCTTGTATGTAGTGCTGATTAATGATTTTAGATTCTGGATATCCAAAATTTTTGAAGTTGTTACATCAGGAACGGAGAAAATTCTTAAATCGGGCAGAGAAGAGGGAACTAAATTGGAAATGGCATTGGTGGGTATATATTCTTTGACAGGGTTCAGCAGTGCCCACAGAAGAGAGGCCGCAGTTGAGTTAGTTGAAAAAATACCCTTGTGCTGCTTCTTTTCGGAGATAGCGAAAATTATTTTTTGAATATTGAAGTAAGCGGCAGCTGCAGATTTTGTAATTATTTTAAAATCGCCAGGTGAATTATCAAGTTGATTTGCCTCGATTAAAGACGCGAGAAAGTCATTATAAACAGAGGAAAATTTCTCCAATAGTTTCTGGTCTAAATTGGCGCAGAGCTCAGCAGAGATCGGATAAAATGAAAAAATTTCCATCAGCTTGTTAGAGACACCCCGGTACTTGATTTTTCTTCTTTCGTCTTCAAGGGAGAAAGTGCCTTGATTGCCTATCGTTTGGTGCAGCAAGCTGTAGGATCCGTCTTGATCATGAACTACTGAAAAGTCCAGGAAAACCCGGTACTCATAAGCGCCCATCTGAAGATGGAACCCTGTATCAGAAAGAGTCTCAGTAGGTATTAAATATTCTAATTTCGTAATATGATCCCGATAAAGGAGAAAAGTGTCAGGTCGGGGAGGGATATCAAGAGATTCACTTAACGCTTTAGAGACTCCATTTATCTCACATGTTTTTTCAATAGTACCGGAAATATCACCCCACTTGTTGTGATAAATTACAAGGGCTTTTTCATTTTTAAACTGATTGGAAAAACAAATTACATCCTGGGAAATTGAGCCTCTGCTGTCAGAAAAATCATATAGATAAAAATTTTCAACTTCAGCAAACAGGTACCTTTTCTTAAGCAAAGGAAATATTTCACGTTTGTGACGTTCCATCAAATCCTGATCAGGAGTTTCATTGTAATAAGCCCTGCGGTATTCCATTCCATATTTTTCCGTAAAACCTTCTATCTGACCGTGGCCAAACATGGGCAAACCAGGTATTGTAGACATCAGGGTGCAAACACCGAAATATTTCCCGTCATTTCCGAATTGAGCGATTGCAGTTTCCTCATCCGGGTTATTCATAAAATTAACATATCTTTTTAAAATTTGAGGATCATACTCAATAGTTTTCTTTAGCAATGAGCGGTAATCATGATTCTTTTCATCGCGCAGCATGTGCATAAATGCGCTGTTGTAAACACGATGCATCCCGAGAGTGCGCACAAAGAATCCTTCCATCATCCAGAAAGCCTCTGCAAGCAGCAGTGTGTCGGGGGCTTCTTCTGCAACTCGGTCTACAACTTCCCTCCAAAACTCAGTGGGCATCGATTTATTAAATTCGGATTTTTCAAGGCCGTGCTCAGCCCTGGATGGGATAGCACCCCCGGAGCCCGGCTCAGGAAACCATAATCGCTGGAAGTGTTTTTTAGTTAATGTCATTGCCGCGTCAAAGCGGATAATTGAAAACTTTCTCGCAACATGAAGAATGGTTTGAATCACAGCTTCACGGACATCTTCTCGGAGGTAGTTTAGCTGAGCGGTGTCATTCCAGGCCATCGATGTGCCGTCATTTCCATGATATATGTAACGAGTTTTTCCGGCGCTGTATTGATGGTGCTTAAAGACTACAGCTGCGTCCGTTTTGTTGTAGTAATTGTCTTCAATCTGGATGGAATAGTCAGAGTGCTCGGATAAGTTTTCACCCTGGAAAGAATAGTTGGGGAAGGGAGAATTCGGGAGCGAAATAAACCAATCCGGATGCTCGTAGATCCATTTTGACGATAATCCGACATGATTGGGGACCATATCAGCAGCCAGCCTGATGCCGTAAGAACGGGAGAGATCATTCAAATTCTGGTATGCTGAATCACCGCCCAGCGCTTCTGAAATCTGGTAGTCGTAGAGAGAATAAGCAGAAGGAATCGCGTCCGGGTTCCCACAAAGCTGTTTAATCTTTTGAGAAGCAGTGGATCTCTCCCAGAGCCCGATCAGCCAGAGAGAGTTTATCCCGCTGTCCGCAAGAAGCTGGATTTCAGCTTCGGGAATTTGATCCAGAGTGGTGATTGACCTCATGTGTTTTCTGCTGAGTTGATCAAGCCAGACAAATACATTCTTGGCAATTAAAACAGTCCGGGGCATCCAATCCAAATCTTCACTAAAGTTCACCCGGTCCTCAGAAAGCATATAAGATGGACCGTGAAAATCCGGAACGTGAGCAGGACCCGGGCCATGACCGTGGACGCGATGCTCCTCTTTAACAATATCCAGGGAAAGGATGAGAGACTGCAGCAGATGATCGTCGAGAGCCCATTTCCATTTTTGAATCACATAATCCAATTGACCTGTGATTGAATCAGGTGATGACTTCCAGGGCGCGCGAAGAATTTCTAGTAGTGAATTATCAGTTTTTAGGAAACGGGGTTCGCTTTGGAAGAAAGCTGGAATGCGCTTGAAGAACTGTTGAAATTCATCACTTGTTGAAAAAGTCATATTTCGGAACAGGGACCTGTCTAAAGTGAAGGCGGGATTTTCATCAACTAAACCAACTAAGAAGAGCCCTAGAATTAATTCAAGTTGATACGATTGGAAATCGGGGCGATCAGATAGAAACAACTTAGCCTGATTGGAATCTAGGTAAAAACTTTCAGGCGGAAAACTGGAAAGCATGTTGACTAGAAGGGTCCTGTAGCGGTCAGGATTAAGTAAGCCTTTGGTAAAGGACCTGAGGTCCTGGAGCAGGGCGGGGTTTTGATTCTTTTGATAATAAAGAATCATCTGGCGAACCGCCTGACCTAAAGATCCTATCGCGGAAATCTCAGCTGATGAAAATGTCGAGTTTGTTTTCAGGCGGTGAAAAATCTCACGAGCATTTGCTGGTAAGGAATAATTAAAAGCCGGTGTGACATCAAGTTCCTTTAGAGAATGGGCATTAATGGGGTAGGAGTGATATTCAATATGTTCGTTCAAGTTAATCCCTGTCAAATATGTGAAAATCTAAAAACTGTCGTACTGCCAAGAACATAAAATTACGTATAGCCATTATAATTTTTTATTTTTTATAATTCTAATTCTCTAAATAATCTAATGTCAAAATCTAATTCTTTGTTTGTCCTTTCCAGGTTAATTTGATCAAACAAACCATTCTGTCGGACCCGGATGTATTTCCCCTTAATTAACTCAAGTACAGCTAGAAAAGAAATCACAATATCTAGTTTTGAGGGTTCGTCCCCCAGTACAGAATCGAAAGAAAAAACTGGTTCTTTTTGAAACTTGTTAACAATCAAAGATACTTTATCTCGAATTGTAATTTTTGGTCTTTCGACTACTGTATCTATTGACTGGCGGTTGATATTTACCTGAAACACTTTACGTGCCAGATTGTATAAAGCTTCAATATCAAATTCTCCCAAATCCACCTTTTCATTAATTTCTACAGCAGGGGAGACCCGGATGTAGGACTGGAAACCGGAATCCTTTCTACCAGCTAAAATTTCCGCAATTTCTTTGTATCGTTTGTAAGCGATTAACTGCCGGGCAAGATCATCACCAAGGTCTTCATCTTCATCATCACGAACCGATGCATTCGGTAAAAGTGCTTTTGATTTGATGAGAATTAACTTTGCTGCAATAACCAGAAAGGCTGAAATTTCGTCAGGAGGGGAATTATCTAATTGGTTGAGATGCTGAAGATATTGATCAGTAACCTGAGCAAGAGCCAGCTCAGTAATATCCAGCTCAGCATTCTCAATTAAATTAAGAAGTAAATCCAATGGGCCCTGGTAAACAGGAGTATGGATCTTGTAGGTATTTACCTGATTAGTTGCAAATTTCAATTCCATGGAACTATTATACTCGAGATCGAATTACCATAATCATTGGATAAACCATAACAACCTCTAAGTGGCAAATCGACAGCTTCTATGGCATAATCAAGCTGTAATTATTCGTGCAGTAAGGAGAAATAATGCCTAAAGAACCTATTCATGTTACAGATGAAGCATTTGAAAGTACAATCATCCAATCAGATTTACCGGTAATCGTAGATTTCTGGGCCCCCTGGTGCGGTCCATGTAAAATGATTGCACCCATCCTTGAGAAGATTGCTGAGGAATACGCAGAGAAGGTTTTAGTAGCAAAGGTCAATACAGATAAACACTCCCAATGGGCCAATAAGTATGGAGTCCAGGGTATCCCAACAATGTTATTTATTTCAAATGGGAAGATCGTTCATCAGCAGGTTGGAGCATTACCAGAACCACTTCTAAGAAACATGCTTGATCAATTTCTTTCAGTAGTTGAGGATCAGGATAAATAACAAGATTCGGACTTCCTCCACCAGGATCCCAAATTTCTAGTGATTCGGGAGCATTACAAAAAAGCTGTTCCCGTTTTTGCGCACTTTTAATTTTATATCTCCGCCTAATAATCTAGCCGTCCTTCTGGCAACAGCCAATCCCAATCCCATTCCCTCATAACGTCTGGTGAGATAATTTTCCAGCTGTCTGAAATCTTGAAATATGGTTTCCTGTTTGCTTTCAGGAATCGGGTCGGCCTGATCGTGAAATCCAATCACTAGTTCTGAATTTTTTTGTTCACCTTTTATTAATACTGAAGAGTTTTCTGGTGAAAACTTCGCCGCATTGGAGAGTATATTGCGAAAAATTACAATTAAATTAGCCGCATCAAATTCTTTCTCCGAGACTTCCGGTCCGATCTGAACAACCAAATCAACGGCTTTTTGATCCAAATCCGGTTTGAGTAGTTTCCAGGTTTCCTGAAAAGCTTGACCAATGGATACAGGATCACTGTGGCTGATCTCTCGTCCGCGTGTGAGGCGTGCAAAATCAGTTAATTCCTGCACAATCCGCATCATTCGTTTTGAGTTCTTTAATGCAAGATCAAGATAATCTCTGGCGCGTTCTGGTTCATCATCCAATACATCAAGTCCCATTTCCAGATATCCTTGAATTAAATTCATAGGAGTCCTGAGCTCATGACTGGCAAGTGCCACGAAAGTATTTTTCAGATCATCCAGCTCTTGAAATTTATCAGTTTCCAAATGGTTTCCCATCAATTCTCCTGTTAACATTCTTTTGAAAGCTATTTATCAATCGTCGGAAATTGATCCACCAAAGCTTTCTTCACCTGCCGGGTAACTTCTTCAGGTTCCAGATTATCTGTCTGAATATACAAATCCGCATTATCCCGGGCGTGTTTTAACCGCTGCTTCTGCTTATCAAATATTTCTTTTTTCCAGGAATTATTGGAACGGGCGATTGAAACAGAATAAGAAACATCCAGATAGATCAGAAAATCGGGATTGGTAAGGAGTTTCCACATTTCCGGCACATATGAGTGCTCCTGGGCAACCTGTCTGAATGTACAGTTAAGGTGTTTCAGGCTTTCAGCCAGGGTTGATTTTCCTGCCGCACACGGGCCAACCAGGGCAATCACCAATTGGTCAAAGCTCATTTTCCCAAATTATTCACTGGAAGTTGTACATTCAATCTGCGGATAAGATCCTCTCCTCCTATATTGACACGGAGGACTATAATGCTGATATCATCACGAGGTCTTCCCCGGTCCAGTTTCAAAGCATGATACATCAATGAATCTGCAATACTTTGAGGGGAGGGATTTTCATTCTCGAGCTCAACAGTGAGACAGGTGCAGACATCCATTGAATCCCCATAATAAGAACCAGCATGCACCAACCCATCAGTATAAGCAACCACGGTTAACCCAGTTTCAAGGGGAATTTCCGAGATCATCGGTCTTGTATCTCGTCTCAAGCCGACCGGAGATGATTCTCCGGACAGCAGCTTAATCTGATTTCCATATGAAATTACAACCGGGGCGGGGTTATTTCTTGTTATCACCAGGGTACCAGACTGCAGATCTGCCGAGAGAATATTTAATGTCGCAGAAACCCTGCCACCTCTCTCCGTGAAAAGCGCATCGGAGGCAGCTCTCGCAGCAGCACCATCCCGAACCCCATCAGCCAAAAGCTGAATGACCTTTCGAACAACCAGGCTGGAGACCCACTTGGCACCTTTTCCAGAGCTCTGTCCATCAGCCAGCACCACAGACATCCCACCGTTCGGGCGTTCAATAACCTCAGCCGTATCACCACTGGATGAAGTCGCATATTTTTTGATTTTCGAAATCGCTATTTGAACTTCCATACTCAAATTTTACTTCATCCTTGCTTAACTTTGAACATCTTTGGTCTATTGTTTAACCCTGGATTTATAAATTCTTGTCAAACGTAGCTTGAAATGAGCGGCAGGAAAAGACTTGCGAGACTGAGAAAAATCAAAAATCCTAGAATATCTGTGATCGCAGTAACTACCACAGTCCCTGCCATAGCAGGATCCTGACCAATCATCTGCAATATTATTGGGGTTAAGGTCCCAATAATACTGGCTACCAGTGTATTTCCCAGAAGCGCGAGGCCGAGAACCAAACCCAGATAAGGATTTCCCTGCCAAAGTCCCACCCCAACTCCAACAATTAAACCAATCAAAATTCCCACCAGCATCCCCACTACCAGCTGGCGAATAAGAATTGGCCAGACCCGGTCCATTTGGATTTTACCCAGAGCCAGAGAACGAACGATCATTGCCACATTTTGACTGGCCGCATTCCCACCCTGAGCTGCAACTACTGATTGAAAAAAAGCCAAGACAGCAACCTTAATGAATAAATCGCCAAAATTGCTGATGACCCAGGAGGCAATTAAAGCTGTGAATGT
>CAZTWV010000061.1:0-15765 GCA_964618295.1 uncultured Anaerolineales bacterium | reverse complement strand
CTTTTCCTTCGCCTAAAACCAGAACATATGTTTTAATCTAACAATGTCAAGTTAAACAGGCTGACCATTGTCAGAAGATCTTCCCTATTGTAAAATCGGGTACGATCAAACTAGCCCTCGTAGCTCAGCGGATAGAGCACTTGCTTGCGGAGTAAGGGGTCGCGTGTTCGAGTCACGCCGAGGGTGCTCACAACTCAATCAACATCTCTAAAACAATCAAAACGGGTTCACTGTAATCCAGGTCATACCAAGGAATCTTCAATGAACAAAGTAGCGGTAGTCACTGACAGCACCAGTTACATCCCCCACAAACTAAGAAAACAGCTGGCAATCGATATCATTCCTCTCAATGTGATCTGGGGTGATGAGAGTTTCGAAGATGGAATCGAAATCACTCCTCAGGAATTTTATATCCGTTTAGCATCCAGCTCTGAACTTCCAAGCACTTCACAACCCAGTGTGGCCGCATTTGAAGAAATCTTTGAACGGCATTTGGCTAACGACCAGGATATCATAGCCATTTTAATTTCCTCCGGGATCTCCGGGACTGTTCATTCAGCTCTCCAGGCAAAACAAATTCTTGATACCGATCGGATTCAAATTATTGATTCCAAAACAGCAGCCATGGCGGCTGGTTTACATGTTTTGGCTGCTGCCAGAGCAGCAGACCAAGGGGAATCACTTCAAAACTGTGTTGAGATTGCTCGCAAAGCTCAGGAAAAAACGGATGTGGTTTTTGCTGTCAATACACTGGAATTTTTGCATAAAGGGGGAAGAATTGGGGGAGCTAAAAGGCTGCTGGGCTCCATGCTCAACATCAAACCAATTCTGGAAATGCGGGGGGGACTAATTGAACCGGTGGACCAGGTACGAACCCAGCGCAGAGCGATGGAGACCCTGCTTGATCTAACAGAGGATAGGGCTAATTCAGAAACTCCACTGCGAATGTCTGTCATTCATTCCAATGTCCCTCAACTGGCAGAAGAATTTAAACGGGAAGTTGTTACCAGGTTTTCTCCAGAAGAAATCCATCTGGCTGAATTGAGTCCCGTGATAGGAACACATGTTGGTCCTGGAACACTTGCTCTGGCCAGCATGAGGGGAATGTAAATCTCAATCGCAACAAATACCAGAGAGCCTGAACGGGGGATTTTAAATATCTTCGTAACCACAAATAGTTTTTTGTGTTGTAATCCCTTGAACTGATAACATAAAATCATCCAATCATAAGAAGTGAGTGAACCAGATGAATAAAGTTGCTGTTGTTACAGATAGTTCTCCTTATCTACCTCATGAATTAATCCAAAAGCATGGGATACATGTTGTCCCCCTGACAGTAATTTGGGGAGATGATTGCTATCAAGATGGGGTCGACATCATGCCGGAGGAATTCTACAGACGACTTGGATCTGCAAAGGAACTGCCAAGCACATCACAGCCTTCCGTGGCAGATTTTGAGATTGTTTTCCGGGAACTGCACGATTCAGGATTTGATATTCTTGCTGTATTGATCTCCGAAGACCTTTCCGGTACAGTATCTTCTGCAGTTCAAGCAAAACAATTAATACCGGAAGCGAAAATAGAAATCATAAATTCCCGGTCACTAGCAATGGCTCTTGGCTTTCAGGTCCTGGAAGCAGTTAAGGCTGCCAATCAAGGCGCATCGCTTCAAGAGTGTAAAAATATTGCCCTTGAAAGCCGTGAAAAATCCGGTGTTATTTTTGTTCTTGAAACACTCGAATTCTTGCATCGAGGAGGAAGAATTGGAGGAGCAAAAAGGTTTGTCGGAACATTGCTGGATATCAAACCAGTCCTGGCGATTGAAGATGGGTTAGTTATGTCCCTGGATCAGGTCAGAACTCATAAAAAAGCCCTGGAAAGAATCATAGAAATTGTCACGAAGAGAACAAGCTCGAATGGGACTGTCCGCTTAGCGTCACTGCACGCGAATAATCCAGACACAGCTCAGGAAATTCTTGATACAGCTTCCCAGATCATCCATCCTGTCGAAACCGTTTTTTCTGAAGTAAGTCCGGTGATTGGAACCCATGCCGGTCCCGGAGCTGTTGGTCTTGCTTATCATTTTGACTGAGCTCCCAGAAAACTTTGCCCAAGATATAAACCCGGGATCTTCCCGGGTTTTCCTGTATTAAATGGTAAACTATGCTCAAACACATTCACTGATTTTCACCAACAAGCCATGGACCAGATAGAATTCAAAAATTCCAATGAGGTTCCGCAGCCGCCGTCTAATGTTGAGCTGGAGGAAATATCCGCCGAACTCTACCCGGATCATAAGCGCCTCCGGGTCAGGATCAGCTTGACACCATTCCAGAAAAAACCAAGTGCCGAGGTTATCGTAAAAGATCCAGAGGGTCATCTGGTGAAATCAGCTCACATTGTCCAAATAACTGAACCTGAATCAGAGATCACGATTCACCTCCCCCAGCGGATTCCAGCAGGAACATACCAGGTCTTCGTCCGGGCATTTTATCTTGTTGAAAAAGATCTTGATATTCAGGGTGAAGATCTTGTAAAACTGACAGAAAACATCATTGGTGAACTTGATAGCGCATTGAAAATCCCGTGAAAGAAAACTTTCCAGAAGCATTTCAAACTCATATCAACCAGCTCCTGGCTGAAGATGCAAATAACTTCTGGCAGGAAATAACTCAGCAACCCGCCTGGAAAGGAATACGAATTAATCCAGCTAAGGTTAATGTTGAAAACGGAAGTAAACTGCTTCCGTTCCAGCTTTCTCGGATTCCTTGGACCAAGTATGGATTTTTTCTTGAAGGAAATGAAACTCCCGGCAAACACCCTTACCATGCAGCCGGGTTGTTTTACATTCAGGAACCTTCCGCAATGGCCCCGGTTGGAATACTCAATCCCCAACCAGGGGAAAAGATTCTTGATCTCGCCGCAGCACCTGGAGGAAAATCTACCCAGATAGCCTCAGCAATGGGCAATCATGGCTTGTTGGTTTGCAATGATCCTAACCCCGGAAGGCTCCAGGCTTTGACCCGAAATCTGGATCGCTGGGGTGTTCAGAATAGTATTGTTCTGCAGGAACCCCCCCAAAGGCTCGCAAAAGAGCTTGGACCTTTTTTTGATCGAGTGCTGGTTGATGCACCATGTTCCGGTGAAGGAATGTTCCGGGCTCATCCCGGAGAAATCAGGAACTGGTCAGAAAATTTCGTAAACCGTTTAGCAAACCAGCAAAATGAAATTCTGTGGTATGCCGGCCAGCTAGTAAAACCTGGGGGAGTACTGGTTTATTCCACCTGCACTTTCAACACAATTGAAAATGAAGGAATCATCACCAAATTTCTCAAAGCCCGACCTGACTACCAGATTGAGCCAATTTCAAATCCTGACTTGTTTTCCCCCGGATTCTCATTTGATCACCCTGATCTGGCAAACACAATCAGGATCTGGCCCCATCGCGCACCAGGTGAGGGTCATTTTATCGCTCACCTGAAAAGGAAAACTGAGGAACAAAATCCTGTAATACTCAAAAGACATCCTCGGGTTGGATTATCTGAAGAACAGAAAAAAATCTACAATGAGTTTTGGTCTTCATCACTGATCAACGGTCCAGATCTAGAATGGATTCAACCAGAAAGTCCTGATCTCATTGTCATCAATGACCATTTATACGCTCAAAAAAATCAGCTCCCGAACCTGGATCATCTTCGATCCCGGCAGTACGGATGGAAATTGGGAACCTTTCAAAAGGGCCGTTTTTCTCCCAGTCACAGTTTTGCCATGGGCTTAAAAAGGGATCAGGTTCAAACAGTGTTAGAATTGCCGGTAGATGAACCGGAAATCGGCCGATATTTGAAGGGCTTAATCCTGGAAAATAAGGGGCAAGATAGCTGGATCCTAGTCACAACCTCAGGTTTTCCGGTTGGTTGGGGAAAACAAAAAGGCAGCCGTTTAATTAGCTATGCTCCCAGCTGGATTTCCTAAACAAACAGGATCAATATGGAAAACGATCAATTACCACAACAAGAACAGGATCAGTTAGGATTTCCTGACCTAAAAATTGTCGGCGGGATAGGTCTCATTCTGGTATTTCTGACCCTGATATTATGGCCGGGAAATCCTATTGGACTGCAGTTCAGGGAAGCCATCAGTCCTTCCTTCACTCCAATTCCTCCCACCTTTACTCCTGCCCCAACAGCGTCATTGACTCCCAGTCCCGAACCAACCCAAAACTTGCCCACCCCTGAACCTTTCCAACCCCCAGGTGAGAGTTTTCCGACGCCCTATGGTGTGCTGTATTTATCAATCCAGCGAGATGGTTTCCACCACTTGTATGTCTATAAACCTTTTGCAGAGTCAAGTAGGGATTCTGAACTCAAAGCCCTGTCCCCAACTCAGCTCACCTTCGGAAATTTCGACAATCTGCATCCATCGGTCAGTCCGGACGGGACAAAAATCGCATTTTCATCCAACAGGGATGGTCCCTGGAATATCTTTGTTCTGGATCTGCAAAATGGAGAAACACAGAAGTTCACCGATTCTCAGACTTACCAGGGGAACCCAACCTGGTCTCCAGATGGAAAATTTTTAGCTTACGAAAGTTATCAAAACCAAAACTTAGAAATCATCATCCAGGATATCGAACAAAATACAGGTCCAATTAATCTCACCAACCACCCAGCAGCTGACCACTCTCCGAATTGGTCTATCCAGGGCCGCCAAATCAGCTTTGTCTCCATGCGAGAGAATTTACCTCAAGTCTGGATAGCAGATCTGGATTCTCCTGCATCAGATAAAGCGCTGCCGGTTCCTGGCAGCCAGGCAGTCAAAGTTCATCATCCGATCTGGTCCGGTGATGGCAGATATCTGGCCTGGTCCAGTTCAACCGTGGATGGACGACAGGCAATTATGACCTGGGACAGCAAGAATCCTGACCAAACCCCTAAAATCCAGGGGAATGGCGACTGGCCAGTCTGGGATCAATCCGGGGATCTAATATACAGCCTGATTTGCTCGCCCACTGAATCCTTCCTGACAGCATTTCCCTCCGGGGTTCAAGAATCACAGATTCTCCTCCCGGCAGTAAAATTGCCGGGAAATGTTTCCGGCATCAGCTGGGCAGCCTCCCTTGAAGTTGGTTACCTGGATCCGGATCAAATCTCTGCTGCAGTTATTCAGCAGGATCCCCAGATTAGCGTTCCTCCGGGTCGGGCGCAATTATCTAATTTGTCGGGGGTAGATGCACCCTATCCCCAACTCAACGAACGAGCAGTTAAATCGTTTAGTTCACTTCGAACAGCTCTTCAAGAAAAATTAGGTTGGGATTTTCTCGGTCAATTAGAAAATGCATTTGTACCCAGATCAGAGCCGCTTGAACCGGGATACATAAATCAAAATTGGCTCTACACTGGACGGGCTTTCGAGGTCAGTGATCTACCCAGATTGGCAGGTTGGATGGTCTTAATCAAGGAAGAGTACCGCGGAGAAATTTACTGGCGGTTGTATCTGCGAACAGGCAACCAACAAGGATTCCAGGGCCAACCTTTGAAAGATCTTCCCTGGGATTTCGATGCCCGTTTTTCAGGGTCCAATCAAACCTACGAAAATGGGGGGGAAATTGCTGAGGAAATCCCCCCGGGTTATTATTTAGATTTTTCTCAATTTGCCCTTAATTTTGACTGGGAACGGCTCCCCGCTCTCCCAATCTGGCAGGCTACTAACAAAGCAGCCAGATACCAAACATACCACTATCCTCAAGGTCAAACCTGGTTGGATGCCATGCTTGAAATTTACTCACCAGACGAGGTTTTTCCATAAATGATCAGGGAAGAATGCCAGGGGTGAAAATTTATTATTGGAACCTTGTAAGACGTATCTTTACTTCTCTCAGCCTGGTCCTGGTTGGGGGGATTGTTATCCTGCTGACAGCATGCTCCGCTGATGGACATGGAAAACCCAGTTCAACAAGTATTCCCACCAAAAGCACACCGCTGGTTGAGATCGAGACCTCAACACCAGTCAGCTCCCAGGTTGTGAGCAACTTTCCAACAGCCACATCTACCCCCATTCAGAGGACCCAGATCACGCCCCAGGTAAGCACGCCCGATTTATCTAACATCAATGATCCTGGGGCCAATTTCAAGGCCTGGAGACCTCCAGTTTATCCAGTTCCATGGATCCCAAGTGTTCAGGACCATTTTTTCTTTCAAAACCCAATTGCAGCAACCGACATTGATGGTGCATTTTCTACCTATGGGTACGGAGATGTATTCTTCAAAGATGTCGTTCATACAGGAATTGATATACCCGGGGCAATCGGAACCCCAATTCTGGCTGCCGGAAATGGTGTAATCATTTATGCTGGTTCCGGGGTCTACCGTGGGGGAAACAATATTCTGGACGACCCTTACGGAAACGCCGTGGTGATCGAACATGATTTTAAATACAAAGGCCAGGCATTGTTTACACTCTATGCCCATCTGGATCAAATCCTGGTCGAAGAAGGGGATCAGGTCAAAACGGGTGATAAAATTGGATTACTGGGGAATACTGGAAAAACAACCGGACCCCATCTTCATTTCGAGGTTCGACTGGGGGAAAATGAGTACTTTGCCAGCAGAAACCCAGATTTATGGCTTTCACCCCCTCAGGGTTGGGGAATACTTGTTGGTCAGATTTTGACCTATTCGGGTCGACCCCTGGAGCAGCAGGAAGTTTACCTGTATAAGATAGGTGATACGCCGGAGCAGCTTGATGTAGAGAACAATCTCTGGATTGCAAAATCCTACCAAAACGAAGCAATAAACAGCGATCCCTACTACAAAGAAAATCTGACAATCACCAATCTGCCGGCGGGATCATACTATCTCCAAATCCCGGTGACTTCCATTGGCTTCCGGTATCAAGAAACTATAACCATCCTGCCCGGTCAGGTCACTTATATCAAATTCAACCTCTGGCGCGGATTCACAAAGGGGCTCCCGCCCACACCAGAAATCCAATTCACCCCTGCCCCTTGACGAATAGAACATCCGTGCTACACTTAGATTGATGACAGGGGGTAAGAAAACATTTACTAATTAAGGAGGAGATCATGACTGATGATCCCAAAAAGGCAGCTCTGGATAAAACCCTGAAAGACATCACAAAACGATTTGGGGAAGGGGCAATCATGAAACTTGGTGATTCCCAAAGCTTAGCAGTGGACGCTATACCTACCGGCACACTCTCCCTGGACCTTGCTTTAGGAATCGGCGGTATACCACGCGGTAGAGTAACTGAAATTTATGGACCGGAAGCATCCGGTAAGACTACGATCTGCCAGCACATAGTGGCAGAAGCTCAAAAAATGGGGGGAACTGCAGCATTTATCGATATGGAGCACGCCCTCGATCCAGCATACGCTGCTAAAACCGGGGTTGACATTGAAAATTTATTGATATCTCAACCAGATACCGGGGAGCAGGCACTGGAAATCGCGGAATCCCTGATTCGATCCGGTGCGGTAGACCTGATTGTGATTGACTCAGTTGCAGCCCTGGTTCCAAGGGCCGAAATTGAAGGAGACATGGGTGACGCCCACATGGGGTTAATGGCACGTTTGATGTCCCAGGCGCTCAGGAAACTTTCCGGGGCAATCAAGCAAACCAATACAGCCTTGGTTTTCACCAACCAGCTCCGCGAGAAAATTGGTGTAGTTTTCGGCAACCCGGAGACCACTCCGGGGGGAAGGGCTTTAAAATTTTACAGCTCGGTCCGTCTGGATGTCCGACGAATTCAATCCATTAAGTCTGGAACAGATATCATTGGAGCCCGGGCCCGAGTCCGCGTAGTAAAAAACAAAGTAGCAGCTCCTTTCCGGACTGCTGAGTTTGACATCATGCATGACGAAGGAATCTCAAGATTCGGAGACATTCTCGATCTAGGGGTCGATCTTGAAGTGATCGATAAACGGGGTTCTTATTACTATTATGCAGATGACCTCCGCCTGGCCCAGGGGCGAGAAAATGCCAAGGAATACCTGGCAGATAATCCGGATCTGGCTCATGAAATTGAAGAACAAATCCGGGAGCTGGTGATGGAAAGATCGCCCTTTCCTGCCATAAATGATGATGAGGAATCGGAGTCTGAGGGAGATGAAGACTAAGGGTTCAGTTGTTTCGCCCTGCTTGATAAAACTGGGAGGAATCCTGACTATTCTGGTCTGCAGCAGCTGCCAGTCAAATTCCTCCCTCCCAACTCCAACCCAGGTTCCATTTTTCTTTGCTCCAACAGCTGGAGCAGAGATAATTTCAGCAGAATCCGCCTCTCAAGAACCAACCCAGACTCCCCGCCCGAATTGTTCCAATAAATTGACTTTTATCAGAGACATCACCATTCCAGATGGTACACAAGTAAACCCGGGAAAAACTGTCACCAAACGCTGGCTGGTCGAAAATTCCGGATCCTGTGATTGGCAGAAAGCCTATCAACTTCATCTGATTTCAGGGCTGAAATTGGGTGCTCCTGAAACTCAATACCTGTATCCTGCCCGCCGCAGTACACGGGCAGTTCTGGAAATCGTCTTCACAGCCCCGGACAGCCCGGGGCGCTATAATACCTGGTGGCAAGCAGCAGACCCATCCGGGAACAGGTTTGGAGATCCATTCTATATGGATATTGTTGTCAGCAACTAAAACTATCTATAAGGAATTCACAATGGCGAAATCAACAGACAGCGTCTCCAGAGTGCTGAATGCTCTTGAGTATCTTGAGCTTGCAGCCCGTGTTTTAGATCTACCGGACAGCACTAGAACTGCAGAGAAAGCTGCTGAAGCTGTTGGCTGTGATGTAAGCCAGATTGTGAAAAGTTTGGTTTTTGTCTCAGACAAAGGAAGCCACCCGATATTAATTCTGACCAGCGGATCGAACCGGGTAGATGAGAAACTTATTGCAACCCAAATTAATCAAAACGTTAAGTTCGCTGACGCTGATTTTGTCCGGGAAAAAACTGGTTTTGCGATTGGTGGTGTAGCGCCAGTTGGTCACATCAACCCCATCGAGACCTTCATCGATCAGGATTTGTTGAAACATGACGAGATCTGGGCAGCAGCCGGTAATCCACACATGGTTTTCAGTATCCGTCCTGATGACTTGGTAAAGGCCTGCGATGGGAAAGTAATCTCGGTCTGTTAATGAAATAAGAGGATTACCGTTGTTCCACAGCTGCAGCTTCCTGCTTGCCAGCAGTTTCCAGCAGGGAGCGGATTTCAAGTGGCGTACCTTTCTCCATTGAACGAACCAATTCAGCAGCCCCAAACTCGCATTGATCCACACATACCCCGCAGCCGTAGCAAGCATTTTCATCTACAACTGCTTTACCCTCCAGTATCTGAATAGCAAAAAACTGGCAGGTATCTTCACAAATACCACATCCGCGGCAAAGTTCCCGCTCAATCCGACACAGGTATCCCGAAGAGGCAAGCATGGGAACCCCGCTGCGGTGAGCCTGAAAGGCTCCACAGCAGCAGGCGCAGCAGTTGCAAATCGCGTAAAACCTGTTTAACATCGCATCTTTGAAAAACGCATGCTGGACATGCCCCCGTTCATGCTCTGCCTTGATGATATCCACCGCTTCCTCTGACGAGATTACCCGAGCGCGGTTCGGTTGGTGGTCGACCACGAAACTGACAAAAGGCTCTCCAACAATTATGCAGACATCCAGGGGAGAACATGGGTCCGGCCTGGAAGACCGGCAGGGACAATCGAGAACGGCAATTCGGTCAGGGTTCTTCAAAATAATATCGGTTGCAGCCGTGTATGGTATGACTTTCTCAAGGTTAGTCAGGGAGATATCCTCCCGGATTGATACCAGGTTTTCGGCTTCTTCTACAGGAACCACCTTGCCGTGATAGGTATCAGCGAATCCTCCCCCATCAGCTGACCTGGCTTCATCCGGGCTCTCTAGAAATACAGTTGAAATCAGGTTAAAGATAGGTTTCAAGAGCCGGGACAGCGGATGTTCTCCAGTCGCAACCCCGATGTATAGATAAGGCCAGCGTCCGTACAGATATCCATGGAAAAAATCAGCCAGAGAGTGACCCCTGGCTTTACGGCTTTCCCGGTAAAAACGCGCGGTGGAATCTTTGATCTTGAAAATCTCTTTAAGAGTCATTCCAGAATCCTGTTTTCACTGGATGATTTCTCTGATTGTAATCGATCACAGCCAAAACAGGATTAAGAAATCAATTTGCTTTTCGATCCTGCCATTCATTCAGCCTGACAATCGGCAGCTCTGACCCGTTTGACGCGGACTGCAAACTGGCATACAATGCTGAAAGCTGCAGACGCCAAAAAACCTCCACCCAATTAGTCTGCCAGGACAGTGATCATGAGCAACCACCAACCCCAGAGAATTGCAGTTATCGATCTGGGCTCCAACACAAACCGATTAATTGTGATGAACACCATTCCTGGTTTCGTCTATTTTCTTGAAGACGAAGTCCGGGAGGTTGTTCGCCTCCGGCAGGGAATGACAGCCCGGGGGCTGAGCGATGAAGCAATGAACAGGGGTTTTTCGACCCTTCGTTTATACAAAGATTTCTGCCAGCAAACAAATGTCAATAAAATCCTTGCAGTTGCTACCAGCGCTGTTCGGGAAGCAGCCAACGGTCCTGCATTTCTCTCAAAGGTTAAGAAAGAAATTGGGTTAGATTTCCAGATATTGGACGGAGAGAAAGAAGCGTATTACGATACCCTGGGAGCCCTAAATGAAGTCCAGCTAACAGAAGGCACTGTCCTCGATATTGGCGGCGGCAGCATCCAGCTGAGTGATGTTCAAAAGCGCAGATTTAAAAAAGGAGCTTCATTAACTCTGGGTGCTCTGGCACTCACAGAGGACTTTGTTCGCCATGACCCGATCACAGATACTGAATACCAGGCCATCGAACAGGAAATTAAGAAACAGCTGGCCACCATCCCCTGGTTGAAAGATAAACGGGGGCAAACCCTCGTGGGATTGGGCGGCACAATCCGCAATCTGGCCTCAATTGAAGCAAAACGTCAAAATTATCCTCTTTTTACCCTCCACGGCTTCACGTTAACAAAAGATTCGGTGATCCAGTCAATTGATGAGTTTCGGACCCTGCCGCTTGAGAAAAGGAAAAATATTTCCGGGCTTAATGACGACCGGGCTGATATTATTCTGCCGGGGGCAATGGTCTTGAAGCTGGTCATGGATTCCCTGGATATTGACGAACTGCAGTTATCCATTAACGGCCTCCGGGAAGGAGTATTCTTGGAATTGTTCTGGAGTCATCTCGCCCCCCCCATCATTCCCAGTGTCCGCCGCTTCAGCGTCCTCAACCTGGCGAGAAATTACCAGTATGAAAAACTGCATGCCAATCATGTCAGATTTTTAGCCGGAAGGTTATTTGAACAGCTTGCACCACTCCATGGCTACGGCAAACAAGCTCGTGAAATGTTGTATGCAGCAGCCTTGTTACATGACCTGGGACGAATCATTGGATACAGCAGCCACCATAAACATACTCAGACACTGCTGGAATACAACGGTTTGGCTGGTTACAGACCGGAGGAAATTGCTCTGATAGCCTTGATGACACGCTTCCACCGCAAAGGCACCCCGGACATCTCAACATACAAACTCTTGCTGAGCGAGAAAGATCAAGAACTGCTGACCAAAATGTCTGCAATCTTACGGCTTGCGGAGTGCCTAGAAAGGGGACGCAGTGCAAATATCAATGATGCGATTCTGACCTGGGATGAAGATATCCTGAGAATTACCTTGATTGCCAACCAGTATCCTGAAGTTGAAATTTGGCAGGCTAAACGAAACGCCCTGGCTTTAATGGAGACCGCGTTTGACAAAAAAGTCACCATGGACAGTTTTTCTCCCCCCTAAAAAATACCTTTGACTACATCCGGTGCCATTCAATGTAGAGTTCCCGGTCGAATGCGAACTCCATTAATTCCCCCTTCCCGAGCGCCCGCTTCTTCTCTTTCTTAGCCTGTTGATTCACCAAACATTTAATGGTGATCTCATCAACAGAAAATTTCACCTCCAGATCGATTACATTCCCCCTCCGGGGCGAATCCAGACCATCAGCCACCCGGAGAATTGAGGATAAGATGGTAACTTTTCGCTGCAGAACAGAGGGGAGAGAAACGTATTGATCGTGCTTTTCCTTGGGCCACGCGCTGCGGTGATATCTGGCGATCAAACCAATAATTTTTCTCTGTTGTTCCTCAAAGGGCAGATCCTGGTCATTTAAGATCAATTCCAGAGCGGTTTTATGATGTCCTTTGTTTCCCTGAGGTTTGCCGATATCATGAAGCAGCGATGCGCAGCGGAGCCAGTATCTTTCATCCGGGCCTAAGCGGTGCAGCGGCTGGAGCCCATCAAATAACCGGAGCGCCAGATGTTCAGCTTGTTGAATATGGTCTAAATTACATTGATAACCAGCTGCAATTCTGATGATTTCTTCCAATCTCTGATCCTCGTCAGCCTGTCGGTTTTGAAGTGATTTAAATGGAGCAACCCACCAGCTTTCATCCTCCAAACCAGGTATCTCCCAGCTTTCCGGAGTTTTTAGTACTTCCGCCAGATCCTTGCCCTGCAGCAACATCTGGGCATAGGTTTCGGGTAAACCCCGGGAGCGGATTTTTTCGACGGTAGTTTGATAATCGTATTCAACCTGATGGGGAACCACTTCAAGTTCTAATCGCTTCTTCCTGTCCTTCTGCAGTGATCCTGGATCAATTTTTAGAATCGAATAATTAGCACCGAGATTTCCATCCTGTGAATTACTGACATTTCCAGGATTAATAAAATAAACACCTTTAACCCGGCGGCAGAACGGCTGGTGTGTTTTTCCTGTCAATATCACATCCGCTCCTGACTTCGAGCTGTACTGTTTTAATCGTTTTTCGCCAGAATTCAGGGAAATTTCGTCCTTAATTGAATCGGGACTACCATGACCGAGTAAAATTCGATGATCTCCAATTCCAAACTCAATTGTATGTGGTAAATCAAGCAAATATTCCTGGCTGACCTCAGTGAGGTTTTCCAAAGCCCACTGCAGGGCCAAAAAATATTCAGGTCTTTTTGAAGACCGCCATTTTTCCTTTTTTTGTTCAAATTTGAGAACCTTCCGGTCAAAGTCACCCAGAACTGAGACTACCTTCATTCCTCGGATTCGACGAACCACCTCATCAGGCTGCGGTCCAAAACCTGTTAAATCTCCAGTGCACCAGTATGCCAAAACTCCTTGATCTGCCGCATGCTGAAAAACCGCATCCAGCGCATCAAGGTTGGCATGCACATCACCAAACACTGCAATTTTCATCATTTATTCTGCGAGATGCCAGACACCGCGGTTGTTGATCATCCATTGCTGAGAATCAATCATCTCTTCACCATCTCCGGCTGTAACTTGTTCGTAACTTCCATCTGGAAGCAGTTTCCTGGCTTTGACATTGTCTTTTAGATGGGTTCCAAGAATATGATCTCGAAGCACTTTCCGCATATTCTTATCCTCTACAGGGAACAGGGTTTCCACCCTGCGATACAGGTTCCTGGGCATTAGATCTGCACTGCCCAACAGCATTTCATTCTCCCCACCATTCTGGAAATAATACACTCGGGCATGCTCCAGGAAGCGGCCAACAACAGAAGTTACCCGGATGTTTTCACTTACGCCTGGGATACCCGGGCGCAAACAGCAGATCCCCCTTACCTGCAGATCAACCTTGACCCCGGCCTGAGAGGCTCTGTAAAGGGCCTGAATACAGGTTTGATCGACCAGGGAATTCATCTTGAATGCCAAATAACCATCGTCAGTGGCCCGCTGCCATTCAATTTCCCGCTCTATTCTGGAGACAATTTGCTGCTGCATATCTCCAGGCGCAACCAGAAGCTTTTGATAATCCTCTCCACTAGAATAACCAGTCAGCCCATTGAACAGGGCAGAAACATCCTGTCCTAATTCAGGGTCACAGGTGAAAAAGCCGAGATCTGTGTACAGCCGGGCGGTAACATCATTGTAATTACCGGTTGCCATATGAATATACCGTCGAATTCCATCCTGTTCATGGCGGATTACAACGCTGACTTTGGCATGGGTTTTTAATCCTACCAAACCGTACACCACATGAACCCCGGCTCTTTCCAGAGATCGGGCCCAGACTATATTATTCTCTTCATCAAAGCGGGCTTTTAATTCGACCAGCACAGCAACCTGCTTCCCATTTTCCCTGGCATCCATTAAAGCAGCAACAATCGGCGAATCAGGTCCGACCCGGTAAAGTGTCATTTTAATTGCCAGGACTTCCGGATCCCGGGCGGCTTCCCGGATAAACCGGACAACCGGATCAAAGCTGTCATACGGATGGTAAAGTAAAATATCCCTTCTTCGGATAACAGAAAAAATGCTCTCGTCCGTGGTCAGATAATCCGGAATGAACGGTTTAAAAGGGGGATCTTTCAGCTCTGGCTTATTGATCCCCATCAACTCCATCACATCTCCTAAACCGATCGGGCCATCCACGACGAAAATCTGGTAAGATGCAAGATCTAAATTTGACTGAAGGATATCACGGACCTGATCAGGCATGGAGGTATCAACCTCGAGGCGGATCGCTGACCCAAACTGCCGCTCCCGGACACTTTCCTCGATTGCGGCCAGTAAATCCGAAGCTTCATCCTCCTCAATTTCCGGGTCAGCATCCCGGGTGACCCGGAACGGATAGGCAGCTTCAATCCGCATCCCGGGGAACAGCATATCTAAATTGGCTTTAACGACTTCTTCCAACCAGACAAAATTTGTCGAATTTCGCTGGGTAATTCCCAGTTCTGAAAACTCATCAGCACTTTCTTCACTGGGGATTGCAATCAATCGGGAATAAATTTTCGGAACTTTTAGACGGGCAAATCGCTGTCCATGCTTCGGATCATTAACCACTACAGCCAGATTCATTGACAGGTTGGAAATATGGGGAAAGGGATGTCCTGGATCAAACGCCAGCGGAGTGAGCGCCGGATAGATTTCCTTTTCATAATATTTTCGCAGCAGCTTCCGCTGTTTCCGTTTCAAGTCATGATAATGAAGGATCCGGATTCCATTCTTCTTCAATTCTGGAACCAGAGATTCCCGCCAGTATTGATACTGTTGAACTAATTCGGGCAGCAAATGCTGGCGAATCATCGCCAGCTGTTCGGAAGGAAGCAAACCATCTGGAGGTGTTTCAAGTGCTCCTGCTTCCAGCTGTCTCCGCAGTCCGGATACCCTGATCATAAAAAATTCGTCCAGGTTGCTGGAAAATATTGAAAGAAATTTTACCCGCTCCAGAAGAGGATGGTTCTGATCCATAGCCTCTTCCAGAACCCTGTCATTGAACTTTAACCAGCTCAACTCACGATTGATAAACAGCTGGGGATCGCTGAGATCCTCGGGTGGATTTGCTAATAATTTTTTAATGCTTTCCAGCGCCATAGACTGCTCCGGCTTGCTTTAACTCAAGAATCTCTGGTTTATATTCTCCGAATTTTGGCCTTTTTGTAATAGTCAAGAATTTTACCATATGGCTTGTTCTACCATAGAATCATAAAAATTCTGCTGATGAAGAAATTATATAACATTCAGACAAGAATTCATATCACGTTCCAAATCCTCTCCCTTTCTAAAAGTTGAGATAAGTTCAAGGTACAATGAAAAAAACCTATCACCCGGATTCTACGTCGCCTAATCAGTGAAGGATAGTAACTTTTAGAAAACAGAC
>CAZTWV010000060.1:0-16754 GCA_964618295.1 uncultured Anaerolineales bacterium | reverse complement strand
AAGTGTCTAATTTTCAAAGGGCTTTTTTCCATTTCACGCTGAACCAAGACAAAAATTACAAAGATTGGGATTATCATCTGTGACCGCTACCGGCGCTGTGCTGGGGGGAAATGTTTCCGTTCAATGCAGAAGCGAGAAGGAGCCTTTGATATCTACCAGGGACAGGAGATTGAACTGGTTGGATTTACAACCTGCGACGGCTGCCCCGGGGGGAATATTGAATACGCCGGGGAGGAGATGGTCAAAAACAGCGCCGAGGTGATCCATCTGGCAACTGGATTGGTAGTCGGCTACCCACCCTGCCCCTACCTGGAAACCTTTGTGGAATTCTTGAAAATGCGCTATGGAGTGGAAGTTGTAGTTGGAACCCATCCCATTCCCCAGAAATATCTGGATCGCCATCAACAGTTAGGAACCTGGGATGATCCTGGATGGGAAAAATATCTGGCCCCCACCATGGCGGACAGGACTTTACGGGAAGCTTATAACTAATTTCATTCCTGAAAAGGGCCTAAACACTCACCTAAAACCAGCTCTTGATGCTAGAATTGGTTTTATCCAAAAATGCAACAATAAATATTTTTCAATTTGTGAGGTATCTATCAATGAAAAGGTATCTGCCCTTGTTCGCTGTGCTGCTGCTGGTTACTGCTTCCCTGGCTTGCAATCTGCCCTTTTTCCCGGGTTTATCCGAAGCACCAACTCAAACTCCTGAAATAACTGCCACACCTTCTCCCGTAACTGTCCGCGTTTACCCTGACGGCTCAGGAGATTATGTACTGCTCCAAAATGCAATTAATGAAGTTCCTCCAGGATCGACGATCTTATTGAACGAAGGCACATACAATATCTTTGAGACCCAGATTATTACCAAAAACCTCACCATTCAGGGATCAGATAGTGGAGAAACGATTATCGAGGGAAGCAAAGCGGATTTTGCCCTGTTTGACTTTCAGGGTCCTCTCGAACTGAATTTGGAAAACCTGACCATCTCCTATACTGGAGCCACATACACCAACACAGTGGTGCTGGAGGATGTCAATTTCCAGATCCAATCCTGCCATTTCAGCGGTGGTTTTCGAGACGAGATTGAAGAAATAGGAGGAGATGGGCTGCTCATTTTGGGTGACTCATCTGGAAGCATCACAGGGTCCGAATTCTCTGGTAATTCCTTACACGGGCTTGAGATATCTGGTACGTCTCAAACAAATATTTCAAGTTCGATTTTCTCCAAAAATGGGGAAAATGGATTAACGATGTTTGATGACAGCTCCGTATCGGTAATCAGCAGTGAATTTAGTGAAAATCAGCTGCACGGCATCGCGGCCCATAATAACAGCTCGCTGGATCTATCCCAGAGCATTACTCATCTGAACGCGGAAGCTGGAGCCCGTTTTGCCGGAAATGGGATTCATACTATTTCAGCTGCCGACAGCAGCCTGAATGGCCTTTCAGGAATCATTGCAGTCGACTCAGTCCATCTGGAAGTGTTAAATTCTGATATATATAACAATCAGGAATCCGGAGTGATCTTCTTTGATGAAAGCTCTGGAAGTGTCTATGGAAATGATATCTATCGGAATCAGATGAGGGGCGTGGACACATACAACCAGGCAGCGGTCGACGTTCAGCAGAACACAATCCGGGAACATACTCTCTCGGGCATCCGGGCTGTGGATGACAGCGTACTGACCATAGAAAGTAATACGATCAAAGAAAATATACTCAGCGGAGTTATCTTACATGATCAAACCCAGGCAACAATTACGCTGAATGACTTAGTAAATAATCAGGAAACAGGAGTTGTGTTTTTTGGGACCAGTTCGGGTCTGGTCGATGGGAATAACGCATCCAATAACGACCTGCACGGCATCAGTGCCCAGGATCAATCTGCACCAACAATCACCAATAATATTTGCAGCGAGAATGGGCAGGTAGGTGCTCGTTTGAGCGGAACAGAAACCCGGGTGGTCACCGGTAATTCCTGCAGCAGCAACGGCCTATCTGGAATCATTGTCAGAGAAGATTCCTCTGTGATTATGGAAAACAATACCACTGCCAAAAACCAGGAAGCCGGTATTCTATTCAAAGATAACACGACGGGGACCGTTAGTAATAACCAGAGCACTGGAAACCGCTGGGGAATTTATCTGCAGGATAACGCCTCCCCGACCCTGGAGAACAACATCCTTGAAAACAACACGGACAGCAACCTGGAGGACCGCAGGTAGCTTAGATGGAGCTGGTGACCTATGGAAGCAGGGCCAGCTCCTGTTCAATTAATTCCTGGAAGCTCGCCAGAGGCTGATTTCCCTGCAGCATCCTGCCGTTGACTGAAAATGAAGGCGTTCCGGTAACACCAGCTGTTCGGGCTTCATCCTCATCCTGCTGGACTCGCTCCTGATATTTTCCGCTGTCAAAGCAGTCTTCAAATTCATCCAGATCCAATTCCAGGATCTCAGCCAGCATCAGCAGTGGCTGAGAAAGATCTGCCTGCCGGTCAGCAAACAAAACCGCCTGATTGGCAAAAATCAAATCATGATAGGGCCAGAAACCACCCTGATCAGCGGCGCAGTAAGCCGCTTCCGCTGCCTGGACAGAGGCAGTGGATCCCAGCAAACCGCCCACGCTTTTATATTCAAAATAGACATCCCCCTGCTCAACATAAGTCCCAAACAATTCCTTTCCTGTCGTCCGGGAAAAGTCCGCGCAGTGCCCACAACCAAAATCTGAATAGTCAATAATCGTGACCGGGGCTTTTGGATCACCAACAGCCGCTCCTGAAGCAAGCTCCGGCTGCTCCAAATCCGGAATCACAATCTCTTCCCGGCTGATGTTAAACGCATCCTGGTTGGAGATCAAGACTACTGCAGTCACCAAAACTAACACCACAGCTGATCCAATCACCAGCCATGTCCGTCGGCGACTTTGTCTTTCCCTGGCCCGCCTCTTTGCAATCAATTCCTTACTTTTCATGATTCTCCTTCATTCCAAATCTCTTTCCACACCAATTGTAACAAAGCTTCACATATCTGATTACACCTCTCAGCAAATTCTTATCAAACCTATCCAAAGAATTGGCCCATTTCCTCCTTTAAATAGAAAAACCGGGAGCGAAAATGCTCCCGGAGTTTATTCAAAACTTTTTCAGACTGGCTGGCTACCTAACCCCGTTTTGGATCAACCAGAACCTTGAAAAGTTCTGCAGCAATCGAAGGCACAATCAGCAGCGGCAGGATCAAGCGCCACTGGTTCCACATCAGGGGCACAGTGCTGAATACTCCCTGCAGGAACGGAACATAGACCACAATCAGGAGCAGGACAAGCGAGGACAGGATAGCCCAGTTCATGTATTTGTTATTGAACACGCCCATCTTGAGCACCGGAAAGCGTTCCGAGCGGGCAGTATAGGCCCGGACCAGCTCGGAGAATGACAGAGTAACAAAAGCCATGGTCGGTGCCATTCCCGGGAAGTATCTCAACCCCAACCAGTAGGCGGTCAAAGTCACTCCTGCGATGGCTACGGTTTGAATTGCAATTCCCTGCTGCATATAGCGATTGAGGATCGGCTCATCAGGATCCCGGGGAGGACGCTCCATCAAATCCGGATCGCCTTTTTCCATTCCCAATGCCAGAGCCGGAGCTCCGTCTGAGATCAAATTCAACCACAGCAGCTGAATCGCATTCAGCGGGGAATCCCAGCCAAACATAATCGCCAGGAAAATGGTGGCAATTTCCGCAATATTGCAGGAAAGCAGGAAATACACAAATTTCCGGATATTGCTGTAGATAACCCGCCCCTGCTCAACAGCTGAAACAATGCTGGCATAGTTGTCATCCGTCAGCACCATATCAGCGGTCTCTTTGGCTACATCCGTCCCGGTTATCCCCATCGCGATTCCAATATCCGCTTTTTTAATCGAGGGTGCATCATTCACCCCATCCCCGGTCATTGCTACCACATGGTTGTTTGCCCGGAAGGCATCTACAATCCGGACTTTGTGTTCGGGTGAGACCCGGGCAAAAACATCCGTCCGGTTCACTTCATCCTGCAGGACTTTGTCATCCAGTTCATCCAAATCTTTTCCGGTCAGCACCTGGTGATCTTCCTGCATCAAACCGATTTCCCGGGCTATTGCTTCCGCGGTGTTGGGGTAATCTCCAGTGATCATCGCGGTCCGAATCCCTGCCTGGCGGGCTTTAGTGAGGGCTGAAACAATTTCCGGGCGAGCGGGATCGATCATCCCCAGCAATCCAACAAAGATCAGCTGCTCTTCCACTTTCTGGTCCAGATCCCCATTTTGATGGTACTGCAGGTCCTCCACCACCCGGTACGCAACTCCCAGCACACGCAGCGCGTCGCTGGTCATCCGGTCATTGGCCGCCAGGATCCTTCGGCGCTGTTCTTCATTCAGGGGGACTGCCTCATCATTTCTATTCTGGTAATGAGTGCAGCGTTCCAGAACCACATCGGGCGCTCCCTTCTGGGTTACCACATACCAGGCTTTCCGCTTCCGATCATAAAATGGAGAGACATCTCCTGATTCAGGAGCTTCAATTGCATGAATTGTCACCATTCTTTTCCGTTCAGAATCAAATGGAATTTCTTCGATTCGCGGGTAGGCCTGAGTCAGCGGGGCTGGCATTGCGCCGGCTTTCGCAGCCGCTACCAGCAGGGCGCCTTCGGTAGGATCACCTACCATTCGAACTGTCTTCTTTCCCTGCTCATCATAATCCGTTTCCAGGCTGGCGTCGTTGTTTAAAGCCGCAATCCACAGCGCAGTCTGGATGCCGGGATAATCCTCTGCCAGACTGACTTCTTCCCCGTCCCGCAGGAATTTTCCTTCTGGCTGATATCCGGTTCCGGTCACATCCAGGAATTCTCCATCAACCGCCACCCGGGTTACTGTCATTTCGTTCTGGGTCAATGTTCCAGTTTTATCCGAGCAAATTATGGTTGTTGAACCCAGGGTTTCAACGGAGGACAGCCTCCGGATCAAAGCATTGCGGGAAACCATTTCCTGCATCCCCAGGGCCAGAGTAATGGTCACCACAGCGGGAAGTCCTTCCGGCACAGCTGCAATTGCCAGACTGACCGCGATGATAAACATCTCCAGCGGATCGGTTCCTGTGATCATTCCCTCGATGAAAATGATTCCACAAATCGCGAGGGCAACCCAGCCCAGGGTCCGGCCAAATCCATCCAGGCGTTTCTGCAGGGGGGTTTCTTCGTCTTCGACCCCCTGGAGCATCTCGGCAATCTGGCCAATTTCACTTGTCATTCCAGTGTTGACCACCACTCCTACACCCCGGCCGTAAGTGACCACCGTACCGGTGAAGGCCATGGTCTTTCGATCGCCCAATGCAGCCTCTTGATCCAGCTCCAAATCTGCATTTTTACTGACCGGAACTGATTCCCCGGTCAGGGCAGCTTCATCAATCCGCAAGTTAACCGTCTCCAACAACCGGACATCAGCCGGGATAAAGTTCCCCGCCTCCAGAAAAACGATGTCACCCGGAACCACTTCCCGGGCCGGAACCGCTTTCCGGTGTCCGTCCCGCAGCACGTTTGCATCCGGAGATGCCATCTTTTTTAAGGCTGCCAGGGCTTCTTCTGCCCGGCTTTCCTGGACAACACCCAAAACCGCGTTCAGGATGACGATCACCATAATCGCCCCAGCTTCAACCCATTCCCCTAATACGGCGGAAACCAGGGAAGCAACCAGAAGTAGAATGACAATAAAATTTGCAAACTGCTCATAAATCATCTTCCAGATGGGGGTTGGCGGGGCTTCCTGAAGCTCGTTACAACCAAATTTCTCCAGGCGGCTGGATGCTTCGGCTTCACTCAGTCCGGTCTCACGTTCAACTTTGAGCCGCTGGAGCACCTCTTTGATCGAAACTGCAAACCAATCTGAAAAACTCTGAATCTGTTCGAGTGTGACGTTCATTTTTCCTTTACCTGTTATCCAAAAAATTCTATTATTAATTACTGGTTTTCCGGAGTCTGGTTCTCTCCAGATTCAAGATTATCATCAGTTAAACCATCCTGACCGCCAGGAACTTCAAAAAAGAAGTACCATTCACCAATCGTTTCCAATCGATCTGCCGGCTCAAACACCGGTCCAATCCGGACTCCCTTTACATCAGTCGATACTGCATAATTGTAAACAGGGTAATACAGCGGCAACGCAGGCAGCTGATCATGGAATCTGACCTGAAAATTGCGGTACAGCCGCTGCCTTTCCAGAATATCCTTCACAATCCGGGCCTGCTCGAGAGATTCACTTGCCCGCCGGTCATTCCACATCGCATAATTCTGGCCGCCGGTAATCTCAGCCTGGTGCCAGAACGGATATGGATCCGGATCCGGGGATCCGGTTAAATTGAGATCCAGCAGAACAGCTTCATAGGTCCGCGGTTCCAGCCGGGTTTGAATCAGCTCCTCGTAAGACAGAGCTTCCAATTCCACATCAATCCCTAAACCAGACCAATTGCCCTGGATCGATCGGGCAATTTCTGTGTGAAGCGGATCATCAGGATGGGTAAGAGTGAACTGGAGTTTGACCCCGTCCTCGTTTTCACGAATACTTCCGCCCTCCGCTGGATAGGTATAACCCAAATCGCGGATGATTTCTTCTGCCAGTTCCGGGTCAAAATCATGGGGAGGAAGTGCATCATTATAAGCCCAGGTTTTTGGAAAAACTGGTCCTTCAGCAATAATTGCCTGACCAGCATTGATCCGATCCACGATATACTGCCTGTTTACGCCGTGCAGGAGTGCTTTCCGGATCTCCACGTTCTGGAAAAAAGGTGTCTCCGGGTTATCCAGATTTAAGAACACTATGGTCATCTCAGGAAGCCGGCTGGTATACAAATTAAGTTCCGGTTCCATCAAAACCTCAGGCAGCAAATCTTTGCTGATTCCTGCTATTCCATCAATTTCTCCAGCCTGATAACTTTCCCAGATGTTTTCTTCTGAATCAAAATAGTAAAATTCGATCCGGTCGAAAAAAGCTTCTTCAGCGAAATAATCAGTGTTTTTGCCCAGGGCAATACCAATCACTTCTCCGTCTTCTGTTAACAATTCTTCAAACCTGAACATACCGGTTCCTACTGGAAGCAGGTTAAAAGGGTCATCAATTATCTCCCCGGCTGACATTTCCCCCAGAAGGTGCTCCGGTAAAATTCCAAATGTCAAATAATCTAAAAATGGGGCAAACGGTTCAGGGAGTCTAAACAGAATGGTGTAATCGTCCAGTTTTTCATATTCAATTTCATTCCAGAACTCCCGCAAATCATCCTGAACGGGAAAATCAGGATTCTTCAACAAGTTGAGAGTGAACACCACATCATCACTGTTGAACTGCTCCCCATCATGCCAGAAAACATCATCTCGAAGCGAGAAGTTATAAACTGTACCATCCCGGGAAATATTCCAGGCGTTGGACAAATCCGGCTGGGGCAGTCCAGTAGGATCAAATTGAATCAAGCCATTGAACAGGAGTCGGGTAACATCTTGATCCGGAGGGTTAAACTCCGCCAGCAGGGGGTTAATTCGCATGAATTCACCCAGAATTCCCTCCCGGTACACACCACCTCCGGTCGGTTCTGGGGCCTCTACCAGGACGGGTTCAGCCTGCTGTCCCCACAAGACGACAGCGATAATGACCAGAGCCGCGATGATGATTAAAATCTGCCAGCGCATTCGTTTTATCAAGTTCATGTTTATTACCCTGATTGGGAACGCTGATGGAAAAATCCATCTTTTGCAAGATTAACCGGAAAATATGTTAATTCATATTTTCCGGTAGATATTCTAATATACAGCGGATCCAAAATGGTCCGCAAGATAGATTAACCTGTTACAATAACGGAGGCAATTGCCAGCAGGAAAAACACAACACTGAGCACAATAGTCGCCCGAAATAGGGTTTTTTCAATCCCCCGCCGGGCAGAAAACACACCGCCGGTATCAGCCCCGGTCAGCCCTCCAAGACCGGCACCTTTACTTTGTAAAATAACACTGGCGATCAGTGCTATTGAGGTTACAATCAAGCCAATATTGAGATAAATACTCACTACTATCCTCCTGAAAAACCGGAATTGCTTTTCATCCCGGATCTGTTTCAAACCAGTTAACCAACTTCCAGCAGGGCGATTATACCTTCTTACCCAATCGATAGTCAAGAACCCACCAATCCGATCTCTACACCCCTTGTTTCGTGTCTTCCAGGAGAAGGAAATCATTATGGCCGAAATTGTGATCAATTTACATCTTCATTCCCGCTATTCTGACGGGACAGGAACCCATCAGGAGATCGCTGAGGCTGCAATTCAAGCCGGCCTCGATGCTGTCCTGGTCACAGACCACAATTTACTTCTCAATCAATATCAGGATTATTACAGGATTGATAATCAACAAGTCCTGATGTTGATTGGAGAGGAAATCCATGATCAGCAGCGGACTCCACAAAAAAATCACCTGCTGGTCTTCGGAGCAGGGAAAGAGCTGGCAGATCAGGCTGCAAACCCGCAAGAATTAATTGACCAGGTGCATCACGCAGGTGGAATTTGCTTTCTGGCACACCCGGTGGATCCAGCTGCCCCCGCGGTTGGCGAACCGGATATTTCCTGGGTCAGCTGGGAGGTTTCCGGTTACGATGGGATCGAACTCTGGAACGCATTTTCGGAGTTTAAAGCCAGGTTGGCAACCAAACTCCATGCGGTCTGGTACGCCTACCAACCTGCCCGTGTGGCCCGGGGCCCGCTTCCAGAAAATTTGGAACTGTGGGACAAATTACTTCTGGATGGGAAAAAAGTCGCTGCAGTCGGCGGATCTGACGCCCATGCTCTGGATGCCCGATTAGGTCCGCTTCGCAGAACGCTCTTCCCCTATTTATTCCATTTTCAGGGCGTAAACACCCACCTGATCACGGACAAGGAAATCACCGGGGAACTTTCAACCGACAGGGAGATGATTTTCAAGGCACTTTCCAGGGGAAGCTCCTTTATCGGGTATGATCTCCCGGCCTCCACCCGTGGCTTTCGCTTTTCAGCAACCGGTGATCAACAAAAAATCGGAATGGGCGGTGAAATCTCAGGTGAAGAAGAAATTGATCTCAAGATCTCACTTCCCTCGCCTGCTGAAATTTGTCTGCTTAGAAATGGATCAACAATCCAGGTCTGGCAGGATGCAAAAAATGTATCCCTGACAACTTCAAAACCCGGCATTTATCGAGTCGAGGTCTACAGGAGGTTTCGCGGCAGAAAACGGGGCTGGATTTTCAGCAACCCCATTTGGATTCAAAACAGAGGTATCGAATGACGTTTAATTTACAAGCTCCTTTCAAGCCCATGGGAGATCAGCCCCGGGCCATCAAAAAACTGGTTCAAGGTGTGAAATCCGGGGAAAAACACCAGGTTCTCCTGGGTGCTACCGGGACGGGAAAAACCTACACCATTGCCAATTTGATTGAACGGGTCCAGATGCCCGCTCTGATCATAGCCCATAATAAGACCCTCGCAGCCCAGCTTTATGCGGAATTTAAATCCTTCTTTCCCGATAATGCGGTGGAATACTTCGTCAGCTACTACGATTATTACCAGCCGGAAGCATATGTCCCACATCATGATCTGTTCATTGAAAAAGAAACCGATATCAACGAAGAAATTGACCGCCTGCGTCTGGCTGCGACCACAGCGCTGATGTCCCGGCGGGATGTGATCATAGTTGCCTCTGTCTCCTGTATTTACGGCCTGGGCAGCCCTGACGCCTATGGGAAAGTGGTGATCGACTTGAAAGTTGGTCAAATTTACCGCCGAAATGCTCTGCTGCGGCAGTTGATCGAAGGCCAGTACACCCGGAACGAAATTGACCCCCGCCCGGGTACATTCCGGGTCCGGGGTGATGTTCTGGAGATCGCCCCGGCCTATGAAGATGAATATCTGTACCGGATTTCATTCTTCGGAGATGAAGTAGAAGAAATTAACCGGATCCACCGCTTAACCGGCGAAATCCTGCAGATCGAAGGGGAAATCAACATTTATCCCGCCAAACACTTTATCACTGAAGAGGAAAAGCTCAAGCAGGCTCTAAAAGACATCGAGTCTGAACTCTTTGACCAGGTATCATATTTCAACAAAAACAACAAACTGCTGGAAGCGCAGCGAATAGAGCAGCGCACAAAATATGATCTGGAGATGCTCAACGAGGTAGGATACTGCTCTGGAATTGAGAATTATTCCCGGCATCTGGATCAGCGGCCCCCGCAGTCACCGCCCTGGACGCTGATGGATTACCTGCCCCAGGAATATCTCCTGATCCTGGATGAGTCTCACATGACTGTCCCTCAAATCCGGGGAATGTACAATGGAGATCAAGCCCGTAAAGCAACCCTGGTGGAGTACGGCTTCCGGCTGCCTTCAGCCCTGGATAACCGCCCGTTGAAATTTGAGGAATTTGAAAAGAAAATGGGGTATACCGTCTACACTTCTGCCACTCCGGGTCCCTATGAACTTAAAAAAGTAGACCGGGTGATCGACCAGGTCATCCGGCCCACCGGCTTGATTGACCCTGAAGTGGTCGTCAGGCCGATTGAAGGGCAGATTGATGATCTGATTGGCGAGATCTACCAGCGCAGTGAACGAGGAGAACGGGTCCTGGTAACCACCCTGACCAAACGCATGGCTGAAGATCTGGCAGATTATCTGGAAGAAGCCGGGATTAAGGTCCATTATCTGCACTCCGAAATTGACACCCTGGAGCGGGTCGGTATCCTGCGGGATCTCAGGAAAGGTGTCTTTGATGTTGTAGTCGGGATCAACTTGCTCCGGGAGGGATTGGATCTGCCCGAAGTTTCTCTGGTCGCTATCCTCGATGCGGACAAAGCCGGCTTCCTGCGGTCTGATACCGCATTAATTCAGACCATTGGCCGGGCGGCACGTCATGTCCGCGGCAAGGTAATTATGTATGCGGATAAAATTACTCCGGCGATGAAAACAGCTCTTGATGAAACCAACCGGCGGCGCGAAAAGCAGCAAGCTTACAACCAGGAACACGGGATTGAACCGGCTGGTATCAAGAAATCTATCAGTGATATTACCGAACGGGTCAAACAAAAAGCGGTTTCCGAAAAGGGTTCAGAGTACGCTGCCGAGATTCCTGTTCCGGAATTGAAAAAGATCATCTCCGCCCTGGAAAACGAGATGCTGACAGCAGCTGAAAACCTTGAATTCGAGACCGCTGCTGGGTTACGGGATCAAATCTTTGAACTCAGAGAAATGCTTGCCGACCAGACAGATCTCAAGCCCTGGGAAAAAATCAACCTGCTGGCCGGAGACTAATTTTCAGCAGCTTTTTTCCTGTAATGTTTGAAGGTCTGATCATGGTCATTATCCGGGTCTGCCGGTACAAATTGTTCACAAAGCAGCACCCAGTCATTCTCGTTCCAGTCTGGAAAAAAAACATCCGCCTCGGCTTCGGTATGAACCCGGGTCAGGTAAAGATGATCCGCGGTCGGTAGAAATGTCTCAAATAATCCAAACCCACCGATTATAAACAATTCATCTTCCCTTCGGCTCCGGGCAAGATCCAATGCTTCTTCCGGAGACCCAACCAAATCCCCGCCTTCCACCGGGAAGTCCGTCTGGCGGCTAAGCACCATCATCTGCCGGCCCGGAAGCGGTCCTCCAATGGATTGGTAGGTTTTTCGACCCACCAGAAGATGATGTCCCATGGTAATTTTTTTAAATCTTTTCAGATCTGCGGAGAGGTGCCAGGGCAGCCGGTTTTGATACCCAATTCCTCCTCCTTCATCCACCGCCACCAAGATCGATAGAATCATACTGACACCTGAGCTTTAATATGGGGATGGGCTTGATAATCCTTCAGATTAAAATCACTGTATTGAAAATCAAAAATACTTTTTACATCTGGGTTGATTTCCATTTCGGGCAGCGGATACGGATCCCTGGTCAACTGCAGTTCAGCCTGCTTTAGATGATCCAAATAAAGGTGAGCATCTCCCAATGTATGCACAAAATCTCCCGGTTCTAAATCGCAAACCTGGGCCATCATCCGCGTCAGCAGCGAGTAAGAAGCGATATTAAATGGAACGCCCAGGAAAACATCCGCTGACCGCTGGTACAGCTGGCAGGACAGCTTACCCTTTGCGACATAAAACTGAAAAAGCAAATGACAGGGCGGGAGAGCCATCCGATCAATTTCACCCACATTCCAGGCGCTGACCAGGATCCTCCTCGAATTTGGTTGATGCTTAATGAGATCAACTGCCCGTTCCAGCTGGTCAATGGTTTTCCCCTCTGCTGTTTTCCAGGAGCGCCATTGCGCTCCGTACACCGGGCCCAGATCTCCATTTTCATCAGCCCATTCATCCCAGATGGTGACCTGATTGTCTTTCAGATAAGTGGTATTGGTATCCCCCTGAATAAACCACAACAATTCATGGATGATGGACTTTAGATGCAGTTTCTTCGTGGTCAGGACGGGAAATCCTTTGGAAAGGTCAAAACGCATTTGCGCCCCAAAGATCGACCGGGTCCCCGTCCCGGTCCGATCACCTTTCTGGACCCCATCCTCCAGAATCTTTCTCATTAAATTCAGGTATTGGCGCATGGTTTTCTCCAGGGGCTATTCTAGCTGTAGAAAATATCAAGCCTGGTAGGATTGGATCAGATCCTGTTTAATATTCCAGAGCCGTTCAGTCAATGAGACGTGGTAAATATGGGGATTGGTCAGGCGGAGCACACCCGGATCCAGAACACTGAGGTCCTCTATCCGCTGGCCCCGGATTTGTTCAAGGGTTTTCCTTTCCTGAACCTGGCTCCCATCATCCCAGACTTTCTCCAGCAGGGGTTCAACTGCCGAGAGTTCCTCTTTTCTTAAAGTCCTGCAAACTGCATGTTCAGAGGGATGGTGAATCATAAACTCATCCTGCTTTTGCAAGTCTTCATCATCAAGACTCATCACATCCGCAGTTGCCTTTCCCCGCTCATCATAAGCCCGCCAGACCTTTTTATGTCCAGGATTGGGAATTTTTGCCGGATTTTCAGACATTTTCAATGCTGGAGTCCAGGATCCATTTTCTCGTACGGCAACTAATTTATAAACTCCATCCAGGGCACCCTGTCCTTTGGAAGTGATTAAACTGGTTCCAACTCCATACACCAGGGTGCTGATCACCCGCTCTGGATCCACATCAAAATTTCGGGCTTCTTGCTGGATCTGGGTCAAAATCTGCCAGAGTGTCAGCTCATCCAGCTGGTTTGAAAGGATAATCGATGTCTCAGGAAAACCTGATTCGTCGAGCATTTTCCGGGCTTGAATACTGAGGTGCGCCAGATCTCCCGAATCCAGCCGGATGCCAACAGGAGCGTGCCCCTCTTTCTCGAGTTTCTTAAAAACCCGGATTGCGTTTGGCACTCCGCTGTCCAATGTATCCACTGTATCCACCAGCAGAACACAATCATCTGGAAATACATCAGCATAAGCCTCAAACGCATCCAGTTCAGAACCGCCCAGGGCCATAAATACCTGGACCATGCTGTGGGCGTGGGTACCTTTGGGATCCACCCCCATTAAATAGGAGGAGCCAACATTGGATGAAAAATCCGCCCCTCCGATCAAAGCCGCCCGGGTTCCTGCATTCGCTCCTTTTTCCGGCCCCCTGCGCAGCCCGAATTCCAGCACAGGATTTCCTCGACCGCTGAGATTTATTCTGGAAGCTTTCGTAGCGATCAGGGTTTGATAATTTAGGTGATTAAGAAGTGAGGTCTCCAGGATCTGGGCCCAGGCCAGGGGACCCTGAACGACAGTGAGAGGGGCGTTGGGGTGAACCACCCTCCCCTCAGGCACAGCCCACATTTTTATCCCGCTGAATGGAGGGTCCGATTGAAGCCAATCCAAAAAGTCCTCCCCAAAGAGCGGCTGTCCATTACTCGAAAGCTGGGAGCGGAGTACGGCAATGTCCTTTTTTCGGACCTTTAGATCCCCCATCCAATCCAGCAGCCACTGTAATCCGGCATTGATGCAGTAACCAGATTTATGCTGTCCATAATTTGGATAGGACCGGAAAAAGTGATCAAACTGGGCTTCTTTCTGATGTAAACCCATCCGGAAATAAAGCTGAGCCATAGTAAATTGATATTGATCCGAAAATAAGAGTCCTTCCGCCAGCTTTCGTTCTTTTGAGTTCATATCAGCCTTCTTACATTAAATGAAAACTATTTTGGAGCCATCTTTTTAGCAATTAAGCTAATCTTATCATAAAGGTTCCTCCAACTGCGAAAAGCAGAAAAGCTGTGATATGATCCACAAGAAACCGTGTTATTTGTCCAGGAGTAAATGATGCCCGTCAACAATATCACCCGCTATCTAGACAGCCATGAGATTGCATATCAAGCTCAATCACTGCCAGCTGAAAAGAGAAGTGCGGAAGAAACCGCCCGACAGCTTGGTGTCGAGCCTGATAAGGTGTTTAAAAGCATCGTAATCAAAAGAAAAGGCCGCGGTAAAACAATCCTGGCTGTTGTACCTGGAACTCAGGAGGTGAATCTCAAAGCCCTTGCCAGAGCTGTAGACGAGAAGAAAGTCAGCACTACCACCCAGGCTGAAGCCGAAGAGATCACCGGCCTGCAAGCCGGAGGGATTTCTCCCCTGGCCCTGCTCAATAAAGGCTTTGAATTTGTTTATGATCCTTCAATTTTGGATTTCCCGGAAATCCATATTTCCGGTGGTGAGCGGGGGATTAGCATTCAAATAGCAGGAGAGGATCTGGTAAACATCACCGGAGGAAAAGTCAAACCCATCACCAGGTAATACTTTAGCCCTTGACCACCACCAGCGGTTTCAGGAGAGCCACTTTCCCCGTAATCCCAGCCCCGGAGACGGTGTTCACCACCTGGTCAACATCTTTATATGCCAGGGGAGCTTCCTCGGCCAACCCCTTCAGTGAACCGGCCCGGATTGCAATACCGTCCCGTTCAAGATCATCCAACAGTTTTCCACCCTGGACTCTCCGTTTTGCTTCCGTCCGGCTCATGGTTCTCCCCGCCCCGTGACAGCTGGAACCCAGAGATTTTTCCATTGCCATTTCTGTACCCTTCAAGACCCAGGATGCTGTTCCCATGCTTCCCGGGACCAGAACTGGCTGACCAATTTTTTGATATTCCTGAGGTAAATCTGCCGCTCCTGGACCGAAAGCCCGGGTTGCTCCTTTGCGGTGAACGCAGACCTTGATTTTCTTTCCCCCTATTAGATGCGTTTCAATTTTGCCGATATTATGAGCAACATCATAGACCTGGTGAAGGTGCCAGCGGTCAACCTGGCCGGCCAGCACAGACTCAAAAGCCTCCCGTGCAAAATGAGCCAGGACCTGACGGTTGGCAAATGCATAATTTGCTGCACAGCGCATGGCACCCAGATAAGCCTGACCCTCCGGTGTATCCATGGGAGCACAAACCAGGGACCTATCCGGAAGCTCAATTTGATACTTGTGAACAGCTTTCTGCATCTTCCGGACATAATCCGAACAGACCTGATGACCAAATCCCCTCGAACCGCAGTGAATCTGTAATGCTAACATCCCTTCTTCCAGACCCATCACCCGGGCTGCCTCTGGATCATAAACCCGATAAATTAAATCAATCTCAATAAAATGATTGCCAGATCCAAGAGTTCCGACCTGGTCCCTACCGCGTTCCTTTGCCCTGGAGCTAACCCGGGTAGGGTCTGCACCCATCAGTTGTCCACCTTCTTCTGTAAGGCGCAGATCCTGTTCGGTAGCATAACCTGCTTTCTTTGCCCAACGGGATCCTTCCCGGCAGACATCTTCCACCTCATTGGTCGAAAGACGTAAATGGCCTCCTTTTCCAACACCGCTGGGACAGTAATGATCCAGGGCATCCGCAAGCTGAGTGAGGTAAGGTTTAACATCTTGATAATGAAGCTGACTGGCGAGTAAACGAACACCGCAGTTGATATCATAGCCGATTGCGCCGGGTGAAATTACGCCGTCTGGATAGCGTGTTGCTGCAACACCCCCGATTGGGAACCCATATCCCTGATGCATGTCAGGCATCACCAATACCGGACCTGCTAGACCCGGCAGGGTCGTTGTGTTGACCGCCTGGGTTAAAGACTTGTCACGGGTTACTTCAGAGATAATCTCTCTTGAGGCGAAGATCCGGACTGGGACCCGCATATCTGACCGGTAAGAAATGGGGATTTCCCACTCGTAATCATTGATCTGATTCAAATCATTAATCGAAACCATTAATAACCACCTTTTTTAGAAATCAGGAGCTAAATATCAAAAACAATACTCACCTCAAAACGATTTCCCGTTTCCTGGATATCCAGATTATGATACGTGACTGCTTTGATATCACGCCTGTAGCTCTCAATCTCGCGCGATATAAAATGGACTTGAAGAGATCCAGGTTGGGTAATCTTGAGTTCACTGAGATCACAAACACGATATTCCTCTGTAACAATAAACAGCAGCTCTTCTAAAAATAAAATCAACAGCCCTTCCGGATCCATAGCCTCCAGAGAAAGCTCTCCCCGATCTCCTTCTGGGATTGGATTCAGCTGGATCAAATCCAGCAAATCATACATCCCTGCAGCTGCCTGGGCAAACAGGTCTTCCAAGGTATCCCCCCAGGCGAAAAGCTCAAGGTCAGCAGTATGAGATACTTCCCGGAAGCCGCCAGAAATTTTCTTTTTCATTATT